>CANRDN010000018.1 GCA_947629375.1 uncultured Bacilli bacterium | reverse complement strand
ATCATTATTGCTGAACTTGGTGATATTAATAGATTTCATAATATTAAAGAATTAACTGCTTATTGTGGACTTGATCCATCTATTAAACAATCTGGTAAATCCATTAATGTCCATGGTCCTATTTCTAAATCTGGTAACAAATATATGAGAAAATTATTATTTATAAGTTGTTTAAATATTGTTAGATTAACTTCTAAATGTCATATTGAAAATGATATTGAATCTTATTACAGAAAAAAACGTAATGAAGGTAAACATCATTACGCTGCAACTATTGCTTGCACAACTAAATTACTTCGCAAAATTTTAGCCTTGTGTAAGCAACTAGATAAGTAGTAGTCATCACCACTTGACTACATTTATTATTATATTACAAATTAACACATTATTCCTAAATTTTTAAAAATTTAGAAATCTCGTGTCTTTTTGTGATGCCAATAATATCATAAAATTTTATTATTGACAAATCTTAGAATGTCATATGCATATTATTTGCTTCAAGGCATGAAAATTGCATATATTGTAACATATTTACTTTTTACAGTAAAGTTATATTTTCTTTAAACTTTCAAATAAAAATTCTAATTTATTAACTTTTTTTTCAGTATGATAATGTCCACAATACCATTTATCATATTTTATGTTTTTTTCTATTTTATCAAGAAAATATTCCATAGATTTATCTACTTTAGATTGATTTACCACATCTAAAAATACTTCTGTTGGCTCATATTTATGTGGACATGTATGTGTTAATACAATATCATAATGCTTTCCTTTTACTTTATTGTAAATATTATCCATTTCTTCTTTACTTAGCTGTTCATCCTTAAACCATTTATATCCATATATTATTCTGTGGTTTTTATCTATAGAATATGCACCACCAATTATTAATACTTGTTTTCCACCTATACTATATTCTTCTCCATCTTTTGCAAATAACAAATATGGATATTCTTTTTCTACAAATACTTTTCCCCCAAACATATTTACTTCTTTGTAGGTATTTATATTTTCTGGCCTTTCTTCGTGATTCCCTCTAATACAAAATATTTTAATATTATATTTTTTTAAATCTTCTTTTAATTTGTTGTCTTCTTCATTAAGATAATAATTTATCCCTGTATCTCCTAGTATTATTAATATGTCCTCTTTATTAAACTTCATATTATCTAACCTAGAAAAATCTCTATGCATATCTCCTGTTATATAAATCATTTTTTATCACAATCCTTTAATAAATCTTCTAGTAATATAGGTTTAAAATTCAACATATCACATGAAACATTAATATGTTTATTTATATCAAATAAAGTTACATCATAATTATCTTCTAATTTGTTTTGATGGATGTGACCGTGTATATTCACATATCCATCTTTTATCATAGTATTTGGTAATGGTCTATGAGATAACATTACCTTATAATTGTCCATAATAATTGGAGCACTTTTTAATAAAGTTATTCCACAGTCTTCATATGATTTAGCTGTTAATCGATCATGATTCCCTCTTATTAAATAGATTTTTCCATTTAATTGATTAACTATATCTTCCAAATCATATTTTGAACCTAGAAAAAAATCCCCCAAGTGATACACAACATCATTCTTTTTAACGATCTTATTCCAATTATTAATAATGGTTTGGTTCATTTCATCTACATTATTAAAAGGTCTATTACAATAGTCAATTATATTTTTATGACTAAAATGTGTATCTGCTATCATATATATTTTCATTTTTCATCACCAAGAATTTCATTCCATACTTCTTCTGATGTAAAAAAATAATTACCATTCCAGTTGCGGTCATCCCAATACTTATACCATTTATTTTTTTTATCCATTAAATTTTTTATCTTCCTCATTTTAGCTGGTTTATACTTGCATTTTTCTAATTCTTTTACAATATGATTTATTTCTGGACCCCAAATCATTATATCGTAATTATTACAATACCCATCTTGGTTAATAATTAATTTATTATTATACGATATGTATAGAGCGTCATATTTTCTATAATGGTTATTATGAAAATTTGGTCTATAGGATACATCTTTAATTCCTTTTAAAGATAAATATATGTATTTTGGATGTAGCCATACTTTTATATAATAATCTGGTAAGTCTTCTTCTTTTATTTTTGTCTTGTAAATACCTTGTGCAAATAAATATTTATCGTTATCTTGATAATAATATAACCCATTTTTTTTATTATATTTTATCTTACCATCTACATAATATGTTGCTAGTTTTTTCATTACTTTGCCTCCTTTTATTATTATTATTATTATTATCAATTATTATAAATAAACAAAAAAAGGATATCCCTTCGTCCTATTTAAGGGATATCCCGCATCATGCATATTTATTTCTTGCCTAAATAAATAAACTTTAGCGTCTAAATTGTCATCAATACTCGGCAAGTCAATTGATAGATGTATTGTATCAAATTAATAAGAAATTTACAATTATTTTAATAATATTATTTACTAATTTGTTAATTTTTTAAAAAAAATTAAATTATTAATATAAGTAAAAATTAAAAAACAAATGCATAAGGCTTCACAATCGACTTAATACAAAATAGAAAAAATAAAATATTTAAATATGAATAGTGAATCAAATAAAAAAAATCAGGATTCAATTTACTGATGTGTACTTTATTTGTAGATTTAATAATTAAGTTACGGTTCAAGTTGAAATTCTGATTTTTTACTTTTATTAAGAAGAACTAATTTTTGCTAGGTATGTATTTTGATAATATTTTTGAAGCAACAATATTCTTTTGCTTTTTGTTTCCTTTCTGTTCTGTTTCTATTACTTGATCATTTGCCATATTGTTAGATTTCATTTCAAAAATATCATATATTCTTTTTCTTTTCTCCTCCATTTTTTCATCACTATCAAGAGAAGAGCCAACTCTGTTTAAAAATTCATATGGAGATAATTTGTGCATATAATTTTTTGTTATTATTCCTTCCATATTTCTTTCAACAACTTTAAATTCGGCTTTTTCTAAAAATACTAGAGAGCTGTATGAAACTCTAGCCTCTTCCTGTGTAAAAAATTCTCTTGTTTCTGGTATTTCTTTTGATGTCTTTGGATCATCATTATATCTTTCATAGACATATAGTGGTCCATATTCAGTTGCAAGTTCATAGTATAATATATTTTCCATATTTCACCTCTTAGCGTATTATTATACTAATATTGATAAAAAAATCAACAAATATTCAATTAAAAATGAGACCTATTAATTTTAAATTTTAATAATATGCAATTATTTGGTTTTTAATGATACAATTTTTTAAAAATAATAGATTTTTATTTATTTAATTGCAAAGTATATCACAAAAACAAAAAAAATGGAGAAATCTTTATTGAAAAAGTATCTCAGAGAGCAAAACCCTTTTTTGATTTAAATATTTCAAATAATGAATTTAAAAGATTGTTATGGAAGATGAAAAAGAGTTGTAATAGTTTACTTTATAAATCAATTAAAAGTACAGAAAGTTTTGAAGATAATTTTAATTTGCTAGTGAATGAAAATGAATTAAATAAAGATACAGAAATAATCGTCTATAAGAATGATAGTAATATGAATAAAACTATGCAATTATATTACACAATTAGATGTGCATTAGCGCATGGTTCATTTTGCATTAAAGAAGAAAAAACAAAAAATAAAAAAATTAAATTCTATTATTTTGAAAATAAGCATAATGGTAAAATAAAAGCTAGATTCAAAATAAAGGAAAAAATCTTATTAAAGTGGATTGAATTATGCAAATATTATGAAAGTTAAAAAAGTATATAAATAAAACTTTATTATGGATGAAATTAACGTAAAAACCAGTAAATATAATTTAGTATAATTTAGTATTTTGTTATGAAAAATAAACAAATATTTTGATATTAATAATATTATGATATAATTGCAAATGGGAGTGGTAAAAATATGAATGAGAACGATATGTTTGATGCAAAACCAAAAGATTTAACTTTTTTGGGTGATGTAGGTATAGTAAGGATTCCTTTCTTCCAAAGAAGATATGTTTGGAAAGAAGCAAATTGGTGCGATTTATATAATAATTTTTTCGATTCTGAAATACCAGGCTTTTTAGGTTCAATTATTTTAAAAAACAAAGCAAAAATGAGTGTGACAGATCCTACTGAATGTTCAGTAATAGATGGACAGCAAAGATTAACGACTTTATCGATATTTGTAATGGCATTATATGATACATTGGAAGAAAATGATCAAAAATATTTTGAAGATGATTTAAAAAAAGTTGTCTTTAGAAAAGATATTGAACCTGGTGAAGATGGTAGACCAGTTTATGTACCTAGATTGTTCCATTCTCATTTAGATAAAGATGAATTCGATAAGATAATAGATTTTAATTCTCATAATAAAATTGAAAAAGAAAATCAAAGCCTAATAAACCAATGCTATGCTTATTTTTATAATAGATTTTCAACAGAAAACTACGAAAAGAAAAAAGATTTATTAATAAAATTGATAACAACCCCTATAAAAATTTTAGTAGTAATAAGTATAGGTTGTAATACTGACGAGCAAAAAGTATTTGATACATTGAATAATGCAGGAGTAAGATTAACAATGGCAGATACAATTAAAAACTATTTATTTAATAGTGTCAGTAATATTTTAGATGGAAATAAAAAAGATGATTTTTCCAAAAAAGTTATTAAATTATATGACTCAACGTGGGGAAATACTTTTTGTATTGATGATGATATAGATTCGTTGTGGAATAAAGAAGTTGTAACAGGAAGAATGAAAAGAACAAATATTGATATGTTTCTTCATTGCTATGCAACAATAAAAGAATGGTATAATCCAACTCAAACACTTTCGGATTTGCCAAATGTTTATAAAAAACACATAAATGAATTAGAAACAGAAGAAGAGATAGAAAACTTTTTAAACGAAATGTGCGAATATGCAGTATTATATAAAAAAACTTTTATGGATAAAGAAGAAGATTATAAGTATTTTTATTCAAATGAAAACGTATTATCGAGATTGTTGTTCTTTTGTGAAAAAATGGATATCAAGACTTTTAATCCATATATCTTATACTTGATTAAAAAATATTCAAGTAACCAATCAAAATTGAATAAAGAATTGCATAAGATTGAAAAAATAGTAGTATTAACATATTTAAACAAAAATAGTTCAAGAAGTAAAAATTATAACAAGTTATGTACTGATTTTATTAAAGATTCAAATCGAATTAATGAAGAAATCGAAAAAATGGAAGATTTGGACACAGGATTGGTTGGACTTCAAAAAATGACTAATGATGAAGCGAAAACACTATTATTTCTTATAGAACTTTATAGGAGACGTAATCCTATGAACGATGTTCATGAATTGGAATTTAAAGATAGTTATCAATTAGAACATATAATGCCTGAATCATGGCAAACATATTGGAACACGTTGCCAAAAAAAGATGACAAAGGAAAAAAATTAATTACAAATGATGATAAAGTTAATTATAGAAATTCTAAAATTAATAATTTAGGTAATATGACGATTTTAAAAGATAAACTTAATAATAAAATAAAAAATAAAAGTTTTGATATTAAAATAAATGGAATGGATGATATACCTGGAATAAAATCATATACGGACTTTAAAATTACTACTATTGATATAATTGATTATTATAATAATGGTGGTAAGTGGGATGAGGAAAGAATTACTAATAGAACTAAAGATTTACTTGAAGAGATAAAAGAAGCCTTTTTGTATTAAAAGCTTCTTCTTTTAAATTTACTTTTCTTTTTTATATTTTGTGCTACAATACTTGTATAAATAATTTTTATAAATTTACCTTATTATGAGTGATGGAGGGAATAGGCCCTGTGAAGTCCAGCAACCTATTTATTTAGGTGCTAAATCCTACGGTAATACCGAAAGATAAGGATAATCTAACATTTGGAGATTATCTTCAAATGTTTTTTTAAGGTAAATTTAGAAGGAGGTATATATGGAAAAATTATTTACAACAGAATCTGTTACATGTGGTCACCCAGATAAATTAAGCGATTTAATTGCAGATTCAATATTAGATGCTTATTTAAAGCAAGATGAATCTTCTAAAGTTGCCTGTGAAGTAGCACTTGGAAAAAATAAAGTCTACATAATTGGTGAAATAACAAGTAGGGCAAAAGTTGATATTGATGAAGTAGTAAGAAATGTCATAAATGTTGTAGGATATAACGATGACTCCCTTTTATTTAATGGAAATACCTGTAAGATAATAAAAGATATTTCAACGCAATCCCCTGATATTGCTCAAGGAGTAGATAAAGAGGATACGGGAGCAGGAGACCAAGGAATAATGTATGGGTATGCGACTAATGAAACAGAAAACTTTATGCCACTAGTGCACAACCTTGCTCATAAACTAACTGATAGACTCGAGTATGTAAGATTAAATGGAATAATAAAAGGTATTAGACCTGATGGTAAAGCCCAAGTAACGATTGCTAAAAATGATGATGAAGTAACAGTCAAAACTGTTGTAGTATCTTGTCAACACGATGAAGATAAAGACTTAGAACTTTTAAAGAAAGAAATAAAAGAAAAAGTTATCGACGAAGTAATACCTAAAAAGTATATGAAGAAGACAACTATATTAATAAATCCAACAGGTAGGTTTGTAATAGGAGGACCTGCTGGTGACTCTGGACTTACTGGTAGAAAAATAATGGTCGATTCTTATGGTGGTATTGCTCATAATGGTGGTGGAGCACTATCTGGCAAGGACTACACAAAAGTGGATAGAAGTGCAGCATATTACGCTAGATATGTAGCAAAAAATATTGTTGCAGCAGGACTGGCCTCTTTATGTGAAGTAAGAGTAGCATACGCTATTGGAATGTCTTCTCCAGTAATGGTGGATATCGACTGCTTTAACACCAATAAAATAAGTGAAGAAGAAATAGAAAAGATAATAGATAAAAACTTTGATTTTTCTCCAAAAAGTATAATTGAAACTTTGAATTTAAAACATCTTAATTACTACGATGTAACTAAAAAACATCACTTTGGAGATAGTAGTCTTCCTTGGGAAAAAATAATAAAACTAAAAAAGTAATATGATAGTGATGTAGCAAGTACTAATTTGCTTTACAAATAGCCCGTTTTATTGTATAATAACGGGCGTTTTATCACTTAAAAAAGGGGATTATTATGGAACAAATAAATATAACAAAAAATGATATCGAGTGGCTTAATGAATTAATAAAGACAACTTCATCAATCGATAAACTATATGAAAGACTTGCAGAACTTGAAATAAATAATCAAAAGGATTCAGAAGAATATTCTAAACTTCTTGAATATTTAAAAATATCTTTAGAAGTAGAAGAAGAGTTATATAGTAAAGAAAACTTAACTGTTACTAAATGTCAAAATTTAACTGAATATATTGCCAAACATTTCTTTAATGACTCATTTGATGAAGATATCGAATACTTAATAACACAAGATCAGAGAAGTAGAGTAATGAGAAGAATATTATCTTACTTTGTAAAAATAATTGTCTATAATGATAAAGCTTATGTAGAAATGGTCCCTGAAAGCGTTAAGAACTTTTTAGAGTCGGTTGGGGATTCTAATGCTGAAGATACGATATCATCTGCAATATATCAAAATACAGAAATCTATAAGTCACTTAATAAAGATTTATTCCATATCTTTGTAGCATTAATAGATGAGTATTCAAAAATAAAAACTAATTCCTCTATTAGAGATAATCTAGTAAGAGCAAAGTACCAAACTTCTTTTATTAATAAAGAAATAGAAAAAGAAATGCTTGAAACAGATTTTGAAACTTCCGAGACAATAACTATTTCATCACCTTTCGTATCCCTTATAACAGATGCTGGTAAAGAATTGTATGATATTTTAAGAAATCGTCATTGCTATGATGAAGCTAGTGAACAGATAGCAAGAATCTTAGATATCGAGAATCACGATTATGCTGACCCAGAAAAAAGAACTTCTATTATTTTGAGACAATGTTATTTAAGAGCTTGTTTAGCTTTATTAGATGAAGAAAAAATAGAAACTATCGATTCTATCTTTCATCATTTGCTTGAAGATAAGAACTACTTAAAATTTTCTAAACTTAATTCTAAAAGTGAGATGGCTGTATCTTTTTGCTTAAGAAAAGTAAATAAAGATAAAGAAAGAATTGCTCAAATTAACTTAGAAACATTAAAAAAATAAAAGCCTACATTTATTACTTATGTAGACTTTTTTCTTTTTTCAATTTATATCCCTTACTATCTTTTTCTTCGATATATCTGATTGGTTCTTCATCATTTGGTAGAACCATAAATGTTATATGGTGATTTTTATCACCTTTTTCTATTATTGCTACAGTGTGTTCTTTTTCGTTTCTATCTAAAAGATAATTTCTAAAATAAAGATACATTTGACTTCTTTCATATACTCCATTTACTTGTCCTAGATTAATTAGTTCTCTACTTATATATTCTATTTTCTTTTCTAAAAGTTTCATTGGTTCAGTTTTAGAGACCTCAAAGAAGTCATAAGCTTTATTTCTGTTGGCAAATTCTTTATGTAAAAGTTCAAATAAGGGATCTAAAAATATCATATCAAAATTCTTTCCAATTTCTTTATCGATTTCCTTTACATATAATGGATCTAATTTAATTAGTTCACTATGTTCTCTATTAATTGTTTTATAAAATGGTATAACTCCAAAATTTTGTGGTTTTAATCCATATTGATTTCTATATAAATCATTTATTGGATCAATAAAAAACCATCCATTATCTCCCTCTACAATTACTGCAAAAAGTGGAATTCTAGCGCTGTTTGCTATAACCTTAGTACTTCTTATATCAAATTCATTAAAAACTTTAACATAAAAATCGGCAAGAGTGGAACAAACTATATCAGGAAATCTATCGATGAATCCTTCTTTGTATTCCCTATATTTTTCTTCGTCACTTGCTAGAAAATATTTTAAATCGTGTTGGACAAATGGTGCTAACTTTATATATAGATATCTTACAATTACATCTTTAGGCCAACTTTTATCTACAGAATCTATAACATCTTTAATACTATTAAGTTCCTTTTTATTCATATTAACCCCCAAAAAAACATTAATAAAATACCAAAAAATCAAATAAAAATCAATAAAAATCGTAATAAAAGCCCAAATTTAATAAAAAATCATACTAGATAAGAGTTTAATTATTCTTTTACTTTGACATTAGATTTAAATACCTATATAATTACATAGTGATAGATATATCTTTTAAAAGTGGTGAAAAAATGAAGACAAGAGAAGAAAAAAAATCAAATACTATGAAGAAAGAAACAGAAAAAGATACTTCGTTATTATTTTTTAATAATCCAAAATTAACTAAATTAATCGTAGTTGCAATTGGATTATTTTTGGCATTAGCAAGTGCAGACTTATCTTTTCAATTGATAAATGTTAATCATTACGAAAGATTAAATGTTTATATTACTTTAGTTGTGTCTTTTATTTGTTCATTAGTCATATATAAGTATACTTATAAGAAAGTTTTTAAGTTAATTAAGGAGCATAAATTGTTCTCATTTATTTGTATTATTGTCTGTCTTATTCTTATGAAGAAATTTTATGATGCGAAAGCAACATATCTTATGTATGAGGCAGATGGAACATACCCAAACTTGTTTAGATTAAGATATTATATTTTTATATTCTTTCCATTAACTTATTATTTGCTTATTATCTTGAATGCTTGTAAAAAGTGGATTATAGATTTTTATCATACTTTGGATGATTGGGATAAGAAAGCGTATGTTATTTCAACTTTTATATCTATTTGTTTAATTGTAGTTTCATATGCAGTTGTACCTGGTTTTTATAAACAGTTTGATAATGTTTATTCAATGGATTCTAGTTTTGCAATTAACAATCAGTTTAATTCAGCGACATATTATTCTATACAGCATCCTTTAATTATATATTTTACCTATCCATTATTTGTAATATTTACAGCTTTCTTGAAAGGATTTATTTCAGGTAACATTTACTATCTTGCAATTGCTATTTTCTTCCAAATATTAAATTCTCAATTCTTAATTTTAAGTGGTTTACTATTAAAAAAATTAAGTGATAAAAAAATAGTTTATATTTTATTTATGCTTTCTTTCTCTACTTTGACGTATACATTATTTATGGAGAAGTATCAGATATGTCTTTTCTTTTTAGTATTATATTTCTATACTTTGTGTACGAAGAAAGATAAGTCTACTGCTCCTATTGTATGTGCCTCCGGTACTATTTTAACTAGTGCATTTGCTGGAGTTGGAGAATTAATAGTAAAAGACAAGTTTAAGAATAAAGTAAAAAAAATATTGAAGATAATAGTTATAGCAGTTCTTACTTTTATATGTTTAGGTCAAGCTCATCTATTATTTGATTTCTTTAAAGAACTTACAGAACCAATGAATGATTTCGCTTCAAAAACATTTCCTTTTTATCAACATATTATTTCAACAATTAATATGATACAAAGTACTATTGTGGCTCTTCCTTCTATTTCTGCTAATACATTTTGGTGGTCAAATGTTTTAACTTTATTAACTCCTTTAGGAGTAGGTATATTTGTATTAATAGTAATAGGAATTTTTGTATCAAGAAAAAGTTTGTTTACTAAATTAAATACATCATGGCTTATTTTTGCTTTCGTTCTATTTTGTATTTTAAATTGGAGTGTAAATATATCTCCACTCTTTAATATTTACTTTTCAGGTGCAACAATACCGTTATTCGTAGAAGGTATGGATTTTGTAATTGAAAAATTAAAGCTTAATAGGACGATAACATATACATTATTTATAGTAGGTATAAGTGTAATTAATTTATCTACAATATTAAGTATTGCTAGGTTTATGTTACATATGTTTACAATATAATAGAAAGTTCAGGTGAAATAATGAATTATATTAAATTAATGAGACCCAAACACTATATTAAGAATATATTAATTTTTGTTCCTTTAATATTTAGTGGTAAGTTTTTAAATACTAATAATTTTCTTCAAACTTTATATGGTTTTATTGTATTTTCTTTAATAGCTAGTACTATTTATATAATTAATGACATTAAAGATAAAGACAAAGATAGAAAACATCCGACAAAGAAAAATAGACCGATAGCATCCGGAAAAGTTTCTGTAAAGAGTGCAATAATTGAAATTATTTTAATTGTGGTAGTTAGTGCAGCTCTTGCATATTTCTTAAAACTTCCAAAGTTATCTATTGCTTTTTTACTTGCTTATTTTGTTCTTAATTTAGCTTACAGTTTAGGGCTTAAAAACATTCCTATAATAGATGTTTTAATTCTTGTATCAGGTTTTGTTTTAAGAGTTTTATTTGGAGCATCTATTTTAAGAATTGAAGTATCTAACTGGTTATATTTAGCAGTACTTTCAATATCATTCTATCTAGGACTTGGTAAAAGAAGAAATGAGATCAATAAAAATGGTGCTAAATCAAGAAAAGTTTTAGAATATTATAACAAAGAATTTTTGGATAAGAATATGTATATGTTTTTATGTATGTCTATTATCTTTTATTCTTTGTGGGCAACTGACAGCAATGTTGTAAGTGCTAACAATAATTTGTTAATTTATACAATTCCTCTTGTTATTACGGTATGTATGAAGTACAGTATGGATATAGAAGGTAGTGAAAGTAGTGGTGACCCAGTAGAAGTTATCTTAAAAGATAAATTAATTTTAGTACTTGGTTTCTTACTTGTTCTTTCTGTATTCTTAATACTATATTTATAGGGTGATTGTGTGAAGATAAATGTTTATGATTTTGATGGAACTATATATGATGGTGATTCCTCAAAAGACTTTTATAAGTTTTGTTTAAGTAAAAAGAAAAAGTGTTTACTTATCTTACCTAAATTTACAGTTAATTATTTCTTATATTTTATTAAATTAAAAAGTAAAACTAAAGTTAAAGAGAGTTACTTTTCTTTCTTGAAGTACTTTGATAATACAGATAAGTTACTCGATGAATTTTGGGAAGAGTACGATAAAAAAATTAAGAAGTTTTATTTAGAAAAGAATCATAAAAACGATGTTATTGTGTCAGCATCTCCAACATTTCTTTTAGAAAAAATTTGTAAAAAGTTAAAGGTAAAAGATTTAATTGCTAGTGAAGTTGATGTTAAAACCGGCAAGTTTATCGGAGTAAATTGCAAGGGAAAAGAAAAGATTAATAGATTGAATAAAAAATATAAAGAGTTTGAAATTATGGAAACATATACTGATAGTGAAAGTGATAGACCATTAATTGATTTAGCACAAAAAGCTTATATGGTTAAGAAAAACGAAATAAAATGTATTAAATAATGACTGTTAATTCAGTCTTTTTATCGAGGTATTCTTATGGAAAAAATAATTATAGAAGGAATAAATGGTTACTTTGAAATTAGGAATAAATATGTCTACATCTTTTTTGAAAATAAAAAGAGTTTTCTTAAAGAAGAACACTATGTTTGGTACGAAGAAATAGAAGATGTTATGTATAAAAAACCTACTAGTGATTTGTACGGTTATTTAACTATCTATTCAAGTAGTAAAAATAAGTACACAAGTGAACCGATAAAGTATAAATTAATACTTGATAAAATAGATGAAAAAAATTTAGATAGTAATAAAAAAATATATGAGATTTTAAAAGCCATTGCTTCAAAAAACAATTCTGTAAAAATTGAAGAAGTAACTGATGAAGAAAAGAATGTAATCGAAGAAGATAACACTTTTGAAGTTGGTAATAAAGTAAAAGAAGAAAGTAAAGAAGAAGTAGTTAAAGAAGTTAAAGACAATAACGAAGTTAAAGACCAGCCAAGTGTCGTAGGTAAGCCTTTCGAAGATAAAGAAGGACCTAAAGTATTACCTGAAATTCCTATTATTCCAACAGAAAACCCTTCGGTAATCAAAACAGCAGATAATAAAATAAATCCCCAAGAAATAGAAGAAAATAAAATACAAGAACAAAGTGAGACAGAACAAGTTCATTTAAGATATGATGATAATGAAAATATTATTAATAAAAACGAAAATCTTTCTACTATAAACATATTAGAAAAGAAATTGGACGATTTAGAAAATAAATTAAAAGTTATAGACTTTAAAACTAAAATATTAGATAACTATACAGATGAAGCAAATGAAAAAAAAGAAATTGAGTCACTTGTTTTAGAAATTAAAAAATTGATTGATGAGTTAGAAAAAATAAAAAAAGAAGTTAGTGATGAAGAAAAGAAACTCTTTGAAAAAGATTTCTTATACTTAGAAAAAGGAAATGTAATTATAACTCATCTTAATGAAAAATTAGTTGATGAAGAAAATAGAAAAGATTTAGAAGAGTATCTTGAAACCTATAAACATACAATTAAAAAAATAGAAGAGATAGATAAGAAAGTAGAAGTTTTAGATACAAAAGCTAATACTAAAAAAGATGAAATCAATATAGCTGATGAACAGTATGAAAAAGATTTAAATAAATTTTTAAATGTTAAATCTAACTTCGATTATATAAAAAAATATCGTGAAGAAGCTTTAGAAGATTTAAAAAAAGTTAAACACGAAATAGAGACAACTGTGGAGCCGATGACTAGATTCCGTTATGTTAGAACAGGTATTACTAATCAAACACGAAGAATGTATGCTCTTATGGGATTAAATGCATTAAGACCATTAGGAAGTAGAACTTTATCTCTTGCTTTGATGTTGTCAACTAGTATTTTGACAATTAGAGATATCTTAGGTTATGAAACAATAGAAGAGCACTATAATCGTGTTACTCAAACAGATACTTTAGTGGGACTTGAAAATGTCGATATAGAAACATCAAAAAATATGTTATCGTCATCAATTGAAGAAATTGATAAAATACTAAATGACTGTGAAAATAAATACAAAGATTATCCGGATTTTGATAAATTAAAAAAAGATCTTCTAGATTTCAAAGAAGAACTTTCTAAAGAAAATGAAGAAATAAAAAAGGTAAGTGATAAAGTTTCTCAATTATCGAAAGAAGAAAAAGTCAAAGTATTGAGATATAATGAATAAAAGGAAAGAATTTTTAAATTTCTTTCCTTTTGTTTGAATTAGAACTTGTATATTTTGAAAGTATTTTATTAGCAAAAACATCCTTTAGTTCACCACTAATTTGTGGTTCATCATTTAGGATAGTTGTATTACCTTTAGAATTTGCTTTCATATCGAATATATTATATACATCTTTTCTTTTTTTATTTATACTATCTTCACTGATAAGGTATCCTCCAACCTTATTTAAAAATTGATAAGGAGATAACTCTTTAATATATTCTTTAGTTATTAATCCTTCCATATTTTTTTCAACTGTTTTAAAATCACTATTGCCCATAAAAGATAGATATCCGTATCTTCTTATTCCTTTTTCTTGTGTAAAAAATTCTCTTGTAACTGGAATATCAGTCTCACTTTTATAATTCTCATAAAGGTATAGTGGACCATATTCCGTTTTAAGTTCGAAATATAATGTTCTTTCCATAGCTTTCACCTCTTAGTAGGTTATTATAATTAAAAAATGGAAAAAAACAATCTCCAATTAACTATCTTCTACCTTTATTAACAAAAGTATCAATTATAACAATTAGTATGAATACTAGAAAAACAATAATATTCCAGATAACTAAATCTTTCATTATTTCTAGTTTAATAACAAAATTTAAAAAAGTACTTGCTATTAAATAAAGTGCAGCATCAGATACTAAAGCACTACTATTTTTTACTTTACCAGATAACATTACTGCTAAATAAAGACCAATCATTGAAAAGACAACGCAAGAAAATTGAACATATTCAACACTAGTTCTATCTGTTCCTCCTAAACCAAAATAAGCAAGACATAGAATAGCAAAAATAATTATGAAACATATTGTTTTAATTAAATTATTTGATTTCTTTTTCATAGAATCCTCCTTAAGAAAATTATACTCTAAAAGAATTGCTTAATCTACTATTTTAATAATTTCTTTTTAAGTATTTTACATAAAAATAATTGAACTAAAAAATTACAAATGTTATAATAAAGTCAAATGGAGGTATATATGGATTACAATAAATTAAAAGGAACAAAAACAGAAGAAAATTTAAAAGCAGCTTTCGCTGGAGAAAGTCAAGCAAGAAATAAATATACTTATTTTGCATCAAAAGCAAAGAAAGATGGTTATGAACAAATAGCAGCTATATTTGAAGAAACTGCAAATAATGAAAAGGAACACGCTAAAATTTGGTTTAAATATTTAAATGGTGGAGAAGTTCCTGAAACTAAAGAAAACTTAAAAGCTGCAGCAGAAGGAGAAAACTACGAATGGACTGATATGTATGAGTCATTTGCTCAAACTGCTGAAAAAGAAGGATTCAAAGAATTAGCTGTTAAATTCAGAATGGTTGGAGCTATCGAAAAAGAACACGAAGAAAGATACAAAAAACTTCTTGAAAATGTTGAAGATGGACTTGTTTTCTCTAAAGATGAAGATAAGATTTGGATTTGTAGAAACTGTGGACATGTAGTAGTAGGAAAGAAAGCTCCAGGAGTATGTCCTGTATGTAATCATCCACAAAGCTACTTCGAAGTAAAAGCAGAAAACTATCTATAATAAATAGAGTTTAAAGTAGATTAAAAGTCTACTTTTTCTTTTACACTTCTTTATCTATTTCTTTGTAATTAATTTTTAATTAATGTTTATTTAGTGTTATAATGATTTTATGATTAGAAAGTGGTGGTTAGATGGATTATTCTGCTCTTATTATTAATATTTTCTTTGCAATTGTGCCTTCTGTAATTTTGTGTTATGTCGTGTATAAAATGGATGTTATAGAAAAAGAACCAATGTCGATGTTATTGCGTTTATTTTTCTTGGGTGTTCTTATAACAGTGCCAGCTGCATTTGTAGAAACGACTATAATATCTGCAACAAATTATCAAGTGACTGATTATTTTAGTGCCTTTGTAATGTCATTTTTTGTAATTGCTCTTGTCGAAGAAGCTTATAAATTCCTTATCCTATATTTAGGAACTTGGAAAAATAGAAACTTTAATCATATTTATGATGCGATTGTCTATGCAGCATTTGTTTCTCTTGGATTTGCTACTTTAGAAAATATCTTATATGTATATCAAAATGGTGCTGCTACTGCTTTATTAAGAGCTTTCGTTTCTGTTCCAGCTCACGCTTTCTATGCCGTTGCTTCAGGTTACTATCTTGGACTTGCTAAATTAAATCAATCCATAGGGGCTCATGGAAAAAGTGTATATTTAAGAATATTAAGTTTTGTTGTACCAGTAATTTTACACGGAATATTTGACTTTTTACTATTTATCAACAATAATATAGTGATGGGGATATTCTTCTTGTTCGTAGGATTACTTTATGTAGTATCCTTCTTTAAGATCAAAAAAATATCTGCGACTGAAATTACTTGTAATCTTCAGTAAGAAGAAGGTGGAAAAAATGAAGGAAGTTTTTGAAAGTAAAAAGAAATTATTCCTTTTTGCTACTGTTTTTTATGTTTTAACATCAACTATTTTAAAGATAATTCCCTTTAAGATAAGTGATGTTATTTCTTATGTAATTTTCCCAGTTGAAACTTTTTATTTAACTTCGATGTATTATGTAAGAAAAAAAGTTAATAAAGAAGTACCTATTATTCTTGCAATATTATATTTATTAGTAGGATATATTTTAATTGCTAATCTTATGAGCCCATTAAAAGCCGTTATTACTTATTTAGGTGGATTAATTCCTTTAATAATTGCCAAAGTAAAAAGTAAACTTGATAAAAAAGAATTAAAATATGAAATACCGGAAATCAATGATTTAACAGCTAAAAAATATATTTCTTATTTTCTTCCTCTAATAATTACTTTTGCTTTAGAGTATTACTATACTATAACTATTTTTAATGAAGCAAGAATACCTTTAAATTTCTTGTCAATTATTGTTACTGTAATATTAACTTATTCAATTTATTGTTTAATACTTTCTATAGTTAGAAATACGAGTACTGCTACTAAGATATATGGTGTTTTACTTTTAGTTGTTCACATTATTAATGTTGGAAGAGTTTACTATACAAGTGATACTTTGCTTATTACAGATGTTATGTTTTTACAAAATGCTTTTGAAGTAGCGGGTTTTGCAGGTAACTCATTTGTAAGCTGTCTTAAGTTTTTGTTTTTCCCAACTCTATTTGCAGTTATAGTATTTTATTATTTATTTAAAGTTGCTAAAAGAAATAATATTAAAATAGAAAATACTAAAAATCTTTTAGTAAAGGGATGTTTATCTATAATTATACTTCTAGTTTTATTTATACCTAACGAAGGCTTAAATAGATTTACAACTGATGTTATTTACGATATCGATGATGGTTACGATAATGCGATTACAGCAAGCAACACGAGATACTTTTATAAGTATGGAGTTTTATCAGGACTTTACGGAAAGTTAATAGAAGCAAGAAGATATGAACCAAGTGGCTATAATGAACAAGAACTTACTACGATGTTAAATAATGCTCCAACTTATCAAGGAACTTGGAAAAAACCTAATATTATCGTTATATTTTCTGAATCTTTTTGGGATATATCAAGACTTGATAACATAGAATTTGATAAAGATGTTACCCCTAACTTTCATAGATTAAAGGAAGAAGGAATATCTTTAGATATGATATCACCTGCTTATGGTGGAATGAGCTCTAATGTGGAGTTCGAAATATTAACGGGTGGAAGCCTAAATTACTTTAGTAAGGGATATACTCCTTATATGCAGTTGTTTAACAAAGGAAAAAGTGAAAAGAATCCATCTATAATTCAAGAATTAAAAAATAATGGATATAAGACAAAAATATTAAATTCATCAAGTGCTAATATGTTTAATTGTGATAAAGTTTATGACTTTTATGGTGTCGATGAAAGAAATCACTTGTATGATGAAATAGATTTAGATGGAAACTATGTAACAGATGCTTATTTAACTGATCAAATAATTAAGTATTTTGATAACAAAGATAAGGACGAGAAAACTTTCTTCTTTACGATTACGATGGGTGGCCATATGCCTTACTTTGAAGAGCGTTATGATAACTACGATGTTAATATTACAAAAAGTCCATATAGCAATGAAATAAACGAAGTTATTCATTCTTATGCTGAAGGAATTTATCTTGCTGATAAAGAACTAGGAAGATTGTATGACTATATAAATACTTTAGATGAAGAAACAATTGTTATCTTCTTTGGCGATCATCTACCTCATTTAGTAACAGATGATGGTAAAGATGCTTTATTCACAACAGATTATTTAAGTTCAGATTACAATTTAGATAGTGTTTATAAGCAGTTTAATACGACAGCATTAATCCTAAGTAATTACGATATAGATTACGATGGAACAAAATACATAAGTCCAGATTTATTAATGAGTTATGTTCTTAATAATATAGAAGGTATGGAATTATCACCATTTTATAGATGGTTGTATCAAACAAGAGATGTGCTTCCATCATCTAACTATGTAGTATCACAAGATAAAGATGGTAAGAAATACTATACTTTGGGACTTAAAGATGAAATGAAAGAAATGTATGACTTAAGAAAAAAAGTCCAATATATGTTATTTAAATAACAGGGAGTAATATGATTTTAGACAAAATAAATAGTGCAGAAGATGTAAAAAAACTAAAAATAAAAGAAAAGAAACAATTGGCAGAAGAAATAAGAGAGTTTCTAATTGATAAAGTTTCTAAAAATGGTGGTCATTTAGGATCAAATTTGGGCGTAGTAGAAATTACTATAGCTCTTTTGTCTTGTTTTGATTTAGAAAAAGATAAGATTATTTTTGATGTTGGTCATCAAAGCTATGTCTATAAGATTTTAACAGGAAGAAAAAATGACTTCGATAAGTTAAGAAAATATAAGGGTTTGAGAGGATTCCCATATCGTAAAGAAAGTAAATATGATTTCTTTGAAACAGGGCATAGCAGTACTTCTATTTCTGCAGGTCTTGGTATGGCTAGAGCAAGAGATATAAAGAAAGAAAACTATAATATTGTGACTTTAATTGGCGATGGCTCAATAAGTAGTGGTGAAAGCTTAGAAGCAATAAATGATTTGGGATTCAACAAAACGAAAATGATTATTATCTTAAATGATAATGGAATGAGTATTTCTTCTAATGTTGGTGGAATATCAAGTTACTTAAGTAGAATAAGTATTAACACGAGGTACTTAAAAGTTAAAAATAAAGTTAAACATAGTCTCGATGGAACGAAATATGGTAGTGTTCCTGTAAAGGTATTATCTCGTATTAAGGATGGTCTAAGAACGTTTTTAGTTCCTTCAAAATATTTTGAGGCGATGGGGCTTACTTATGTTGGACCTTTAGATGGACATGATTTGTCGTTGTTAATAAAAGTTATCAATCAAGCAAAAAAATCTGATAAGCCAGTAATTATTCATATTAGAACCCAAAAAGGTAAGGGATACACTCCAGCTATGGAAAATCCTGACTTATATCACTCAGTAGCACCTTTTGATAAGGAAAAAGGAGTTATAAATACACAAAAAGAAACTTATACCTCGATTTTTGGCAAAACAATGGTCGATTTAGCATCAAAAAATGACAAGTTAGTTGCGATAACTGCAGCGATGAAAACAGGTGTAGGATTAGAAGAATTCTTCTTGAAATACCCTGAAAGAAGCTTTGATGTGGGAATTTGTGAAGAGCACGCAACTACATTTACTGCAGGTCTTGCTAACGAGAATTTAATCCCAGTATTTGCTGTTTATTCAACATTCTTACAAAGAGGATTTGATCAAATTATCCACGATATTTGTATGCAGAACTTGCCTTGCGTTTTAGCACTTGACCGAGCAGGACTTGTCGGAAGTGACGGTGAAACTCATCAAGGTATATTTGATTTATCTTATCTATCACTAATTCCTAATATGGTCATTACTTCTCCAAAGACCATTAAAGATTTACCTAAATTACTAGAGTGGGCAGTTAACTCTAAAAAGATAGTAGCAATTAGATATCCTCGTGGAGGCGATGAGTTAGAACTAACTCCTATTAAAAAAGTTGAATACTCAAAATGGGAAGTCTTAAAGAAAGGTAAAAAAGTAGTAATTATTGCAACTGGTAAAATGGTTCAAAAAGCAGCATTAGCAGACCAAGAATATAATCTTGATGCAACAATAGTAAACGCGACATTTATAAAACCACTCGATGAAAGACTTTTATTAAAACTTGCTAAAGAGAATAATATTTTAACAATAGAAGACAATGTCTTAAATGGTGGATTATCTTCTTTGATAACTTGTTTCCTTGTTAAAAATAAATATAAAGGAAATATTATCTCTATGGGATTTGATGATAAATTTGTAGAGCAGGGGACAATCGAAGAACTATATAAACAGGAAGGCCTAACTATCGAAAAAATAAAAGAAAATGTAAGGAAACTAAAAAGGAAGAGTTAAAACTCTTCTTTAAATTTCTTCATATTTACTAAAATCAGGAATAAAACTTTCTTTACAAGTTTCACCTTCTTGAATAAAAGCTTTCGTTACTCCTAAATCACAAGCATAATTTATTACTTCGTCGTAATCTTGATTATCGACTGTTAAATTAAGTTCTTTATATTCTTTAATCTTTCTTACTGGTGTGTACTGATTCATTATACTTAGATATATTTTATCTTTGTAAGTATCATATAGATACTTGATAACTTTTTTGGAGTCTTCGATGTGTTTTGGTAAAATCATATGTCTTACAATTACTCCTTTAGTCATAATATCACCCGAAAACTTTGCTTCTCCAACTTGTCTTACCATCTCTTTTAAAGCATCTTTTGCTACTTCAAAATAATTTTTAATTCCGGAAAACTTTTCTCCTAAAGAATCATCAAAATATTTAAAGTCAGGAAGATAAATATCGATAAGACCATCTAATTCTTTTAGGGTTTCTACTCTTTCATAACCACTAGTATTGTAGACAATTGGAATATTTAGCCCCCTTTTTTTAGCAAGGAGTAGTCCTTCTTTTATTAAAGGAACATACATAGTAGGAGTTACTAAATTAATGTTTAATGCACCCATTTCTTGTAGTTTTAAACATATTTCAGCAAACTTTTCAATAGATATTTCTTTGCCATTATTCTTAGTAGAAATGTCATAATTTTGACAGAAGATACATTTTAAGTTGCAACAAGAAAAGAAAATGGTACCTGATCCTTTTTCGCCGGAAATGCAAGGTTCTTCCCAAAAGTGAAGAGAAAATCTCGCGATTTTAATTTTATCTTTGGCACTGCAAAAACCTATTTCGCCTTTATTTCTGTTTACTCCACAAAGCCTTGGACATAAAAGACATTTATCGATATTCATAAAATCACCTGAAAAGTATTATAGCATATTTCTAAAAAAAATTTCTTATGATATAATTTCTCTAGGTGATGAAAATGAATGATATAGAAATAGCAAAGACTTGTGTTAAGAAAAATATTATGGATGTAGCATTAAATCTTGGACTTACTGAAGAACAAGTTGAACTTTATGGAAAATATAAAGCTAAAATAAATTTTAATGATATTATGACTGGTACTAAAGGAAAACTTGTTTTAGTAACTGCCATTAATCCAACGCCATATGGTGAAGGTAAAACAACTGTATCAATTGGACTTGTAGATGCTTTTAATCATATAGGTAAGAAGACAGTTGGTGTTTTAAGAGAACCTTCTTTAGGACCAGTATTTGGACTTAAAGGTGGTGCAACTGGTGGAGGATACAGTCAAATTGTACCAATGGAAGATATTAATCTACATTTTACTGGTGACTTGCATGCTATTACTAGTTGTAACAATTTAATATCTGCTGCGATAGATAATCATATCTATCAAGGAAATCTATTAAATATTGATCCAGAAAAGATTTGTTTTAAGAGATGCCTCGATGTCAACGATAGAGCTTTAAGAAGGGTTTCTTATGAAGTAAGCGATGGAGTTATAGAAAAAACTGGTTTCAATATAACAGCAGCATCAGAAGTAATGAGTGTCTTTTGTCTATCAAAGGACTTAAGTGAATTAAGAGAAAAACTTGGAAATATTATGATTGCTGAAGACACAGCAGGAAGTCCAATATATGCAAGAGACTTAAAACTAGAAGGATCCTTAGTAACACTTTTAAAGGATGCTTTCAATCCTAATCTTGTTCAAACTTTAGAAAATAACCCTGTAATTGTTCACGGTGGACCATTTGCTAATATTGCTCACGGATGTAACTCAATTGTAGCGACTAATCTTGGTTTAAAACTCGGCGATTATGTTATAACAGAAGCAGGATTTGGAGCTGACTTAGGGGCTGAAAAGTTTTTGGATGTTAAGTGTCGAATGGCAAACTTAAGACCAGATTGTGTCGTTTTAGCAGTAACTACAAGAGCTTTAAAACATAATGGTGGTGCTCCAAAAGAGTCAATTAGTGAAGAAAATTTAGTATTCTTAGAGCAAGGACTTCCAAACTTACAGGTTCACATTGAGAATTTAAGAAAGTTTACTTCTCATTTAATCGTTGCACTTAATAAATTTTCTACAGATACTTTAGAAGAAATAGATACAATTAAAAAGTTCTGTGAATCTATGAACGTAGAGTTTTCAATTTGTGAAACATACTCAAAAGGTGGTATTGGTGCAGTAGCACTTGCTGATAAAATAGTAGAGATTTGTGAATATGAAAATGATTTCAAACCACTTTATGAATTATCTGAACCACTTACAGAAAAAATAGAAAAAGTTTGTCATGAAATATATCATGCTGGAAGGGTAATCTACACTGATCTTGCCAAAGAAAAGTTGGAAATGATAAAAAGATTAGATGAAAATGACTTGCCAATATGTATTGCTAAAACCCAGTATTCAATAAGTGATGATCCAAATAAGCTTGGATACCCAAAAGATTATGATGTAACAGTTCGCGATATCGAACTACATACAGGTGCAGGCTTTATAACAGTATTCTTAGGTTCAATCTTAACGATGCCAGGTCTACCTAAAAAGCCAAATTATGAAATAATTGATTTAGATGATAATAACGAAATAGTAGGTTTATTTTAAAAATATAAGTCCATAATATAAAAGGTGATATTATGGACTTTTTAATGCTTATCGTAAAAGCAGTTGGCTCTTTATTTGCACTTTTTATTTTTACTAAGGCACTGGGAAAAAAACAGATTAATCAGTTAAATATGTTTGATTATGTAATTGGAATATCAATTGGTAATGTCGTAGCTGAGATGACTGTCAATAAAGAAGTAATCTTTTGGGATGGAATAATAGCAATGGGAATATATTCTTTTATAGCAATATGTGTTTCTTTACTAACATCTAAAAGTATCATCTTAAGAAGATTAATTGGTGGAACGCCTACAATAATAATTAAAAACGGAAAGATAATAGAACAGTCTTTAAAGAAGACAAGAATAGACATAAACGATTTACTTGAAGAAGCAAGAATTTCTGGGTACTTTGATTTATCTGAAATTGAATATGCCATTATGGAAGATAATGGTAAAATAAGTTTTCTTCCTAAATCACAATATAAGCCGCTAACTCCAAACGATATAAAGTTGAAAACTAACTATAATGGAATATGCACAAATGTTATAATCGATGGAAAAATAATGAAAAACAATTTAAAAAGTATCAATAAAGATGAAAAATGGTTGTTAAAAAGACTAGAAAATTTACATTACAAAGATGTTAACAATCTTTTATTAGTATTCTGTGATTCTAATGAGAAATTAACGATTTATGAAAAAAATGTACCTTTGAACAAATATGGAAATTTAGAATAAATATTTAAAATAATTCTTGAACTTATAACATATTTTACAACAATAAATTTACTCAAAAGTAAAAGAGGTTGCCCAGTAACCTCTTTTTTTATTGTATTGACAAATGTAATAATAATAGTTAAAATACACAATATTATTTGTAAAAATGCATAAAAACTGCAAAAAATGAAAAAATAATCACATTTTTGCTTGAAATAGATTATAATATTATTGGAGGGGATAATTATGCTCATTGAATTTAGTGTTAAAAACTTTTTATCATTTAAAGATAAAGTAATATTATCAATGGAAAAAGGCAATGGAGACGAAAACCTTGATAATGTAGTTACAAAATATGGATTAGATTTATTGAAAACAGTAACTATATATGGAGCAAATGCTTCTGGTAAATCTAACTTATTAAAAGCTTTCACTTGTGCAATACTTATGGTAAGGAATTCTAATATAATTCCAGTAGGAAGTAAATGGAGTTTTTTAAAACCATTTTTATTTGATGAAACAACTAAAAATAGTCCTAGTGAGTTTGAATTTTTCTTTATTGCAAATGATGTCAAATATAGATACTATTTTAGTGCTGATGCAGATAGAATCTACGATGAAATTTTAGATGCTTATTATACTCAGAAACCAACGAATATTTTTACAAGAACTAACACAGACATATACGAATTTAATAGTGATAAAAATAAATTAGAGTCATTGAAAGCTAAAAACACGGAAAACAAATTATTTTTATCAACTGCAACAAATTGGAACTATGAAAAAACTAAAGATGCATATTTATGGTTCAGTAGTGACATAGATACATATGATTCTTTTAATAATATTTCAGATCAAGATTTAAAAGAGTATAGTAGCAATAACAATAATCTAAAAGAATTTGCCTTAAAATTATTAAAAGAAGCTGATATTTTAATTAAAGATATAAATGTTGATTATGAAGAAAAAGATATGGATACTAGAATGATGGATATGTTTATTCCACCTCTTGCTAGAACAAATGGAACATTTAAAATGTCTGATGTAAATATTGAATTAGAACATGAAGTAGTAGATGAAAATAATAATTCACACTATTATAAATTGAATTTTAGTGATGAGTCATCAGGTACTCGTGTCTTATTTGCCTTAGCACCATTCTTAAAAAGATCCTTTGAAAACACTAAAATAATAATTGTTGATGAACTAGAAAAAAGTATGCATCCAGCGTTAGTAGAGTTTATCATAAAATTGTTTAATAATAAGGAAATTAATAAAGCAAATAGTCAGCTAATATTTATGACACATGCTACAAATTTATTAAATCTTGAATTATTAAGAAGAGATCAGATTTGGTTTACTGAAAAAAATTCCAAAACTGGTATTTCTGATTTATATCCACTTGATTCATTTCCTGTGAGAAAAGAAGAAAACATAGAGAAAGGTTATATTAATGGTAGATATGGAGCAATTCCATTTATAAGAGATATTGATTTATGGCTAGAAGACAACTAAAGAAACAACAAAAAAGACCATTAATTGTAATATGTTCCGAAGGAGGAACAAAGTCTTCAGAGTACTATTATTTTAGAAATTATCGTACTAGAGATTTAAGAATACAATTTTCAACAGGAAATAGCACAGATCCAAAAGGGATGTTAATAGATTTATTAAAATATATTCAAAACGAAGATATTAAATCAGAAGATAATGTAAGAATATTTTTAGTGTTAGATACAGATTTAAATGATAGAAGAATAGATGAGATAAACAAAATAATCAGAAAATTAACTAATATTAACATTATTTGGCAATTTATATTATAAAATATTATTAGAATTTTAAATAAAAAGGATTAGTCAGATGTGTCTTACTAATCTTAGAAAGGAGCAATTATGTTAGAAAAATACAACAATAAAATGATTCAAGAAATTAAAGATATTATTTTGAGTAGCAGAAAAAAGGTGTCTTATGAAGTAAACAATACTATGCTGTATGCTTATTGGAATGTTGGAAGAATTATTGTTGAAAATGAACAAAATGGTAATATTAAAGCAGAATATGGAAAACAAATTATGAAAGAACTTTCTAAGGAATTAAGAAAAATTTTAGGATCAGGCTTTTCTGTTAGCAATTTATTCAATATGCGTAAACTTTATATAACTTATCCAAAATTCCAGACAGTGTCTGGAAAATTGAGTTGGTCTCATTATTGTGAATTATTAAGTATTGATAATGTTGATGAACGAAACTTTTATGAAAAGGAATGTATTGATTCTAACTGGAGTGTACGAGAATTAAAAAGACAGTTAGAAACTTCTTTATTTGAAAGATTACTACTTTCTGAAGGAAAAAACAATAAGAAAAAAGTTTATGAATTATCAAAAATTGGACAAACACTTAATACGCCTGAAGATGTACTAAAAGAACCTTATGTGTTTGAATTTTTAGGAGTTAAAGAAAATAAACCAATTTTAGAAAAAGATTTAGAACAAAAGTTAGTAAAACATATTGAAGAATTTTTACTTGAGTTAGGTAAAGGTTTTATGTTTGTTGGGACTCAACAAAGAATTACCTTAGGAAATACTCATTATTATGTTGATATGGTGTTTTATAATAAAATATTAAAATGTTATGTTTTAATTGATTTAAAAATAGGACAAATGAAAGCAGAATATGCGGGACAAATGAATATGTATCTAAATTACTATAATCAAGAAATAAATGATAAAGAAGATAATAAACCAATAGGAATAATTCTTTGTAAAAGTAAAAAAGATATTGCAATTGATTATGCCTTAGGTGGACTTTCGAATAATGTTTTTTCTTCAACTTATACTTACTATATTCCTGATAAAGAACAATTAATTAATGAAGTTGAGAAAGTTTTAAATGAAACTAAAAAAGAAAATTAATCAATTTTTAATAAAAAACTTTAAAAAGAAAAAAATACTTAGAAATTGATATTATATATATCAAATCGTTATGAGTGAAAGCTGTAGATATCTTCCACAACCGCTCCAACATTTGAAATATGATATTTAATACACTATAGAAATAATAAATTGAAATTCATAATAGACAAGATGTAAAAAAAATAGGTAAAGTAAACGGGCATATAAAGAAGACTTAATAAAGTCAAATCCACATACTAGCATATATAAAATCTTGGATGCTATTGATTCCTTTAATAAAATATAAAAAGTCTATTACATATTTTAAGCAAAATTAAAAGAGGTTGCCCAGTAACCTCTTTTTTTCTACCTATTTAACATATTCGTTTAATGGTTTAGTTTTTAATGTAGGACTTCCGATACGGTCTGTTGTTACGTATCCAGGCTCGGCATTTATAACGTCTGGAATTCTGTTCACTATCGTAGCACATGTAAGTTCTACAGTAGCAGGTCTATTTACAACTATTGTTGTATCAGGCTCTCCATAAACAGTCCATTCGTTTTTATCAAAATCATCTTTTGAATAAACTTTTCCTATACATTCTGATTCAATTGTAATACCTTCTTCTGTTGTAGTTGTAACGACAGCACTCATTCCAGTGGCATTTCCCTTTGGAATTGTCATACCTAATGTAACTGACTCTAAATCTTCACTGTGAGTTTGCGGTACACATTTCTGTGTTTGACCATTAACTGTTAGGCCTAATTTTTCAGCTAACCATCCGTTAACATTCCACATATAAGAAGGTGCGAATTCGCAATTATCAATTTTTTGTTTTCTTTCTTCGTCACTCATATTATCAAGTGATGCAATTTTTTCTTCGAATTCGTCTAGGGTAAGCCCAGCTCCATGGGCTTCTGCAAGTGCAATACCATATTCTTCTACATTATAACTTGAACTACCTTTTATTTTAGTAATTCTTTGAGTAGAAGAAGCAATAGCTGCAATTAACTCTCCCCAATAAACATCTTGATAACCACTACCAGTAATTGTACATCCAGTTTGTTTTGCTATTGCATTAATAGCTTTTGTTGAAACTGGATTAGAATTTAATGGGTAAAATGCTTCTTCGCATGTTGTAATTGCATTAATTCCAAGTTTTGCACACATCTCAAGAGAATGATACACATCATTAAATAAACTCATTGTAGTTACAATACATATATCTGGTTTAGTCTCTTTTAACATCCTTTCAGCATCATTTACAGATGTTATAACTACTCCAGTAGGATTTCCACCTAAAATAAGGGATAAATCTTTTCCAATTATTTCAGGATTAATATCGATTGCACCTACAATCTCGCACCCCTTCTCAAGAGCATATCTCATAGTGTATAAACTCATCTTTCCTACACCATATTGCACTACTCTTATCTTTCTGTTCATATCTCCTCCTATGTAACTCAAATATAAATCACAAAGTCAATTTTATCAACAAATATAAGTGGATATTTTCTCTTATAATGTAAAAAAATGTGAATAAAATTAAATACTTAAATATACTTTAAATTATAATTTTGTATGTTATAATATTGTAATGAAAAAAGGAGTGATATTATGGATAAGTTATCACGAGAAGAAGTTTTACATGTTGCTCATTTAGCAAGAATAAATCTAGAAGAAGATGAAATTGAAAAATTTAGAGTACAACTAAAGAAACTTATGGATGATATCGACAAAATTAAAGATGTTAAAGATTATGATGAAGAAATGCTTATTTCACCAGTTGATCATAATGCTCCATTAAGAGAAGATAGTGAAGGAAAAATGTTAGAATATAAAACTGTTATGAAAAATGTTCCTCATTCAACAGGAAATTTTGTGGAAGTACCGGTGATGTTAAATGAGTAAGTATTTAGATAAAAGTATCGAAGAATTACATAAATTATTAAAGTCTAAAAAGATTAAACCTATAGACCTTGTTGAAGAAGCTTTTGATAGAATAGAAAAAAATAAAGATTTAAATTGCTTTATTACATTAAATAAAGAAGAAGCTTTAAAGAAAGCTAAAGAGTTAGAAAATCTTGAAGTAGATAATTTATTCTTTGGAATTCCAATTGCTATTAAAGATAATATATGTACAGAAGGATTAAGAACTACTTGTGCATCTAAAATACTTGAAAATTTTGTTCCTATTTATAATGCTACTGTAATAGATAAAATAAATGAAAAACATATGATTATAGTAGGAAAAACTAATATGGATGAGTTTGCTATGGGTTCTTGTAGTAAGACAAGTTATTTTAAAGCACCACACAATCCTTGGAACTTCGATAAAATAACAGGAGGATCAAGTGGAGGAAGTGCTGCTTGTGTATCAGGTAGATTAGTACCTCTTGCCTTGGGAAGTGATACAGGAGGATCTATTAGACAACCATCATCTCACTGTGGAATAGTAGGAATGAAACCAACATATGGTAGAGTATCAAGATATGGTTTAGTAGCGTTTGCATCAAGTATGGATCAAATTGGTCCGATGACGAGAAATGTCTTAGAAAATGCTGAACTTTTGAACATTCTTTGTGGAAAAGATCCTAAAGACTTAACAAGTACTGATAAAAAAGAAGAAGATTTCACAAGATTTATTGGGGAAAACATCAAAGGAATGAAAATAGCTGTTCCTAATTATTTTGTATCCGATATTGTGTCTTCAGAAGTAAGAGATAAATTTAATGAAATAGTTAAACTTTTAAAAGATAAAGGATGTAGTGTTGACTATATCGATATAGATTACATTGAGAATGCTGTTACTTTATATCAAATATTAGCAATGGGAGAAGCAAGTGGAAACTTAGCTAGATTCGATGGAGTCAAATATGGTTATTCTTATGAGAATCCAAAAGACTTAGAAGAACTTTATACTAAAACAAGACAGATTGGTTTTGGTGATGAAGTTAAAAGAAGAATAATGGTAGGGTCTTACATTTTAAGTGGGGAAAATGCCAATGTTTACTACGATAAAGCAATGGGTGTAAGAGATGACATCAAAAAAAGTTTTGAAAAAGCATTCAAGAAATACGACTTTATAATTGGACCTACAACAACTACTGAAGCTTACGATATAAATGAAGAATTTAATGATCCATCTAAATCATTCTTAGATGATATCTTAGTTATACCTGTAAATATGGCTGGACTTCCTGGACTTTCTCTTCCAATGGGATTTACAAATAATCATTTACCAGTAGGACTTCATATAATTGGTAACTTCTTTGAAGAAGCTAAAATGTATAAATTAGCATCTTTTATCGAAAAAGAATTAAAACTAAATCTAGATCCAAGAGGTGGTAAAGATGAATAACTATAAAACAACTGTCGGAATAGAAGTACACGCTGAACTAAAAACAAAGACGAAGATGTTTTCAAATAGTGCTAATCACTATGGTAAAATGGCTAATACTTGTACTAATGTAATAGATTTAGGTTACCCGGGAACACTTCCAACAGTAAATGAAGAAGCAATTCATTTAGGACTTCGTGCAGCACTTGTCTTAAATTGTAAAATAAATAAACATATGCACTTTGATAGAAAAAATTATTTCTATCCAGACAATCCTAAAAACTATCAAATTACTCAAAATAGAACACCTATTGGAGTAGATGGATATGTCCTAATAGATACAGAAAATGGTAAGAAAAAAATAAGAATACACGATATCCATATCGAGGAAGATACTTGTAAAAGTATTCATAGTGACAAATCATCACTCCTTGACTTTAATAGAGCAGGAGTACCTCTTGTCGAAATAGTTACAGAAGCTGATATGAACAGTGCTGAAGAAGCAGTTAAATATCTTGAAAAGTTAAGAGAATTACTTCTTTATGCCGATGTATCAGATTGTAAGATAGAAGAAGGAAGTATGAGATGTGACTGTAATGTTTCAGTTAGTAAAACAGATAAGTTAAATACGAAAGTGGAAGTAAAAAATATCGGTTCCATAAGTAATGTAGGAGTAGCAATAAAGTACGAAGAAGAAAGACAGATTGCTCTTTATGAAAAAAATGAAACATTTAAAGAACAAACAAGAAGATTCGATGATAAAACAATGTCTACTATCCTAATGAGAGTTAAGGAAACAGGAAACGATTATCGTTATTTTCCTGAACCAGATATACCATTTATCGATTTGACTGATGAATATATCGAAGAAACAAGAAAAAATCTACCAATGTCAGCAGAAGAAAGAAGAAATATCTATCTAGATGCTGGAATTAGTAAAGTAAATGTTGAAAAAATAATTCAAAATAGAACTGTATCAGATTACTTAAATAAATTTATTGGTAAGATTAACCTAGTTATTGCAAGTAACTTACTTCTTGGTGATGTAGCAGCATACTTAAATAAGTATGAGATGAAACTTGAAGATACAAAACTAACAGATGAAAAGTTTGAAACAGTAGTAAAGTATCTTGATTCTGGTAAAATAAATAGCAAAATCTTTAAAGACATCATTGAAGATATTATGGAAAATGAAGAATCAATCGATGAAATTCTAGAAAACCACAATATCAAAGAGATGGGTGAAGATGAACTTATTGAGATCATTAATAATGTTCTTGAAAACAATACAAAGAGTGTAGAAGACTACAAAAATGGAAATGAAAGAGCTATTAAATTCTTGATGGGTCAAATAATGAAAGAAACTAAAGGTAATGCTAATCCAGTACTTGTTACAACTAAGTTAGAAGAAATGTTAAATAAATAATGTCTTACTGGAGGCATTTTTTTTCTTAAAAAATTACTACCTAAATGGTAATTTTTAGTTTTAATTAATAGTAATATGTTGTATAATTAATATACCGAGGTGAAAGAGATGGAATATATTAAAAAGCATAAAATGACTGTTTTTATAATTGCGGTATGGATAATAATAATAGGATTTTTCTATTTTTTATATAGTTTATTTATTGGAAGTAATGGAGAACCTGTCTATGGAGATAGACTTGATGGTATTGAAAAAGTTCCAATAACAGAAAAACAAATTAAAGAAATTAAAAGTGAAATTGAGAAGGAAGATTTTGTTCTTAAAGTAACTAAACCTTACTTGAGTGGTAAAATCTTAAAAGTTGTTGTAACCGTTGCAGATACAGCTGATGAAAATAAGACAAAAGCTTTAACAGATAAAGTTACAGCAGTTTTAGATGACAAGCAGAAAGCTTTCTACGATGTAGAGTTCTATGCTACAAAGTATTATAACTGTTCACTAGAAGCAACTGGAAAAATGGATGAAGATGGTAACTTTATCGATAAGGTAACAGTAAAATTCAGTGATGATTTATCAAAAAATAAATATGCTTTAGAATATGGTGTAAGTGATAAAAAAGATAAAGATTACAATAAGAAACAAACTTTTGATATAGAAAAGGATGGAACTTATACAATATATGGATTTACAAAAGATAAACTTGGAGAATCTTCTTGTAGTATTAAAATAGTCATGAAGAAAGCTGATATCGACACAGAAGAAACAACTGTTAAATCTTCTTTAACAAGAAACTTTCCAATAATCGGTTATAGAAAGTACGGAACAGATAAGTTCGTATGGACTAAGACAAGAAAATAGTAGGTGAATTGAATGAAACTTAAAAAGAAATGGGTTGTGGGGATACCAATTATAATTGCAATAGCAATCTTTGTTGGATTGTTCTATTATACAAATGCCGAAGATGAAAATTCTTTCACTGTGTCTGAAAAAAAATGGATAGAAGAGCATGTTTCAACGATTATTGATTTTGATATCTTAAATGATTATCCAGTCTTTGGAGATACTGGTGTATTTAGAGAATTCATTAACGATTTTAGTGAAGTAACTGGTTTTGAATTTAACATTGTACCTCATCTTAAAGAAAGTAAAGATGAATCAACTGGTTATAGATTTAGAGTACTAAATAATCAAGATGTTTTAGGAAATAACGACTTATTATTACAAGAAGACATCTATATCCTTTATGGACAAGATGATGGAAGATTCGACTCAATCAATGAAGTTGGAGAAAAAACAATTGGTGTTTTATCAAATGATTCAGATGAAATAATATATTACTTAAAATCATATAGTAACTTAAAATATAAAACTTATGAAACTTCAGATGCTTTATTTGATGATTATGAGAACAAAAAAGTAGACTTAATAATTGTTCCAAACATTATGTATCTTGATAAAACTTTAAATAATGAAAAATATAACATCAAGTACGTATTTACTGAGTTAAATAAAAGAATTGTTTTAACTCTTGCTGACTCAAAAAATAACAAGAAGATGAATAACATTGTTAAGAAATATTTTAATAATTGGAAAGAAAATAACTATATACAAATATATAATAAGACTCTACTAGATTATTATGTTTCTGAACTTGAAATTAATGATAAAGAAAAGACTGAGTTCTTAACTAGAACTTATAGATATGGATATGTTAAAAATAGTCCTTATGAAAATAAAGATGGAGATGGACTTACAGGAATTGCAGCAGAATACATAAATAGAATGATTCGTTTAACAAATGGGGGAGAAGATTTCGTTGAATTTGTTGAATACGATAGTATTAAAGATTTAAAGAAAGCTATCGATAAGAAAGATGTTGATATTTACTTTAATTACTACGATTATGAAAGTAGTGAATTTAATTCGACAATTTCACCATTCATAGAAAAATATGTGGTATTAGGTAAAGTATCTGATAACTATGTAGTAACAAGCTTTGAAGGTATGAGAAATAAGAAGGTTTCTATTATTGAAAATAATTCTTTATATAATTACTTTAAAGATAATAGTAAAGCTCAATTAGTGCCTGCTAAAGATTTAGATGAACTTATGGATAATTGTGATAATAACTTAATAGTTGTCGATAAAGAAGTGTATAACTATTACAAGAATGATGAGTTTGAAGACTATGAAGTATTATTTGAATCTACTATTACTAATGATTATGAGTTTATGATTAGTAATATCGATGAGAATAAAGTATTCTTTGATGTATTTAATTACATTATAGGAACTAATTCTTACTATAATTATCGTAATAGTGGATTAAATAGTCTTAATGCTTCTGAACTTGAAAGAACTTCATTTGAAGACTTATATATCATCTTACTATTAGTAGTATTAATTCCATTATTTGTAGTGTCTCTTGCTTTTGTTCTATTCAAAAATAGAAAGAAAGTTAAAGAGATTAAGAAAGATGAAAGAAGAAAGTACACTGATCTTTTAACATCATTAAAGAATAGAAACTATTTAAATCATAATATATCTACTTGGAATGAATCTCAAAAGTATCCTCAAGCAGTTATAATTATCGACTTAAATAATGTTAAATATGTCAATGATAACTATGGACACGAACAAGGTGATAACTTAATTAAGGGTGCTGCTAGTACTTTAATTAATACTCAACTTGAAAATAGTGAAATTATTAGAAGTGATGGAAATGAGTTCTTAATTTACTTAGTTGGATATAGTGAACAACAAGTATCTACTTATTCAAAGAAACTTGCTAAAGAGTTTAAGTCACTTCCATATGGCTTTGGAGCTGCTATCGGTTATAGTATGATACTTGATGAAATTAAGACAATCGATGATGCCATTAACGAAGCAACAATAGAAATGAGAAAAGATAAAGAAGAATACAAATAATAGAGGGAATATGAAAAAGAAAATTAATAAGTTTTTACATTACCTATATATTAGTATTAAGGGACCAGAGATGGGAATTTTGCCCGGTAATCTGGCCTTTTTCTTTATGATGATGATGGTGCCACTGTTGACTCTTTTAGGTGCCATTATTACTCATATTGATATAGGTAGAGGTACTACTATTTCGGATGCTTTATTTTCTAATTTGCCAAATAACATTGCTAATTTAATTGTATCTATATCAGGTGATGGATCTCCTGATATTGGAACTTGGACACTTATTATAGCATCTCTTTTACTTGCATCTAAAGGTACTTATTCGATGATAAAAACATCTAATTCCATTTATGGTATTAAGAAATCAAGTTATATAAAAAATAAAATTAAATCGATTGTAATGCTTGTATTTTTAGTACTTCTATTTGTTCTATTACTTATTATTCCAACGATAAATAGTAAAGTTCTAAACTTTATTGGAACACTAACCCATATCAATGTTGCGACAAGTTTTGTAGTTACTTTGTACCATACACTTAAATATCCTGTTATGTTTTTGCTTGTATTGATGATTATAAGTATGTTGTACAAGCTTTCTCCTAGCGAAAGAAAAAAACGAAAAATAGGATATGGAGCAGTTCTAGCATCTTTACTACTTATGGTTGTTACTTGGGGATACTCAGTTTATATCGAATATTTCTCAACTTATGAGACATATTATGGAGGAATCTCTAGCTTACTTTTCTTGATGTTATATTTTTATTTGATTTCTTATATTTTTGTACTGGGAATGAATATAAACTTTGCAAGAGAGAAATTGAAAGAAGACGAGGATAAGGCACAGTAAGGTGCTTTATTTTTTTTCGATATTTTGCTATAATGTTTTCGAGGTATTACTATGAAAAAGGTTGAGAAAAATAAAAACAACGAAATAAAAAAGAAAAAAAGTACTGAAAAGAATAAAAAGGATTCAGTACCTCAAGATAATATCATTAAAGAAAAATTTAAAGCTTTAAAGCGTAAGATAAATAATTTTATACATAATCCCAAACCATATTTTAGAAGATTACGAGATATAATTGTGAATAATAAGTTATTTGTCGTATTTGTCATATTAAATGTTCTAAATGCAGCAGTATTAAGAGCATTCGTTCTAGGTAGCCATACTATCTTTGATTTTGATACTATACTTGCAGATCTTACTTTTGTTCTTTTGATTGGAAGTTTTACACATTTATTTAGAGAACAAGGTAAATTTATTTATATGTTTATTGTGACAGTTTTATTGTCAGCAATATGTGTTATTAACTCTTCGTATTATACGTTCTATTCAGAGTTTTCTTCTATATCTCAGTTGTCTACTGCGCAGTTTATTACTGATGTAGGGGATGCGGTTGTTGAAAATGTCTTGGAACCTAAAGACTTAATTTATATTTTATCTCCGATAATATTACTTTTCTTACATTATGTTTATAAGAAAAAAGATTATAAGTACTTACATACAATTAGAAGAAATAGAAATGGTTTTATAGGAACAATATGCATTGCCATTGGAACTGGTATTATTTTTGCATTTACCCTAACTGGTACAGATATCAGTAGATTAACTAAATTATGGATGAGAGAATCTGTTGTTGAAAAATATGGAATATATATTTACCACGTTAACGACTTAGTAAAAAGTTTGGAACCTAAGTTTGCTGCACTCTTTGGTTACGACTCGGCTTTAAAAGAATTCAATGAGTTTTATAGTGATGTTAAACAACCTGCAACTAACGAGTTTACAGGTATCTTCGAAGGAAAAAATATCCTTGTTATCCACGGCGAGAGTATGCAAAACTTCTTAATTGGACTAGAGTTCAATGGACAGGAAGTAACACCTAACTTAAATAAACTTGCTGCTAAAGGAATGTACTTTAATAACTTCTATTCACAAGTTCATATAGGTACTAGTAGTGATACAGAATTTACTTTAAATACATCTTTAATGCCTGCAAGTATCGGAACAGCATTTGTCGATTATGCCGATAAAGAATATGTATCTATTCCTAAACTACTTAAAGAAAAAGGTTATTACTCTTTTGCAATGCATGCAAATAAAGGAAACTTTTGGAATAGAAGAACAATGCATTTAAATCTTGGATATGACCATTTATATGCCAAAGATGAATTTGTAATTGATGAAGAGATTGGACTAGGTCTATCTGATGTATCATTCTTTAAACAAGCAGTTCAAAAATTAAAAACAATTACAGAAGAACACGATAAGTATTATGGAACATTTATTATGCTTAGTAACCATACACCATTCTCTGATGTAGAAAAATATGGTGAATTTGATGTCGATATCAAAGAGACAGTTATAAATCCTGAAACAGGTAAAGAAGAAGTAATCAGTCATCCTTATATGGAAGGTACAAAACTTGGAAATTACTTTAAATCTGCTCATTATGCTGACTATGCTCTTGGAATATTCTTTGATGAGTTAGAAAAAGAAAGATTACTTGATAACACTGTAGTAATTTTCTATGGTGACCACGACGCAAGACTTGATCAATCTGAATATGAAAGACTTTATAACTACGATATAACAACAGATGATATTAAAGACGAAGATGACCCAACTTATATCGATTTCAATGAATATGAATATGAACTAAATAGAAAAGTACCATTTATCATTTGGTCAAAAGATTCTGATATGGAACCTGTTACTTATAGCTATCCAATGGGAATGTACGATGTAATGCCAACTCTTGGTAATATGTTTGGGTTCTATAACAAGTATGCTTTAGGTCACGATATCTTCAATGTAAAAGATGATAATATTGTAATTTTCCCAACAGGTAACTGGTTAACAAAAGACTTATATTACAATAGCAATAAAGAAGAGTATTATAACTATACATTCGATAAAACATCGGATACTCCAAATAACTTTGTTGTAAGTCAAAAAATGATTGATGACAATAACCAAAAGGTTGACAAAATATTAGCAGTATCTAATAATATACTTGTATATGATTTAATAAGAAATTCTAAAAAATAGAGATTAAAGGGGAATAAATATGAAAGCTAATAAAGATAAGGAAACAAAAAAAAGTAGTAAAAAAAATAACAATATATATAAAATAGGTATCGTTTTAGTATTGATTCTTTTAGTTGGATTTGCTTACTTCTACTTAAATGGCAATGATGAAAAGAAAACAGTAGGGGAAGCAAAAAAAGAAGATGAAATTAAAAAAGATGAATATAACTATGTCTTGTATGGCCATAAATCAGATCTTTATAAGGAATACTTTAAAGAATTAAAGAAAGAACTTTTAAAAGATGGGGTAAACGAAGAAGAATATGCCAAACTTATTTCCAAACTATTTGTTGCTGACTTCTATTCTCTTGATGATAAAGTGACGAGCACAGATATTGGAGGACTTGACTTCATCCACGAAAACATTAAAGAAAACTTTGTTTTAAAAGCATCTGATACGATTTACAAATATGTCGAAAGTAATGTCTATGAAGATAGAAAGCAATCTCTTCCTAAAGTTACTAAAGTAGAGATTAAAACAATAACGAAATCTATTATTACTAAAGATGACTTAAAGGATGAGAATGGCTATAAAGTAGTGGCAACAGTTACATATGAAAAGGATATGAGTTATCCTAAAGAAGTAAATTTAACTATTGTACATAAAGACAAAAAGTTATATATTATTGATGTTAAATAGGCTTTTATAAGCCTATTTTTGAGGTATAAATTATGGAAAGAGTAATATTAATAAAATATGGAGAATTAACAACTAAAAAAGGAAATAGAAATTATTTTGTTATTCAATTATATAAAAGTATTCTAAATAAATTAGCTGGCTTCAATGTAAAGATTTTTAAAGATTTATCGAGAATGTATATCGAGTTCGATGAAAAAGACTTGGATGACATCTTAAATAGAGTCAATAAAATATTTGGAATACACGAGTATTTAGTTGCTTATAAAGTTAAGACTGATAATGAAGTAATCAAAGAAAATGTCTTAGAAATAGTAAAAAAAGAAAAGTTTGAAACTTTTAAAGTAGATACCAAAAGAAGTTATAAAGAATTTCCTATAAATAGTCAGGATTATTCTAGACAAATAGGAGGTTTAATTCTTAAAAATATTGAAAACATCAAAGTGGATGTCCATAATCCAGAATTGATGGTCAATATTGAGATTAGAAAAGACTATACTTATATCTATACAAATTACTATTATGGACTTGGAGGATATCCAAATAATACTTTGGGTAAAGGAATGCTTATGTTAAGTGGTGGAATTGATTCCCCAGTAGCAGCATACTTAGCAATCAAAAGGGGAGTTCACATCGAAGCACTATACTTTGAAGCAATACCACACACTAGTATCAACGCTAGAAATAAAGTAATAGAGTTATGTAAAAAGTTGTCAGTTTACACATCGAGTATAAAACTACATATCGTACCCTTTACAGAAATACAAGAAGCCATATATAAAACAGCAGATGAAGATTATATAATAACGATAATGAGAAGAATGATGTATCGTATAACTGAGAGAATGGCTAAAAGAAGAAAGTGTCTTGCAATTGTAAACGGAGAGTCAATTGGACAGGTAGCTAGTCAAACTCTTACAAGTATGAAAGTAATAAATAATGTTACAAATTATCCAGTAATTAGACCAGTTGCGTGTCTTGATAAACTTGAAATAATGGAAATAGCAAGAAAAATAGAAACATACGATATAAGTATCTTGCCTTACGAAGACTGCTGTACCGTTTTTGTTCCAAAACATCCAGTAATAAATCCAAGACTAGATTTGTGTGAAGAAATGGAAATAAGATTCAACTATCAAGAATTAATCGATAAAGCTTTAAAAAATATTAAGACTATAACAATAAGTGAACAAGATAAAAGTGAGTTTGAAGATTTATTATAATTAAAGTATAAATTCTCAAAAAGTTCACATCCTATAAATGTAGGAGGTGAACAAATTGAAAAAAGGATCAAAGAAAGAATCTACAAGATCAAAAAGAAACAACACAAGTAAAGCATCATACGACAGTATGAAATACGAAATTGCAAGTGAATTCGGTGTTAGATTAGGTCCAGATGCAACTTCTCGTGCCAATGGAACAGTTGGTGGTGAAATGACTAAGAGATTAGTTGATAAAGGAAGAAATAAGATGGGTGGAAATAATAGAGAAAACTCATAATTAAATTAAATAGATAGTTATTTTTACTTGAAATCTCTAGAAGATAGTTTCTAGAGATTTTTTCTTGTTTATAAGGAATTTTCTATAAAAAGTAATTTTTCATTGACTAAAACATACGTTTGAATTATAATGTAATTGTTAGGGGGTAATAAAATGTTAATTAATAAAGCATATGTAT
>CANRDN010000017.1 GCA_947629375.1 uncultured Bacilli bacterium | reverse complement strand
GTATACACAATAGCAAGTACTAAAGATGACTTATATCCAATCCATTATTATAGAGGAAATATAGATAACAATAATGTTCTATTTGGAGGATTCTGTTGGCAAATAGTAAGAACAACAGAGACAGGCGGAGTAAAGTTAATTTACAATGGTTCACCAGACGAGAATGGTAAGTGTGAAAATACAAGATACGATTCAGAGTTATATAGTGGAGGTAGTAATTTGTATATGCTATCTGACTCATTAAATGACAACTTATTTTCAAAAGTATATGATGATTATAATATATTTGACGCATTTTTTCCGGTTTCACTTGATTCCGGTGCTATTATATATAATTATGAATTTTTTAGTAATGATGTAGATTATGATATTGGTACTAATACATATATATTAAAAAATCCTAGAATGTTCAGTAAAACTAATATTGATGAAATTAAAAATACTTATCCTATTTATACCTGTGGCCATTCCTATTCCTGTTCTGAAGTAAGTGTAATCGATTGGAGTTATTTTCAAGATAATGATTTTGGTTTTACTTCTAATTATTTTAAATTTGAACAAGGATTAACATATGATTCTATAAATGATTCTAAATTTTTGTTTGCAAATGACGTAGAATTTAAAGACGGAAAGTATACATTAAAAAATCCTATTGATATTTTTCCTTATTTGTCATTTGAAGAAGGAATATTACATATATCTGATGAGACTCTTTTTAATGGTCATCATTATTTTTGTAGTAATTTTTCTAATAGTTGTAAAGAGGTTATTTATTTTTACTACAATAAAATTTATAACAAGTTTGATTATATATATTTTAAAGATGGAGAAAAAGTTGATGATATATATAACAGTTACTATCATTCTGAAAACAAATATGATTCAGGAATGAAAAAAATTATTGATAAATGGTATGCTAATGAATTGTTGAGTTATGATGATAAAATAGAAGATGTAGTTTGGTATAATGATAAAAGCAATGTAGTAGCATTATTTAATAAAAATTCACCAATTAAAGATAACAACAAAATAACAGCTTCATTAAAATATATAAATAAAAATGATATGTTCACCGTGAGTGATAAAATTGGAAATGGTAAGTTAAAATATCCAACAGCTACAATAACTGCTCAAGAAGCAATATATGCCGGAAGTCCATTTGCAGGAGAAGATGAAAGTTCTATAAAACCTTTTTCTTATGTTGAACCATATAGCTATTTATCTAGTGGTTATGAGTTTTATACTATGACACCTTCAACATATTTTTTAGATGAATATCATTCAGAAAGTGTAGGTTTTGTAATTTTATATTCCGGTGCTTTAGATATTGCAAGTCCATCTTGCACTCCTGTGTCCTTAGATTTAGGAGTTGCACCTATAGCATCTAGTTGTGGTGAGTATTCAGTTCGTCCAATGGTCTCTCTAAAGCACTCTATGGTTGTATCTAGTGGTGATGGTAGCCCAACTAACCCTTATGAAGTAGTTGAAGGTAATACTGTAGAATATGTAATTGATGGAGATATGCCTAATGGATTCCTTCCACCTGAAGTAGAATCTTACCTAAAAGGATCTAAAGTTAAGATGAATGGTTTAAAAGCAGGTGATATTATAAATGGTTATCGATTTCTTGGATGGCACACTGAAGATGTAGAAGTAGTTGATGGTGCATTCGATATGCCTGATAACAAGGTTGTCTTTGTAGGTAAATTTGAGAAAATTGTTGATTCACCTTTGACTTATGACTCAATAGGTAAATATCTTACAACTGGTATAATTGGAGTAGTCGGTCTATTTGGCCTCGTTCTACTTAAGAAAAAAATATAAAAGCCTTAGGGCTTTTTTCTTGTTAACTATAAACAAATGTATTATAATATCTACAGGAAGTGATGATATGAGCAAGAATGAAATTTTTACAGAAGAAGAAACAAAAGAAGATGAAACTTTAGATAATATTAGACCAGAAACTCTTGATGAATATATAGGTCAAAAAGATGTTAAAGAAAATATTAAAGTTTTTATTGAATCTGCTAAAAAGCGTAATGAAAGTCTAGATCACGTTTTGCTTTATGGACCACCAGGTTTAGGTAAAACAACTCTTGCCTATATTATCGCTAATGAACTTGGAAGTAACATAAGAATGGCTAGTGGACCAAGTATCGAAAAGACAGGTGATTTGGCTGCTATTTTGTCTTCTCTTGAACCAGGTGATGTATTATTTATCGATGAAATACATAGAATTCCATCTTTTGTTGAAGAAGTCTTATATTCAGCAATGGAAGATTATGTCTTAGATATTATTGTTGGTAGTGAAGGAAACTCAAGAAATATTCGAATTAATTTGCCACCATTTACTTTGGTAGGTGCTACTACAAGAGCTGGAGACTTAACTGCACCTTTGCGTGATAGATTTGGAATAACTGCTAAAATGCAATATTATGACACTGATGAACTTATGGCAATTATTAAAAGAACATCAAGAGTTCTTAATGCCCCAATTAATGATGAAGCAGCTAAGGAGTTGGCATCTAGAAGTAGAGGAACTCCAAGAATTGCTAACAGGATGTTTAAGCGTGTTAGAGACTTTGCAATTGTCGATGGTAAAGACGAAATTGATTTAGAAGTAACTAAAAAGGCTCTTGAAAGATTAAAAGTTGATGACATTGGACTTGATGATACTGACCATCAATTACTTAAAGCCATTATTCAAAAGTTTAATGGTGGACCAGTTGGTGTCGAAGCAATTGCAAGTGTTATCGGAGAAGAAGTAACAACAATTGAAGATGTGTACGAACCATACTTGTTACAAAAAGGTCTTCTTAAAAGAACACCAAGAGGTAGAGTAGTTACTGATTTAGGATATAAACATCTAAACTTGCATTATCAAAACACGTTATTTGATGAGGATATAAATGATGGAAATGAATGAAATGACTAAATACTTGATGTTAGTCGCATCAAGTATCGATAATTATTGTAAGTATTTAAATAAAGATGTTAATGATTATTCAACTATCTTAGGGTATGTCTATCGAGTTTATCAGGATAAAATAAGAAAAGTTTCACCTCAAGGAATTGGACTTATTATGATTTATTTAAAAGAAATAGATGAAAAAGACTACGAAAAGTATATCGATGCCTACAAAGATAAAGTCGATGATATCATCAAAAACTCTAAAACTTTGGATGAACAATTTGCTAAAATGGATAAAATAAAAAGTAAGATAGATAAGAAAACAACAAAGGAGTAGTTATGAAACTAGAAGATTTTGATTATGATTTACCAGAAGAATTAATTGCTCAAACACCACTTGATGATAGATCTTCATCAAAATTATTGGTGTTAAATAAAAACACTGGTGAAGTTATACATAAAACATTTAAAAATTTAATAGATTATTTAGATAAAGGTGATTCTTTAGTTCTTAATGATACAAAAGTAATTCCTGCACGATTAATCGGTGAAAAGATGGATACAAAAGCTGTTATTGAAGTATTACTTTTAAAAAATATAACAGGAAATACTTGGGAAACTTTATGTAAGCCTGCTAAAAGAGTAAAGCTAGATACAGTAGTATCTTTTGGTGATGGATTACTAAAAGCTAAATGTATCGAAGTAGGGGAAGAAGGAATAAGAAAGTTTGAACTAATTTATTCTGGCGTTTTATATGAAATACTTGATAAACTTGGGACAATGCCACTACCACCATATATTCACGAACAATTGAAAGATCAAAATAGATATCAGACTGTATATGCGAAGAACTTAGGAAGTGCAGCAGCTCCAACAGCCGGACTACATTTTACTCCTGAGCTATTAAAAGAAATTGAAGAAAAAGGAGTAAACATAGTTTATCTTACCTTACACGTTGGGCTTGGAACTTTTAGACCAGTCAATGTCGAAAATATTTTAGAACATCATATGCATAGTGAGTTTTATCAAATATCTCAACAAGCTTGTGATACGATTAATAAAACGAAAGAAACTGGTCACAAAGTTGTAGTAGTTGGAACAACTTCTGTTAGAGTACTAGAAACAGTTGCTACAAAGTATGGAAAATTAAAAGAAGACTCTGGTTGGACAGATATCTTCATTTATCCTGGATACGAATTTAAAATTGTAAATAATTTAGTAACTAATTTCCATCTTCCAAAGTCAACTCTTGTGATGCTTGTTAGTGCCTTAGCTGGAAGAGAAAATATTTTAAATGCTTACAATGAAGCTATTAAAAATAAATATCGTTTCTTCTCATTTGGAGATTCGATGTTCATAACTGACAAATAAAACGTTCATTAAGAACGTTTTTCTTTTACAAGTCTTTTTGCCTTTTTTACATCGTCTTTTGTAATCCCTTTGTTTAATAAAGTAGGTATATAAGGTTCTTTCATTTGTTCTAGTTCAACTTGCTTTAAAGTGATTAAGTTTTTTAACTCTTTAGCATTTAGTTCTAGTTCAGGAACCCTTTTATCACTTATTACCATATAAGCTTTATCACTATTAGGGTCATCATCGTTAATAACACTTACAAGTTCAGTGTCTTCAAGAATTTCTTTATGAGATTCACTTGTGTTAGTTCCATCATATACATAATCTTCTTTATAGTACTTAACTAGATATATTTGATTATAATTAAGTATTTGATTAGCTACCTTATAGATGTGTAAGCCTTTAATTGTATTAAAAACGGGAATATTACTATAAGGGAATTTTTCTCTTCTTTCATCATTTAAATATTCATTTTTATAACCAAACTTATCATCTCTTAACAAGAATAATAATTTTTTATCTCGATAGTATTCTTCGATTCTAAGTCCTTTTCTAAAAGGAAACATTACTAATGCACCATCTTCATTTTTAAATGGTTCTTTTATTATTTTTATCTTAAGCATAAAACCTCCTACAAAATAAATGTTATTTTAATTTTTTAGATAACTTTTTAACTTCTTCACGATTTTTCTCTGTTTTGTTACTTGAAACTTTAGAAATTGCTTTTCCACTATTAAATATACTAAATTTAACCTTATTCAATAGCTTTAAACTTTTTAATTCTTCTGGAGTCATCTCTAGTTCAGGTACAACTTTGTCTGAAACAACAAAAAGGGCTTCGTCACCATCTCTTATAACACTTGCAAAACAAGTGTAATATTTATAATCACTTCTTTCCCAAACCACTTTTTCTACGGTACTTAACTCACTCATATCGGTATGATCAATAATATTCTTTTTGTAAGTTCCAATTTTATATATAGTTCCATAATTTAATATTTGATGTGCAACATTATATATTTTAAAATTTTTAATTGCTTTATGAAAAGGAATATTACTATTAGGGAATCCTATTTTTCTTTCATCTTCTAAATATTTATTTATATACTTATGATCATTTTTCGTAAAATAAAAAATTTGTTCACCAGTATTATAATCACTTATTTCAAGTCCTTCTGTAAATGGAATCATTACTAAAACACAATCATCTTTTACACAATCTTTTCCAATCTCTTCAACTTTAACCATAAAAATTCTCCCTAAAAAAATTATAACATAAATAAAGTAGACAAGCATATAATTTAATGGTGATAAAATGAAATATTGGACTATGGTAGTAGGCATTCTTTTTGTAATTTCTTTTTTCTTTATTTTTGATAGTGAAGATAGTATTATTGCTAAAGAAAAAAATAAATTTAGTGAAACAAGAGCAGTATATTTTTCTTATATCGAATTTGAAAATTATATTAAGGGAAAAAGTGAAGATAATCAAAAGAAAAATATTAGAGAAATCCTCGATAATATAAAGTCTTTAAATCTAAATAGAATTATCGTTCATATTAGACCTTTTGGTGATTCTATTTATGAGTCTAGTTATTATCCTTTAAGTAGTTATATTCTAACAGATAAGAATAAGGCACCCAACTATGATGTCTTAGAATACTTTATCGATGAAGCTCATAAAAGAGGAATTAAGTTTGATGCTTGGGTTAATCCTTACAGAATAAGTAACTCAAATGATTTTAATCTTTTACCAGCTGATAATTTATGTAAAAAAAATAATTTCTGTAGCGCAACTTCTAAAGGAATCTATTTAGATCCTGGAAACAAAGAAGTAAATGATCTTATTGTGGGTGGAATAGAGGAGATAGTAAAAAAGTATCATATTGATGGAGTTACTTTTGATGATTATTTTTATCCGGATACTAAAATAGATTTGGATAGTTACGACTTGTATATAAAAAATGGTGGTAAAGATGACCTTGAAACATATAGATTAAATAATGTTAAAAGTCTTATAAAAAATACTAATAAAGTAATCAAAAAAACAAATAAAGATGTTTTATTTGGAATTGCACCAGAAGGAAATATCGATAACTGTTATAATAGTTTTCTCGACATAAAAGAAATACTTAAGAGTCACGAATACTTAGATTATGTAATGCCTCAAATTTATTTTGGATTTGAAAACGAGACCCGTCCTTTTACCAATACTTTAAAAGAGTGGAGCAGTCTAATAAAAGATAAAGAAATCAAATTGCTTCCAGCTCTTGCTATTTATAAATCAGGAAAAAGTGATACATATGCCTTGAGTGGCAAGGAAGAATGGATTAATAAAACAGATATAATTAAAAGACAAATTTTAGTATCGAGAACGGATTCAAAATACCAAGGTTTTTCTCTTTTCAGTTACAATTATTTATTCAATAAAGACTATCAAACTTCTAATACTTTAAAAGAACTTTCTAATATGAAAACCATCTTGGAATAGTTCTTTTTTCTTTTTGGAGATGTTATAATATATTTATGAAAAGAAAGGATTTATGTTATGGACTTTTTAGATAAACTTGAAAATAAAACAATAATTGTAACACCTTATATGGTAAAAGATAAGATTTTTGATTATCTAAACAATAAGAATAAATTAGTTAATGTTAAACTTTATACTCTAGAAGAATTAAAAAGAAATGTTTTCTTTGATTACAATGAAGAAGCAATTCTTTATTTGATGGAAAAATATAAATATAGTTACGAAGTATCTAAGTATTACCTTGATAACCTATATTATGTCGAAGATAAAAAGTATCATAATGAAAAACTTGACTTTCTAGTTAATCTAAAAAAAGAACTTGTAGAAAATAACTTACTTACTTTTAATCCTTTGTTTATCGAGTCTTATAAAAATGTACCTTTTATCGTTTTTGGATACGATTATTTATCTAGTTTCGACAAAAAGATTCTTAGTAACTTTAATTATAAATTTATAGAGAAAAAGTCTATTGAAAAAGAAATTCCTTTCTATAAATTTGATACGATGGAAGATGAAATATTATTTGTCATAAATAAAATTGTCGAGTTAATAAATCGTAATGTCGATATAAATAAAATCTATCTTTTGAATTTAGATTCTTCTTATAATCTTGAAATTTTAAAATTATTTAAGATGTTTAATATTCCTGTAGATATATCTACTAGTTCAACTATTTTAAGTACTTTAATAGGCAAAGAAGCATTAGAAGTTTTAGAAAGCACTAAATCATTTGAAGAAACTTTAAACTTTATTTCTTCTTTTGGTCTTAATAATGAATTAAACTCTTGCATTTATAAAAATTTCTTAAATGTATTTAATAAATATAATGACTTGGAATATTCTAAAGATGTGGTAATAAGTGCTGTAAAAGAAGAACTTGGGAAATTAGTTATCGACAACAATATCCTACAAAATAAAGTAAGAGTTGCTACTTTAAATAATTCTTATTATGATGACGATGATTATGTCTTCCTTCTAGGTTTCAATCAAGGAAGTATACCAAAAGTATTTAAAGATGAAGATTATATCGATGACTCGATTAAAAGTCTTGTGGGACTTGATTTAACATCTACTAAAAACAAAATGGAAAATGAAGCTACAATTAATAATTTGAAAGCCATTAAAAATATTTTTGTAACATATAAACTTCTTTACTTAGATACTTCTTATTATCCTTCTAACTTGTTATCTAACTCTTTATTTAAAGAAGAAAAAGCTACCTTAGAAACATCTGCATCCCTTCCTTATTCAGAGTTAAAATTATCTTATATGCTCGATAATTTAATTAAATATAATGAAAAAGATGAAAATTTAAGTGATTACTTTAATTCTTTCAAAATAAGATATTCTGAATTTGATAACAAGTTTAAAGCTATATCTAAAGAGTCACTTTATAAGAGACTTGATAATAAGCTAACTTTATCTTATTCGACAATCGACACTTATTATAAGTGTGCTTTTAGATACTATATCGATAATATATTAAAACTTAATATCTATGAAGAGACTTTTTATACTATTTTAGGAAGTTTATTTCATTATGTTTTATCTCACGTCTATGATGATGATTTTGATTTAGATAAACATTATGAAGAGTTTTTGAAAGACAAAACATTTAATTATAAAGAGAAATTTTATCTAAACAAGCTAAAAAGTGAGTTAGTTTTAGTTATAAAAAGATTAAAGGACTTTTATAAGGATACCGAGTTTGTTAATGTCTTTACGGAAAAGAATATCAAGATAGATAAATCAAGTGATATAGAAGTAACTTTCAAAGGAATCGTCGATAAAATAATGTATAAAGAAGAAGATGATGAAACTTTATTATCGATAATCGACTATAAAACGGGAAGTGCTGATATAAATATTAATAATTCTGTTTATGGTATTGGAATGCAACTTATAATTTATTTGTATTTGATTACGAAGAGTAATTTATTTAATAATTTTAAATGTGTCGGATTCTATCTTCAAAAAATATTAAGTACGGAAGTAAATATTGAACCTAATAAGACCTATGAAGAATTGAAAAATGATAATCTAAAACTATATGGTTATTCACTAGATGAAGAAGGACCTTTAATGAAATTTGATAAGACTTATGAAGATAGTGAGTATATAAAAAGCTTAAAAGTTACAAAGAATGGTTTCTATGCTTACTCCAATGTTTTATCAAAAGAGACAATGGACGATTTAGTAAAACTTGTCGATAAAAAGATTGATACAGCAAGAGATTTAATTCTTAATGGCGATTTCTCGATAAACCCTAAATGGATTGCTGAAGATAAAGAGATTACGGGCTGCCAGTATTGCAAGTATAAAGATATTTGCTTTAGAAAAAATGAAGATATAGTAAATCTAAAAAAATATAGAGATTTAAGTTTCTTAGAAGAAGGTGAAGAAAATGCCTAAATGGACTGAAGAACAACAACTTGCTATCGATAAAGAAGGATGTAACATTATTGTTTCAGCAGGTGCTGGAAGTGGTAAAACAGCAGTATTATCCGAGCGAGTTATAAGAAAACTTAGAAGTGGAGTAAATATCGATAATTTACTAATTCTTACATTTACTAATAAAGCAGCTTTTGAAATGAAAGATAGAATAAGAAAAAAAATAACTGAAGACCAAAGTATAATTAACCAACTAGATTATATCGATAGTGCTTATATAACAACATTTGATTCTTTTGCATTATCGATGGTAAAAAAATATAGTTATCTTTTAAACATTTCAAAGAGTGTAGCAGTTGCCGACAGTTCTACTATTCTTCTTGAAAAAAGAAAAACATTAGATGATATCTTTGAAAGACTTTATAAGGAAGAAAATCCTCGCTTTCTTAAACTAATCGGAGACTTCACAGTAAAAAAAGATGACGATATAAAAGAATATATCTTAGATATTTTCGATAAACTTGAATTAAAATATGATAAAAAAGATTATTTAGATAATTATATTGAATCCTATTACGGTAACTCAAATATATCTTTATTTGAAAAAGAATATTTAAATCTTTTGGAAAAGAAAGTCAAAAACATCAATGACTTATTGATAGAGTTATCTAGTTATGCTGACAGCACTTTCCTAGAAGATTTAGAATTATCTTTAACGCCGCTTTTAAATAGTAAAACTTATGATGAATATAAAATAAATTGTGAAGTAAAAATGCCTAGACTTCCAAAAAATAGTGAAGAAGAAACAAAAACTCTTAAAGAAAAAATAAAAAAAGAAATTGAAAACATTTCTTCTCTAGCTCGCTTCGAAGACAGTAAAGAACTTATTGATACACTTTCATCTACTAAGGACTACGTTACAGTTATTATCGATATAATTAAAGAACTCGATGAGAAAATTTACAACTTTAAAAAGAATCTAAATATCTATGAATTTGTTGATATTGAAAAGCTTGCTATTAAAATTTTAAAAGAAAATAAAAACGTCGCTTTAGAACTTAGAAATAGTTTTAATGAAATTATGATTGATGAGTATCAAGATACTTCTGATTTACAAGATATGTTTGTATCTTTAATCGAGAATAACAACGTCTATATGGTCGGTGATATTAAACAGTCTATCTATCGTTTTAGAAATGCTAATCCTTTCTTATTTAAAGAAAAATATGAAAACTATAGTAAAAATAATGGTGGCTTTAAAATAGATTTAACTAAAAACTTTAGATCGAGAAGTGAAGTAATAGATAATATTAACTTAATCTTTTCAATTATTATGTCTAGTGAAATAGGGGATGCTGACTACAAAGAATCTCACAAGATGCTTTTTGGAAACAATGATTATTTAGAAGAAGGTAAAACTAATTATTCGAATGACTTTGAACTTTATAACTACGAGTACGATAAAAACTGTGGCTTCACTAAAGAAGAAATAGAAATCTTTTTTATAGCAAAAGATATAAAAAATAAAGTAGAAAATAAATACCAAGTTTATGATAAAGATTTAAAAACATTAAGAGATATAACTTATAAAGATTTTGCAATATTACTTGATAAAAGCACAAACTTTGATTTATATAAAAAGATATTCCAGTATTTTAACGTTCCACTTTCTAAATATACGACAACAAATTTAACAGAAGAAATAGAAATCGTACTTATCAAAAACATTTTAAAATTACTTATAGGTAGAAAAGATAATAACTACGATATCGAGTTTAAATATGCTTTTGTATCTATTGCTAGAAGTAATTTGTTTGAATATAGCGATCAACAAATATTTGATATAGTCTCATCTAACGATTACACATCTAGTCTTTTAGAAAAAATTGATGAAATAGTTGAAAATATAAACTCTTTATCTCTAAAAGAAATAATTTATATGATAATCGATAAGTTTGATTTCTATAATAAAGTGATTCTACTTGGTGATGTTAAAAATAGAGTCAATAGAATAACATCAATTATTAATATCTTTGATACTTTATCATCTTTATCTTACGATATTATAGATGCCTATAACTATCTAAATGAACTTATTGAAAAAGAAGACAAAATAGAAATAAAAGACTTGGATTTAATTCCTAACAGTGTAACACTTATGACCATTCATGGTTCTAAAGGATTGGAGTATCCAATATGTTATTTTGCTTCGATGCATTCTAAATTTAATCTAAGAGAATTGAACGAAAAGTTTATGTATAATAATAAATATGGAATAATATCTCCGTACTTTAAAGAAGGAATCGGTAAGACTTTCGTTAAAGATTTGGTAAAGGATTTATATTACAGAGAGGAAATTAGTGAAAAAGTAAGGTTATTCTATGTCGCACTTACTAGACCTAGGGAAAAGTTTATTATTGTAACAAGTATGCAAGAAGGTAAAGTTATCTCTTTGAAAGATGCAAGATCCTTCCTTGATTTCTTATATTATGTTCAAGATAGTCTTACACCATATATAAAGGCTCTCGATATTAATTCTTTAAATCTTACAAAGGACTATAATTTGATTAAAAAGATTAATTACAAAGATGCGATTGCACCTTCTAATAATGTTATAAATACATTCCAAGTAGACATTAAAAATAGTGAAATACATAAAGAAAAAATATCTAAAGAGACACATAGTTTACTTGATAAAGATGTTAAAGAAAAGATGAAGTTTGGTACTAAAGTACACGAAGTATTAGAACTTTTAGATTTTAAAAATCCAAAGTATGATAATCTAGGAATAGATAAATTCTACATTGAAAAAATTAAAAAGTTCATTGAAGAAATCAATGTAGATAAAGCGATAAACATCTATAAAGAATATGAGTTTAGATACAAGAAAGATGACACCTTCTACAATGGAATAATTGATTTAATTATAGAATATTCTGATAAAATAAGTATTATCGATTACAAATTAAAGAATGTCGAAGATGAAAACTATATAAAACAATTAAATAGTTATAAAGATTATATTCTTTCAAAGACGAATAAAAAAATAGACATATATCTATTTTCTATAATAAATGGTACTTTGAAAAAATTATCTTAAAGAAAATAAGTTGGACTATTAGAAGTAGCTACTGGTTCAACTTTTTTTTCTGTTTTAGTTTCTTTAACTTTTTTGGTACTTTTGTCATCTTCTTTTATTGCACTGACAACCTTAAAGGCAGTTTTAGCATTTTCATACAGTGGTTTAATCTGATAGAATAGGGGAATTGCTTGATTTATAACGCCTAAAGTCTTTTGAGCACCATCTAAAAACGAACCCCAATTTACTCTTCTAATTTTTGATACCGCATTTAAATTATTATAATTATTGTAAGGATAATAACTGCTATTAAACATAATTTTACCTCTTTTCATAATTATTATATGTTTTAAGTAAAAAAAAGTTTAAATAAAAAAAAAGTTGTGCTATACTTATTTATAGAATAGGTTGGGAGGGTGAAAGCGATGGATAACAGTAATAATGCAGCGCAAAACACAGCACAAACACAGCAAACACAAGCACAAACTGCTACACCAAATGAAACACAGCAAAACCAAAATACTGAAGAAGTTAAAAAAGTAGAAACAGAGATACCTAATAATAAAAACAAAGGTTTAACTGGTATATTAGGTAAATTCTTTTCAAAACTTACAAATTTTATAACTAAAGCTTTCCACGGATTGTCATTTGTATCTGGAGTAGTAAAAAACGACACTTCTGCCTTCCAAGTACAAAAATCTTCTGGTGAAGAACTAGAAAAAGAACTTGATAAAGTTCAAGATGATAGTAAAGATTACATCGATCAATCTGATAAGGACGACAAGATAAGAGTACAACGAGATATGAATAAGAAGATGATTTCTTATCGTTATAAAGTTAAAGATTCTCGTGGTAAAATTGTTAGTAATACATTTGAAGCTCCAACTGCTACGGATGTTAGAGTTTTCTTACAAAATGAAGGATATGAAGTTGTTGAAATAAAAGAAAGAGGAAAGTTCGATATCGATATCAACTTTAACTCTAAAATAAAAAATGGAAGCCTTGCTTTTATGTTGACACAGTTATCAACGTATATTAAAGCAGGAATCCCACTTATAAACGCCGTAAGAATCTTGGCAAAACAGTCAAGTAATGCTGCTGAGAAAAAAGTTTTAAATAAAGTTGTTTATGAACTTGTTCTTGGTGAAAAATTCTCAGTAGCTCTTGAAAAACAAGGTAAAGCTTTCCCAACATTGTTGGTAAATATGGTTAAGACTTCTGAAATGACAGGAGACCTTGCTAGTACACTAGATGAAATGTCAGAGTATTATACTGAAATTGAAAAATCAAGAAAAGCAATGAAATCAGCAATGATATACCCCGCAGTTATCTTAACAGCAACAATAGCAGCTCTTGCTTTCGTTATCATCTATGTTGTTCCACAATTTGTTGGAATGTTCTCACAAAATGGTGCTGAACTTCCTGCAATCACTAAATTCGTTATTGCAGCAAGTGACTTCTTAGGAGCAAACTGGTGGAAATTGATTCTTGGACTTGTTGCATTAATATTATTATATAGATGGTTATTTAATAATGTTAAATCGTTTAAAAAATCAATGCAAACGTTCTATATGCATATGCCGGTATTTGGTAATATGATTATATATAACGAAGTTTCAACTCTTACTAGAACATTCGCATCACTTTTAAACCACAATGTATTTATTACAGATAGTATGGAAATTCTTTCTAAACTATCAAATAACGAAGTTTATAAAGAAATAATTAATAGAACTTTAGTTAACCTAAGTAAAGGTGGTAAAATAAGTGATTCATTTAAAGGTGAGTGGGCATTCCCAGTAGTTGCCTATGAAATGCTTGTTACTGGTGAATCCACAGGACAACTTGGTCTTATGATGGAAAAAGTTGCTGAACACTTCCAAGAGTTACATAACAACTCTGTTACAGCAATGAAGAGTTTAATTGAACCAGCTGTTATCGTTGTATTAGCAGGTGGAGTTGGATTTATCATTATGTCTATCATTATGCCGATGTTCGATTTATATGGACAATTATAATAATTAATGGGTGTTTGGTATGGAAATATTATTTGCAACTATTGTATTTATTTATGGATTAATGTTAGGTTCTTTCTATAATGTAGTAGGTTATAGAGTTCCTAACAACTTATCCATTGTTAAACCGGGTTCTTTTTGCCCAAAGTGTAATCACGAATTAAAATGGTATGAATTAATACCGGTTTTTTCTTTTTTAATTCAAGGAGGAAAATGCCGAAAATGTAAATGTAAAATTTCTCTTTTTTATCCATTTATAGAACTTACGACAGGAATTTTATTTTTAGTATCATACTTAGTTTTTGGTTTCTCTTTAGAATTTATAATCTCAATACTTACAGTTTCTTTTTTAGTAATAGTAATAGTAAGTGATTTTAGTTATTTGATTATACCTGATGAAGTAACATTTACTTTTTCTATTTTGTGTGTTGTTGTAGAGCTTATACTTAACGGATGGGAATACGCTTTATCATCTTGTGTCTTTGGAGTTATTTTATTCCTTGTTATGTATTTCATAATGTACTTAGGAAGCGTGATAATGAAGGAAGAAGCACTTGGTGGTGGAGATGTTAAATTGATGTTTTTTGTAGGTGCAGTATTAAATGTAATCAAACCACTTAGTCTTTTAAATGTATCTAGTTACATAACTTTATTGAATGGTTTCTTTGTAATCTTTTTATCAAGTTTAATTGCATCTCCCTTTGCATTATTAAGTTATTTTTCTAAAAAGGAGAGATTAATTCCTTTTGGACCATTTATACTTATTGCAACTTTAATAATGTTTTTAACATCTTTTGACTTTTTAATTTTCTTTAAAGTTTTATCTTAAATAGTAGAGTACCTTTTGGGTACTTTTTTACTTTACTTTAATTTACTAAAAGATATTATGCGTGTTATAATAATCTTAGTTGGTGATATTATGGATAAGATGACTTTTAAGAATACAAATACTATCGATTTAAAAGCAAAGTTTCATAAAGCTTTAGAAAATAAATATTTTTGTAAAATTTGTAAGAGTTTAGAACTTCCAGAAGAAACTTTAATGAGGTATACATCTACTTTAAAGTCTGCAGCTAAAGAGTTTGAAAATTGTAGTAACTGCAGTGGACTTAATGAGTGTAAAAATGAAATTAATGGTAATTTATTTAAGGCTTTCAAAAATGATGAAGGAATAAACTTTTCTTATGTGGAATGCAAATATAAAACTAAATATAACTATCAAAAGAACGTTACATATTATAGTGTTCCTTTAAAACTTAGAGAGGCATCGATTGCCAATGTCTATAATGATGATAATTCTCGTAAAGAAGTTTTAAAGATGATGAAAAAATTTAAAGATTCATTCTTAGCAGATGAAAGACCTAAAGGAATCTATCTATATGGTAATTTTGGATGTGGTAAGTCTTACCTTATAGCAGCCTTATTTAATGATTTAGCCAAAAAAGATGTAAGAAGTGTAATAGTTCACGTACCAGAGTTATTAAGATCAATTAAAGATTCCTTTGACACTGACTACAGTGAAAGATTCTATGAACTTATGAATACACCACTTCTTCTTTTGGATGATATAGGTGCTGAATACTTGACAGAGTGGGCAAGGGATGAAGTAATTGAACCAATATTACAGTACCGAATGGATCAAGAATTACCAACATTTTTCACTTCTAATTATTCGATAAAAGAACTTGAAAAACATTTTATCGTAAATGGTGATCAATTAAAAGCAAGAAGAATTATGGAAAGAATAAAACAAGTTTCTACACCAGTAGAGTTAATCGGTGAGGATAGAAGAAAGTAAAAGAAAAAAGAGCAAGTGTTTTGCTCTTATTTCATTGCTAATTTATGTTGCTCTAAGATTCTTTGACTTGTTTGATATGATACAAAATAATCATATGCTTCTCTTCCAACTAAACCTTCTTTAGCAACTTTTTTTTCGTATTCAGCAATTAATCCAGCTAACTCAAGTTTTAGTTGTTCTCTAGATAAAATATAATTAATTGTACTGTCATTAAATCCTTTAGCCATCATATATTCGATAACTTTCTTTTCCATTTTTAAACCCCCATCAACATTGTTTAGTAATTATAACACAAAATGGTCAAAAAGTCAAAAAGAACTACTCGACAGTTACAGACTTAGCAAGATTTCTTGGCTTATCGATGTCACAACCTTTTAATTTGGCTGTTTCATAGGCAATTAATTGTAGAGGAATAACAGCTAAGATAGGCATCAATAATTTGTTTGTTTTTTCAATAACGATATTCTTATCGATAAAGTCATAGGCTTTAGTAGTAATAGCAATCGTATAAGCATCTCTTGCTTTAACTTCTTTAATATTACTTATTGTTTTTTCGATAATCTTATCACAAGTAAGTAAACTAATAACAGGTGTTTTATTTTCAATAAGGGATATTGTTCCGTGCTTTAATTCTCCAGCTGCATATGCTTCGCTGTGAATGTAAGATATCTCTTTTAATTTTAATGAACCTTCGAGTGCTACTGCATAGTCGATGTTTCTTCCAAGAAAGAAAATATCATTTTTATCTTTTAAAATTTTGGCTATGTCTTTATAGTCTTTATTTATTACATCTTTTATATTTAATTTTTGTAAATCTTTTAAAACAGAGCTAACTTCTTCTTTCGTCATTTTATTATTTTGATATGCAAAATATAGAGTAAGAAGAATAACAATAACTAGTTGAGCTACAAAAGCTTTAGTAGTTGCAACAGCAATTTCCGGTCCTGCTTTAGTGTAAATAACGATATCACTTTCTCTTGCTATAGAGCTTCCTACAACATTGACAATTGAAAGAGTAGTTACACCAAGTTCCTTTACTTTGCGAAGGCAAGCAAGAGTATCTGCTGTTTCTCCTGATTGGGAAATAAAGATAACTAATGAATTTTTATCTAAAAAGTTTTTCTTATAACGATATTCACTTGCTACTTCTACATTTACAGGAATATCAGCATATTCTTCTATTAAGTATCTTGCAATAATTCCAATATGGTAAGCAGAACCACACGCTACGATATCTATTTTATTATATTTCTTTATATCTTTAAAGTTATGAAGTAATTTCTCAAAAGAAGAGTATTCTTCACTTAATCTTTTAACAATATTTTCTTCTTCATAGATTTCTTTTAACATAAAGTGATCATAGCCACCTTTTAAAGCAGCGTTTTCTTCTCCTTCAAAAGTAATTATTTCTTTTGTTATTTCTTCTTTTTCATCATTTAAAAAAGTAATCTTATCTTTGGTTAATATAGCAATTTCATTTTCTAAAAGTAATGAGTATTTTTTTGTATATTTTAATATTGCCGGTACATCACTTGCTAAGAAAGAGGCATCAGTACTTCTTGCTACTATAAGAGGACTATTTTTTCTTAAAGCATAAATCTTATCTTTTTCATCACTTACTAGAATTGCAAGAGCGTATGACCCTACAAGTTTTTTCTTTAATTCGATAAGTGAATCGACAATATCTTTCTTTTCTTTATAAATTTCATTTAATAAAACTGCCACAACTTCAGTGTCTGTATCCGATAAAAAATTATATTTTTTTGCTAGTTCTTCTTTTAATTCTTCGTAATTTTCGATAATTCCATTATGAACAAGCGTTATTTTTTCACACGTATGAGGATGAGCATTTTTAACACTTGGTTCTCCGTGAGTTGCCCATCTAGTGTGAGCAATTCCTAAATCTACATCTTGATTAAAGTTAATCTTTTTTTCAAGTTCACTAACTTTTCCTTTTTCTTTGATAATATTAACTTCATCATTTGAAATGTATGCTATACCACTTGAATCATAACCACGATATTCAAGTGATTTAAGTCCGTCGATAAGAACATTTAAGGCGTTCTTTTTACCTACGTATCCAACGATACCACACATAATTTTTTTCTCCTATAATGTATTATGTCTATATACCTTTGTTACAATTTTAATTTTGCTTTTTAAGTATATATAACGGTCACACTTACCGTAATAGCATCCGCCGAATCTTTCGATAGCTATTAATCCTCGTCAACCAAAGTGGTCCAGGCGCTAGAAATAAATTTACAACCTTTCTACATTTAAATCTTAATATTATTATATTCTAAATTATTAATTTGATAAATCTTTTTGGCATAAATTGACAAAATTGTAGTAATGTTTCCAATAAATATTATTAATGATTACTTTGCCAATTATATTGTTATTAAGTATAATTAAATTAGAAAACTTTAAAGAAATTTAAGAAAGGAATCAATTATGTTTTTTGAAGTTGATTTTATGGTAGTAAAATGGAGCAAGAAAAAATAGGTAACTTTATTAAAGAACTTCGTGAAGAGAAAAATTGGAGTCAAGAATATCTGGGTGAAAAAATACATTGTGATAGAACAAAAATAAATAAAATTGAAAATGGTAAAAGAGCTGTTAACTTAGAAGATATGATTCTACTTAGTAAAATATTTGATATTTCATTAGAAGAATTGGTATCGGGAGAAAGAAAAAATAAGAAAAATGAGAAAAGTATTGATATTACTTTTAAGGAATATTTAAAATCACAAAAAACGAAATCTAAAAAAATTCGAATCTTAACTATATTTTTTGCTGTTCTATGTTTAATTTCATTTTCTTTACTTACTATTTTCTATTTTTTACAAAATTATAAAACAGTAAGAATATACAGTATTAAAGGCTCTTCAGAAAACTATAATATTTATGATGGATTATTAATTTTAACTAAAGAAAAAATTTATTTAAAAATAGAAAATATAGATCCAGAAGTTGATGAAATTTCTGTTTATGTTGAAGAAGATGATAAGACATTTCAAATATATAAAGGTGACCCAGATATTATATTAAAAGATCTTTATGGTTATGAGGCTTTAATTTCTTATGATGATTTTGTAAACTCAAAACAAAAGATTTTTGTGGTTATTGATGGTGAAAGAATAGATCTTGAATTTAAAGAAGAATATGTAAACAATAAATTTATATATACCAAAGAACAAAAAATAGGACCACCAGTGACGGAATATGTTGAAGATGAAATACCAGAAAAAATCAAGGAGACATTTCAATGTGATGATTCTGGTTGTAGTCTAGCAATTGGTGATGAATTATTGAATTATAATTCAGGAACTTTAGTTGTATACAATAATGAATCTTACTATACATATAATTTAAATAATAGTTACTTTGCATATGATAATAATAATCCTAGTGATAAGTTTATTGCTAAGTTTGATAATGATAAAATTATTTGTAATGACCAAGACTGTGAGAAAAAGCAAAAAATATATGATGAATTTTATAAATCTTATGTTTTAAAATATTTAAAATAACAAGTGATTACTGACTGAAATAGGGGTGTGACAAATTGTCACTACCTTTTTTTATTGACTTATTTTATGATTGATTCATAGGAGGAGAAATTTATGAAAGTATATAAATTAATTATTATCTTATTTGTTGCATTATTTGCACAGCCAGTACTTGCAGGTGATTATTTTTACAAAAATGATTACGGAGTAATATTAACGGAGAAAGAATATAATTTTATATCTGAAATGTATGGTGAAGGGTATCAAAAATATCTTACGCCTGATGATTACAATCTAATAAAAGATATGGATTTGTTTGGTAAACCTGTTGAAAGAGTAATGATGCATTTTAAAGAACCATTTTTGACTAAAGGTACATCCATAAATGATAATTTAAGAACTTTGACAATTACTAAAACTTGTTCAAAAAATTGTCTAATGGTGTTGAGTAACAAATGGAATAAAACTCCAAGTGTAAAAAGTTATGATGTATTTGGAGCTAGAATTAAAAATGGAACGATAATTAATATTAGTGATGTAGTTGTATCTGGGAATAATTATAGTAAAATTTATAGTAATCCGTCAGTTTATGATAATGGATTTGGATATTCTATTCTAGTACCTAATGTTAGTAATATAGAAATGACAGCTTCATTTGTTACAACTACTAGTGGTACTGTTTATGGAAGTTATCAACACGCGAAAAAGAATACGACTGAAGCCATTAGCAAACAATATACTATAGGCGACAACGGATATGGCAATGTTTTCAAATTTTCATCAGTTGCAGCTACTTATTATGATAATTCAGCAGGAGTGGACATAAATCTTTAATTTTGTAAAAACCTTTCGTTTTATATGAACAGGTTTTGAATTATTGAAAAATGGTGGTGGTATAAAAATGTAAGATATCGAACAGTAATATAAAATGGAAAAATTAATTAAAGAAAAAATGAAAGGAGTATTTATGAAAAATAAAATATTAATTTTTTTAGTAGCTTTGTTTGTTTTACTATCTGGATCTATTACTTCGATTAACGCATTAGATAATGGAAAACAAGCATTAGATAATGTACAACAAGATGATTATGATATGTTTGAGGATGAAGAATATCTTGAACGCAATTGGGCTAGAGTAGAACTTGCTACGAAAATTCAAACAACTTTAAATGATTACTACAATATAAAAGATATTTATAATGATTATTATCCTACATACTTTGGTGGTATGTATGTTAGTGATGATGCAAGAAATTTAATTGTTCAAATTGTAAAAGAGAACATTCCACCAGTTGAAAGTAAAGACTTTGATATTTACAATAAAATTATTAATATGGATGAATCAGTAAAAGTTGAATATGTTAATTATACTTTCAATGAATTAAATAATATAAACAATTATGTAAGTGACAATTTGTTTACAGATGAATCAATAGACAATAATGTTGCTGGAACATATCTTGATATAATGGACAATAGTGTAAATATTGAACTTACTAAAAATAATATTTTGGAACAATTAAATATTAAAAATACATTAGCTAAAACAAAAGGTAATCTAAACTTAAATGCAATAAAATTCAGTACAGCTCAAAAACCCATAACTTTTAAGGACATAAATGCTGGTGAAATGTTTTTACTTGTTGCAAATAAAGCCCCATTTTGTTCTATGGGAATGAGGGTTAGATACAATGGTAACGATGGATACTTAACGGCAGGTCATTGTGCAACAGGTTTAAAAAATTTTACTACTGGAACTATTGAAGTAGCACAATATGCTAATAATGAAAAATATGATTATGCATTCGTAAAAACATCTTCATCATATACACCAACAAATTTTTTATATAAATATGATAATTTACCAAGTAATATAACAAAACTTGGCCTTATAAATTATTCCCCTGTTATTGCTGACAATATGGCTATTTCAAAGGCTGGAGCCACAACTAAGTATACTACTGGAAAAGTAACTGGTCTAAATTATACAGCCCATTATGATAAGGGCACTACATTAATAAAAGGGTTGATTAAAACTGATGCATATGCCAGTGGAGGCGATAGTGGCGGTGTTGTTATGATACCTAGAACAGATGACAATGGAGGCGCAATCGGTATTGGAATAATTAGTGGTGGACCTTTGAATGAAGTCGGAATGTTTTTTACAGATTTAAGTTCCATACCAGTTGCGTTACAAAAAAGATATTAAAATTCTATACATTTTTAAATAACATCTGTATAATTGATAATGGAGGGCTATATATGAAAAAAATATTTACAATTTTGTTATGTGGAATTTTTGTGTTTGGACTAACAGGATGTGGAAGTAGTGAAGAAGAAAACAAAATCAAAATAGGAAATGAATCTGATTTAGTAATATCTAATGATGCTGGAATAACATTATCTGTTAAAGAAGACACATTAACTAAAACGGGAGCTACATTTGTAATTAAAAATGATAGTGATAGTTTATATTCTTATGGAAATGCTGACGAACTAGAAATTAAGCAAGATGGCAAATGGCACAAAATAGATTTAACATTTGATATTACATTGCCTTCATATAGTGTTCTTCCAGGAGAGGTAAAAGAACTAGAATTCAACTGGGAGAATACATATGGAAAACTACCTAAAGGAACATATAGACTTGTAAAACCTTTTTCCAAGGATGGCAATATAGATATGAGAATTTATTTAGCTGCAGAATTTACTATCTAATAAAAATCTTTACTATTGAAATATTTAAAAAATGTGTTATAATTCACTTATAAATGCAGTGAATAAGACACGATTTAGGTACCTATTTTATAGAGAGTTATCGTTTGGTGGAAGATAATAAAGAAGTATTTAAGTTACTACTTAGGAGCAGAGTTCGAAAGAAAATTCCGAGTGACTTCGTTACAAGTCTAATTAAGTTAAACTTAAGGATGGTACCGTGTTATGCACTCCTACAATATTTGTAGGAGTTTTTATTTTGGAGGGATAATTATGATTAATATTAAAGAAGATGCAAAACTAAATATTTTAAACCATTCTTGTGCTCATTTACTTGCACAAGCAGTAAAGCATTTATATCCTAATGCTAAATTTTGGGTAGGTCCTGTTGTAGAAGACGGATTTTACTATGATATCGATCTTGGAGACAAATCTTTAACTGAAGAAGATTTACCACTTATTGAAAAAGAAATGAAGAAGTGTGCTAAGGACGCTAAGTTAATTAAAAGACGTGAAATATCTAAAGAAGAAGCTTTAAAAGAATTTAAAGATGATCCTTATAAACTTGATTTAATTTCTAGAATGGATGAAAATGAAACGGTAATTACAGCGTATGATCAAGGCGACTTTACAGACCTTTGTCGTGGGCCTCACGTTGAAAACACTAAACTTTTAAAGAACTTTAAACTTCTAAAAGTAGCTGGAGCTTATTTTAAGGGAGATTCTAAAAATAAAATGCTTCAAAGAATCTATGGAGTTTGCTTTGAAACACCAGAAGATCTAGAGGCTCACTTAAAAGAACTTGAAGAAGCCAAACAGAGAGACCATCGTAAGATTGGAAAAGATTTAGAGATATTTGTTACTAATGATTTAATTGGTAAAGGACTTCCAATGTATTTGCCTAATGGTTTTATGATTTGGAATACTTTGGAAAACTATATTAGAAATAAAGAACTTGAAAGAGGTTATTTGCACGTTTTAACACCACCTCTTGGTAATGTTGAACTATATAAAACAAGTGGTCACTGGGACCATTATAAAGATTCAATGTTTCCTAAAATGGAAGTAGAAGGAGAAGAATTTGTTCTTCGTCCAATGAACTGTCCACATCATATGATGATTTATGGAAATAGCATTCACTCTTATCGTGATTTACCAATAAGAATTGCTGAAATAGCAAGAGATTGTCGTTTTGAAACAAGTGGATCTTTAAAAGGAATAGAAAGAGTTCGTACATTCTGTCAAAATGACTCTCATATTTTCTGTACTAAAGATCAAATTGAAAGTGAATTTAAAGGTGTTGTCGATTTAATTCTCGAAGTATATCGTGAACTTGGAATAAAAGAATATCGTTTTGAACTTTCATTAAGAGATCCAGAAGACAAAGTAAAATATTATCAAGATGATGAAATGTGGAACAATGCTGAAAATAAGCTTCGTGAAGTATTAAATGATTTAGGTCTTGATTATGTTGAAAAAATAGGAGAAGCAGCATTCTATGGACCAAAACTTGATGTTCAAGTAAAACCTGCTGTGGGAAACGAGTACACATTATCTACTTGTCAACTTGACTTCTGTTTACCTAAAAAGTTTGATTTGAACTATATCGATAGTGATGGTACAAAGAAAACACCAGTTGTTATTCATAGAGCAATCTTTGGTTCTCTTGATAGATTTATTGCTTTCTATCTAGAAGAGACAAAGGGAATCCTTCCTTTGTGGCTTGCACCAGTTGGTGTTATCGTAATGCCTGTTAACTCTGAATATCAAACTGACTATGCTGAAAAAGTAACAGAACTTCTAAAGAAAAATAAAATTAGAGTAGAACTAGATGCTAGAAACGAAAAGCTAAGTTATCGTATGAGAGAAGCTCAAATGAGAAGAATTCCTTATACTTTAATCCTTGGTGATAATGAAAAAAATGAAGAAAAGATTAGTTATAGGGTCTATGGAACTAATGAGACAAAGACAGTAACAATAAAAGAATTTTTAGACCTTTTACAAAAAGATATCGAAGAAAAACGCTTGTTAAACCAATAAAAAACAACTTATAAATGTTAAAAAAGTCACTGTTGTAAAATTTACAATGGTGATTTTATTTTTTGAAAAAAAACTTTACAAGTGGGTGGTTTCATAGTAATATAATGATAGCAGTGGTTGAAAGTGGTGAAAAGTGGGGGATTATTATGTTGATGGGTGAGTTTCATCATAATATCGATGAAAAAGGACGCTTAACTCTTCCTGCTAAGTTCAGAGAAGAATTAGGTGAAAATTTTATTATTACACGCGGTCTTGAAGAATGCCTTTTCGTTTACACGATGGACGAATGGGAAAAAATTACCAAAAGACTTAATAATTTGCCGTTCACAAAGAAAGACGCTCGTAGTTTTATGAGATTTTTCCTTTCTGGTGCTACTGCAGCAGAGTTTGACAAGCAAGGTCGAATTAATATTACCTCTCCATTGGTTACTTACGCCGATTTAAAAAAGGAATGCGTCATAATCGGCGTAGGGGACCGACTTGAAATATGGTCAAGTGAAAAATGGAATAATTTCTATGATACAAATAAAGATAGTTTGTCAGATATTGCAGAGACTTTATTTGATTCTAATTGGCAAGAGGAGTAAATATGCATATAAGTGTTTTATTAAATGAATCAATTGAAGGATTGAATTTAAAAGAAGACGGTATATATGTAGACTGCACATTGGGTTATGCAGGGCATTCCAGTGAAATACTAAGACGAGTTAGAAGGGGTTATCTATTCGCCATAGATCAAGATAAAGATGCAATTATAAGTAGTGAGAAAAGACTAAAAGAAATTGGAGACAACTTTACTATTATAAAAAGTAACTTTTCTTGTTTGAAAGAAGAATTATTAAAAAGAAATGTAAAATTTGTTGACGGTTTTTTATTTGATTTAGGTGTTTCATCAGTTCAGTTAGATGAAACAGAAAGAGGTTTTAGTTATCATCACGATGCAAAACTCGATATGAGAATGGATCAAGATGCCAAACTAACGGCCTACGATGTCGTTAATACTTATCCTGAGTCCAAATTAAGAGAAATATTTTTTAAATATGGAGAAGAAAAGTATTCCGCAAGTATTGCAAAAAACATCGTAAAATATCGTGAAAATAAAAAAATTGAAACTACCTTGGAATTAGCAGATATCATTGCAAATTCTGTTCCTATGAAAGCAAAAAGAGAACATCATCCAGCAAGGCGTGTTTTTCAAGCAATAAGAATTGAAGTTAATCACGAACTTGATATATTGGAAGATTCGATTAAAGATGCGCTATCTATGCTTAATATAGGAGGAAGAATTTGTATTATTACTTTCCATTCTTTAGAAGATAGAATTGTAAAAAATGTCTTCAAAGAATGTACGGATATCGATCCAAAAGTAAAAGGGTTACCTGATATACCAGATGAATATCTTCCTGATTTCAAGCTAATAAATAAAAATGTTATTGTTCCAAGTCAAGAAGAACTAGAGGTAAACAATAGATCCCGTTCAGCAAAACTTAGAATAATAGAAAGAATAAAATAGGGTGATTAAAAGTGAAAGCAAAAAAATTAAAAAAAGTTGTAAAGGTTGGTAAGTTTGAAAGATTACTATATACTTCAGTAATATTACTAGTATTAGCACTTCCATTTACAATTGTATTTTTGCAAGCTACTTTATCAAAAGTAAATGTGCAAGTTGAACAAGTAAAAAAAGAGATTAAAACTCAAGAAAAGAAAAATGAATCTCTTACAATGAAAATAAATGAGTTAGCATCTCTTGATAAAATAATAGAAGTTGCACATAGTCAAGGTTTAAGTTATAATAATGATAACATAAAAACAGTTGAATAAGAAAACTAAGGTGTGATTATAAATGAAGAAAGAAAAGAACGATTTAAAAAATATTAGATTTAGTAGAACCTATATTTTAGTCGGTCTTTTTGTTTTTGGTTTAATTATATATCGAATTAATATGTTGTCTTCTAGTGAGATAGTTGAGAATGTTAATTTGCAACAACTTGCTAGTAATAGAACGACAAAGCAAGAGACACTTTATTCTAAACGAGGAACTATCTATGATGTAAATGGTGATGTCCTTGCTCAAAATGTTTCATCGTATACTTTAATAGCGTACCTATCTCCAAGTAGAACAGGTAATAGTAAAACACCACAGCACGTAGTAGATGTCGATTACACAGCAGAACAATTATCTACCGTTTTAGATATTCCCAAAGAGCAGATTGTCTACTACCTATCTAAAGATGCTTATCAAGTTGAGCTTGGTTCTAAAGCTAAAAACTTGTCAGAACTAAAAAAAGATGAAATAAAAGCTCTAAATTTACCAGGAATTGATTTTATTGAGACACAACAGAGAAGCTATCCTTATAACAGCCTTGCTTCTTATGTTTTAGGATATACTAAAAAAGAAAATGTCAAAGATGAAAATGGTGATATGGTAGAAGAACTGGTAGGGGAAATGGGTATCGAAAAATACTTTAATGACGAGCTTACTGGTACGAACGGTATGACTTTATTTCAAAAGGATTTACAAGGTAATAGAATACCTAATACTAAAGAAATCACTGTTGAAGCAGTTGACGGAAACGATGTTTATTTAACAATAAATCGTCATATTCAATTATTTGTCGAAGATGCTTTAACTGAAATATCCAACAAATGTGATACAGAGTTTATTACGATGATGCTTGCCGACGCTAAAACTGGAGCAATCCTTGCAAGTGGAACCTATCCGACATTTGACCCTAATATTAAAGATATGACTTCTTATTTGAATTTCAATGTTTCAGCGGCTTACGAACCTGGTAGTACAATGAAAATATATTCATATATGGCTGCTATGGAAGAAGGAGTCTACAACGGTGATGAAAAATACAAATCAGGTATTTTTACAGCTAAAGATGGAACAAAAATAGGTGACTGGAAAAGAGAAGGTTGGGGTTATATTACCTATGACCAAGGTTTTGCTTTTTCAAGTAACACCGCGGTTATGAACTTGATTTCTAAATATATGGATGGAGCAACATTAAAAAGATATTACAAAAAATTAGGTTTTGGTAGTGAGACTGGTATTGAACTTCCAAACGAAGTAGCAGGTAAAGTAAACTTTAAATATGAAACAGAAATACTTAATGCCGGATTTGGACAAGGTATTACGACAACACCAATTCAAAATGTTAAAGCTTTAACATCTATATCTAATGATGGAATCTTATTAAAGCCATACATCGTCGATAAAATAGTAGACCACGACACAGGCGAAATCCTTTACCAAGGTGGTAAGACTGAAATAGAGCGTGTTGCAAGTACTAAGACAGTTCAAAAAATGAAAGAACTAATGAGAAGCGTTGTAAATGGTGATTCAAGTAACTCCGTAACTGGATATTACTATCGTGTTGATGGTTATGACTTCATTGCTAAAACAGGAACTGCTCAAGTTGCAAGAGAAGATGGTAAAGGTTACTCTGATACGATGGTTACAAGAGGTCTTGCTGGAATGTTTCCTGGGTATGACCCACAAGTAATTATTTATCTTGCTTTAAGAAGTGATAACTGTAGTCCAAAAACAATTGCCGGTCCTGTAAAAGATGTTATTAAAAATACAAGTAAATTCTTAGGAATTTATGATGAAGATAAAGAGAAAACAAAAGAGTTAGACGAAATAACAGTCGATTCATATATAAATAAAGAAGTTAAAAGTGTAACATCAACATTAGCAAGTAACAGCATTAGCTATGTCGTTTTAGGTGATGGTGATAAAGTAGTTGCTCAGTATCCTAAAGAAGGCGAAGTAATAAATAAAATTAATAAAGTCTTCTTACTTACTAATTCTGAAACTATTAAAATGCCTAAGATAATTGGTTATAGCGCAAGAGACTTCTACTCACTTGTTAACCTTTTAAAGATTCCTTATACAACTGATGGAATAGGGTATGTATCGGAGCAGAGTATAAAAGAAGGAACTGTCCTGAATAAAGAGACAGTCCTCGAAGTTAAATTTACAGCTAAATATTAAAAAAGCTCGAGATTAATTTCTCGAGTTTTAAATTGCTCTATAAGTATCTTTGTATTTAAATGGATTTTTAGGATCTATTCTATCGACAAATAAAATTCCGTTTAAGTGATCTATCTCGTGTTGGAAGACGATTGCTAATTCTTCTCTTGCTCTAATACTAATAGGATTTCCATCTACATCGAATCCTTCGACTGTAACTCTAGCACTTCTTGGAACAATTCCAATAGTTTCTCTATTAACACTCAAGCATCCTTCGCCATCTTCAACATAAATTTTTTCTTTAGATTCACTAACAATTTTAGGATTAATTACAACATAAGTATCGAAGTGACCCTCACTTGATTCGTGAACGATTGTAATATATCTTTTTAAAATTCCTATTTGAACAGCAGACATTCCCATTCCTGGCCTTAAACTATATTTAGCAGCTATTTCATCAATTTGACTATCTCTTAAATAAGTTACCATATCGTCAATATGTTTTCTATCTTCATCTGATAGGGGAAACTCTACTGGTTTACTAACTTTTCTTAATATTTTTTCTTTTTCATCTAGGATATCTTTCGTCAATAGCATAATAATACACCTCTACTGGGTATATTTTAACACAAAATCCTTGATTTTAAAAGAACAATTTAATTTGAATTTCTAGCACCAATTACGATTACTAGTAGAATAAATAATACTAGAATAATTGCATAGTTGTTATTGCTTCCATAATTTCCACAACTTCCGTAGTACATAGGATATGTTGGGTATCCAGCACCACAGCAACCATTTCCTCCATTATTAAAGTACATATTCATACCTCCATTTCTAATATAGTTTATTAGAAACAAGAAAATTTGCTACTACATTAGTCTAGAGAAAATTAATGTGTTATAATACTATTAGACTTTTGAGGTGCATTATGGAAGAATATATCATTGGTAATGTAAGAAGAATTATATTTAGAAGTGAAAATGGATATATCGTTGGAGTATTTAAAGTAAAAGATGCTTCAACTTCTTTTGAGTCCTTAAAAGAATCTTCTTTATCTTTTACGGGTACTTTTCATGAATTAGAAGAAGATGGAAACTATAAATTTTATGGTGAGATCGTAAACCATCCAAAATATGGAGAACAGTTTAATGTTACCTTTTATGAAAGAGTAATGCCTGAAGAAAAAGATTCGATTGTCGAGTTTTTATCTAGTGGTACTTTTAAGGGAATCGGTGAAAAAACAGCTGAGAAAATAGTTAATGTTTTAGGGGATGATGCTTTACAAATAATAATTGATAATCCCTCTAACTTGATGCTTGTTCCGGGAATTACTAAAAAGCAGATAGATATTTTACATAACACTTTAATTGAATACTCCAATAGCTACAGCACTATTTTAAAACTTAATGATTTGGGTTTTTCTACTAAAGACTCGATGTCTATCTATAATAAATATAAAGCTAATACTTTAAATATAATTGAGGAAAATTTATATACTATTATTGAAGACATTAAAGAAATAACGTTTAAGAAAATAGATGCCATTGCCCTAAATAAAGGATACTTAAAAGACGATAAAAGAAGAGTTACATCTTGTATTATCAATACGATGGATGAGTTATGTAATACTTTAAGTCATTGCTATTTACATATCGATATGATTTATAAATATACAGTTCTTGCTTTAAATTATAATATTACAGAAGAATCATTTATCGACTGCTTAAACAGCTTAATCCTCTCCTTAAAAGTAATCAAACTAGAAGAAAAATATTATTTACGAGCAATGTACGATGCTGAAGAAAATATCGTAAATCGTCTTGTTTATTTGAATGGTAAAAAAGATACTTTAAGAAAAGACTTAGATTCCTATATCGAAGAGTTAGAAAAAGATAAGTTAATTACTTACAATAACGAACAAAAAGAAGCGATAAAGAAGTCACAAGAGAAAAACTTTCTCATTATAACAGGAGGTCCTGGAACAGGAAAGACTACTATAATTTCTTCGATAATAGACTTATATAGCATCGTTAATAAACTTGATTATAACGAATTAACGAAAGAAATAGTTTTACTTGCTCCAACAGGAAGAGCTAGTAAACGATTGACTGAAAAGAGTAATTTTCCGGCATCCACTATCCACAGCTTTCTGAAATGGAATAAAGAACAGGATAAATTTGCCGTAAACGAATACAATAAAAGTGATGCTAAAATGGTAATAATCGATGAATCAAGTATGGTAGATGTAATGCTTTTTAGTAGTTTATTAAAAGGTTTAAGAAGTGATACTAAAATAATTATGGTCGGAGATTATGACCAACTTCCAAGTGTGGGGCCAGGACAACTTTTAAAAGATTTAATAGAATCTAATGTTTTAGATGTAATTTACTTAAAACAGCTATATAGACAAGGAGAAGACTCCACAATAATTACTCTTGCTCACGATATAAATGAAGGAGGTCTAAACTCTAATATATTTAATGTAAATAAAGATTTAGAGTTCATAAAAACGAAAGAGATTTCTAAAACTCTCCAAGAAATAAGTGAAACTTATAAAAAGAAATCCTATAACGATTTCCAAGTTTTAGTACCTATGTATAAAGGAATAAATGGCATAGATAATCTAAATAAAATACTTCAGGATATCTTTAATCCTAAAGCAAAAAATAAAAAAGAATTGGTAGTGGGCGATGTCGTATATCGTGAAAACGATAAAATATTGCAACTTGTAAATATTCCTGATGAACGCATATTTAATGGTGATATAGGAGTTATTTCAAGAATCGATAACAAAGAGATAACGGTAGACTTTGACACGAACGAAGTTAAGTTTACTCCTGCTAATTTTAATAAATTTAAACACGGTTATGCCATAAGCATTCATAAAAGTCAAGGATCAGAATTTGATACTGTAGTAATACCAGTTGTAAAAGAGTATAACAAAATGCTTTATCGTAAACTTTATTATACGGCTGTTACTAGAACCAAGAAAAAACTCATTGTACTAGGTGATCTCGACGCCTTAAAAATCGCTGTACTAAATAATAATCAAGATATAAGAATGACTTCGATAAAAGATAAGCTAATTAAAAAAAGTGGTATATAAAGTAAAAAAATACAGAAAATATTAATGTATCGATACATATCATATTTTTTAATTGAGGTGATTTTTGTGGAATGTATGTGGAAAGTACTAGCAGTAATGGGTATCGGTGCTGGAGCATTATTGGTATGGAAATTAATGAGCCCAGAATCTATGAATGAGATGAAAACATCTTTAGAAAATCTTACAAAAGATGCTGGTAAAAAGATGAAAAATATGATGGAATAGTCAAGTTAATTAAAACTTGACTTTTTATTATTATCTTATTGATTATTTTTTTAATGTATTTTATAATTTTAGTAGAATAAAGGTGGTTATTATGAAAGAAGAAAGTGGTAATTATTTATATGTTTTATTCATTTTTGCTGGTATAGCATTTATGTCTTTAGGAGCATTTTACTTTTTGACTGACGATCCACAAAAATACGCTGATAAACCTAAAACGGAAGATAAAACTGAAGTAGAACCTCAGGAAGTAAGTTATACAGTAAGCAAAGTGGATTTCGATGAAAATGAAGTAGTTGTATCCTTAGATAACAAAGAAATAAAGTTAACTATTAAAGAGGAAGAAGATAGTGTTGAACTTCTATTTGGAGACTTATCTTTAATTAAGATAACAAGTGGAAGTATCGATGTTTATAAACTTGATAATTATTTGCTTGTCTCTTCTAAAGAAAATAAATCTACTACTGGAGTAGTGGGCACAAAAAGAAATACTAATTTATATATAGTAGATAAAGATGCTAATAAGCTTAAAGACTACCATTCTGATTCTAGTGATAGTGGACTAACACTTTATGAAGAGTTCACAGACGGAAAGTTAAAAATATATGGAACAAGAATAGATAATAATCTTTTATATCCAACTGATTCATCTAATGGAGTAGATATTTGTGATCTTGATAAATTGCAAAATGATGGTATCGATAGCACAATCATTGTAAATGCTGAATATGAACTAAAGTATTATGACAATAAAGAATTTAAACTCACTTTAATAGAAAATAGTAAAAAAACACTTGTAGAGTATCAACAAAATTATTGTAGTAACAATGTAATAGATGAACAAGATAATGAAGAAAATAAAGATGAAAATCAAACTTCAGAAAATGTTGATAATAAACAAGAAGAAACAAAAGAATAATATTGATTATTTAGAAATTATTTGTTAGAATAAATTTATCTTATATATTTAAAGATGTTGATTAAAGATGAGTACTAATTGGACTTTTAAAGAGAGGCTTTAAGGGTGGAAATAAGCTAAAGAAAAATTAGGAAGGCTACTTTATGAGTCTGTCGGTAATACCGTTATGTTAATTAAGATCAAACTAGGATGGTACCGTGTCAAAACACTCCTAGAGTTTGGTCTTTTTATTTTGTTTGGAGGGATTATGAAATTATATCTAGTAGCAGGTAAAGCTCATTCAGGTAAGAATGAATTCTCTAATTACTTGAAAACAGAATTAGAAAAAACTAAAAAAGTTTGCTTCTTAAGAATAACTGCACCTCTTTATCATTATGCTGAAGAGCAGTTTAATCTTAAAGTAGATGAAGAACATAAACCTAGAGATTTCCTTCAAAAGATGGGAATCGAAGTAATAAAAGAAAAACTGGGACTTAAATATTTCTTAATCGATAGATTAACAGAAGATATAAAAGTTTTAGATAATTTCTTTGATGTTGGTATTATTACCGATGGAAGATTAATCGAAGAGTTTGAAGAACTTAAAAGAAGATTCAATGATATAAAAATAATCAAGATAGAAAGAGATAATTATGAGAATAATTTATCAAAAGAACAAAAGGAACATATAACGGAAAAAGATATCGATAAGGAATATAATTACGATTATGTAATTGTAAATAAAACACTTGAAGATTTAGAAAGACAAGCTAAAGAGATAGTATTAAAGGAGGTATAGTATGAATAAGTTAATTGCTGTTGTAGGTATGGCTGGAAGTGGTAAAAGTATTGCTACAGATTATTTAGAGAAAAAAGGATGGAACAAAATATATTTTGGAGGAGCTATCTTAGACAAACTAAAAGAAGAAAATAAAGAAGTAACGCCAGAAAATGAGAAAATGATGCGTGAAAAAATAAGAAAAGAATATGGAATGGCAGCCGTTGCTATTATTTTACTTCCTAAGATAAAAGAAAGCTTGAAGAAAAAAGACACAGTGCTTGATGGATTATATTCTTGGGATGAACTAGTGGTTCTTCAAAAAGAGTTTAAGGATAGATTAAAACTTATTTGTGTCGTTACAGATAAAGAAACAAGATACGATAGAGTATCAACAAGAGTAGTAAGACCATTTAATAGAGAAGAAATAATAAAAAGAGATATTTCAGAAATTGAAAATCTTGCTAAAGGTGGACCAATCGCTTATGCCGATTATTTCTTGTTCAATAATGGAACACTTGATGACTACTACAAAAGATTAGAAGAAATATTAAAGACGATGGAGGAGTAAAATGAAATATTTAAAAAGTACAGAAATAAGAAATATGTGGCTCGATTTCTTTAAAAGCAAAGGCCACCAAGTAATAGAAAGTGCCTCTTTAATTCCTGAAGGTGATGATTCATTATTCTTTGTAAATGCTGGTGTAACACCTTTAAAAAAATACTTTGATGGAACAATCGTCCCAGAAAACAAAAGACTTACAAGTATCCAAAAATGTATTAGAACTAATGATATTGAAAATGTTGGAGTTACTAAAAGACATCAGACTTTCTTTGAAATGATGGGTAACTTTTCAGTAGGAGATTACTTTAAAGAAGAAGCTTTATCTTTTGCTTTTGAATTCTTAACAAGTCCTGATTGGTGTGATATTCCAGTAGAAAAGCTTTACTGTACAATATATATGACAGATGAAGCTGCTTACAATAAATGGGTAAGTCTTGGAATGATACCAGATCATATCGTAAGACTTCCTGGAAACTTCTGGGAAATTGGAAGTGGACCTTGTGGACCTGATTCTGAAATCTTCTTCGATAGAGGAGAAGCATACGATAAAGATAATACAGCTTTAGAAAAGTTTAAAAATGATGAAGATCAAGAGCGTTTTGTCGAGATTTGGAACAATGTCTTCAGTCAATATAATTCAGAGCCTGGTGTAGATAGAAGCTTATATAAAGAACTTCCTCACAAGAATATTGATACAGGTGCTGGTCTTGAAAGATGGTGCTGTATATTCCAAAACGTCGACTCTAACTTCGATACTGATTTATTTGTACCAATAATTGAAGAAATAGAAAAAATAAGTGGTAGAAAATATAATCAAGAAAGTTACTTTAAAATAATTGCTGACCATATAAGAGCAATTACGATGGCATTATCAGATGGGGCAATATTCGAAAATAACAATAGAGGTTATGTCCTAAGAAGACTATTAAGAAGAAGTGTAAGAGCAGGAAGAAAACTTGGAATAAACGAGCCATTTATGTATAAACTTGTCGACACAGTTGTCGAGACTATGGGTGAAAGTTATCCAAAGTTATATGAAACAAAATCACTTGTTAAGGTTCAAGTTTTAGATGAAGAAAAACTATTCAATGAAACATTAAGAGCAGGTGAAAGAAAACTTCTTGAACTTATTAAAGAAAGTCACGATGGTACAATAAGTGGTTATGATGCTTTCAAGTTATACGATACTTATGGCTTCCCATTTGAACTTACTTTAGAATATCTTCAAGATGAAAATATGACTGTCGATAAAGAAGAATTCGACAAGTATATGGAACAAGCTAAGAAAGTTGCTAAAGAAAGTAGAAAACAAGAAGCTAATATGAATATTCAAAATGAAGATTTACTTAAGTTTTTATCTCCATCAGAATTTTTATATGACACATACGAACTTGAAGATGCACGTGTAATTGGACTTTTCAAAGATGGAAAAGAAGTAAAAAAACTAGATGACTCTGGGTATGTAATCTTCGATAGAACTTGTTTTTATGCTGAAAGTGGTGGACAAGTTGCCGATTTAGGTGCTATTAAAAACGATAAATTGAAAGCAAAAGTAGTAAATGTCATTAAAGCTCCTAATGGACAACATATGCATCAAGTAGAAATCCTTGAAGGTCACTTAAAAATTGGCGACTCTTGTACTCTTAAAATAATGGAAGATAAAAGATTAAAGACTCAAGCAAACCACAGCAGTATCCATATCGTTCAAAAAGTTTTACAGGATACTTTATCAAGTTCTATTCACCAAGCAGGAAGTTATGTCGATGAAAATAGACTTCGTTTTGACTTTACATACACTGGAAAAATAAGTGAAGAAGATATCTTTAAGATAGAAGATAAAGTTAATGAAATTGTAAGTAAGCATATCGAAAGTGAAATTACTAATATGACTTTAGAAGATGCTAAAAAGCTTGGAGCAATGGCACTTTTCACTGATAAATATAAAGATATCGTAAGAGTAGTTAAAATTGGGGACTCCATAGAACTTTGTGGAGGAACACATATAAAGAGTACTGATGAAATAAAGCGTTTTGCTATTTTAAAGATAGAGTCTAAAGGTAGTAACTTATATCGTCTTGAAGGATGTACAAACGATATGGTACCAGTATTAATTAGTGAAGCAGTAGCAAAATATGTCGATGAAATAAAAGTATTAGTAACAAAAGCTCAAGAAATACTTGCCAAAGCTAAAGAAGAGGGAATAGAATTATCTTTTGATATCAATTTGGATCAACAAGGACTAACAAGTTATAGAGATATTATTTATAATAAAAATCAACTTGAATATGTTCAAACTGAAGTAAGAAATCTAGAAAAAAAATATAATGAAGAAAAAGCAAAACTTGCAAGTAATAGTATCGATAAATATCTAGAGAAGAAAGAAACAATTGGAAATGTTGACACAATTGTTATGAAAGTAGAAAATCTAGAGACAAACGATTTAAAGACTATTGTTGACGAACTTATCAATAGACTTGGTAAAGGAATTGTCTTTATTGCAAATATAAAAGAAAAGAATGTTAACTTTATTTGTAAATGTAATGATGTTGCATCTAAAGCTGGACTTCTTGTTAAAAAGGCTTCTGAGATGGCTGGAGGAAAAGGTGGAGGAAGTTCTACTTTTGCTCAAGGTGGGTCATCTTATAGTGGAAACATTAAAGAGATTTTAAAAGCAGTCAAAGAAGACATAGAACAAAATAATTAATAACTTATGGGGGAATTTTGGTTATGAGAAAACTTACAAAAGAACAAGTATTACAGTACTTGAATTTAATTGGGTTCGATGAAACAGATCTAGCCTGTGATTTTACTAAAGGAGTAAATTTAGATAATATAAGCAGTATTTATATTAAGTCAAAAGCTAAAGAGTATTTACCTAAATCATCTAAAAATTTAGCACAAATTTATGATGTTTTACTAACTGTTATAAATGATGATTTCTGGTATCAAACAGAAGAAGAAAAAATACAAGCTTATAATAGTGCATTGGAAATAATTGGAGATTTAACTACTTTCAATGTTACAGAAGGTGATGATCCTGAAGTAAACTTTGAAAGAACAAATAATTTATTAACGACAATTATTTCAGGATTATGTTCTTGTGATGATTTAAATAGATTTAGGGTATATCAAAGAAACATCAATTTTAAAGAGATTTATAATAGTAAAAAAGAATATGATGATATGCCTGAAAGTTTAGTCTTATTGTATCTATTAATTGCATATTCTAAATTTAAAGATATTGGAAATGGTTATTTGATGTTTGATGAAGAAAACAAAGTAACTTTTGATAGACTTGGAAAATTAATTCTTGATAATGTTGCCAATGAGGTTCCACTTAAGGAAGAAAATCTAGATTTTGACTATGGATACGACAATGTAAAAAGATTAAAATTTCAAAGACCAAGTTTAAAACAATTAAGAAAATAAAAGTAAAATAAATTGTTAAGTGGGAATAAAACTATTAAAAAAGATTAATAGTTTTATTTTTTTACTAGTTTTTTGTATTATAATATAAATATGATAGGTGATGGATATGAAAAAAACAAAGATTATTTGTAGTATTGGACCAGCAAGTCAAAATGTTGATGTTATGTCTTTGATGGTCGAAAATGGAATGAATGTTGCAAGAGTAAATTTTTCTCACGGTGATTATCAAGAATATACAGATATATTAAATGTAGTTAAGGAAACAAGATTAAGAACGAGAAGAAATATTGCTGTACTTTATGATACTAAAGGACCTGATTTTAGATGTGGTGAGATGGTTGAAGCAGGGGTGCAACTAGTTAAAGGTAATTTAATTAGAATTGTTAAAGAAAATGTAATAGGTACAGAGAAATCATTTACAGTAAATCATCCAGAAGTTATAGATAAAATAAATGTTGGGAACACTGTTTTGTTAGAGGATGCTCTAATGAAACTTGAAGTTGTATCAAAAGAGATGGATGGTGTTACTTGTAGAGTAGTAGAAGGTGGAGTTTTAAAATCTAAGAAGGGAATTAATGTTCCTGGAGTTAAACTTGATCTTCCATTTATGAGTGAACAGGATAGAAAAGATATTGAGTATGCCTGCCAAAATGAAGGAGACTTTTTAGCCCTTTCTTTTGTCGAATCTCGTGAAAATATTTTACAAGTTAAAGAAATATTGAAAGCTCATAATAGCAATATGAAAATTATTTCTAAAGTTGAAAGTAAGACTGGTGTTGACAATTTAGATGAAATAATCGACGAAAGTGATGGAATAATGGTAGCGCGTGGTGATTTAGGAGTTGAAGTCCCTGTTCAATTTTTACCAATTATTCAAAAAGATATGGTAAGAAAATGTCGTGAAAAAGAAAAATTTGTAATAGTAGCTACCGAAATGTTAGCGTCTATGTACACTTCGGCAAGACCTACAAGAGCTGAAGTAACAGATATATCAAATGCAGTGTTTGATGGTGCTGATGCTGTTATGTTGAGTGGAGAGTCAACTGTAGGAAAACATCCAGTAGAAGCAGTAAAATATATGGCTGAAATTTGTAAAGAATCTGAAAGAAATGATCGTTATTGTACGAGATTTGATTATAAATCTAACAATGATATAACAGAAGCAATCGCAAATTCTGTACTAACTTCATCAAAAGCCTTGGATGTTAAAGCAATCGTAGTACCAACAACTGGAGGTCACAGTCCAACTGTCATAAGTAACTTAAGACCAAGACCAATAATACTTGCTCCTTGTCCAAATGAACAGGTTGCAAGAAGTCTTGCACTTAATTTTGGAGTATATCCAGTAGTTACGCCCAATGTTAACGATGATGATATGGACGAAGCTGTAAAACACGCTAAAAAAGTAGCTATAGATTATCTAGGTTTAAAAGCAAATGACGTTATAATAATAACTGGTGGTATCCACGAAAACCAAGCTATTAAACAAACAAATTTTATGAAAATCGAAGAGATATAACAACTTTACTAAAAAATAAAAATATGATATAATTACCCAAGTATTGGGGGATAATTATGAATTGTAGACATATAAAAGTTTATACTGAACATTTAAAAGAATTAAAAAATATAGAAATGAATAAAGATGTAAGTAAAAATAATTTTCTTAAATCAAACGAAAATGTAAAGCAAATAAGTAAACCAAACGGACTTGTTTTAGCAAAAATAAAAAGATATAATTCTAAAAATGTTTAAAAATAAGGAATTGAAAAACAAGGTAAAAATGGCACTGTAAAAAAGTGTCTTTTTTATTGCATTTTTAAAGTCCCATAGTTATAATAAAAAACATATTTTTAAGGAGGTGAACCGATAAATGAAAAGTAATCTTCCAGTCTTACTATTGAAGAATATGGTTCTCTTTCCTTATAACGAAGTTAGAATAGAAATTGAAACGACTGAAGATAAGAAATTAATTTCTTTAGCTGAATCTTGTTATGATAATAAAATACTTATTGTAAATCCTAAAGATAATCTTGAGATAAGCCCTGAAATAGATGATCTTCCAAATTATGGTATCGTAGGTAAAATTAGAATGAAACTTGAAATGCCTAATGGTAAAACAAGAATTATTATTTATGGTGAATCAAGAGTTAAGATTTTTGCTTATTCGAAAGATGATGATATCTATGAAGCTTTATTTAGTCCACTTCCAAAAGAAGAATTATCTCCAAGAGAAGAAATGGCCTATGTAAGAGCTTTAAATAAACATATCGATGTCTATGTAAGAGAAGTTCCTTATATGTCTAATACGATTCTTTCTCAGGCAGCAGGGATAAATGATATCGATAAATTAACAGATGTCGTAGTACTTTACTTGCCAATTAACTCTGAGAGAAAACAAGAGTATTTAAAAGAAAATTCTGCAACTTTAAGAGTAAAAATGATTTTAGATGATATCAATAGTGATATCGAAATATTAAAACTTGAACAAGATATTGAAGCAAGTGTAGCTACAAGCCTTGAAGAATCTCAAAAAGAATTTGTCTTACGAGAAAAAATAAAAGCTATAAAGAAAGAACTCGGTGAAGAAAGCCAAAGTGAAATTGATATTTTAAGAGAAAAAATAGATGATTTAGAGTGCCCTAAAAAAGTTAAAGATAAATTATATGTCGAACTTAATAAATATGAAGTAGGTAACTCTATATCACCTGAGACTGGTATGATTAGAAATTACATAGATTGGTTACTTTCACTTCCTTGGAGCAAAACAACGGAAGATAGAAAAGATTTGACTAAAGTCCGTGAAATTTTAGATAGTACACATTATGGCCTCGAAAATGTTAAAGATAGAGTAATAGAGTATCTTGCTGTAAAACAAAATACCAACAATTTAAGAAGCCCAATTATCTGTTTAGTGGGACCTCCAGGCGTAGGTAAAACTACTTTTGCTAAAAACATTGCTAAAAGTTTAAATAGAAAAGTTACTAAAATATCCGTTGGGGGAATAAATGATGAAGCTGAAATAATAGGGCATAGAAGAGCTTATGTTGGGGCAGCACCAGGACTTATTATCCAAGGTATGAAAAAAGCTGGAACGAAAAACCCTGTATTTATTATCGACGAAATAGATAAAATGACTAAAGATATTAAAGGAGACCCAGCATCTAGTTTATTAGAGGTTTTAGATAAAGAACAGAACAAATATTTTGTTGATCACTATATCGAAGAAGAGTTTGATCTATCTAGCGTTATGTTTATTGCAACGGCAAACTATTTATATCAAATTCCAGAAGAATTAAGAGATAGACTTGAAATAATCGAATTATCTTCTTATACAGAATACGAAAAATTAGATATTGCTAAAAGACATTTAATAATCGATCAAAAGAAAGAACACGGACTAAAAGAAGATGATGTCGAGTTTAGTGATGAAGCAATACTTTCTCTAATAAGGAATTACACTAAGGAATCAGGAGTAAGAGAACTTGATAGGTTAATTGCGACTATTTTAAGAAAAATAGTTAAGAAAATTGTTGTCGATAAAGAAAAGAAAACTTACAAGATAACTGAAAATGACTTGGAAGAATACTTAGGAATTAAAAAGTATCTATATAATGATAATCAAGAAGAAGATAGAGTAGGTATTGTCAATGGACTTGCCTATACGATTTATGGTGGGGATATTCTTCCTATTGAAGCGACGATGTTCGATGGAAAAGATGAGTTAATTTTAACAGGTTCTTTAGGCGAAGTAATGCAAGAGTCTGCTAAGATAGCACTGGACTTTGTTAAGTCAAACTATAAGAAATTTAATATTGATATCGATAAATTAGTTAACAAGACAATCCATATTCACGTACCTGAAGGAGCAATCCAAAAAGAAGGCCCATCTGCAGGAGTGGCTCTTGTAACTGTACTTATAAGTTTACTAACTGAATTACCAATTTCATCAAAAATCAGTATGACTGGTGAAATCACTTTGACGGGAAGAGTTTTACCAATTGGAGGACTAAAAGAAAAGGTAATCGGAGCTTATAGAGCAAGAGTAAATAAAATATTTATTCCAAGAGAGAATGAAAAAGATTTAAAAGAAATACCTGACGATATAAAAAATAATATTGATTTTGTTTTGGTAGATAACTACATAGACATATATAAAGAAATAGGAGAGAAGAAAAATGAATTTAGAAAAACTTCAAAGAGAATTACTAATAACAAGTAACATAATGAATTTTGATGTTGATAATTTAACAAAAATGTATGCTTATGACGAACAAAAATGTGAAGAAGTCTTAGGAATACTTTCTGATATGGCAATACTTGGAAACAACTATATAATGTTGTTATATCAATCATATGATAAACTACTTTCATTTACTAATAAATGTATAGAAAAATATCCTGAAAACGAAAAGATAGTCACTAGAGGTCGTTATTTAAATAAAGTTATAGAAATAGAACAAAAAAGAAATGAAGATTTTGATGAATATTTTGAACAAGGTCTTGGTTTATTTGAAAATTCAATTGGGACTTTTAAAATCCCAAATATAACATCAGTTGCCCAAATTATTTTTATAATGCTTAAAACAACTTACGATATTGAAAAAGCTTTGAAAGATGATGGTAATTTGCTTGATTTTTGTGACTTTTATGAAAAAAGTAAAGATAAGCAACAGATAAATCCAGAATGTAATTATGTTGACTCAATGCTTAATTTATTAAAAATAACAAATCCTAAATTTAAATTATGTTTTGATACAAACTTTTTAATTACAGCAAATTATCTTATTAGGGGATATCATCCATCTTTTAAAATTAACGAAGATTTTATTAATTTAGTTAAAGAAGTTATAGATATAACTTTAAATACTAGTATCAAAAATGATGTGCCAGGATTCGATGAAAAATTATATAGAAAACTTTCTAATATAACTTTAAAAAGCATCAAAAGATATGAAAAAATCAAAAGGGAAAGTGATCAAAAAACTTTGCTAAAGCAATAATTTATGGTAAAATCCTGAATTTATCAGTTTTAAAAAAGCAAAATCTCCCGAGTCCTTTGTTTATAAGGATTTGAGAGATTTTTAAGTGT
>CANRDN010000016.1 GCA_947629375.1 uncultured Bacilli bacterium | reverse complement strand
CCATGTCTGTATGTTGTTTTGATAATCGGCTTGTTTCTTTTCGTAGCCAAGGTGGCTGTTTGTGTAGAAACAGGCATCGACACCGTTTGGCATATACTGCTGTTCGCACCAGTGTGAGGGGTAATTATGCGGATATTCATATCCGATACCGTAACCGAGTTTTTCAGCAGATTTATAATGTGTATCACGGAGATGACTCGGTATTTCAGCAGACGGGTGTGCTTTGATATAATCAATAGCAGCGTCAATGCCCTTAACAGCCGAATTGCTCTTTGGAGCCATAGCAACATACAGTGCCGCTTGGGCAAGTATTATTCTTGCTTCCGGCATACCTATGAGGTTTACCGCCGTAAACGCACTTGCGGCTACCGCAAGTGCCATCGGATCGGCATTTGACACATCTTCGGATGCGGCTATGGTTATTCTTCTTGCAATGAATTTCGGATCTTCACCCGATAAAAGCATTTTTGCAAGATAATATAGCACGGCATCAGGATCTGAACCACGCATAGATTTTATGAAAGCAGAAATAACGTCATAATGATTGCCGCCGGTTTTATCGTACAGCATATGCGGACGCTGTACAATTTCAAGCACAGTATCCTTTGAGATAATCTTTGATGTCATCAGCGATGCTAACTCTAACAGTGTCAGTGCATGTCGGGCATCTCCGCCGGCTTGTTCGATTATGATTTCTTTGGCAGCAGGTGTTATTGTCATGGATAAATCACCAAGACCTCGGCTGTCGGATAACGCTCTGTCGATTAGTGTCGATATATCATCTGATGATATGGGTTTGAGTTCAAATATCATAGAACGAGATACCAAAGCAGGTATTACTTCAAAATAAGGATTTTCGGTTGTCGCACCGATTAAAGTAACTGTTCCCTGTTCAACGAACGGAAGTAAATAATCTTGCTGAGACTTGTTAAAACGATGTATTTCATCGATAAATAATACTGTTCGTTTGTCAGGATTGTTTTTAGCGTTTTTGCACACAGTTTCTATATCCTTTTTGCCCGATTCAACGGCATTGACTGTTACAAATTCGGCGTTTGCATGAAACGCAACAGTTCTGGCGATTGTTGTTTTTCCTGTACCCGGCGGGCCATATAAAATTATTGAAGTATTCACAACATTCTGTGTTATCATTTTGTATAAAAGGGAATCAGGACTTAAGATATGACGCTGGCCAACAACGTCATCTATTGTTTCAGGTCTCATTCTGTCAGCAAGGGGTTGGTTGTTTTTCATGTAGATATGATCACTTCGCTTTCTTTTACTGATTTTTGCAAAATATCGAATAAATGTTCAGGTGTCGTTTGAGCAATATGTTTTAATATTTCAAGCGATGCCTTTTTATCTTTGCTGTCAATTTGCAAATCGTAGAATTTTACAAGATGTAAAAGCGTATAATATGCACCCTGTGATTTAAACGCTTTTTTCCATGCATCAGATTTTGGAAGAGGTATATACATGGGAAATTTTTCTGTAAAATTTTTTAAAATTTTAAGAAAATTCTGAGCATTGCGAGCCGTTTTGAGTTTATGTTTAACAGCGTCAATACCGGACATGAGTGCGGGCATTGAATCTTTTGTAATAGGAGAACAATATTTGATTTTAACAGAAATGCATTTACTCAATTTGGTATTTAAGTAAGATTGCAAATTGTTTTTGTAATCTTTGAGCATTTCAAAAATAACAGCTTTGTTAAAGAACATATATCGATTCTTTTTCTCTCCGTCGGATATTTTGGTGGCGGATTTGTATTCGTTCAAAGCCGTTTTCCATGTATAGTAATAGGGTTTGTTTTGTATGAAATATTCATCGAAATCGTTTATATGACGGAGTGTTTGGCATGTAAGCCATTTGCGGGATACTTTGTCATTATAGATATACTCGTTAATCAGCATTTGTTCAATGCCGTCCAAATCAGACATATTACGAAATTCACATCCTTTTTTGTAAATATCAGCAGCTGCCCGTTACCCATTCTCGTAAAATGATAAAGTCTTTATCAGTGTCGGATTGTATGAACCATTTTTTATCATCAGGCCAAATAATACTGCCGTTCAATACACCCATGAGAAAGGTCAATTCAAGTTCTTCCTTTGCTTTTTGCCGGGAATCTTTATCGTTGACCAATTTATCGAGCGGAATATCGTGTATTTCAAGGGCTTTAAAGTATGATTTATCATAACGGTTTTCGGGTGTCGGCAATGAGTATTTGTATTTAGTATATAACATCTCCAACTCTTCAAAAGTTACAGGTGTTTGCCGTATTGTAAATCCGTTTACAGGTCTTCCGTTTTCAATAAGGTATATATCGTCTTTTGATGACTTAGCAGAACGATTTATAACGGTTCGTGTTATGAAATTAATAATTAATATAAATTATCACCTCGATTTGTATATGATACATAAATATTAATGATACTCTGCGTGCTGTATACGCATTTCTATAAATGTTTCAATTAGTATAAATTACTTGTATAATTAGATATAATGGTTAATCAGTTCTTCAAGTTTAGTAGACGTTTCAAATTTAGCATCATCTGCTTGAGTCTATATGATTGCTTCCATGATCATTATCATGTCACTCCTGAATAGTTTCTATGGGCACATTGAACTTTCATGATTAATTCTTGTAAATTATTATTTGTTTGTTTAGTTCTTCAGTAACCCATTAGCCCAAGTTAATTTCCGCCTTCATTCAGACTTCGTCTTCATCTACAATGTTCTGTTGCATCTGATCATTTGATCATTTCTGCTGCACGTATCATTAAGCTGTTCATTTGAGTATTCTTACTAACCACTTAGGTATACTTTTAGGTATCCAGCCATCTTGACTCATTCGCTATTGACTGTGCAGGTATGAGATTCTTTCAGCTGATTATTCCATTTCTCCTTCTGTCATCGTCGTAGGGGACATTCAGGTTTTACAGGTACCAGAATTACTTGTGTCATGAGGCGTCTTATCCCAGTTGATCAAAGAGCATCCTCCTCGTCATCTTCCATAACAGATAGCCCGATTATACATTTCAATAGCAAACGAGGTCGTTAGACCGAGTGTGCTATTGAAATTAGCACGCATGATATCATTCTGCTGCGTTGCAGATGTACACTGTACATTACATTTTTGTTCGTACTATAGTATCATATAATTCTTTTGATGTTGTCAGTATTTTTTTCATACATAAAACCGTATGGTAACCCGGTATTTGCGGTAATTTTTGACGATTGCTTTTTACATTTTTACCCTTTCCTCTGATGATAACGGAATCGGGTTTGTTTGTTGCAAGACCAAGACCGCCGATATGATATTTTCCTGTATAGGCTGCACGTATCGAATCCATTATAAATCCGTTTAAAGTATTTATATCAGCCTCTACATTGATTACGGGCAGTACCGAAGTCGCCCAACTGTAATGTCCGTTGCCACGATACATATAATCATATACACGGGTTAATATTTTCTGTAAATCGGATGTGTTATTCTTTATCGTTCGTTTTTCAATCTCTTTTTGAAAAGATTTTAAACGACTTTTTGAAAGACTGATTTTATCGCCGTTTATCATAAATCCTAAAAATTTAAACCATTGGTTGTTATATAAGATTTCAACTTTTTTAGGATTTAATATAAGATTTTTCTTTGATAACATTTCTTGCAGACAGTCGTATCCTTTTTGCCAATCCTGTCCGATAATGAGTATATCATCAGAATATCTGACGTATAGAACGTCCATTTTTGACAAACGGCAATCAATATCATACAGAACGGCATCGGCAAGAAATGCGGCAAACGCACAGCCTTGTCGCAATGACGAATATTTTGAAATCAGATTTTTGTCCAAATCAAACACTGTATTTGTATGATAATAATTTTTAACCATCTCGGTTACAGGTGATTTTCCGAATTTATTGTCGATGTATGCAAATATTTCGTCAATAAATTCTATCGGAACAGAATCGAAATATTTTGACAGGTCTACTTTCACCCCGATTCTGTTATCAGCGGTATTGATGTTTTGTATTATTTTTGATATACGCATAACAATCTTTCCGCACCCGATACCCTTTTGGTAACTGGTACATGCCGGATGTATTATTTCATGACATAAGTCAAACATCATATCATTATATATCGATAACAGAATACGGTCTGTATCCGTGTTTACATAAACAGTGCGATACGTTCCGTCATCTTTCGGAATAAGAGCTTCATGAGGGGGCGATATAGTATAATTTCTGTCACGAATACGTCTGTAAATTTCAAGTCTTCGTTCGGGTTCGCATAATTCCGGGAGATTGATACCTTTTTCTACACCGTCAGCGATGGCTTTTTCCCAACGAGCTTTGCTGAAAAATTCTTGAAGCAAATCCATAATATCACTTCCGTTTAAATATTGGGTATTCGCCAATCAATCGGTGCCAATCCGTTTTTGAGTAGAAAATTATTGCATTTAATAAAATGATTGCAGCCAAAGAAGCCTCTGTCAGCAGAAAAAGGCGATGGATGAGCCGCTGTTAAAATAAGATGATTGGAATTAGTTATAAGATTTTGTTTTGACTGAGCGTATCGTCCCCACAGCATAAATACGACAGGAGATGATTTCTTGTTTAAAGCTGTCAGCAGACTGTCTGTATATGTTTCCCAGCCCTTGTTTGCATGAGAAGCGGCTTTGTGTGCCTCTACAGAGAGTATTGAATTAAGCAGAAGAACACCCTGTTTTGCCCAAGATGTAAGATCACCGTTATTTGGAATCGGCAAATTGAGTTCTCTGTTCAGTTCAGAATAGATGTTTTGAAGCGAACGGGGTATCGGTGCATTCGGTTTGACCGAAAACGCAAGACCTACCGCTTGATTAGGTTCGTGGTAAGGATCTTGCCCCAATATAACGCATTTTACTTTATCAAACGGTGTCATCTGTATAGCTTTGAATATGTCGTCATATGCAGGATAGCAAGTATGCAGAGCATATTCATTTTCTACAAAATCTTTGAGTTTGACGAAGTAATTTTTATTTTTTTGTTCGTTGTTTATAGTGTTCCAATCCGTGACAAAACAACTCCTTTCTTATTTATTATCTGTTTCGGGGGAATCAAGTTTGACAGAGTTGTCAATAAGCCAGTTTTGGACTTTCTCTGTCAATATGGAGAAAATAATGTCTTCCGATTTATAATAATTACCGAGTTCATTTTCAGAAATGTTATATTTGTTTATATACGTATCAATTTGTGCTTGATATTCCTCGTCAGTAACATTTAGATTTTCAGCATAAGCTATTGCCGAAACAGTCATTATGGACTTCATATATTCTTTTGCGGAAGGTTCCAAATTTTTCTCATAATCAGCGTACGAATCAAAGCCATATTGAGACTTGACATATTCTTCTTCTGTCATATTTTTGTTTACAGCATATAGTTTTGTGGCGTTTTTGGCAGATTCGATCAATTTCTTTATTTGATCTTCATCATAAGCTGTAACGGTCGAATTGTCTATTATTTTGGATATGATAATGGATGAAGCATCGAGTTTCTTTGAAGATTTTGCCTGCTGTTCCAATTCTTTCTTACAAGCGGCTTTATACTCTTTTGCTGTTTTATACTCGGTTTTTTCCGAAACAAGTTTATCTGTTACGTCTTTTTCGGAATAGTTTTCGATTCCGTTAAGCGTAACTGTGAATACAGCCGTTTTACCGGCAAGTTTATCATCGGTATAGTTCTTCGGAAACGTGTAATTTATAGTTTTGGTTTCATTCGGACGCATACCGACGAATGTTTTTTCAAAGTCGGATAATAATTGTCCTGCACCAAGTATGAATCTATATTTGTCAGCGGAATTTCCGTCGAACTCTTTTCCGTCAATAGTGCCTTTGAATGTTACAGTTACGGTATCATCATAGGCAGCTGTTCTATCGGTTACATCATGAAGCGATAAACTAAGTTCAGATGCCATTTTATTAAGAATTAAAGCATCTGTAACTTCATACAAAGAGTCATCGATGTAGTAAGTGACGTCTTTGTATTTACCCAGCTGAAAATTATCATATTTGGGTATCTCCAAGGAATAATTTTTCGTAATGTCCGGAGCGGATACATCGGTCGAAGAAACCGATGATGTATCGGAGGAAGATTTTCCGTAGAATTTATCTGCGTTTTCATTGCTGCAAGCACTGAGCGTCAGTGTCAGCAATGCACAGAATATCAGAACTTTTTTTCTCATAATTTTTTTTCACCTGTCCTTGTTTTGTCCGGTATGATCGGTGTACCCGGCAAATTCGATATACGTTACAGAATTGGGATCTATATGATTTTCTTCGCAGAAATCAGACCAAAGCTGTCCCAATTCGGAAATATTTTTAACATCGAATTGTGTCTTATTTCCGTCGGCAAAGCCAACGGTATATGTTTTGTAAAGAATCTTATGTTTTTTCACTTCCAAAAGGATCACCCTCTTTCTATATGCGTACAGGCTGTATGGGCGTATTATCGACAAAGGACTGTAAAAGGTTGTCGATATCTGTTTTATCAGCCATGATATACACTAACGCACCATTATCAATCATACGATTGATGACCTTTTTTTGCAGTTGTCTTGGTGCTTCGGTTTTGTCTTTTTTAGTTTCAACGAAAAAAGTGTAACCATGACCGATGAGGACTCTATCAGGAACACCGTTATTTCCCGGACTTGTAAATTTGTAGCATAGAAATCCCAGTGTTCCGGCTTGTTTCCGAAGATATGATTCGATGAGATTTTCAGGCTTACCCATAATCATAACTTGTAAATCAAGACATCACAATCGAGCAATTCTTGATTTATTATATCGAATATTACAGTCCAATCTCCGCCGCCGAGTCCGCAGCCTATTTTATAAGGCAGAGCAACGGTTTTGTTTTTATATATTCGATTTATTTTGTTCATGCATTTGCGAAATGCATCGTAATCGGTAAACCGATATCCGTGACCATAAGCATTTTGTGCAAATGCGTTCACCATATTTTTTTCTGAATCAATGGGTACGGATTGTACTCTGCCAAGCAAATTGGCACTGATGATACCGGGTTGGCTGCACAGCTCCCGATACTTGGCATAGACATTCGGATATTTCATCCGTATTTGTTTTGCTAAACCGCCGCCCATGACGCCTTTGCAGTTTACTTGATGTATAATGGCGTCGGCATCGGCATTAAGTATGTTGCCTTTTATAAATTTTATCATTATTACACCCCCTCTATTCCCTCGAATATTTGCCCAATCGTCGGTATTCTTGTCTGTATGGCATTCCATGCCTTGAGAGCAAGATACGGCGATTTGTATTGGTAAGAACCGCCACGGCCGCATTTGGGACAAACTGCTTCCCAAAACTCGCTGTTGGCAGTAACTTTGAGTATCGGCATGCCGTAGTATATAGCACCCGTATCTTCATCGTCGGGCGAACATACACAACGGAGTATCTTATCCACTTTCATATAAACTACATCCTTTCTTATACACAAGATAGACACATCATATATGACATTTTCATGTCATATATGACTTATAGTAATCTGAATAATCGTGTCTGACACCATTTACACGACAACCTGCACCTTGCAAAATTCCTGCAATAATGCTTCGATGACAGAGTTCTTCATCCGTACAAAAACATACGAGACAAATTCTTTTACCAGCTCTATCTGCATCCCACAGCTTTGATAATAGTTCCAAAGCTGCGTGATTTTGCTTTAGCTCATGCAAAAACTGCGGAACATATTCCTCTTGAAACTTTTGTTTGTTCCATTGATTTGCGTCTCGCCAACCTAAATATCTGTAAAATAAATCTTTAGACGGCGACAAATCAGCCACCTGTTTAATATGCTGATTTGAATTTCTCAGACTACGCACGATTGCCCATACTTCGTCGTACGCAGTATAGTCGATACGATTGATATTGCCTATTGTAATCACGTTAATACCCCCTGTTTTTAATTTCTGTTTTTCAAACCGACAAAGAAACCCGTACTTTACGGGTTTCTATTTTTGTTTCAGAACGGGTAACAACAGAAGACAAAAGTGTTACAGAGATAATGCCACTTCCAAGCTTTTGGCAGACGAGAATCGAAATGAGCTTTTGTGAAATTCTCCGTTTTCAAAGACAGAAACAACAAAACGCTCATCAGCATTGTTGATACAAAGAAATTCATAGATATACTTTCGGTCGAAGATAATTGTTCCGGAATAATCCAACTCACGTAAATCGTTTGTAACTTCCGGTAAATAATCAAACGGGGATTCATAGGTGTTGATTATAATTACCAACGGGTTATGTTCTTTAGGCTGCAAGATTGTATACTTCTCGTTATTTTTTAAAATAATGTAATCCATTTTTTTCATCCTTTCTTGTTTTTCTAATCGATATCAGACAGAGATGCGGCAACAGCATCGATAAGGGCTTTTTCCGAACGGTCTTTATTCTCAAGATTTTTAAGTAATCGTGTGTCGATGGTATTTTGCGTGATTAAATGATGAATCATGACCGGATATTTTTGACCTTGACGATATAACCGTCCGTTTAATTGAATATATAATTCCAACGATACGGGAACAGTATACCATACAATAGTGTGTCCGCCCTCTTGGAGATTAAGACCATGTCCGCAGGATTGAGGCTGTAACAGCAAAACGGGTATTTCACCACGATTCCAAGCGTGTATCATCTCAGGCGAGCCATCAAATTTTGTAACAGTTATATTTTGAGATTCAAGATATTTTTTGATTTCAATTTCATCACTCTTGAAATGATAAGCAATGAGAATCGGTGAGTTTGTATTCGTGATGATATGATATAACTGTTCCAGTTTGTGTTTATGAATAACAGCATAATTGTGCTGTTCATCGGTATACAATGTTCCTGATGCCATTTGACGCAGTTTTGCAGACAGTACAGCGGCGTTAGATGCTTCAACAGCAACTTGTTTTCCGTCTTCCGCTAAAACGTCGAGGACGTTTGTTTTGAGCAGCATTTTGTAGGCTTGAGTTTCATCGGGAGTCATATGACATTTTATGTCGTTGTATGTTATAGCAGGAAGTTTTATTGAAGGATTCTTAATGGATATTACGATATCACTGATACGATTGTATATATCCGTATCGGCACCCGATTTGATTCCCCATTCGACAGTAATGTTATTAATAACACGTTTCGGATAAAAGAACGAAGAGCGATATGCTGTAATATTTTTACCAAGACGTTTGCCTTGATCCATAAGATATATTTCAGCCCACAGATCCATAAGTCCGTTCGGTATAGGCGTACCGGTCAGACCTATGAATCTTTGCACAAAAGGCATAATGCTCTTCACAGCTTTGAATCGGCGGGTAGCGTGCGATTTGAACGATTGGAGTTCATCTATTATCATAGTCGGAAACGGCCAAGGTCGTTTATTTTTAATATGCCAATCCACTAAGTCGCATATCATTTCTCTGCCAATGAAATAAAAAGCAGGCGGATGAGTTGATATGTCTTCGTACAGAGCTAATCGCTGTTGTCTTGATAATTGTTTTCCTTTTGAATTAACAATCAGGGAAACAACATTTGCATTGATTCTCCATTTTTCCATTTCGTCAATCCATGTTGACCGGGCAATCGCTTTGGGAGCAATAACAAGTATGTGACCATGCAGTTTGCCGCACTGAGCCAGTTCGGTTAATGCGGCAAGCGTTGTTGCGGTCTTTCCGAAGCCTACATCGAGAAATAATCCGGCTTTAGGCGTATTTATCAGAAAATCTTTAGCAATTTTCTGATAATCATGTAACGGTATCGTTTTAATACCCCCTTTCTGTATATCAGATTTTGTTAATCAGACGATCGGACAGATTATCGTTGCACAGTTTGAGATTTGTTGAAATGCAAGCATTTAACGAATCTTTAGAACCGATTACAGTGAGTTTCTGTTTTGCTCGTGTAAATGCCGTATAAACAAGGTTTTTGCATATAAATCTGTTATCCCATGAGTTGAAAGACATTAGTTGCTTCGGAGATACATAGATTACACTGTCGTATTCGGATCCCTGTGATTTATGAACAGTTACGGCATAACCAAGAGATATATCTTCCGTATCGCCGTCGGTTATATCGAGTTCGACAAAGCGATTATCAAACAGTTGAATAATCAGATATTCATGGGATGATTCATCGCTGCGAGGAGCTGTTACGTCTTCGGGCGGAACATATGCGATTATGCGTCCGCAATCACCGTTGTAGATACCGAGAGATTTTGAATAAGGAATTATATCTCCTTTAAAATAGTCATTGTGTTTGTATCGATATGCTTCAATATCGATTTTGTTCTTCGTGTTCATCACCACATCGCCTACACGAAGTCTTGTAAATCTTGCGGAATTACCGAAATATGTGGACTGAATTGTGTATCCTTTTGCGGTAAACATATATCTTTGACGATGTTTGTCGTATACGGGGCGTATACTATCAGAGTCTTTTTCCGGGCAAACGATGTTTTGTATAGTCATATTGATGTTATCAGTACCGATAACACCTTTGCGAACAGGACATATCAAAGCAATTTTAGATATATCCGGATAATCCATACGCTCGTCATTATACGTATCGATTATCGTATTTAAAGCATTGTCATCATCACCGTTTTGAGCAAAAAACGGCATGTCCGTAAAGTTGAATGTCAAACCTGTATCGTTGTTGTTGACTTTTTCCGCATTTTTGAGTATAACGCCTGTATTACGCATAGGGGTTGTTAAATGAGATACGGGGATATAACTCAAGTCTGCACGGAGCAAATCTTGGAAAAAAGCACCCGGACTGATAGGCGGAAGCTGATCTGCATCGCCCACGAAACAGAAACGACAACGACTAAGATGACGAAATATTCTGGCGGCTTTGCAAACATCTATCATTGAACTTTCGTCAATGATTACAAGCATTGTTGGAGAATCATATTCATTCGGCAAATGATTCGGTATGATGTTTTTCTCTATAGCTGTCAATACGGCGTCGATTGTTTTTGTTTCGATAAAATCATCAGCATGTATGGATGAACGCAATTTATTCATTGCTTTGCCTGTGGGAGCAAGAAGTAAAATATGCGATGGAGACTGAATTAATTTGAAAACAGCCTTATAAGTATAGATAAGACAATCTATAATCGTTGTCTTTCCTCTGCCCGGACCGCCTGTTATGATGCTCATGGGGTATTTGACCGCATTTATTATAGCAGTTTTCTGTTCATCGGTCAATGCGAAATGCTGAGCCTCATATTCGTTTATGATATTATTTAATACCTGTCCGTCAGTGTTGAGATTTTGTATTAAAATATTATACTTAACACTGTCATCAACATTAATAGGATCGTTATACTTGTATGAGCAAACGGTTTTTGATATTAAATTTACAGCGTCAAGTATATGTCGTAAATACAGATGACTTTCCCCATTATAAGTGTCGATAGCGAAACATCCGTCCGATTGGGAAATGCGGGAAATTGCCTGTGCAAATTCAGAAGAAGTAAGCGATATCGATAACAAACGCAATGTATCAGTGTACAATTTCGTAAATTCATTATTATCTGATAAATTTACAAACAGGTCGCCGTTTAATTTCGATAATTCATATTCAACAGCATGTTCCAATCGTTCATCCGATGTTGGAGAAATACCAAAACGCAATGCGATTGTATCGACGATTTTAAATGATAATCGAGGTATTTGCAATAACGCATATGGATGTTTTTTTATATCCATTAAATCAGGAAACGCATCGCATATTTTCTCGATTGTCTTTTGTCGGCTTGCAATTTCAGGAAGCATCTGTTTGATTACACGCTGCTTATCATCAATAACTGAAACCAATGCATTGTATAATTTTTCAACTTTTTCATCAGTCAAATTGATTCCATGCAGTTTATTCATCTCCTGAATACGGGTTATGTCCGATGAAAATACATCAGGTGCCGATCTGCCGATAGTTCTGACAATTTTGGATATTTCGGTCCTTGTCAGAAAAGGAAGCGATGCGAGGCATGCTCTTAAACCGGATGGCGTGTCAATTATAAGTTTGATATCAACGGCTTTATAAGAATCTTTATATTTGGATGATGATAAATCCTTATAAGCCTCAATGTCGAGTACCATTTGTTCGGATATACGAATATCTTTATACGGAAATGTACCCGTCAAACGTATACCGCCTTCATCAGTACCGGCAATGCATCCGAACCAACCGTCCGGTTTAGGACAATCGTTGTACATTCTTTCAACGGTACAACGGAATTTATATATGTGTGTTTTCTGCCCCATTGTTTAATCTCCTTTCATATTTTATCACCGTTACTGAACAAACGGTCTGATTTTGGCGGTAAGAAGTCCGTATTCTACGGACTTCTTCCAAGTTATTATTCCGGCAAAAGTATGTCATCGATTGTTATGGGACTAACAAGCATTTTAGTCAGCCTGCAATAAACGCAGTTATTACATCTTTTGGCAGGAGCAGAACCGTTTTTCAAAGCAAGAGCCTTGTCTATATTTTCTTCAACAAAATGAAGGGCGTTATCAAGATGAGGCTGTGTGATTTCGATTATTTCAATATTCGATGGAGATTCTTTTGTGGCACAGGCAATAAAGAACGGAAGTTTCTTGCCGGTAGTAAGTTCTACTATCTTCTGATATACAGCACCTTGGATGTCGTATCCCCAATAATGTATAAAGTCTGTTTTGCGATGGAGTTTTTCCGAGTATATGGCATTCATGTCACGCATGACCTTGAGATCTACAATTTTATCACCCGGAAAATATGAATCCATTTTGATTTTCCAGTCAATACCGAAAAGATTATTAGTCATTATCCGCTGTTTTTCGCCGGACATATATTCTTTGAACAGTTTATCATTTTCTATACGGTTGATAATATTTTCGGCCTGTACAAAGTCGGCTTTTAAGCCTTTGTCACCGGTCTTTTTGTATAGTTCCGGGTGTTCGCTTCTGAATATATCAAGCGTACCTTCGAAATAGGCATCTACATATGAACCCACAAGCAGACTTGTTGTGGGTTCAAGTTCGAATTCGATGTCACCGTTCAATTTGCTCACGCCTGTGTACTCACAGGCGGATTTTGCAGAAGTTCCTATAAGTTCTTTAAACTGGCTGACAGACATATAATCTTTATTAGCCTCAAGACTGTAATAGTTGTCATTTGTTAATATCATTTTTTATCATTTTCCTTTCATTAGTAAATTATTTGATATCAGTATTTGTTACTGTTTTGAAAATTTGTTTAAATGCTGTGTTGAGTTTATTATCCTGAACGCCAAAATATTTTAACAGTTTCTTACCGTTAATTATATCTTCCTGTGTTATCATGGTTTTCTTCAGATAATACATGCCGGGGGTATAGCCTTCCCATGATTTAATTTCCTTATTTTCCAAAAAATTTTGAAGTTCTTCAACAGAAGTGTCTTTGTCATCAGATGATGAAGATGATGTTCGATACGCCTCTGTCAGTAAACGTATTTGTTCACGGAAAGTTTTACGCATTTCTTGAATTTGTGATTCAAAAATCTGTATTGCGTGTTCGATAACACCGGAAATAGCAGGATTTGTTTCAAAGGTTTGTGCTAATTCGGATATTTCGGCAGTTTGATCAGATACAGATTTCTTTGGAAAATTTTCGGAAATATAGTTAATAATAAATTGTGTTAATTCCGGTATTTCCGAGTAATTATCGGTAATAAATTGTGTCAAATCTGATATACTTGAGAAATTATCAGCAATAGGTTTTATTAAGTCAGATATTTGTGTTGAAGATATATTTTGTACAGAATCATCTGTTTCAGGTATAGTACCCGATGACTCAAATACAGAACTATCTGTTTCAGATACAGGAACAGATGTTATATTGCTATCAAATGTGCTTATAAGTGGTTGCACATTTGTTTTCGTTTTTGTATCCGACTTCGTTACACCTATTTTATCTTCAACAGTTGTATTACGCCAACTTTTTTCAAATGTATTTTCCAATATGAATAAATATTTGTTATAATCCAAACTTTCAAACAGTTGATTTATTTGTTCAGGCGTCATAAAATGCAGATCCTGATTACAAATACGCATGTACCATGCTTCTTCGATATTTGTAATTTTAACAACAGCCGCTTCTTTGTCAGAGGGTAAGTTGCTGACTTGAATACCATTTGCATTTAGTACAGATATAGCAACAGGATCATTGTGCTGCATACATTCATCACCGGCTTTACTGCGGGATTTTTGCATGGCGGGCGTTATTGCACTGGTAGCGGCAAGTTTCAGATGATATGAACCGAATGTGCTGTCTTTTACGATAAAACATCTGTTATAATGCTGAAGCGGTATGGGCGTCTGCGGATCATCATCGGTTGTAGCAAATACATATCTGTTCGTTCCGATTGACGAAGCTATCATATTTTGAAACATTGTCAGTGTGTGAATATCATCGTTAAATTCTTTACGAGCAGATGTTAAAATGTTAAGACCGACTTCCTGATTAAACGGTTTTGATAAACTCGTGTCATTCCGATTCTGAGAAGCAAGTTTGAGATATTCGCACAATGCCCAGTCTATTATAGCAGGATGAGCAAGAGATTTATCAGGCATAGGACCGCTTCGACAAGCGAGAGTACCGCCGGATGCACTGATTACAGATCCGAATGTGTCAGTTTTATTATCATATTCGACTTCCATACGATTATTGGTGTCTTTAGAAATCAAATATACGGGTTCGGGTTCGATTTCAATATGGATAATCTCAGATTCTTTGCTCAAAATCGCATTGTTCTGTGTTTCTTCCAAAACAGAATACAAACCGTCTGTGTTTGTCGATGTGATTTTGGCACCGGCAAGTGTCTGAGCCTGTCCGATACGCCATGTGAATAACTGACCGATAATTCGCATAGAGATTATCTTATTGTTCATCAGTATATTCGATTCAAACGTAGCATCTGCCGCACCGGATGCCGAATTGAGAATAAGTTTAGTTCCGTTACGCATTGTCGAATACATTTCTCTTTCGGATTCAGACAAAGATTTATCTTTCATCAGATGACCAAAGCGGGTTTTATTATCGAAAATTTCACCGTACCGGTCATAGCCCAAACCTTCGTTATAGAATGCGTCCAACATACGAAGGAGATTCGGATAATACGATACAAAGTCTTCGTGATTGGAGAAATCAGCCGATGTATAGCAATATGGCTTGTTGATATTCCAGTTGGATGTTGCCTTTTTGAAAAGTTCAGGTTTCTGAGGACGCTTAGGAGTTTTCCAATCAACCACACCTTTTTTGGTCGTTACAAATGTACCGGCATTGTAGGTCTGTTCGTCAATCGTTATTTTACGGGCAACTTTGACGTCGGCAGGATTCGGGTATATTTCTTTAACTCTGTCAAGCAAATCAGCTTTACTCTGCCATTCGGCTAATTTTTCTTCATAAACGTGCATATCGTATTTATAAAGTTCAAGATTATATTCAGCACCATGTATGCCGCCGGATGAAAAGTTTACAAAACAGCTTGACGCAGTACCGTCTTTGTTAAAATATGGGAGACATGTATTCGGAATAGGAATGTCGGATAGAGATATAGGACGTAATTTTTCAGGAAGTGTACGTTCGGGATAAGGACTATTCAAATCACCGCCGTTATCCCCGATATAATTGCGTCCCTGATTGAAATTTTTACCTTCGATTGATTTATAGTAATTATAAATATAATCGAACTGTTGACGCAATTCGGGCTGAGTAAATGCATTATAAAAGAATTTACGGGATTCTTCAAGGACATTTACTCGCTGAATACCCATTTCTTTAGCCTTTGCTTCAGAAGGATACATGAACGATACAACTTTATAATCTTTAAGATGATCATACGGACATAATGATTTTGACGAGAATTGAGCGGATGAACTGTCAATCGTAAGACGATCGTTGCGAACCGTGTATGGAGATATATTGGGTGCATAGGCGTCAGCTCTTTTCTGATAAACCAATTCGGGATAATCTTTGAGCAGTTGTTTTTTCAGCATAAACGATGACTGATATATTTTATGCGAAAATAATTTTTTCAAATTTACACAGTCGGATACGTTATATGCGATCAAATCGACAAATTCGTCAAAATTATTGATGCAGCATTGACCTGTTTTGAGTTTATCGGATTCAAGAATCTGATAACCTGTCATGCCTAACAGTCGTTTGAGTCCTACCTTTTGCTGTTTTTCGTTTAGTCGGGCAACATCAATGTGTCGTCCTGACATAAGCATATTCTTACGAATACAAGCTTTCGGATTTTTAAGATCACGGGACGTAAAACCATGCACAGGATGTCCCTTTTGTTTGTAATCATAACATAAACGATCTTCCATACGATCTTTGAATGAATTAAATAATTCATCATTGTATTGACGCATTTGTTCAGCTGTTGTTATCTTCATAACCAGATTTCTGTTACTGAGATCAAATACTTCATACAGATACAGAGCAAGCATAGTCGTATCGTAGTGATATGAATTATATCCGAAAAGATAATAGTCTGTATCGGAATTGTAATTCAAATCGGTATCACATTTAAGACGATATTCTGTCGGATAATGCGACAGACTATTTGGATTGTTGGCATAAATTGCATCAGACAAACCAAAAATTGATGCAAGAAGTTTATTGGATTTTTCATCACGGAGATTATACAATGAGATTTTTCCGGTAAAATTTCTGTTTACTTTGTGTATCCGTTCATTAAGTGCAGAGTATATGTTATTGGGAAGAATTGATTTTTCATTGTCGACAAGATAAAATATCTGACATTCATCAGTGTCATCTTTGTAATTGACAAGTGAAAAAACATTTTCAAGGGATTCGATATCATAAAAGTAGCCTATCATTTAAAATCTTTCACCTCATTTTATAGTTTTGGTCTAATTGGGAATGCTTAACAGTACATTGAGCATGTGGTTTACGGAATCGGTTTGTTTATTAATTTTAGTTCCGGAAAATGTGGCGGGAGTGTTAATACCGTTACAGTATTTAATACCTGTTCCGCCTGCTGACTGCCAATCATTCAAATTTTTGTTATAATCATCGATTAAAATATCATGTGACGATAAACGTGTGCCAATGGTATGCTGTGCAGCATCAGGTTTCGGAATAACCGATATAATGATATTACAGGGTTTGACAGACGGATACCATTTGGCAAAACTGAATTTTTTATCGGAACGATGTTCATTGATTGTCAGTTCATTATTCGGAACGGATGTCAGTATATATATTTCATCAGAAGACTTTTTATGCAGAGTTAATTTCTGTATCAGATTCAGCATTTTCAAATCGGGTTTTAAATCCCTGAAATAATGTTTATTCGGCTGTATGTACAGAGGCTTTAATCCTGCATAAGCGTGTCGTTCATAACGGAACAGTACACCGTCAGCATCAAAGAAATAGTGTCTCATGCGTGCAATCCGTAAGATAAAAGTTACAAAAATCTATAAGTATCTTATAAAATTTGTGCTTTACCGCTACTTGAAAGTAGCCTATCCATGTTATGGACTATTTTAGACAGCCGTGTTACGGTGACGGCTGTTATTTATCAATAGTTTGCACCATAATTGTATAAATTTATTGATGCGTTTATATCTCTATCTATCACCAAACCACAGGAACACCTGTATGTCTTATCCCCTCCTATGTTGTTTAGTCTCTTACACCTGTGACACATCTTTGTGGACGGGTAATACTTGTCTGCAAGAATTATGTCTATACCATGCTGTTGTGCCTTGTAAACAATGTAAGAATAAAACTTGTACAATGCAGTAGTTTTGTACTTCTCAGGTAGTATTCCATGACGGTCTTTTTGCTCTGAAATATCAAGAGTTTCGAGGACAATTTCCTCTGGTAGACTGCTTACAATCTCTTTAGATACCTTATGCAGATAAGAGTTCTGAATGTTGGCTACACGTCTACATAATTTTGCTCTTTTTCTGTATAACCTGTCAATATTGTTAGACGTGAGGTTTGACTTTTTCTTTTCGGCTATCAATCTGTCAATGTTTTTCAGACGTAAAACAAGTTTGTTTACATTATCTATTAGGTTTTGTTCCTTTTTAGACTTTTGAGAAAACATGATATTGTCAACCATGTTAATTGTCTTACCATCGTAAATTGTAGCTAATGTTCGATACCCCAAGTCAATACCTATCCTGCCGTCCCTTACCCCTGTATCATACTCTACATCAGTAGCAATCTTTAGATACCAACATTTACCATCGAAAACTACTGTTGCCTTTTTAAAAGAGGTTATAGGGAATTTTGATAGGTACTTATAAGACATTCTACCTACATTGGGTACTGCAATAATATTCCTCTTTCCATTGTAAAACTTAAATCTGTCACACCTAATGGGAAAACTGATGTGGTTACGATTCTTTTTATGTCTTTTGGGATGCCTGGCTACCCCTTTAAAGAAACGTGTGAACGCTGTGATTACAGTGCTTATGATACTGTTCATTATGTGATACTCTAAATCGGACATCCATTCGTAACCCTCTGTACATTTTATCTCGTTAATGTACTCCCTCATCTCTTGTACAGTCGGCTTACGCTGTTGAGTTTCATAGATGTGACTCCAATAATCGAGTAACATATTGTAACATACCCTTGCACAACCGCTCATTCTCATTAGTTTATTAGATTGCATTTTATCAGGTTTTAGTAATATTATTGCAGTCCTTACTGTTTTCATTGTTACCGCTAAAACAAATCTGTAAAATTTGTCTTCCTTTCATAATATTTCATTTCCCTCTAATGGTACTCTGATTATTTTAGATAAGGCTTAAATTCCCCGTAGCGGACAGGTACTAAAGTTGTTAAAGTGCTAATGCATAATCTCTTAGGTTATAAGATGCGTTTACATCTCTATCCTCTGTATTACCCCTCTAATTAGCTTCGTTTATTTCATCTTCCAAAATGTCTTCGATAGAACAACCAAGTGCGTCAGCTATTCGCTTTACTGTACGGACGCTAACCTTGTTAATGTCTGTACGACCGTAGTCAATATTTGTAAGTGTGTATATATTGACACCGGCTTTTTCTGCAAGTTGAGCAACTGTTAAGCAGTTCTTATACTTTCGTAAGTAGCTTAATTTTGTAGGTCTTCTCATATTTTCGCCTCCCTTTGTATTATACTACAATTATAATACAAATTTCGACAAAAATCAATACTGAAAACAGAAAAACTATTTGATAAATAACACAAATTTTATATTTAATTTTATGGAAATTTTGTAACTTCTATCTTTGTTTCAGGGTAATCGCAACTTACCCCTCAAACCTACTTCACAATAGGTTTGCACCCCAATTACGGGCGTGTGCAGACTATTTGACATACCTTTGTTACCAAAGGTCGCAGGATTTTTCTTCCGTCATTAGCTTACGGTTTTACATTAAGGACTAATGTCCCCCTCCGCCAGAGGGTAGTCGTTGAAATTCTCCCCATATCTTTCGACTTAGGGGTTATCTGCATGAACAAGGATTGTATCAGCACTTAGCACATTATTGTCTATCATAATGCTTTTATTTCAGCATATGCCATCCCAGCGTCTTTTCTACTTTCGTACCTTTGCCGTTTGAGGTTTCCCTCTCCGTTTTGGTGCTGGGCTTTACCTATTACCTGCATTTAACCTGCTTGGTACGCACTCCTTACGGAATACGCAGGGCATCTGTCTTAGACAACTTTAATAAACTTGCAAATTTTTGTACATTTTTGTAAGTTTATCGTAACAGATTAGTTACCCCTTTTTTGTTGTTTTATAGAACTTTGTATATTGCGGATTAACAGAACATTATAATCCGTAATTTTTACAGAGGCATTACACGTTGAATAAAAACCGTGTAACTGGTTTCGACCTCTTGTTCTTTTTTTCGCATCTGTCCGTAAGAAGCGTCGTGTTAAAAATGACATTATGTTTCGCTGAGTATATGCGAATCCTTTGGGGTTCAGAACACGACACTTTTTGGCAATAGCGATGGCAGCGAGACCGGAATCACTCGTAATCACAATGTCTCCTTTGCAGCAGGCATTTAACAGTGCAAAATCAGCATTATCGCAGCCTTTATCCAGAATGTGCAAAGACGAGTAATCGGATACAATATGACGAGTATTATCGCAATATATATGACACTCAATGTCATATTTTGCGGCAATAGTTTCAGTTATGTGTATCACAGGACAGGCGTCGCCGTCAATTAGTATTTTCAATTATTTGTCACCTCGATTTCTGTATCAGATGTTACTGAAGAATTTGTACGCAAGAGACCTCTGTAAGCGGATGCAAGAGCCGGTATACATATACGGTTTATATCGCCGCCGGTATAGTTCGGGTTCATCCAGTCCTGTAAATCATATTTAACAATTAACGGTTCGGGAGCGTTCATTTTTCCAGATGATCTGATAGTTTTTGTTTTATCACCGCAATACCATGTGGGATTATTCTTGATTACATTAATCAATTCAGATATGAATTTGTTTTTACCCTGTATAGAACCGTTAGGCGAATTTTTGCGAAACCATGCTTTATACAGGTCATATAGGAATGGAAATGGGAGTAAATCCCATACAAATATGTTTTCGAATTCAGCAAAAAACTGACGCACAGGATCGTTGAACTCTTTATATTCAGCGAGAATGTTGCGGCAAGACTGCGGTTCGGACAGTTTATAAAAGTTCGTGTTAAGAACTTTGTATAAAACGTATTCCAATACCTCTGTTCGATGCAGATAATCTTCTTTGATATACTTTCTTTCGATTCCCGTAAAACACTTATCAAACGGTATGAATAATTGTCTTCGGTAGAAAGAATCCGATTTATCTCTTATTCTCGGAAATTCGTTAAGGCATTGCACCATAAAACCGTAAAACTGATAACTAATAGGCGTTTTGAATTTTCTGTTAATAGAAATGACGTCATTAGTTATTACCGCTTTAATATTAGCCGCTTTGTCTATAAACGTACCTACGTTGTTTTCATCAACGATAATAGCCGTTGCCCGTGTTAATGGCTCAAGTGCAAAGTCTTTGCCGAAATCATCAATAGGGATGACAGCGTATGCTGTATCACCGCATAAAGAACGCATAAGTTCGCAAAGTGTTCCCTTACCGTTATTACCGGTTTCGGAATATAACCAAGCTGACTTATTCCAGCGAACATGCGGTCTTATTATAGCAGATAAAATCTGCCATAACAGTTCAACAATTTCGGAGTCGTCAGACAGTTCCGACATCCATGACTCTACATCCCAATCGGTATTATCGTCATCATTATGAATTGTAATATTCTGAGCCGACGGATTATAATTTACATGGCATTTTGTCATAAATACATAATCGGGAGAAAACGGTTCGAGTGTTTTCGTGTCATAATGAAATATGCCGTTATTGACGGCAATGAGGTCTCTATCTTGACATCGAAGTTTTCTCGGCGTCAGAATACGCAGACGTCTCAAAATCTCGCTGAATTCATTTGATGATAAACGTCTGTTAAAGCGGATTGCTATTTTGTACAGTTCATCTTCATCAGTGGTATAAGTACCTTCATCGGGAACATATAATGCTAATAAGTCATATGCCGGATCAGCATTTGTACCCGCACAGGCAATACGGGCAATGGGATATAATTTTGCCATAAGCTGTGCAATCTGGTCAAATGATAAACAGTCAGGTATTCGGAACAGGCTGCGTTTCGGGCGAAGCTGATTTTCAAGCGATAATTCAGATTCGATTAAATTCTCCAATTCTATACTGATATTTTCAGGGGTTTTACCCGGCGTTAATTGATTTATGTAGGTATTTGTGACTTCATCAAGAATTTGATTTTTAGTCCTACCCATAAGTTTAATTGACACCTCTCTTTCTTTTATTTTTTACAGTCCGATATTTATTTTTCACCTCCGTCCATTGATTATCAATGCTTGCGGTATGATACGCCCAAATATATTATAGTACATATATTATATATATGTCAACGACGAATGATGGGGCGAAAAAAGGGCGAATTTTTAATTTTTGAGATAAAAATGGTGTTGCAAGACGAAAGAACTCTGTTTTTATCATGGTGAAATACGACGACTTTTATCAAATTTTAGATGTAACGAATTTTTTTAAAATCCGTTACACGGTATTTTTTGAATATTAGCAGTATTTGTATAATCTGCACAGTTTGCGTCGAATTGAGTTGAGCCTTATCGTGATCATGCATAAACTGAAAAATATAGCCCTTTTGCGGGCTATATTTGTAAAACGTGATTTGTGACACGAAAATCGCCCACTTCGGGTACTTATTTTGACCTCTAAGTTGCTTAAAAAAGTCCCATTTCGGTTTTTAGTCACATTTCGCATTCACATGAAATTAATAATTATTATTAATTTCATGTGATTTTGATTCTTCTAAGGAATAAAAAGAGAAAAATGTAACGAATTTTAAAAAAATCCGTTACAAAAAAACATAGTAATATTGCGAATTTTAGAAAAATGTGTAACGAGTTTAACGCACTCAAAAAATTTTCGTTACATAAAAAATATAGATACGATCGGCATTAGGGAACATTTGTAACGAATGTAACGAAAATTTTTAATACTTATATAGGGATAAATTATAGTAATATATATACACATTTAAAAATATATACGTAATTATACAGTAATTATTTTTATATTTTTTATAATATACACATTACGCACATACATGTGTATATATATAGGTTTGAAAAAAATCCGTTACATTCGTTACATTTGCCGAAAAATGGCTTTGCAGCTGGATTTTCTGCGTAACGAGTTCAAAATCAAATTCGTTACATCCTTTTTTGAGGCGTTAGATTTTTTTCAAATTCGTTACATTGGTCATGAGTTATTTCCTGCGTAGATTTTCTTTATACTGCCGGATTGTATCTCGTCTGTATATTCGCTGTCCTCGTTTAGTCCGGTACATGTGATAGGGGATTTTGCCGGGAACAGAGTTTACCATTCTTTTTACTTTCTCATCGTGGCTTCGTTTAATTGATACGATGAGATATATGATAATTACAAGAACGATGATTTCCATGATTAATTATCTCCTTTCTTATTTTTCACAAGACGTAAAGATACCCGTCGAATGACGGGTATCTTTTTTCTATGATTAACTTTTGTTACAAGGCTGTATATAATTTTTTTAATTTTTGTTGATAAATGAATTGATTTTGATAACCAAATGTGTTATAATATAATCGAAACAATATTATGTTTTTGAAAACATAATGAAAGGATGATTTATTTTTGGCAAATCAAAATGTTATTATTAAAAAGATATTTGAAAATAGAGACTATACGGAAGAATATCTTTCGAGCATTAATAATCCCGAACACAGTCAGTTGAAAGATGTCGATGTGTTAGCATCAGAGTTAAAAGAGATACATGATTCCGGACACAGCATAACGATATATCCCGATTTTGATACTGATGGTGTATCTTCGGGAGCTTGTCTTTATGCCGGTCTTGCCGAACTCGGATTTAATGTAAATCTTTATATACCGAAACCGAGAGACGGCTACGGAATTTCGTCTTATACTGTTAAAGAATTGCTTAACTGTTATCCCGATACATATGCAATTATTACTTGCGATACGGGAATTACAGGCGGTGATGCGGTCGATTATTGTAAACAGGCGGGAATAAAGATTTTTGTTACCGATCATCATAAACAAAAGACGGTTCATAATGCCGATGTTATCGTAGATCCTATGCGTGTTGATGAAACGTATGAGCATCCGTATATCTGCGGTTCGTTTGTAGCGTATCAGGTTCTTTTGAGGTATGCCGAACTTTATGACAGCAATTTTGAAGTAGAACAGATAAAACTGCTGAGGGTATTTGCAGGTATCGGAACTGTTTCCGACACTATGCCCCTGCTCTATGAAAACAGACAGATAGTGAGAGATGCTATAAATATATGCAAATATATATACGGTGACGGTTCTTCTTTAATCGTGAAGCGAATTAGGGGACGCAGTCCGTATGTACAAGCGTTTTGGGGACTTTACAGTATTCTCTGTTTTTATGCAAAAATAGGTGTGTTACACAGCTCTGATGATATTAACGAAGATTTTTTTGCATTTTATCTTTCGCCGGCAATTAATTCGGCAAAAAGATTAGACGGTGATATGTGTAAGGTATTCGGAATATTTTTTGCACGCAGTCTTTCAAATTTGGAAGATAATATTAATTATATTTACACTCTGAATAATGAGCGTAAAACAGCGGTTGCTGTTGCGTTTCATAATATGCTGGAGTCAGATCAGCCCTATGCTCCGTATATTTATTTTTCCGATGCAATACCGGGTATTCTGGGACTTCTTGCACAAAAAATTATGGAAAAAACAGGTCAGCCCGCATTTGTTATCACAACCAATTCTGTTTGCGGAGATTATGAATATACGGGAAGCGGACGTTCTCCCGCATGGTATCCCTGCATCACACGGGCAGGGCATAAAGCAATAATCGAAGGTCATGAGGGAGCTTTCGGCTGTCGATTTAAAGATCGAGATAACGTTGAAGATTTTTATAATTTCTTAGTCGAAGATGTGCGTGCAATTCCCGAATTGCAATCTGACAGAGAACCGTTTTTTGATTTTGTAATTTCTCCGGATTGGACAGGTGATGTAGGTATAGATATAGCCGTATTTTCGGAATATCTTACCGAGATAAACGCATATAGACCTTTTGGAAGAGGATTCAGTAAACCGGTCGGTAAACTTGTATTCAATAACGATGATGTCGTTATTCCGGACGGAAAGGATTCAGGATGGGAAACGATGGGACGAGCACACGAACATTTAAAAATTCATTTATCTCACGGTTTCGACATAGTTTGTTGGAATCAAGGGCATTTGATTAAACAAAAGGATTTGTCTTATACACATGAAATTATAGGCGATCTCCGATATAGCGAGTTTAAGGGCGTTACGTCTATAATTTTTGACGGTGTGCTTGTCGAGAGGTGATGATGATGTCAAAAATTCTAAGAATAGGCTTGACAACAATCGGTATCGGTATGTTATCGTCTGTATTTATTTTATTATACGGTTTTTTGTCAGCCGGTCTTCATGCTCTCGGTGTGCCTGAGATATACGCTATGATGTTTGCCGGATCCGTGATGTGTATATTGAGTATAGCGATTTACAACAGGATACCGAAAAAGAAAGTAAGACATTCTCGTATTACAGGCAGGATGTTCGGCATTATACTTATTCTCACATTGATATTTACTTATTGTTCTCTTACCTTTTCGGTATGGCTGTCGACGCATTTATCCGATACGGGAATGTCCGCAAGGTCAGATACAATCAGTAACGCTATGGATGAGACCGGTGTACTTGCATATGTATTTTATTCAATTATAGCTGCACCGATTATGGAAGAAATAATTTATCGGCTTTGTATATATAATTTTTCAAAACATTCATTGCCCGTAAGTATTTCCGTAATTTTAACAGGTGCCGTATTTGGTTTGTCGCATATGACAGCGGCACATTCCATAATCGGAACATTGTTCGGAATATTTCTTGTATTGGTTTATGAGTTTACGGGCGGACGGCTATCAATGTGTATATTTTGCCATATGTATTATAATTTTGTATCTGTCTTTTCTCCATCGTCGCTGTATTTTTACCACGATGACGCAATATCAACGCTGTGTTTAATAACAGTTGTGGCAGTTGTATTGATTCTGTACAAATTAACTTTCGTCAATAACCAAAACGTATTATTAAATACAAAAAACCCCCTGTAATATACAGGGGGTAAGTTTTTGTGTGTCCGTAAACGACACTAAATACGGGCTGTTTGAAGAGAAGAAAAAAACATTGTGTGAACCACCCGCTGCTTATAGAAGCAGGGGCTTCATAAGAAGTTTGATATTTAAGTTTCCACCTGATTACTCAGGCAATCCTTATTCTTACAGGCGTATCCACTTCGCCTCTACTGTATAGGATTGTTAAGTCCACAACATTACTTTTTTTCAAAATCAATAGTTTCAGTAAAAAATATTATAGAGGTGGGAGTGTTCTGCTAATTTTTTTTGATAAAACTGGAGGAATTAAGAAAAGCAATCAAATGATTGAATCGGTACGTGGGTTCTTGTTTAGGGGTTAGTAATTCAAACAGTCTCCGTATATCACAGAAGAGATCTGTGAAAGAGTAGTTTTTTGTACTCGACTATAATTATAACATAGATAATATGATTTAGTCAATACTCATTTTTGAATAATATGACGAAATTTGCAGATTTGATAAATTCTGTTGTTTTCTTTGTCATATACGTGCTATAATAATTACAGCTTCTATGCAACAGAAAAATCAGAGAGGGGAAAAATACAATGTCTAAATATTATGTCAGTTATTTTAAATCTGAAGCAAGACCGGATTGTCATTCTTCAGATGCAAAAAGGAGTTATCCGCCTAAAGTGGGTGCAATTATTATCGGACTGGCAACAAATTCAGCCATACGGTTGTCGGGGGACGCTTATGTAAGTGATGATCGGGATAAAGTATATTTCACTACGAATATATACCAAAATCTTGATGAAGCTATTTTCTGTAATTCAGATAAAATGGATTTACGACAGTTGATTCTTGATGAAAATATGACCGATGATGACAAGACGTACATATCAGATTATATAAATGCAAACAGCGATAAGTTTTTAACAGTTAAGGGCTGTGATGATAAAACTGTTCATTCTCAGTTAAAGTCATATATAGATTTGAGTCAGAAAAAAGCTATGTGCGATATTAACGGACTTGATGTAGATTTTCGTAAATCGAAGGCATATGATCTTTATGAGAGTTATGCCAATCGTATGGAACGTCAATATGATGATTTTGATAATGCGGAGAATATATCGCCTCGTGAGTCAATTTTTAAATTACAGGCACTCAATCAGGAGTATTATATGAAATCATTTTCATATGATGATGTTGTTAAATGTATAACAGTCGATCCTTCCGAAGCAGATTCTGTAATAAAAGAGATTTATGAGACCAATGCCAAAACGGAAGGATTCGATACGGATGACAGCGATAATACGCTAAAACTTCCGAAAGATATTCTTGAAGATATACACGCTATAAATTTATCGGAGGATATTCAAGAAGTCGTATCGGATTCTGTACGCAAGAGAATACCGTATGCACGATTTTTTTACAGTGCAAATTCCGAAAATAAGACAGATAAATCGGCTTTGCTCTTTTCATTTGTTAAACCGCATACGAGTATCAACGAAATTTTTGTTGATTCGAGAGATAATAACAGGCAGCATAATGTTCCGGGTTACGAAATTTCCGGTACGGAGTACGAAAATTCCGGCGATGAAATTATGTTTATTTCTTGACAAATTTATATTCGATAGTTATAGTTCCCTTTTTATTCTCGGTATGGTATAATCGGGTAGATGGGCATGGCAGATACGATTTTCCTCCGATTACGTATCTGCCTTTTTTTGTAATTTCGTCTGTAATCGTCTCAGAGCGACGATTTTTTTGAATATATTATTTCATATGAAATAATAGTTTGACAGTGTACAGGTCATTACAGACGATTTCTCGGCATATTTGGTGCCAATGAAGCATAGAGATTATACGATGAAATTGAAATGGTATTTTTTTGTCGATCAGGTTTTGGTACATTGTCTTATTTCGTCTGTAATTGCCTCAGAGCGATGATTTTTTCAAATATATTATTTCATATGAAATAATAGTTTGACGGCGTACAGGTCATTACAGACGATTTCTCGATGTGTTTCGTGTCAAAATGATAACAGTACCAAAATATATTTTGTCAGTATTCGTGTATTTCTTTTTTAGAAATTCGTTCAAAACAAGCTTAAACGGATTCAAATTCGTATAAATAAATCGTTAATTATGAATAATACGATTAAGGATTTTTATCGAATTTTCTGTCGATTTAAAGGCTGCAAAAATATGAAATATTTTTGATGGGGTTTGTTCAGCAGGAATAAACTCTATTTTTTTATTAAAAAAATCAGCATTAAATCGACAGGCTGATACAGAAGTTCGGTTTGTGTGTCTGTGTCCAATCAGTTACACCGGGCATATCGTTATTTTAGTCGATATGTCTGCGTGTCGATGATTGTGTTCAAGCTTAAACAGACACACATATCCAATCAGTCTCTTCTGTATCAGCAGCAGGGCACCCGCAGGCGGGAGGAGCGTCAGCGACGACCGACAAGGGCAAGGAGCGAAGCGACGCAGTAAGGGGCCGCCGCAGGCGGTCGGTGCGTCAGCACCGAGGACGTCGGCTGTGCCGACCACAACCGAAGCGGAGCGAGGGTGTGCCGTCCCCCCTTATGCCCTTTGTTCCTCATTTGCGTTTCAAACAGCTAACACATCAGCAAATGAGGTTCTGCTTATGTATATCAGAAGCTCAAGCTCAGTCACCATGCCCCTGTTTATATGGTGCTTCTGTGATCACTCAGGTGCTTGCACCATCATTTTTTCGCATGAATACTCAGGTCGAAAAGCACTATTTTTTCAAGGTCATGGCACAGTAGTGCTTTTGCATTTAATTTGCGGTTTGTGCTTAAACAATGCGTCACAGATGCCATTCAAAACGGTGTATGCAATAAATAGGGATTTAATAATTTGTCTTAGGCTTTTCACTTGGGTTTGAGCCACCTTTTGCATCTGTTTTTTGGAATATAAGTTATTCGATTATGCTGTCTTGTTTAAGCGTGTGTGTTATTTCCTCTTATAAGAATAAATTGTTCGATATCCGCTTTTGCGGCGTGTTTTGCAACTGCTTCAGCCGTTGTTGTACCGGATTAGAAGCTGTATATTATCAAAATATTATATGTAAAATGGACTCTTTTTGGTCTCCGAGTGGGCGAATTAAAAAATAAATAGCCCATTTGTGGGACGTATTTGGTCGAATTATTAAAAAATAGACCATTTTGGGTACTTATTTGGGCGAATTATTTAAAAAAATAGCCCATTTAGAGGTCAGAATCGGTCGAATTTTTAATAAAATGGACTTTTTCCGGTCTTTAAATGGGCTAATTAAATAAAATGGTCTTTTTGCGGGTTTAAAATGGGCGAATTATTTAAAAAAATAGCCCATTCTGAGGTCGAAAGCGGTCGAATTTTATTTTTAATTTTCAAAAATAGACCTTTTCAGACACTCAAGTGGGCGAATTATTAAAAAAATAGCCCATTCTGAAACCTTAAATCGGCTCAGAACGGGCAATATTATGATATGTTTTTGGGTACAGGCTTAGAAGTTTACCTGTAAAAAAAATGGGGAACATAGCTTTTGCCATGCTCCCCCTTCTGATTATGTGTGTACTTCTCAAATTATAGCTGCACTACGTATGTTCATACTGTCACAGCAGCCTGAAAATGCTGATTCGTCGACTGTGACATGCTTGGGCATGCGTACATTTGACAGTGCCGTACAGTAACTGAAAGCAAAGCTTTCGATCTTTGCTTTATTGTTTCGTAATTCTATGTCTACCGTCGTCAGCGAGCGACAGTTGTAGAACGCATATTCTCCAATTCTTTTGACGGTATCGGGTACGTTTATGCTTGTCAGGGACGTACAATTCCGAAAAGCATAATCGCCTATTTCTGTGACTTCCCCGAAGAAATGTACTTCGTTCAGGGCGGTACAGTCACTGAATGTATCTGGCTTTATTTCTGTAATACTGTCAGGTATCGTTACCCATTTCAGTCCTGTGCATCCTTTAAACGCAGATGCACCTATTGTTGTGACACTGTTCGGTATTGTTATACCTGTAAGACCAGCACATTCGTAAAATGCACCGTGTTCGATTTTCGTAACAGTGTTTGGTACACTGTAAGTACCTGCTTTCACAGACGGGTACTTAATTAAAACCGTCTTATCCTTATTGAATAAGATTCCATCTTCTGATGTATAATTCTTATTATTTTGACCAACATCGATACTGGTCAGATTGGTGCAATATCCGAACGCATCATCACCTATCTCCGTAACACCGTCGGGTATGGTTATGTGTGTTAGTCCACTGCAAGCAAATGCCCGCTCGCCAATTTTCGTAACACTGTCAGGAATTGTTATATGTGTTAGTTCGGTACAATCATCGAATGCAGAATTATCTATCTCGATGACACTGTTCGGTATGATTACGTGTTTGATCATGTGTGAACGGCCGTAGTGACTGCCGTCCTCCTCCACGCCGAACACCGACGGTCCTATGACCGTGACCGGTTTCCCGTCAATTTTAGATGGGATAACGACATCGCTGTCGCTTCCGGAATAATTTAAGATTTCTATACCATTCTCTACACCATTTATCTCGGCAACGATGTATTCAAAATTTACAGTCTTCCTCATGCCAATAACCCCTTTTTTATAATTTTTATACTAACGAGGCACCGGCCATGTTGGTCGGTGCCGCATTGCCTCACCCCTACCCCCTCCCACCTCCCACTTCCCACTTCCCACTTCCCATCAAACTCATCTGTTGCCATAAAATAGATTTTTATAACATGAATTTGGAAGTTTGCAGTGACCTTGTCAAGAAAAAAAATGGGGGAACACAGCTTTCGCCATGTCCCCCCGATATATCCGTAGGGCGATACAGCTTTTGCTGTACCGTCTGTTTAGGATATATTCATGTTTAATAATTTTCTTCACGAAGCTTTTTTACGGCTTCGTAATAACTTTTTGCAGCAACGTGATATACGTTGCCGCAATTATCCACAATTTGATAGATCTTTATTTCCGTCTTTATGTTATTGTTTTCCATAATTATATCTCCTTCATTGAATCTCGACAACCTTTATTCCGTTGTCTTTTATGTGGTCTGATCCTCCCGTTGAGCTAATTTCTTTCAGAGCTGTTTTGCAAGCATCGTTTTTTGATTCAGCTCGAATGGGGATTTCGTACACTGTTATTTCTTCGAGTGTAACAGTGTATGTTTTCATCGTTTGAACGCCTCCTTTCTTTTTTTGTCATTGCGTCCACCTCTTTTCCGTTTTTATATTAACGAGGCACTGCCCATGTTTGAGCAGTGCCATATGCCCATCATTTCAGTATGTATCGTTCTACGGGACGATCTGTGAGCGAATCCACTTCAATGTATGGCTCAAAATTGCCGACTGATGCCAGTCTGGGGCAATCGCCAAATGCATCGTCGCCTATCTTCGTAATGCTGTCGGATATGGTTACACGTACCAGTCTCGTGCAACCGTAAAAGGTGCCATCATTTATTGTTGCAACACCGTCCGGTATGGTTACACTTGTCAGTCGTGTGCAACCTGAAAATGCACCATAACCTATTGATGTAACACTGTCAGGTATTGTTACGTTTGTCAGTCGTGTACAACCGGAAAATGCATAATCATCTATCTCGGTAACACTGTCCGGTACTGTGTATTCTCCCGCTTTGCTGGCAGGACACTGTATTAGATGCGTCTTGTTTTTGTCAAACAAGACGCCATCTTTAGACATATAATGTTTATTGTCTTTATGAACATTAATAGTCTTAAGTTTGTTGCAGCCTCTGAATGCTCTGTAACCAACTTCCGTGATAGTTTTCGGTATGGTTATGTTCGTCAGTCCTCGGCATCCGTAAAAGGCAAAATTGCCTATTTCGGTGACGCCGTCATTTATCGTGACGTTTGTCAGTCCTGTGCATTCTTCAAACGCATGAGCACCTATCTTGGTAACACTTGCAGGTATTGTTATGCTTGTCAGTCCGGTACAACCACTAAATACATATTCACTCATCTCAACACCGTTAGGTATTGTTATGTTTGTCAGTCCGGTGCAACCGGAAAATGCTGCATAAGCTATATATGTAACGCTATCAGGTATAGTTACGCTTGTCAGTCCGGTACAACCGGAAAACGCATAAATGTTTATCTCCGTAACGCTATCAGGTATTGTTACGCTTGTCAGTCCGGTACAACCTTTGAATGTGTACCCACCTATTTTGGCAACGCTGTCAGGTATTGTTATACCTGTCAGTCCGGTACAATTTTCAAATGCAATATCACCTATCTCAGTAACACTGTCAGGTATGATGTAGGCACCGTTCCTACCTCCGGGATATGCTATCAAAGCAGTCTTGTTCTTGTTAAACAGAACACCGTTCTCTGATGTATAACTTTTGTTACCCTTATTGACATTAATACTTGTCAGTCTGGTACAACCGGAAAATGCACCGTCACTTATTGATGTAACACTGTCAGGTATCGTTATGCTTGTTAGTCCGGTACAACCGGCAAATGCAGCACCACCTATGAGTGTAACATTGTTAGGTATTGTTATGCTTGTCAGTCCGGTACAACGGGCAAATGCATCATAATCTATCTCCGTAACACTGTCAGGTATTGTTATGTTTGTTAATCCGGTACAACCAGCAAATGCAGCACACCCTATGTGTGTAACACTGTCGGGTATCGTTACACTTGTCAGTATGGTGCAATCTTCAAACACACCATACTCGTCGTTTTCAATCATATCATAGCCGATTTTCGTAACCGGCTTACCGTCAATTTCAGACGGAATAACAACGTCTCCGCCGTTTCCGGTATAACCTGTAATTGTTACACTGCTGTCCTCGTTTATTTCCCATTCAAAATCAATAATTTTCTTCATAATATTAACCCCTTTATTGTATATATTTTTAAATTGACAAGGCACCGGCCACGTTGGACGGTGCCGCATTGCTCCCCACTCTCCCCACTCTCCCCGCCCCACCTCACACCCCCCCCTCAAACTCATCTGTTGCTATAAAATAGATTTTCCCAACATGAATTTAGAAGTTTGTAGTGACTTTGCCGAGAAAAAAAATAGGGGAACACAGCTTTCGCCATGTTCCCCTTTTATTTCTGTCATATATCATCTTCATCTGATAGTCCCGTACAACCGAGAAATACAAACGGACCTATCTTTGTAACACTGTCCGGTATTGTTATATCTGTTAGTTCTGCACAATCACGAAATGCAGAGTCACCTATCTCAATAACACTATTCGGTATCGTTATGCTTGTCAGCTTTGTGCAATTATAAAATGCATAAGCGTCTATCGACATAACAGTATCAGGTATTATTATATTTTTTAGTCTTGTACATCCGCTGAACATACCGCTGCCTATTTCCGTAATACCCTCTTCTATTATTACATTTGTCAATTCTGTACAACGGTCAAATATATTTTGACCGATTGATGCAATACTATCAGGTATTATTATATTTGCCAGTGCCGCACAACCGGAGAATGCATAATGACCTATTTTTGTAACGCTGTTAGGTATGTTTATGTTTGTTAGTTTTGAACAGCCTTTAAATGTATAATTTTCTATCGAACTAATACTGTCAGGTATTATTATGCTTATCAGGTCAGTACAGTTTTCAAATGCCGAATCACCGATCTCAGTAACAATTTTTCCGTCAATTTTGGATGGAATAATGACGTTCTTGTTTCCCTTGCCGATGTATTTTGTAATCCGTACAGTATTGTAAATATTGATTTCATACTTGAAGTCACCGTCTGTCATATTCGCAGGGCAAGTCATAGGACAGCCGGTGAATGTACTTTCGTCGACTTTTGCAGTTGCTGGTAATACAACCTTTTCTAATTTTTTGCAGCCTTCAAACGCATAAGCATCTATTACTTCAACACTGTAGGGTATAATTACATTTGTTAATTCTGTACAGTTTTGGAATGCACCAATGCTTATTTCTGTAACGCTATCAGGTATTATTACGTTTGTCAGTTTTGTACAATCTCTGAATGCCCAAGGATCTATCTTCGTAACGCTGTCGGGTATGATTATATTTGTTAATTCAATACAGTTTTCGAACACAGACCAGCCTATTGTTGTGATATTTTTAGATATTCTTATACTTGTCAGTTTTGTACAATTTTGAAACGCATGAGCTTCTATATGTGTTACACTGTCGGGCATTGTTATGCTTGTCAAATCTGTGCAGTTTTCGAATGCACTCCAATCTATTGTTTTAACGCTGTCGGGTATGATGTAAGCACCCTTTTTGCCTTCAGGACACCTGATTAAGATGGACTTATTTTTGTTAAATAAAACACCATCTTCAGATGTATAATTTTTGTTATTTTTATCAATACGTATACTTATTAATTCATTGCAGTGCTCAAACGCATTACCGGCAATGGATGCAATATTTTTTCCTATTGTTACGTTTATTAATTTTTTACAATAAGAGAATGTCCACGGTTCTATCTCCGTGACATTATCAGATATTGTTACGTTCATCAGTTTGGCACAACTGTTGAATGCGTAACTTTCTATTGATTTAACACTATCCGGTATAATTATATTTATTAGATTTTTACACAGGCTGAATGCGTAAGAATCTATTTTCGTAACAGGTTTTCCTTCGATTTCAGACGGAACAGTAATATGTTCGTTTTCGCCGACATAAGCCACGATTGTTACAGTTTCATCATCAGTCTTGTATTTATAGTTATTTATAGATTTTACCATAAGATTAACCCCTTTTCTTTAATAAATATGGCACCGCCCAAGTGCGGGCAGTGCCATTATACTCATATTATTTTTATTGGATGCATAACTGTTTTCAGTTAGTATTTACTTCAGCAAATGGTATGCCGTTTTCCTCTGCGTAAATTTCGGCATAACTGTTTTTTGAACAACCGTGAATAGTTATGTTATCGCAACCGTCAAATATACCCGCACCTATCTTGGTAACGCTGTCGGGTATTGTTACGTCTGACAGTTTTGTGTGGGCGAATGTAATATCGCCTATTTCTTCGATACCGTCGGATAATATTACATTCTTCAGCTCACTACAGCCGAAAAATGCAAGATCACCTATTGATTTAACACTGCTTGGTATCGTGATATCGATTAGTCCCGTGTTGGCGAATGCATGAGGGGCTATCGACTCAATACCCTCAGATAATGTTACATTTTTCAGATTGTTGCATCCGAAAAACGATAATTCACCGATTGATTTAACACTGCCGGATATCGTTGCACTCTCCAGATCATCACATCCGAAAAATGCCCAGCCGCCTATTTCTTCAACACTGTCCGGTATCGTTATACTCGTCAGCCCTGTTGTGTGGAAAGCGGACTCGCCTATTTCTTTAACACTGCCGGGTATAGTTATGCTTGTTAATGAGTGACAATCCAGAAACGCAAAATCACCTATCGATGTTATACTGTCAGGTATTGTTATATCTGACAGTTTTGTACAATTTTCAAATGTACCGGCTCTTATTTCGGTAACATTCTTGGGAATATTAATACTTTTGAGATTTTTACAGTTTTCAAACGCATACTCACCTATTGATGTTACACTGTCAGGAATAATTATATTTGATAGTTTGCATCCATTGAAAGCACCATAGCCTATGGATGTAACCGGTTTTCCATCGATTTCGGATGGTATTGTGCAGCTGCCGCTGTCTTCATAACCTATATAGCCGATGACTATAGCGGTGTCATCGACTGTGTATTCAAAATTTCTATCATTTATTATCTTCATTTTTTTATCTCCTTTCTGTAATTCGTGATGTTATGAAAAACATTGAAAATATAAAAATACATATAATATTTTAGTGACATACTCCCCCACCTATAGAGGTAGGAGTATTCTTGATGATAAACGGATAAAAAATATGCAGTAAAGACAAGTATATATCGCTTATCTTTACTGCTTATAATTATTTGTCAATAATGAATCACCCTGACAGGTAATTCATATGCAGATGCTGTGTCGATCATGTGTTTTGTTCCTCGACTTTGACCGTCCCAAAACGCTACCACGGCATCTGCGTTTTGTGCCATCTCTATGTTCCTCTTATAACCGGCAGACCGACCATAAGTATTCCATTTTGCCGGAAAATAAGATACTTCGTACCCTTTTTCCTTGGCGTATTTTTCTCCGAGGCTATCTGCCCCACGAGCCATGCCGCTGATTATAATTACTTTTGTTCCATTAGCTACTTTGCGAGCTAACAGAACGTCCAATGACTCTTTCAGCAACATATAGTTGCCGAAATCCCTACCACCTGCAACGACTACTTTGAATGTGCTTTCCATAACTAAAACCCCTTTGTCAATTTTGGTTTCGGTAAAGAACCGTTTGCTTGCAGGCGGTTCTTGCCACGGTACTGCCCGTAACGGAATTACTTACGGCGTCACATCACCTTGCAGATTGCGGATAAACCCGTAGTCGACGCCATTATTCCGAAAATTACCGAACTGCCATCCGTCCGGAATCAGGGTATTTATTCTACGGACAACTTCCTGCCACACGGCACATGTTGCGGCGTCGTCCGTATCAGGTTTTGTGTTACGTATATACTCCCAAGTCTGTTGGATATTCTTTTCTACAGAATCATTGGGAGCGTAGTGTTGATATAAATCTAAAAATTCTTCTGTCAGCTCTAAGAGGATTTTCGGATTTGCCGTTCCGTGACAAAAACAGGTGAAACCTGTATTGTCAGCATTGGACTCGACATATCTTTCAAACGTGAAAGAATTACCAAACTCAATGCCGTACTGTCCGTCTTCATTGAGTTCATCCAATTCCCGTATTTCGCCTTCGGAATTGTCATCATATAGGTGAAACACAGGAATACCCTGCGAAAGTAGTTCTTTCGCTTCAGCGTATGAGATCCGGCACATGCCGGGCCATACATAACCTATGTGTTTACACATGCTTCCTACTTCCTTTCTTTTTGTTTTTACGTTGATATGCGGGCGTATCCCGCTCGCATAGGTACACTACGCCTACACCTGCTGCCATCAGTATTAAACCGAGCAGCATTTGCAAACCGGTCTGATTCATTTCTGCACCTCGGTCTATGGCACCTACTGTGCCATAAATAATTGTAAATCCGACAAAAGCAGATATAGCCGCTATTGTCTTTATTGTTTTCATCAATTTTAATATCCCCTTTCTGTTTTTAATATTACATGAAAGCAATGTCTGCGTGCAGACATTGCCAAATGTAATATGTTTTAAGAGTAAAAAAATAAAACTCTTGGTCTCAACATCACCCTTATGTTGGGGGAGTTTACTGCCAAGAATTTACGTTTATATATATTATAGTATAAGAATGTATTTTTTGCAATAAAAAGATACAGAGCCTAAACAATTTTTTTTGTTTAAGCTCTGTATGCGTCTTAGTGAACTGTCTGACGCTTAGTGTGAACTACCCATTGTCTAAAGTCAATGGGCTTCCTGCTTCATCGACCTCGTAACCTACTATCTCCACAGGCGTTAATTCGAGCAGTCCCTGCCCTATATTTTTCTTTTACGCTATCTGTCTTAATCCTTCTGCTAAAACACAAACCGCCACTTTTGGCTGCCTTAACCCACCGTTTAAAGCCGGTGGGATTGCGGTAGCTTAGTTTCAACAAACATCTTTGAATCTTTATCGTATTTTGTATTTATGATTTTGTTATCATCAGTTTTAACTACAGCGTCATGACCTCGAAGCTCAATCACTGTACCTCTTTTGATAGCACAGTCTGTTTTGCTGAAAATTTCTGTTGTAAACATACTTTCATTTCTCCTTTTCTTTTTGTTTACGAATATATTATAACATTTTATGACGTATTTGTCTATTATCGGTTCGTGGAATGTTATAATTTTTCAATGTATTTTTTGTGCAGTATGCACATAAATGATTTGGTTCTTGCTTTTTTGACAAAAATAAGTTAAGCTATGTTTATAATATAGATACACAGAAAGCGGTGAAAACATATGTTTGATGATATATTCGATACCATTCCAAATAAGGCGGGTACACCTGTTACGACAGCGTTTAAAAACATTACATCTAAGGCTGTAAGTTCTGATTTTACCGGCGGTGCAGGAAGAACAGGCTCTATAAGACGTGTGCTTCAGAAACCGGATGACAGACGTTATTCAAATTTGATTAAAAATTTCATCAGGAAATCTTCTGATTGATAATCGGAAGATTTTTTTGTTGGAAAAAATAAAAGTAACATATTGACAATTTTCTGTTATATATTATATAATATATAGCAGAAAAAAAAATTAGGAAAGGATATGACTTAGATATGGGCGTTATCACCAGTTTTATATTTGATAAAGTTAAAAATTCCGAAACAAGTAAAAAGTTAATTGACAGTGCGAAATCATGGATAGAAAAGAAACTTGATAAAAAACTTGATTCGCAAGATGAAGCATCTGAGCAGAAAGTCACAGACGAATCTGAAGAAGTACAGGAAAATACTGTACAGGCGGGAGATATGAATATAGCTTTTCCTGCGGATGCATCGGATTCCGCTGAACAGAAAGTATTTAATCTCGCAACACTCAAGTTTGTGTATGATTCTGCATTTGACAATTATCATTTTAATGCAAGCGAAGTAAATGAAAAAATTACACAGCTTGCAAACTGTGAGGAAGAACTTGCTCAGCTCGATGTAAATGCGGACGATTATGATGCAAAAGTTGAAGAAGTATTCAGTAAATATGACAGTGGCATCAAAGATGCATATACATTTGCGTTGGATACATATACAAACTATGTACAGACTGTAGAAAATGCGGGAGAAGATTTTGATTATAATACTTTCTGTATGCAGAATATAGATGCCGCATATGCTTTCGGTGATGTAGATGCCGATACATACAGTAAATATCTTGCAGCAAATGACAGAGCACTTGTCGGTGTTGATGCATCGGAGATAGAAGCAGATCCTTCATTGTCGACAGCTATGGCACAGGGTATGGCGGCAGCAGGTGTTGGCGGTACTATAGAACAGACTAATGAGGCAGATACAGAAACGCAGCAGACTATTGTTACGAATATCGTACCTGATGAATCGCTTAAAGATACTTACGGCGAGGAAATAGCACAAGCTATGAACTTGTCGCTTATACGTTTCGGACTCGGACAAGCTCGTCATGGACTTGTAGATCCGGGTAAATATTCGGAGCTATACAGTACATTGACAGAATACGTTGACGCAAAGCTTGAAATCGAGAAGAAAGCACAGGATAAAGAAAAGGAATTGATAGCTGACGGAAAATCGGAAGCAGATGCAAAGACTGAAGCTGCTGAGTTTGTCAAAGGCGATTTGGAAAGTTTGGAACAATCATATTCGATTGAGATGGGCGATGATAAGCATTATGTTGCAAGTACGTTTGATGCATCTTATAAAGCAGTTAAAGAATTTAACAAGACTGTAGAATCGGAAGGTGTTGACAAGGCGATAGAGAGTCAAGGCTTGGAGCCGGCGTATGCCTGCGGAGCGATTGACTATGATCAGTATAATGCAAAACTGGTTGAGGAGAACGGTGATATGCCTATATGTTATATTTGCAGTTCAATAGATGAATATAATCAAGCTATTGCCGTTTTGGATCAGGAACAGCGAAGCAAAGATGCTGCGGCTTTAGTAGCAGATATTGAAGCCGAAGACGACAGCGAAGACAGTCTTTCGTATGCGTTCAATGGATGATAAAAGGCACAGTCTAAGGAAATTCCTTGACTGTGCCATTTTTTTCATAATCTTTCAAAAACGATTTCTTCAGAGTAATCTCCGCATTTTATGTGTCCGATTATTGAAGTTTTATCGTTTTTCTTTTCTTGACCGAGTCCCAGTGTAACTGTTTTTTGCTCATCTCTCGGTTTTTTGCCTAAATCTATTTTGAACCAGTATTTGCCCGCATTTCTTTTTACGAAATAGTCATCGGGTACTGATGCATAGAAGCGTGTTGTATCGTCGAATTTATCAAGATGACTGAACTGCGGAGATATGCCGAGAGTGACGAGTATGTTATCTCCGTTTCGGGCGATAGATATATTATAGATATTTTTCATTTCGCCGGATATGCTGTAATAATTTCCGAGAGCATATTTTGTATAATCGTCAGGCTCACTGCTGTTTTCGGATTCATCGGGACTTGATTCGATTGAACTTTGTGCAGAATTTGATTCAGCCGTATTTGATGAAGAGCTTGATTCTTCAGAAGTATCAGGCTTGGATGAACTTTGTGTCGGATTAGACTCATCATCGTTACTGACAGTTGGTTCAAAAGTTTGAATAACTTCCGATTCTTCCGGCTGTTCTTTTGGGATAAGTTGTATATAGGTCATATACTTATCTTCATCTATAATAGGTAGTGTGTGTTTTGTCTTATCGATAGTTATTGTAATTGTACTGTTTGATGCAGTACAGGAAATTTCAGATGCGTTATTGCTTGTACATTTTATACTGCTGTTTTTGTCAATATTGCCTGTATATTTTATATTATTTGCAATATCATTGAATTCAAGTTTTGCATTTTTAATTTTCAAGGCAAGTTTTTTATCATTATCGTATGCAAAATATGACGATTTGACATTAATCTTTTCTTCAGAATTTTCAGATGAAGATACAGATTGATTTTCATTGTTTTTAACAGGAGAAGTATTTGTTTGACCGCAGGCTGCTGTTATCAGTAAGGCTGATGCAATACTGATTGTCAATATTATTTTTTTTAACATAGTTTTGTTAGATCCTTTCTTGTTGAGTATGATATAAGTATATCAGAATAATATCCTTTTATCAATGTTTTTTGAAAAAAATACCGTTTCAATTCGTAAATGAACTGAAACGGTATTTTTTATAAGGGGTTTTTATGAAAAGTTAATATTCATGTAGGCATTTGTTTATACTATTCGCCACATCGTGCATGTTGTGTTTGGGGCAGTTGAAATAATACTCATATGGTCTGTTGTTTATATTTTCGTTCCATTTGTTGACATCTTCGGTTTCAACATGATATGTTAGGTCATAAGTTATATCTACTTCTACCCATTGTTTATTAATACAAATCATATTCCATACATGAGTTTCTTCTTCGTTTTCACAAGTGATACATGGAATTCCTTGTGTGCGGCACATTATCATATATATGTTTGCAAAATCGAGACACACGCCAATATGAGAATTTGACGGATAAAATGCATCTGTATTATAATGATTTGCATAACGAGGGGTATTATCAAGATAGTCTGTTCGATAATCATCGTATGCCATATTTTCAATCATCCAGTCATGAAGAAGTGTTGCCCTAAAAGCTTTTGATGTGGATTCGTAATTAGCAACAATTTTTTTAGATTTGGTTATCCAATTAGATGTATCAAATACGGAATTTTGATATTGGGTAGCACTGTATGGGTACATAATATTTAAACTCAATGAATCTTCTGGAGTTATGTTGTATTTTGTTAAAAGTTCATCTGTATTTACACGAATTTTAGCGGGGCTGTCATCTTCTCCAAGTTGATGACCGTTGCTTTCACCGTGGCATATATAAAAGTTATAATCCGACGGATTGTTCGATTTACAATTTACATACAAATATAGATTACAAGTATTTGTTTCGTTTTTATATTTATATGTTCCTGTGATTGCATAACAGCCGTTTATGAATGATTCATTGTATAAATCTGCTGTCAGCGTTGTTTTGTCATAAGTCACAGTATAATCAGGATAGGTCATATCAGGACGTTCATACTGAATTTTAAGATCGATGTATTCTACATCGTCGAGATTTGTATAATTTTTGACGGATAGTGTTCTTCCGTCTATGATTTTGGCTTGAAATCCGTAATACATTTCCGTATAAGCAACATTTGTGTCATTCACATAATCTTTGTTATATTTATCGGAATTGGTTTTGTTAAAAATACCAACACCAACAGTGCCCTCTTGGGCAAAATTAAAGAAATACCAAAGAGTATTCTTTTCGTCAGTTTTGAATAAATTTTGTTCACTTTTTGCATTAGTGTAAAATCTAACAAAATTATTTTTATATTTGTTCAATTTTTCACTATAACATGGAGCATACGCTTTTTCATAATGTGTTTGTTCATATGTACTGGTTTCACTTGTTTCAGTTTCATATGAACTTTCGGGTTTACCGCTGTTTTCAGTATCGGAGCTATAACCATAGTTCGGATTATAACTTATTTCCGATTCTTTAGAATTTTCTTCTACACTCGTTTCTTCTGATTCATCGGAGCTTTCAGTTGAAACTGAAGATGTTTCAGTAACAGATACAGTTTCCGGTATTGTATCTGTTGTTTGTGATGTCGGAACACTGCCGCATCCACACATATTGATTGAAATTATTATTGTTGTGATCAATACTGAAATGTGTTTTGTTCTTTTCATATGTGCCGCAGGCATTTTTGGCCCGCTTCTCCCCTTTCTTATTGTTTTTATTTTCTACCCAACGCAAGGCGGACGTCGGAAGACGTCAGCCGAAGCGGTCGCATTACATTTCCGCCCTCATCAGGAAAACTTTTTTACCGGATGGAGTATCGACGTCGATATTATATTATATACCACAATGGGTTTTATGTCAATTTTCGGATGTTTTTATATGCTGAATCTATGATATAAAAAATCGCCCACTTGGGGACATAAAAATATTTAAAAAAGGGTTATTTTTTTATTGACTTATTTCAATGCGTGTGTTATAATATGTTTACAGACTTGATTAAGGTTTGTAAATATATATGTAAACATTGAAGAAAGGGTGTGTGTATTTGTGGGAGACGATAGAAATATCAGACATCGATTTACTGTGCCTTCGGCTGATAGTATCGTCAATAATTGGATTGAGAAACAGTCGAATTTAGGTTTTTCACTGAGAGTTCTCATTAAGGCATTTGTCCAAAGTTACGGTTATCAGGATGCAACCTGTATCGAACTTGGTATGCCGGTGAGAAAACGAGGCCGACCACCTAAACAGGCGAAAATACGATATGATCGTATGGAAGAAAGAATTGATGAGATTACGGATGATGAAACAACATATGACGATGAGAGGGAGTCTTTTGAACATGACATAAAGCAGGAGTTTGA
>CANRDN010000015.1 GCA_947629375.1 uncultured Bacilli bacterium | reverse complement strand
TAAGGCTCATTTAAAAATGTAGGTTTTCCTACATAATTATATGGCCCAAATATTACATTTTTATATTGACTTTAACAATGACATAATCGTATGTGAAACGTTAAAGATAAAAGAAATGATAGAAGAAGGAAAGAATCATTTATCAAAAAGAATAGCCAATAGTTCTTTAGGAGAAATAATAAGACAATTGGAGTACAAGTGTCTATGGGAGAATAAAAAGCTGATAAAAATAGATACATATTATCCAAGTAGTCAGATATGTAGTATATGTGGAAATAGAAAGAAAGAACTAAAAGATTTAAGAATAAGAAGTTTCGTATGCGAAGAATGTAAAAATGAGATGGATAGAGATATAAATGCAAGTATAAATATATTAACAGAAGGAATTAGAAAATATATAGGACAAATGGTTTAAAAATAAATAAAAAAATATAGGTACGGTAGCGACTATCGGAAATTGGTCTCTGGAGGGTAGAATTATCCTATGAAGGAGAAAAACCAAACTGTGAAGTTTGGACGTGATTTATTTATAAATCACTTTGTTCTAGATTATTTTATATTTTTTTGATACAATTTTATTGCAATATTAAAGGAGGACCTATGAAGAATAAAATATTATTATTAATTTCGTTATTTATTTTTTTATTGCCGTTTACTGTTAAAGCAGAAAATACAACAAATGTCACACTTAGTGGACCTACTAAAGTTACAACAGGAGAAGATTTTACTTTAACTATAAATATGCAGTTTAAAGATGTAGTAGAAAACAATCCTAAATCTTTAGGTATTTATGGAGTACTTACAGAACTTAACTTTAACGATAAAGATTTTACTATTACTAAAGTAACTTCTAGTGATGCCTTTAATTCAAGTATTTTAATTACAACAGATGGACAATATTACCTTTATAGCACTTTAAAAAATGATTACGAAAAGAGTAAATGTAGTGACAAAGTACTTTTTTGTGAGACTTATACTGCAAGTATTACTTTTTCAGTAAATAACACTACAGCTACAAAAGGAGAAATAAATATTAGTAATTACACAGGAATCCTTTTAAATATGATTACTGATATAAATAAAGATGTTCTAGATAACAACTTTACATTACTTACAGAAAGTGGTACTGATAAAACTAAATATGCAGTAGAAATAGCTAAATCAAATAATGAAGTGAAAAATAAAACTTCGATAGCTACTAGCTCTGATAAATCAAGTTCCAACATTTTAGAACTTACAAAAAAAGAAGTAACAGAAGGAATGAACGATAGATTAAAACATTTAAGAAGAAGTGAGACACCTACTAAGGAAGAGAAAAACAACTATCTTGAATCACTTACTATCGAAGGTTATGAACTAGAATTTGATAAATATCAAAATATATATAAAATAAATGTTTCTAACGAAGTAACAAGTCTTAATATAACTGCTAAAACAGAAAGTGATAAAGCAACATATACGATAACAGGTGCTGAAAACTTCGAAGAGAATAACAATAAAGTAGTAATTGAAGTAACATCGCTTGAAGGAGAAGTTAGAAGTTATATAATTAATGTTTCTAAAGAAGAGGAAGTAAAGGAAAAGGAAGAAGAAAAAGAAGAACCTAAAATTGTTATTACTTCTGAACAGAAAAAATTAATCGTCGAAGTCTTTCTTGCAATTACAGCAGTTGTCTTAATAATTATTGTTATAGTTAGAATAAGAGATAGACATATCGAAAAGAACATTAAGAAATTATAATGTTTTAAAGTGTTCACAAATTAAGTTATATTTGATAAAATAAGGTTATTAGAAAGAGGGATAAATATGAAAATAATATCAATAAATGCTGGTAGTAGTTCACTTAAATTCTCATTATTTGATATGAGTACTGAAGAAGTATTAATATCAGGAGTATTTGAGCGTATCGGTATTGAAAATGGAGTTTATACTTTAAAATACAAAGGAGAAAAAATTAAGGTTGAACAAGACCTTGATAGTCATTTAACAGCAGTTAAAATTTTATTAGAAAAACTTATCGAATTACAAGTTATATCTAATTTAGAAGAAATCGAAGGAGTAGGACACAGACTAGTTCACGGTGGAGATAAGTATAGTGAATCAGTTATGATTACAGATGAAGTAGTAGATGACATAATTAAATTTAGTGATTTTGCGCCTCTTCACAATCCTGCTAATGCACTATGTATTAAAGCTTTCAAAGAAGTTTTACCTAAAACTCCAATGGTAGGAGTCTTTGATACAGCATTCCATCAAACAATGGAAAAAGAAAGATTCTTATACCCAGTACCTTATTCTTGGTATGAAGATTATCATATAAGAAAATATGGTGCTCATGGAACAAGCCACAGATTTATTGCTGAAACTTTAAAAGAAGAACTTGGAGATAAATTAAACATCATCTCTTGCCATTTAGGAAATGGTGGAAGTATAACAGCAATAAGAGATGGAAAATGTGTCGATACATCAATGGGATTCACACCACACGCTGGAATCATTATGGGAACAAGAAGTGGAGATATTGACGTTTCAATCGTTCCTTACATAATGGAAAAAGAAGGAAAAAGTGCTGGCGAAATAATGGATGACTTAAATAAAAAGTCAGGATTTTTAGGCATATCTGGAGTAAGTAGTGATTCTCGTGATATCGAAGATGGTATTAAAAACGGAAACGAAAGATGTGCTCTTGCCCAAGATATGTATGTTAACTCAATCGTTAAATACATTGCTCAATATTATGTACTTCTAGGTCACGTTGATGTTATCGCTTTCACTGCAGGTATTGGAGAAAACAGTCCAGAAACTCGTGCAAAAGTTATCGAAAAACTTGCGTGTCTTGGTATTAAAATTGACTTAGAAGCAAATAATGTTCGTGGAAAGTTTACTAAGATTAGTACAAAAGACTCTAAAGTAGCTGTATATGTAGTACCTACAAATGAAGAGTTAATGATTGCAAGAGATACATTAAATATTATTAATAATAGATAGGAAATGGTTAATGCTTAAGCAAATATATGAAAAAATAAAACAATATAATACCATTGTAATTGCAAGACATATTGGAGTAGATCCTGATGCTTTAGGAAGTCAGTTTGCTCTTAAAGAGACGATAGAACTAAATTTTGAAGATAAAAAAGTTTATGCTGTAGGAACTAAAAGTTCAAGATACAATTACTTCCCAAAACTTGATAAATATGAAAAGACAAATAATGAAGATGTCTTATTAATTGTTGTCGATACTCCAGATAAAAAAAGAGTCGATGGGGTAAATGTCGATTTATTTCCTAATGTTTGTAAAATAGATCATCATCCTTTTATTGAGAAGTTAGGGGAGTTTGAGTACATAGATACTGCGTCATCAAGCGCATCAGAGCTAGTCTATCGTTTTATAAAAGAAAATAATATTCCCATGAATAAAAAAGTAGCAGAGTACTTGTTCTATGGAATAATATCTGATACAAATAGATTTTTGTTCAACACGACATCCAATACTTTGAGAATAATAGAAGGACTTATCGATGATTATAATCTAGAAACGGAAAGTCTTTATAAAAAGTTGTATGCAAGACCATTCAGCGAAGTAAGATTTCAAGGTTATATTTCAGAAAATTTAACTTTAACTGATAACGGACTTGCTTATGTAATAATCTCTAATGATACTTTAACTAAGTATGGTGTGGACTCAAGTTCGGCAGGAAATATGGTAAACAACTATAACAATATTGACGAAGTAATCGTTTGGGCAACTATATCGGAAGACGTTAAAAATAATCAATATAAGTTTAATATAAGATCTCGTGGGCCAAGCATCAACCAAATTGCTGAAAAGTATAATGGTGGTGGCCACAAGTTAGCGAGTGGAGCAAGAGTTAAAAATCTTGAAGAAGTTGAACTTTTAATAAAAGACTTAGATGATATTTGCAAGGAGTTTAGAAAGGCAGGTAATTGATATGAAGCTTGACAATGTTAACTTAGAAGTAACAGCAGTAAGAAGAAGCCAGTATCCCGAAGGAAATCTTCCAGAGTTTATTATGATTGGAAGAAGTAATGTCGGAAAAAGTAGCTTTCTAAATACTTTGGTTAATAGAAAAAACTTAGCTAGAATATCTTCTAAACCTGGTAAAACTAGTACGATAAACTTCTATAATGTCGAAGATAACTTTTATCTTGTAGATGTCCCTGGATATGGATACGCCGACACATCTAAAGAAGAAATAAGAAAATTTGGTCTTATGGTCGAAGAATATCTTCAAAGAAGGGAAACACTAAAAAGAGTATTTTTACTTATAGATTTTAGACATAAACCTACAAGTGACGATAAAATGATGTATGACTTTTTGAAGTATTATCAAATACCCGTTACTATAATTGCTACTAAGACAGATAAGGTTTCATCTCGTGAAAAAGATAAAAACTTAAAACTTTTAAGAGAAACAATAGATCTTGTAGTAGGGGACAATGTAATACTTTTCTCAAGTGTTACTAAAACAGGAAGAGAAGAAGTCTTAAAAGTTATAGAAGAAATACTAGGAAAATAAGCACATAGTGCTTTTTTTACACTCTTTTTCCATTAAAAATGTCCTAATTTGTAAAAAAGCAAAAATAATCTTTACTATAAAATAAACAAATATTATAATAAAATTATGAAAGTAGAGAGAGGATGTTTATGGAAAAGAAAAAGAGAGAAGCTCAAGATGCTATTATAAAGTCTATAGTTATTGTAGTTGCAGTAATTGCTTTTATTGGTGGATTTGTTCTATCAGGTGATTTAAAAGAGAGAGTATTCCGTGCTAAGAGTAGAAATGAATCTGATGACAATGGTTTCATTCTAACAGCAGGAGGTACAACTAAAAAAAGTAACACTCTAGGATTTGATCAAAAATATATAGTTGGAGATAGTGAAAATCAATATGATGTTCTTTTTGGAACTTATTCTGGATTAAATGGAAACTATATAAATATTGAATATGGAAACACAAAATCTCAATTAAATTTAGTTGAGCATTCATATGATGGTCAAACAGAAAAAGATCACTTAGTAACATTTTCAGCTAATGTTGTAGATGTACATATGTCTACATTTGATTTAGATTCTGACTTAAACACAATATTTGTTCTATTAGATAGTGGTAAAGTAGAATACATTATGATTGAAGATGCAATGACAACAGAAACTTATAAATCTTATGGAACTCTTGATTTAGATCAAGTTATCAAGTTCTATGAAGGAACAAATTGTGATAGAGAAAGTGATTATTGCATAAAGACAGCTTTTGCTCAAACAGCTAATGGAAACATTTACGACTTATACGAATATATCAAAAAGTAAGCACTTTAGAGTGCTTTTTCTTTTGCCTAAAATTATTTTTATCATATTATACTTTAGGAGTATAAAATGAATGTTAAATTTTTAAGTGATAAGAAAATAATTGTAAAAGTAAATTCATCTTATTTAAAATTAGATGAAGATAATTTATATGATGATTTAAAGAAAATATTAATTAATATAAGAAAAAAATATTACTATGATATATATGGCTTTTATGAAGTTAATATTTATTATGTAAAAGATTTATTAACAATATTAACTTTTTATAAGACTGATGAAGATAGTTTTTATAACAAGACGATTGATTTAAAAGTAGTGAGAAGTAGTAAAGAACCTCTAATATTCATAGATGACTTTCAAATTGTAGATAGAGATAAACAGGAAGTTGCTGACAATAAAATTAGACTTAACATTGTCGATAAGAAAGATATTTATAAAATTTGTGAACATTATTCTCTTGAGACTTCTAATTTACAATAATTACAAATTATGTTATAATTACGAAGTCAAGGGGTGATACTATGAAAATACCAACAGTAGCATTAGTAGGTAGACCAAATGTTGGGAAAAGTACTATCTTTAATAAGTTAGTTGGAGAAAAAATATCAATAATTGAAGATACACCTGGGGTTACAAGGGATAGAATTTATAGTACAGCAACATATAAAGATTATAAATTTAATGTAATAGATACAGGTGGTATCGATGCTTCACTAGATAAATTCAACGATGTAATTAAAATGCAAGCTGAAATAGCAATTGATGAAGCAGATGTTGTTCTTTTTGTTGTAGATGGTAAAGAAGGGTTGACTACTAACGATTTCCTTGTTAGAGATATGCTAAGAAATAGTGGTAAAAGGGTAGTAGTAGTTATTAATAAAATCGATAATAAAAAGACAGAAGATAACATTTATGATTTTTATGAACTTGGATTTGATAGTTATATTCCAGTAAGTGGTGAACATGGAATTGGATTTTTTGAATTAAAAGATGAGATTGTAAAAACTTTCGAGAAAAAAGAATTCTATGCTGAAGATAAAAGACTAAAGTTTTCCGTTATCGGTAGACCAAATGTTGGAAAGAGCAGTTTGATAAATGCAATGTTAAACGAAGAAAGAGTAATTGTAAGTGATGTTGCAGGTACAACAAGAGATGCTATCGATACAGTTATGAAATATAATGATGAAGAATTTGTAATTATCGATACTGCTGGAATGAGAAAAAAAGGGAAAGTATACGAAAATATCGAAAAATATAGCTTACTAAGAAGTATGAAAGCTATAGAAAGATCCGATATTTGTCTTTTAGTAATAAATGCTGAAGAAGGAATAATTGAACACGATAAACATATAGCAGGTTATGTTCTTGAAGAAGGTAAAGGACTTATAATTGTTGTAAATAAGTGGGATACTCAAAAAGATCAAGATATAAAAGATTACATCAAAAAAGTGCGTAATGAATTTCAATTCTTAAGTTATGTTCCTATCGTCTTTACAAGTGCTTTAACTAAGAAAAGAATTCATACAATTATGCCTGAAGTTTTAAAAGTAAGTGAAAATATCAAACGAGAAATACCTACAAATTTATTAAATGATGTTATAAATGACGCTTATACTTTAAACATTCCACCTTCATACAAAGGTAAAAGATTAAAAATATACTTTACAAATCAATCAGGAACTAAACCTCCTAAATTTACTTTCCACGTAAACAATAAAGGTCTTGTACATTTCTCTTATGAAAGATACTTGGAAAACAAACTAAGAGAAAATTTTGAGTTAGAAGGAACACCAATTGTGTTACAATTTAAGAATAGGAGTGAATAAAATGATATTTAATACAAATTTGAATGCACAAAGAAATGCAACTTATGAAGCAACACTTAAAAATTTAGAGAAAGCAAAAGATTTATTAAATCAAAGGTTTGAAAACAAACAGATAAGCAACGATGAATATATTAAAAAGTCTAAAGAAATTGAACAACAAATTCAAAATGTTCAGAAAATGATGGGAAACATTTAACACTGTTTTCCATTTTTTTTTAAATAAATTTTGCGATATTTTAAATATGATTGTATAATAAAGGTAGTTATACTAAAGGAGGCGCTATATGGCAAAGATAAAAGTTGATTTTGAAAATGCTCAAGCTAATCTTAATGCTATAAAAGCCTCTAACAATGCCTTTAATAAATCTTTTGGTACTGAAAGTACGGAGGAATCTGGATTATCAGCGTTGTCTGGTATGATAAGTGGACTAGATATTAAATTTTTTAATGGACTTAATTCTTATGCTGATGAAATATCATTAAAAACGGGTAGATATGTGGATTGTGCACAAAATTATCTTGATAGTTTACTTAATATGCGTGGTGACCAACATCAAATTGAGGGAAGTGAGTTTGGAACAGCGAGTGATGTTACAGCAGGAGATGGTACCGAAGCACAAGGTTCAGATGTTGTAGAACTTATGCAGTTGCTAGAAGAAATGTTTGAGACTGGTAAAATGGGTCAAGATACATACAAAGCGGTTGTAGAACTTATGCAACAACTAGAAGAAATGTTTGGAAATGGCACGATGAGTGAAGAAACTTACAAGTCAGTAGTTGTTCTTATGAAAAAACTAACAGAACTGTTAGGTGAGGGCAAGATGAGTGAAGAAACTTACAAGTCAGTAGTTGTCCTTATGAAAAAACTAACAGATTTGCTAGGTGAAGGCATGATGAGTGAAGAAACTTACAAGTCAGTAGTTGCTCTTATGAAAGAACTAACAGACTTGTTAGGTGAAGGCAAGATGAGTGAAGAAACTTACAAGTCAGTAGTTGCTCTTATGAAAGAACTAACAGACTTGTTAGGTGAAGGCAAGATGAGTGAAGAAACGTATAAAGAAACAGTTGCTCTTATGAAAAAACTAACAGACTTGCTAGGTGAAGGCAAGATGAGTGAAGAAACATATAAAGAAACAGTTGCTCTTATGAAAAAACTAACAGATTTGCTAGGTGAAGGCAAGATGAGTGAAGAAACGTATAAAGAAACAGTTGCTTTTATGAAAGAACTAACAGACTTGTTAGGTGAAGGCAGGATGAGTGAAGAAACATATAAAGAAACAGTTGCCCTCATGAACGAATTAGCTAGCGTATTAAATTCTGGTAAGATGACAGAAGAAACATACAAAGAAACTGTGACACTTATGAAAGAAATGGAACAATTATTAAAAGAAGGTAAGATGAGTGAAGAAACATATAAAGGAATGGTTGGAATGATTAATAAGATGTCTTACCTAGTGTCAGAAGGAAAAATGAGTGAAGAAACATATAAAGAAACGATATCATCATTTGAAAAAATGCGTTTACTTGTAGAAAATGGCAAAATGACAGAACAAACATACAGTGAAGTAGTATTATCTAACACAAATATGCAATACTTCTTGTATGAAGGAAAAATGAGTGAAGAAACATATAAACAAAGTGTTTCAATAATGGACAAAATGACAAATTTACTAGATAGTAGTATAACAGAAGGAGATTATAATCATATAGTTAGTCTAAATAATAATATGAGTATTATGTTAGAAAATGGAACAATTACTGAAGAACAATATAAAAACACTTTAAATGTAGTTGATTTAAATGAAAGTTTATTAGAGAATCAAAAAATCTCTATTGATACATTTAACAAAACAAATAGAGTTCTTGATTACATTAATAACAGTTCACAAGACTTTAACGTAGAGAATAGAAACGATTTAGAAAATGATATTGTTAATATCTTAAATGATATTCAAAATAACAATATTAAAGAAGAAGATTTTAGTGCTTCTTTAGACGAATTCTTAAACACTATGACGCAACAATAATTGTCACAAAGTGTAAACGTGTTTACAATATTGTTGACAAACACAAATGGTTAAAAGTATAATATAATTAGATATGGAGGATGAAAAATATGGAAGTACCTGCTGAAGGTGTAGGTGGCGGTGGAGGTTCCAGTTGGGAATTATCCATTAGCACAGAAGGATTAAATGGAGCTGCATCACAATATTCTGGCGCAGCACAAAACTATTCAACTGCTTTAGCAGCAATTGAATCAAATTTAAGAAGTGCATTAAATTCTTGGCAAGATTCTTCAAAAGAAACTTGGGAAGCAAAAGTAAAAGTTGCTGTAGAAAGAATGCAAAGAGTAGGAGCACGTATGAGCCAGAATGCTGCAGTATTAAGTGATATTGCAACAGCAGCTGGAGAAACAGAAACAAATGTTAAAAATAAAATAAGTACTTTATAGAAAGAAGGGATATTTGATTATGGCAATTAATGTTAACTATACCGATTTGACAAGTTTAGCAAATTCAATTGATAATAATTTAACTGATATGAACGCTGCTAATCAAGAAGCATCTGCAGCTGGAGATGCAGCAGTAGCAGCTGCCGGTGGAGATGGAACTGCAGTTGGTGCTGCTATTAGATCAGCAATCCAAGAAGACACAGCAAATGAATTTAGTCAAGCTTTACAAGTTATTTCAGAAATGACTTTGGCAATGAGATCAGTTTCAAATACATACTCTGCTGAAAATGATGAATTGTTAAGTAAGATTAAAACAATAGCTTCTCGTAATAGCTCTGGTGGCGGAGGCGGTGGCCAAAGTCACTTCAATCCTGTAAGTCTTAATTAGTGCATAGCAATATGCACTTTTTTAAAATGGAGGTAAATTATGGCACAAGTAGCACAGGTTGCGTTAGATGGTGGAGGAAGTTCAACTTTACTAAATGTCGATAGTGAACAACTTGCAAGTTATGGTTCATATCTAATAGGTGCAAAAGAAAGCTTGGATACTTTACTTGACTCATTAAATACTCAAATGTCAAAAGTTACAGCTGGATGGACAGATGAAGACGGAGTCGCTTTTGCTGGAAAATTTGCAACCTTTATTGCAGAAGCTAAAAATATTGGCGTTGATATTGAAAATTTAGGTAAATTTGCTACATCAGAGGCTTCAAAATATGATGAAATACTAGCTAACTGTATAACTGGTATGGGAGAGTAAATATGGCAAATATAAATTTTAAAGTAGAGGAAGTTCAAGCTGCAATAAATGGTTTAACAGAAATAGAAACAAGTTTAAGAGAAAAAATAGCTGAGATGAATAGTAAAAAAAATGTTTTAGTGACATTTTGGTCTGCAGCAGAAGCAAGGAACTTTTCTGTTCAGTTATTTCATGTTCAAACAGAATTAAATAAATTTATGCAAAAATACGAGGGCTATTTAAGCCTTTTGAATAGTGTTATTACTGCGTATGGTAGTGATGAAGAAAGTTTTGTTGCTACTATAAAAGCAATAGCAGCACAAAATTCAGGAAATCAATAAAATTTGGTTATAAGGAGGATGTTTTATGGGAAGAGATGTTTCGCAATATTTGCAATATGCTAGTGATGATAACATTTTAAAATTGACTACATTACAGCAAACTTATATTAATGATATATCTGAAGCATCTACAGAACTCAATAGTGTAGATTTAACTGGATGGGAAGACACTGTAGCCACAAAACTTTCTAACCATTGTGCAAGTTTAAATGATACCTATTACAAGAATATAAGCAATGAAGTTGGCCAAACTGGAAACTTAAATACTTTAATTTCATTGATTTCTAGTTTGAAAAGTAAGTGCCTTGAATATCAAGAATGGGATAGAAAAAGTTATAACTTAAACTTGTCTAAAAGTGATAGAAAACTATATGATGATGATAAGGAAAAAGAAATGTCAAAAAATGGTAAAGATATCTTGTCAGCATATAGAAGGAACAATCAACAAAAAAATGATAATTTAACAAAAATAAGTGGAACAATTGATGAAATACTTCGTAGTATAAGTTCTTTGGAGTTTAGTAGAACTGGTATAGCTACAGATGGTATAACAGTTGACTATCCACCTGAAGAACAAACTACCACAACAGCGGGTGTAGTAAGTTCAGAAGTTCTTGCAGATTATATAGATGCCTTTGGTATTCATGTGGTTGTAACAGAGACTATTGAAATAACGGAAGATGGTTATACTAAAAGAACTATTACTGAAGAAAATTTCGGTTCGGATGAAGAATGTGTTGTTAATGAGACATCTGTAACAATTAACCCAGATGATCCTTCTACAGGTGAAATCACATGTCCTGATGGCACAGTTATTTCTATTGAAAGAGATTCCGAGGGTAACCTTATCCAAAAAGAAATTCAAATAAACAAAAAAGGTGGCACAAATGAATATATAAGTAGTGTCGAACAATATAGTGCGGTTATCGATATAACTGCACCAGATGGCACAGTTATCAGTAGTAAAGAAATAAATGCTGATTCAAGTCTTGATCTTATTCAAGTATGGATGGACTATCAGGTTAATCTAGTACAAAATGGATATCAGATGAATTCTGATCTTGGTATGACTAACTTACTAATGGGTGGAGAAGCTACAATATATAGAGCAGGTGAGGAAGCCCTTACTTTCACCTTAACGCCTAAGGAGTGATAAATTATGGAATTAATTGTAAAAAGGAACACAGAGCTTACAAGAGAAGAAGTAGAAGAATTATTTAAAATTTACTTTGAAAATATTACTCCAATTTTAGATGTATATAAATCGAGAGCAAAAATTTATGATACTAATGAACATAGAGAAGAGTGGATTACTGGAGTTTTAACAGATAATACTTTAAGATGTTTTAAATTTGTTGAAAATAATAAATTAATTGGATTTATTTTGATTGAATTTCTTGAAAACGAAAACTTTATTTTTGATTTTGATATTATAGATGAATATAAAAGTGATGGAATTACTTTTAATAAAATGATAGAACTTGCTTTTCCATATTGCCAGGAAGGAAAAGAGTTTACTGGTATAATATGGAGAGAAAATGAGAATGCATTGATGAAATTTAAATCTATAGGAGCACTTTTAATTAATAAAAAATATAGATTGTCTTATGATAAAGTTAAAGAAATGATAGAAAAAAATAAAAGTAATTAAGTTAAGTTTAATTTATAAAATTTAATTATAAAAAGGTTGGCGATTATATGGCTTTAAAAGTTATGAATATTAATGACTTAAAAAACTCTGAGTTAAAAATAAAAGAAGCTGAAAATTCTTTTGAAGAGACTTTAAAAGGAATAACAGATGCTGTCAAAAGTACTGAACTTTTTTGGCAAGGAGAAGATGCCTACAAATTTAGACAGGAAATATATTCTTTAATTAAGACTGATTTTAATGATGTTAAAGAAGAAATGGAATTTGAAGAACTTTTTCTAAATAGAGTAAGAACAACATTAGAGAATGCTCAACAAGAAGTAAAGAAAAGATTAAATAGTTAGGTGAGTAATATGAATGATGAATTAAATGAAAGTTCTCAAAACATATCAGTTGATCCTGAAGAATTAAAAATTGTTGTGGGACAGTTGAGGAAATATCTTGAAGATTTAAAAACAGCCAAAGAAAAAGCAGATAATGCCTGGGTAGTTTGTCGAGACTCATTAGAAAATAATGTAACTAAAGATATAGAACTAACTAGAGACAACATAAAGAGTGTTTTCAATTCAGGCATACAAAAACTTGAAAATAGCGTTGATAATTTAGACTCTATTTGCAATATATGGAAGGATACAGAAATAGAGATAATGTCAACTTCAAAACAAGTGGAAGAATTAGTATCTAAATTAAAAGCTGGTATTGATTTAATTAATTTTAAAAATTAACAAACAAAAACCTTATACATATAATTATGTAGGAGGTTTTTTTATGTTTGATGGTCTATTTAAAAAAATAGAAGAGAAGACCAATGTCGATAAAAATACAATTATTTCACTTGCTAATAAATTACAAAATAGTGATATGAAAGATGAGAAAGTTTTAGGGGAATTAGTGGATGATTTATCTACTTTAACAGGTAAGAATGTAACGGAAGAAAAGAAAGAAAAGATAATTAAAACAATCATAAATGATAAAGTTCCAAAAAACCTTGATAAAATGATGTAGATTTATGATATAATAAAAGTAACAATAAAGTAGGAGATGATAAGAATGCAAAAAGATAGAAGAAATACGATGATAGTTTCTCTTTTAGTTATAGTAGTATTTATGTCTTTTGGATATGCCTTACTTTCTATAAAAGTAGACAATAGTGGAATGTCTACTTCAATGATACCTTCTTATAAAGATGTAGAGATTACGACTATTTCTAGTGTTTTAACTGAAGGTGATGGAATGGATGTTAATTCTTATATAAGTGGTAAAGAATCTATAAATGTTACACCATCAATTCAGGGAAGAGGAGACAGAGTAATTTATGTTGTTAATTTAAGAAACAATGGTAATACTGATTCAAAACTAAAAAATATTGATGTATCGGGGTTAGATGAACATTGTAAATATGAAATAAAAGGAATCGATGCCGGTATAGAAGTACCAGCAAAAGATACGATGAGTTTTACATTTGCTATAAAATACGATGATGATTATGCTTTAGATAAAGTAAATGTAGAACCAAAAGAAATTACTTTGAAATTAGACTTTGAAAAATAGTTACAACAATAAACTAAAGTGGCTACATAATTAGTTATGTAGCTTTTATTAACAAACAAAGAAAGGATAACTTATGAGAGTAGGACTTTTTGATTCAGGAATAGGTGGCTTAACTGTACTTAAAGCCTTTTTAAAATATCATCCTGACAACGAATATTTTTATTATGGTGATACTTTAAATGTTCCTTATGGAGATAAAACAATAGATGAGCTTTATGGCTGTGTTAAAAACATTATGAATTATATGTATGATAAAAAGGTCGATATTATTGTTATTGCTTGTGGTACAGTAAGTGCTAACTTGTATGATAGACTAAAAAAAGAAAGTAAAGTTCCAATATATAGTGTTTTAGATTATGTATTTAAATATTTAAAGGATAATAATTTTAAAGATACTTTAGTACTAGCAACATCGAAAACAATTGAAAGTCATATTTTTAAAAGTAAACTAGATACAAATGTCTATGAAGTTGCGTGCCCTAAATTGGTTCCACTAATTGAAGGTGGTAACTTTGAAGAAATAGAAAGTACTTTGGATGAATATTTAAAAGATGTTCCAAAGATTGATTCTATCGTTTTAGGGTGTACTCATTATCCTATAATTAAGGATTTAATAGAAAAGAAATTTACTTATCCAGTTTCTATTATTGATATGGGAGAAATATTAGCAAAAGAACTAAACTTAGAAGATTCGTTTAAAAAAATAGACTTATATTTTAGTAAAAAAAGTAAATATTTAGAAAAGAATGTAAATAGCATTTTAAAATAATGTAAAGTTGCTGTAATATTTACATTATTTTATTGAAATCGTAAAAATATTTTATTATAATTTTATCAAAGAATAGTGAAAGGAGATTAATTATGGAAGGTGAAGAAAAAGTAACAAAGAAAAAGAATAATTTACCTATGCTAGTAATTTTATTAGCAGTAGTATTAATTGGTGCTGGTGTTTTCTTATATATGAATGATAAGGATGATAGCCTTAAAGGTGATGAAGAAACTCCAGAAGCTCCAGAAAAAGTTGTTCCTAGAAAAGATTTAACTAATGAGGATGCTAAAAGTTTCTTAGATGAATATAAAGCAAATAATTTACCAGAAGAAACTTGGACAATTGAAAATGTTGAAGTTCTTGGAGAAGGATTAGATTTTTCTTATTTAGTTCATTATACTCGTATAAATGAAGATGGAACTACTGAGGATATGGAAACAGTTCTTGTTAAAGGTGATGATGGAACAACAGTAGAACTTCCTGGATGGCATGTTGGAGAAAAAGATTTAAAAGAATATAACTTTACATTATATTCAGAAGAAACTGTTGACCCAACACAACCAGAAGGAGAGCAACCTACTGAGCCAACAAATCCAACTGATGAAAATCAACCAGCTGGTGGCGAAGTACCAAGCGTTGAACCAACACAACCAGAAGGTGAACAACCTACTGAACCTGTTGAACAACAACCAACAGAACAAACTCCTGAAGTACCACAAGAATAGTTAAGGACTGCAAAAGCAGTCTTTTTTTTGCATAAATACTAAAAACACTCATATGATTAACTGAATAGTAAGAAAGAGGTAATTATGGATAAACAAGAAATAATTAAAAATATTGCATTAAGAACTGGTGGAGATATTTATCTAGGAGTAGTTGGAGGAGTAAGAACGGGTAAAAGCACTTTTATAAAGAAAGTAATGGAAAATTTAGTAGTGCCTAATATCCAAGATGAATTTGAAAGAAAAAGAGCACTTGATGAGATTCCCCAAAGTGCTAGTGGAAAGACCATTATGACAATCGAACCTAAATTTGTTCCTAATACGGCTGCCAAAGTTAATATCGATGACTTTTCTTGCAATATAAGACTTATAGATTGTGTTGGATACTTAATAAAAAATGCTAAAGGAGCAGAAGATGAGAATGGACCTAGAATGGTCAAATGTCCTTGGTATGATGAAGCTATACCTTTTGTCGAAGCAGCAGAACTTGGAACAGAAAAGGTAATTAAAGAACATTCGACTATCGGTATTGTAATGACTACTGATGGTTCCATTGGGGAGTTTGATAGAAGTGACTACTTAGAAGCTGAAGAAAGAGTGGTAAACGAATTAAAAGAAATCGGTAAACCTTTTATTGTTGTTTTAAACTCAACGCATCCGATGCTTCCTGAAACAGAGCGACTTGCTGATACCTTAAAAGAACAATATAACGTTCCTGTAATACCAATGAATGTAGATACGATGAAAGAAAAAGATATCTATAATATTCTAAAGGAAGGATTATATGAGTTCCCTATTTTAGAAGTAAAAGTAAATATGCCTGAATGGATTGCTATACTAAGTTCTAACAATGATGTTAAAAAAAGCTATATTGATTCAATAAAAGAAAGTGTTCAAGAAGTAGATAAATTAAGAGATATTGAAAAAATTACAAATGGATTTTTAAACAACGAAAACATAACAAGAGCATATATAAGTGAAGTTGATCCATCAACTGGTATTGTTACAATTAATTTAGAGGCTCCAAATGAACTATACAATGATGTTTTAAAAGATATTATTAAAGTTGATGTCAAAAATAAAGCTGAACTATTGAAATTATTCCAAGATTACGATGAAGCAAAAACGGAATATGACCAAATAAAATATGCTTTAAAGATGGTCAAACAGACGGGGTATGGCGTTGCAACTCCAACTCTTAAAGATATGAAACTAGATACTCCTGAAATAATTAAACAAGGAAATAGATTTGGTGTTAAACTTAAAGCTGTCGCACCTTCTATCCATATGATAAGAGTGGATGTCAATTCGACATTTGAACCGATAATCGGTAGTGAACTACAAAGTAAAGAATTAATTAACTATTTAATGAAAGATTATGAAACAGAACCTCAAAACATTTGGAAAAGTGAAATATTTGGTAGAAGCTTGGATGTAATCGTTCAAGAGGGAATTCAATCAAAAATTTCAATGATGCCCGAAAATATAAGGTATAAGCTTTCTCAGACTCTTTCCAAAATAGTTAATAAAGGTTCTAACAATTTAATAGCTTTTGTTATATAAAAATGTGTCAATTCGTTGAAAAATAAACAAAAAATATTGATTTTGCCAAAAAAATATGTTACTTTGTATATGTAAGCATGCTATGCTTAAAAAATGGAGGTAATATAATATGAAAAAAGCTGAATTAGTAGAAGAAATTGCTAAGAAAACAGGATTAACAAAAGTTGACGCTACTCGTGCTTTAGATGCTACTTTCGAAGTAATCACTAAAGCATTAAAGAAAGGTGAAAGAGTTCCAGTTGCTGGATTTGGAACATTCAATGTTTCTAAGAGAAAAGCAAGAGAAGGACGCAACCCTCAAACTGGTGCTACTGTTAAAATCCCTGCAAGAAAAGCAGTTACTTTCAAAGCTGGAACTGCATTAAAGAACGCAGTAAATTAATAATTAGTAGTAATGAAAACAAAATAACATCTTAAATAGAGGTGTTATTTTTATTTGACCTTTTTGTTGACTTATAAAATGCTAATATTTATAATAAAATTTAAGTGAAGGAATGATTCAAAATGAAAAAATATTTTATTTTAGCAATTGCTATTTTACTTGTCACAGGGTGTGGAAATTCTTCAAATTTATTAAGGGAAAATGAAGAATCTAAAGAAAATAATAAACAAGAAGTGGAAAAAGTCGATGATAATTTATCTAAATTAGAAGTAAAGCAAGTTCTTTTCTATAAAGAAATTGACAAGAAATATGTATTGGAAGACGGGGAAGAAGTTGATACTGTTCCTTCTGACATATCCCCAATTGTAGTCATTAACTTTATACCTGATACGATATATTCAAGTTTTGTCGAAAAAATGGGTGAAATAGATTTAGAAGTTAGAAATAAGATATCTCAAATAAAATATGATCCTAGTGAATATGACGACTCTAGATTTATGCTTTATATGGTCGATGGCAACTATGTGTATGTAACACTTACAAAGTTTGATGCTGTTAACAATTACAACGAGATATATCCAACTCTCAACGGTAAAAAAGGAATCCTTTATCTAGATTCCGGTATTAGTTTCCAAGAAATAAAAAATTAAGAGTGTAATGCTCTTTTTTTCTTACCTTAAAACTTTTAATATAAAGATTATTTTGATATAATTAAATTGGTGATTAAATGTTAAAACAAGCATTAAAAATATTGAATAGAATCGAAGAAAATGGTTATAAAGCTTATATAGTAGGAGGTTTTGTTAGAGATTACGTATTAGGTATTAATTCCAAAGATGTCGACATTGCGACAAATGCAACTCCTAAAGAAATAATGGATATGTTTCAAGGTTCTGTTCTTCCCAAAGAACAATATGGATCAGTAACTATATACATAAAAAATGATAGATTTGAGATTACTACTTTTAGAAAAGAGATAAAATATATAAACAATAGAAAACCAATTGAAATTGAATACATCGACAGCCTTTATGAAGATTTAATGAGAAGAGACTTTACAATGAATACTTTATGTATCGATAAGACAGGAAAAATACTTGATCCTCTCGGTGGTAAGAAAGATATCGAAAAGAAAATTATAAATACAGTAGGGGATAGCAACTATAAATTTTCTCAAGACTCATTAAGAATACTCCGTGCAATAAGATTTGCTACAATTTTAAATTTTCAGTTAAGTGATGAAGTAAAAAGTGCTATAATAAATAACAAAAGTTTATTGAAGAATTTATCTTACAGTCGTAAAAGACAGGAATTAGATAAAATCTTTGCTAGTGCAAACTCTAAATATGGGGTAGATTTACTCTTAGAATTTGGTCTTGATAAAGAATTAGAAATATATAATCTAGATAAAATAAACTTAAATAATGACATAATAGGTATATGGTCTTCACTAGATGTAAGTGATAAATATAAGCAAGCCTTTTCAAGTAACGAGAAAGCTATCATAAAAGATGTAAAAGAAGTCTTAAAACTTGGAATAAATAGTTACACTTTATATAGATATGGTTTATACATTAACCAGATTGTGGCCAATATGTACAATGTCGATAAATCAATAATAGTAGGTATCTATGAAAACTTGCCAATACAATCTAAAAAAGAAATAGATATAACTGCTCAAGATATTGAAAAAGTACTTAATAGAAAACCAGGACCAATATATAAAGAGATATTTAATGATTTAGAAAAACAAATATTAGATGGAAAACTAGAAAATAAAAAAGAAAGAATAGAGGAGTATGTACTAAATAACTATAAATAAGGAGGAATTCCTATGAAATATGGAAAGTTAGTAGATATTGTTAAAAGTGGAAATATAATTATTCCTTTATATATTTATAAAGAATTTCCTAAATTGAATATTGATTTAGAGAGCTTTTTGTTTCTTATGTATCTTTATAGTTTAGGAAATAAAATACCATTTGATATAAATAAATTAAGTGAAGAATTCTCAAGTGATGTTAAAACGATTATGAAGTACATTGCAACATTACAAGAGAAAAACTTAATAGATATAAAAGTAATAAAGAATGATAAAAACATTATGGAAGAGTTTATTTATTTAGATTTCTTCTATGAAAAGATAGCACTAAGTGTCGTAGGGGAAGCTACTGAAGAAATAAAAAAACAAGATGAACAAGAAGATGTTTTTGCTATATTAGAAAGAGAACTAAATAAACAACTATCACCAATAGAAATAGAAATTGTAAAAGCTTGGAAAGAAAGTAACTATAAAGATGAAGTTATTAAAGAAGCTATAAGAGAAGCAGTAATAAATGGAGTACCTAATCTAAGATATATCGATAAAATACTTTATGAATGGGCAAGAAAAGGTATTACAACTAAAGAAGCTGTAGAAAAGAATAGAAAAGATTTTAGAGAAAAAGAAAAACCTAAAAAAGTAGAAATCTTTGATTGTGATGACTGGATGGATGAAGATGAATAGTGAAAAGATTGAAACTTATTTAGATGAGTTATATAAAAATCCTCGTTGTGAGTTAAATTACAGTAAAGATTATGAATTGTTAATCGCAGTCGTATTAAGTGCTCAAACAACGGATAAAAGAGTAAATGAAGTAACAAAAATTTTGTTTAAGAAATACGATACATTAGAGAAATTGAGTAATGCTAGTGTAGACGATATTAAAGAAATAATAAGACCTATTGGAACTTTTAATAAGAAGAGTGTCTTTGTTAAAGAAATAGCTAAATATTTAATCGATAATTGTAATGGAGTAGTACCAAATGACGAAAAGATTTTAACTTCTATTCCTGGTGTTGGTAGAAAAACAAGCAACGTCGTTAGAAGTAATCTATTTAATTATCCAGCTATTGCTGTAGATACTCACGTAAACCGTGTCAGTAAAAGACTTAATCTTGCTAAAGAACAAGATGATGTGTTAACGATTGAAAAGAAACTTATGAAGAAATTTCCTAAAGAATCTTGGTCTAAACTACATCATCAATTAGTCCTTTTTGGAAGATACAACTGTACTGCGATAAAACCTAAATGTGAGAATTGTAAAATATGCGATATATGCAAATACTATTCTAATAATAAATAGATAATAATTATTCATATAATTAAATGGTGATTGTATGAATAATTTTTTTTTAAGTTTTTTAATTACTATTCTTTCTGGGTTATCGACAATGATAGGAACGATTATTATCTTTCTCAATTTAAAAGATAAAAATAAAGTAGTGGGAGCCAGTTTAGTCTTCTCAGCAAGTATTATGCTTTTTATCTCTTTTTTTGACCTTATTCCGTCATCTTTTAGTTATATTAATAAAATATACGAGTTTTTACCTTCCAGCCTCATAATAGGCGTTTATGCTCTTTTTGGAGGTCTTTTATGTGACTATTTAAGTAAAAAGAATGATAAAGAAGATAATTTATATAAAGTAGGGATAATTTCGATGCTTGCTCTAGTGTTACATAATATCCCCGAAGGAATAATTACTTTTCTTTCTTCATCTAAAGATTTATCTATTGGTATTCCTCTTGCTATTTCTATTGCTCTACATAATATCCCTGAAGGTATTGCTATCGCTGTTCCTATCTACTATAGTAAAAAAGATAGACCAAAAGCCTTAAAATATACTTTAATTGCTGCTTTATCAGAACCAGTGGGTGCAGTAATATCTTTTCTTTTCTTGAGAAATATCAATGACTATCTATTTGCCATAATCTTATCTTTAACAGCAGGAATAATGATTTACATTGCAATATTTGAACTTATGAAAGAAAGCTTAAAGACAATAAGCATTAAAAGTAATATAAAATATTTTCTTTTAGGAGTAACAATTATTATTTTAAGTAAAATAATTATGTGATAAGATTATACTAGGAGTGTGATGTATTTGGATACAGAAGAAAAAGAAGACAAAGTCGAGATTAAGACTAAAAAGATATCATCAAAAAAATATGTTTTATTATTTTTAAAACTATTTTTTATAACATTAGTTGTTTTACTTTTACAAGGACTAATACCACCATTGTTAACTTTTCTTTCGTTTAATTTAAAATATGGAGAAGAACTTATTACAGAATTATTCTTTGCATTCTTAGTAATAGTTGTTTTACTTATTTCTAAGAATGGAAGCATTCTCCATAAGAAAAGAGAAGGAGCTTTTAAAGGTATAAAGTATGGAATAACTCTTTTTGTTGTAGCAGTTATAATTTTCTTAGGAAACACGACAACTGGTGGAAATACAGGTCTTGGAATATTAATTAACTTAGCATTATTCTGTTTTGCAATAGGGTGTGCTGAGGAATTTCTATGTAGAGGTTATCTTCAAAATGAGTTTTTAAAGAAATTTGGTAATAGTAGAAAGGGAGTAATTCTTTCAATACTTGGATCATCTTTAGTATTTGGTGCAATTCATTTAACAAATATTTTTGCTGGTCAAACGATTCTTGAAACTTTACTACAAGTATTACAAACGACAAGCTTAGGATTCCTTTTAGGAGTGGTATATTATAGAACTGGTAATATTTGGAGTGTAGTATTACTTCACGGATTTTATGACTTTGCAATAATGCTTGGTGAATCAGGTAATTATGTAGATTGTACAACACTTTCTAATCCATCTCTTCAAAATACTATATTCGGACTTGTTACATCATCTATAATTGTTATTCTATATCTTGTAAATGCCTTTAAATATTTAGATAAAGAAGGAATAGATGCGATAATTAAAAATAGAAGTGTTAATAAAGAAAAGATAGATGTTAAAAGAAATAAAAAATATAATAGAGCCCTTATAATTACAGCTATATGTTTCTTTGTTTTCCCAGCTTTTATTCACGCAGATGATAATTATTCAGTTTGTTATAAGTTTGATAAAATGAAAGTTAAAGATAATTATGAATTAAGATACCCAAATAAAGAAACATATCAAATATCTTATAATGAAAATGTTTTGAACTTCTATTTGGATAAAGATGATAACTTAGTAGTAGAAAATCCAACTGATGGAAATACTTTAGTTATAATGGAAGATATCTTAGATTACATTGTTGTGGATTCAAATGATTCTTATTATATTTTAACTGAAACAGCTACAGATACTACATATGAGAGACACTTGGTTATGTTAGAAAAGAACAATTTAAGTACAACAAACGAATATTTAGAAAGTATAAAAGATAATTTTAATGAAATTGTAACTCCAGATGTATATAGTTTTGGTTATATTTATATTAACGATGGGGAAGAGGTATATCCGTTTATTCGTACAAACTTAAATGATATATTTATTGTAAAGAATAAAGACAGTATACTTATATTAGAGTAAAAGAAAAAATGCTTTGAGATAATCAAAGCATTTTTATTATTCTGTTACAGTAATTGTTCTAGTCAGTGTTTTACTATATGTTTCATAAGTAATAGTGTAGGTTATTGTGTAAGTGCCAGGCGTTCCTGGTATTTTATCAAATCCATTTCCACTTCCTTGCGATATTGTAATTGTTATAGAAGCACTTGCAGTAACATTTGTACCATCTTTTGTAACAATAACATCACTTGTACTTGGCTGAGTTATATTGTTTGCACTAAATGAATCGTTTAATCCACTTTTTAAATCAGCATCATATACTGGTTCCTTTGGTGTTTCTGGTTGGGTACTACCACCACCTGGATTACTTGGTGTGCTATTTGATATCGTAAATGTCGTTCCCGAGCTATCGACTGTCGACACATTTTTATATCCTGTTACTACTTTATAAGTTCCCGACGGCGATGTTACATTATTCATAGTGTAACTTGTCGACGATGTAAATCCAATGAATTTTCCGTCTTTATATACTTTATATCCGAAGGCTCCATAAGAACCGGATAAATCTTCATCAGGAGTAACTCCACGCCAAGACAAGCTTACAGAATTACTTTCTTCGTTATACTTAACATTTAATCCACTTACATTTGTTAATTTCTTGTACGCATTCGACTTCTCGGTGGGTTCAGTTCCTTTCTTGAAATATTCATAAACGATATTACTAGATGGCGTGTATTCACTTGCAAGTCTTGGTTCAGCATTTTCACTATAACCTTTTTCAACAGCCACTTTAACAACTGTATTTGGTACTTTAAAGTCTTGACCATTTTTCTTGAAGACTTTATTTCCAATAGCACTAAATAATTGTCGACGGTTATTCATTGCCGATGCCGTATTAGTGTAGTACTTCTTAGACGCCGGTTCATATCCATACCAAATTGATATTACGGTATCAGGGTCGTATCCAACTATCCAAGCATCATTCAAGGCTTCTTCAGGAAGACCTAATATATAACGCTCTTGAGCAGAGTAGTTAGTAGTTCCTGTTTTAGCAGCTACATTAACACCGCTTACTTTACCTGGACCACTAAGTCCTTCGTTAACGGCAGTCTTTAGAACATCAGTAATCATAAATGCTGTCGAACTACTCATTACTTGTTTCTTTTCAGGGTCAGCTGTAACAACTTCACCTGTATCTCTAAATACTATCTTTGTTATTGTATATGGCTCTATAAAGTATCCACCATTACAGAACGCTGCATAAGCTCCTGCCATTTCAAGTGGGTTAGAACCGTTAAATGAACCAACGGAATATGCTTCGTGTAAGTAATTGCTTTCAACTGATTCTTTTTCAAGAGTGATTCCTAGTGATTGGACAAATTGCATCTTTTGTTTTTGAGTTGTACGTTGGAAAGCTTTAAGAGCAGGTACATTTCTTGAATAAGAAAGTGCTGTCCTTAATGTTATTGGTCCCCAGTAGTCTCTTGTTGAGTTTCTCATCGGTTGACCACTACTGTATTCATAAGGTTCATCATCAAATATCGTATAAGTTGACCAGTTGTTGTATTCAAGACCTGGTCCATAGTCGAATAGTGGTTTAGCAGTTGATCCAATTTGTCTTTTTGTATCAGTTGCGTAGTTAGTGTAGGTAAAATTAATGTCTCCTTCTTGATTACGACCAGCACCAATTGCAAGAACTTTTCCTGTGTCAGCATCGACAACGGCAATTCCTGCTTGAACTTCAGGATTTTCCCACTTATAAGTTTTACCTGACATTATATTATCGATAAATTCTTGATAACTTGCATTCATATTAGTATATATTAGCACTGAAGTAGTAGCAGGATTTACTCCATATACATCTTTAGCTTCTTGAACAACAGTATTTAAATATGACCAATATTTTTGATTGTTTTTGCTTGGATTTAACAAGTCAGATACTGGTATTGAATCAGCAATTTCTCTTTCTTCTTCTGTAATATAACCGTGTTGATACATCAATTTTAAAACTGTACTACGACGAGCTTCAGCTGCTTCTGGATGCTTAAATGGATCATAATCTCCAGGAGCTTTATAAAGACCAACAAGTAGGGCAGATTCTGAAATGTTTAATTCATATGCATGTTTATTAAAGTATGTAATTGCTGCTTGTTCAATTCCATAAGAGTTATTTCCAAGGAAGTGGTCATTGAAGTAAAATTCGATTATTTCTTGTTTAGAATAAGTCTTTTCAAGTTTGAACACAGCCATATAGATATCTGTGAATTTACGAGTAATACCTTCAAAACCTTGAGTAACTGTTGCTTTATCAGCTTGATAACTATTTTTAGCAACCTGCATTGTTAATGTTGAAGCACCACCGGCATCACTTTTACCTAAGGCTTGTTTAATAGATGCAACTAAAAATCTTGGAGCATCGAATCCGTTATGTTGGAAGAATCTAGAGTCCTCTGTAGCAACAAGAGCATCCACCAAACCTTCGTTTAGTTGTTCGTATTTTATTATTTCACGTTTTTTAGTACCCAATTCGGCAATTTCAACACCATTACTATCCATAATTTTTGTCGTTTGAGTCATTGTAAGAGCATCTTCGTTAAATTCAGGGGCATGTTCAACAACATAGTTTAAAAACCAAGCGACAACTCCAACTCCTGCGATGGCACCAAGAAGAAATAAGATGACAAACATATTAAAGATAACTCTAATCCATCTTTTCTTCTTTTTCTTATTAAAGACTTTAGATAGCCAGATAATAAGTAAGATACCTAATATCATAATTGCAGTAAATGCAAAATTCATAAAAATTAAACCAAGTACAAGAACAATTGCAAGAAATATTCCTAAATCTCTTACATTGGGTTTAATATGTACTTTTGTATTAACAACTTTTTTCTTTTTCTTTGCCATAAATACCTCCAATAATTTTATCTATAACTTTTAAATAATCAAGTCTCGGCGTATATGATAATTGAATTATGAATCCTTTTTCTTCAAAATATTCAAGAGGAATGGATTTTCTATCATTATTATCTAGAAATTTAATTAAATCTTTTCCCATCAATATATAGTCTCTATTAAGTGAAGTGAATCTTACTATCAGAAATCCAATTCCACCATTATCAATTATATGTTTTATATGTATTATTTGATGTTTATGAATATTACTTAGAGGGAATGATGTCTTGCTTGTTGTCTCTTTAGCTTCAAAATCGATATACATACCTTTATATAAACCATTATAATCGGTAGTAGATGGTTCTTTAAAGAATGCTTCTTTTATAATGATACTATTGTTTTTGTAATCTACTTTTGTAACTTGAATAGGAGTAGGTTTCTTATAAATGTATGCGATTTCCTTATCTACATAATATTGATTAGTTAGATTAATATCACTTTCTAATCCCATTCCTCTATTATCAAACTTTATATAATTGTCAGTACTATTTGTCTTGATTCCTTTCGGATAATTCACATTTATCACCTAGATGCTATACATCTCTTTATTGATTATACTATATATAGTAAAAATTTTCTATACTTTTAAAACATATTTCATTTTTTGAAAAAACACTTCAATTACATAATTTTCCATATTGTTATATTTGACAAACTACCTATTTTATAAGATAATAATAAAGTAAGGGATTGGTGATATTTATGTATCAAGAACAATTTAATTTATCTCCTAAAGATATATTGGAAAAAGAATTCAAAATAGACACAAGAGGATATAGATTAAAGGAAGTAGATCAATACCTTGATCTTATTATAAGTGACTATGAGCAGTTCTTTAAAATATTGAAGGATAAAGATAAAGAAAAGGAAGAATTGCTTGATGAGATAATGTCATTGAAACAAGAGAATAGAAATCTTAAAGCGAGTTTGGAGATTGCTAAGGCTTCTGAAGATGATGAATCTTCTAAGGCTGTTTCTAATGTTGATTTAATGAAGAGATTATCTCAACTTGAAAAAATAGTATACGGAAAAGATGAATAATACTTTAGGTAAACGCTATATTTTATAATATAGAGGAAAGTCCATGCTCGCAGAACCTGTGATGGTTCTAGTGTTCGCGCTAGAGGAAAAAATAACTCTAGGTAGTAGAAATACTAATGGCGACGAATTAACCTAAATCGAAAGATATGGTTATAGTAGTCATAAAGTGTCATAGAGACGAATAGGTTGGAAACAACTGAAGTGGAACGCGATAAACCCCACGAGCGAGAAACTCAAATTTTGGTAGAGGAGCTTTGACGAGGAAAATGAACTGAGTCAGGGATTAGGAAACTAATAGATAAATGTTTACCACCTAGCAATAGGTACAGAACATGGCTTATTAAGTATTATTTATTTTTTTTAAATAGAGGTGTTTATGAAAGAGCTTGGACAATATTTGAAAGAGACTAGAATGAACAACGGTGTAAGTATTGATGAAGCAGCTCAAGACTTAAATATCGATGCATTCTTACTGGAAAGTATAGAAGATGGTAACACTAAAGCCTTTAAAGATGTACTTTCTATGAAAGATAGAGTTAAAGACTACGCAAAATATTTGGGGCTTAAGCCTGAAGAAGTAATAGATGAATTTAATGATTATATGTTTGAGAAGACTTCTAAAATCTCTTTAAAGGATATTCTAGAAGCAGAAAAAAATAGTAATGCTAAAAAAGAGCAAAAGAAAGTATCTTCTCCATATACCTTTATTAAACCTAAAAAGAATGGAAAAAGAAATCTTAAAATTTCTTTAGAAATATTTGCATTGTTTATAGTAATTATCTTAATTATATTAATAATATTTAATTTAATTAGACCTAGAAAAGATAAAATTACGCAAGAGTTGCTATCAAAGAACGAAGGTGAATATTATGAACTTGCCTAATAAGTTAACAGTAACTAGATTGGTTTTATCACTATTTATAATAATTCTTTTGTGTACTCCATTTCATTTGCTTGGAATAGAGATACCTAAAGGTCCTGAAATAGGTGGTATAACTCTTAGATGGGATTATATTATTGCAGGAGCTATCTTTATGATAGCTAGCTTTACAGATTTTCTTGATGGTTATATTGCAAGAAAAAAAGGCTTAGTAACAAATGCTGGTAAAATGCTTGATGCTATTGCTGATAAAGTACTTGTAAATTCTGTTCTTATAATTCTAGCATCTCAAAATCAAATAAATGCTATAATTCCAGTTGTAATAGTAGTTCGTGACATAATTGTAAATGCTATCAAGATGGAAGCCGCATCAAGAGGAAAAGTAGTAGCAGCTATTGGAAGTGGAAAGATTAAGACAGCAGCCTTAATGATGGGTGTAATCTTAGTATTCTATGGTAATATGCCATTTGAGCTTATTCCATTAAATGTTGCTGAATTCTTCTTATACTTTGCAACACTTATGTCAATTGTATCGATGATTCAATACTACAACATTAATAAAAAATTAATTTTGGAAGATAATAAAAAGTAGAAAATACGAATTTCTTAATAGAAATTCTTTTTTTAAGCCCATAAAATATGAGAAAAAATAAAATTGAAACAAATGTTCGAAAATCTCTTGCTTTTTTAAATTTTATAGTGTATTATTAATTTGTAAGTAAATATGTGGAGGAAATATTAAAATGGCAAATATTGATAAAGATAAAGCTTTAGAACAAGTAATAAGTGATATTGAAAAACAATTTGGTAAAGGATCAATAATGAGACTAGGAGAAAGTAAACATATGGAAGTTGATGTTTGCTCTAGTGGTTCTTTATCTTTAGATATAGCATTAGGTGTAGGTGGGTATCCTAAAGGAAGAATAATTGAAATCTTTGGACCTGAATCAAGTGGTAAAACTACTTTTGCGTTACATGCAATTGCAGAAATTCAAAAGAGTGGTGGAAGAGCAGCATTCATCGACGCAGAACATGCTCTTGATCCAACATATGCTAAAAATCTAGGAGTAAATCTTAATGAATTATTACTTTCTCAGCCTGATACAGGTGAGCAAGCTTTAGAAATATGTGAAGCTCTTGTAAGAAGTGAAGCTGTAAGTATTATTGTAATAGATTCAGTAGCAGCTTTGGTTCCACAAGCAGAAATAGATGGTGAGATGGGAGATTCTCATGTTGGATTACAAGCAAGACTAATGAGTCAAGCTTTAAGAAAATTATCTGGTGCAATTAATAAAACAAAGACAATTTGTATCTTTATAAATCAGTTGCGTGAAAAAGTAGGAGTACTATTTGGAAATCCTGAAACAACACCAGGAGGTCGTGCTTTGAAGTTCTACTCTTCAATAAGACTTGAAGTAAGAAGAAGTGAACAAATAAAAGTTGGAGATTCAGTTATTGGAAGTAAAACAACAATTAAAGTTGTTAAAAATAAAGTAGCTCCTCCATTTAAGACAGCTCTTGTCGACATTATGTATGGAGAAGGAGTATCTAAAGAAGGTGAACTTGTCGAACTTGCTGCTAATGCTGGTATCATCGATAAAAGTGGAGCTTGGTTTTCTTATAAAGGAGAAAAAATTGGTCAAGGAAAAGAAAATGTTAAATTACTTCTTAAAGAAAATAAAGAATTATTTAACGAAATCGATGAAAAGACAAGAGAATACTATGGAATCTCTAAGAAGGAAACTAAAAAAGAAAAAGAATAAAAATAAGGCTACATCTATCTGTAGCTTTTATTGTGCTCTTGAAGAGTTAAAAAATCTTTGACAATATTTCACAAACATTTTACAATAGAATTAGTGATATAAATTATTATTTAAATAAATATTTTTTATATAACAACTAAAAAATGGAGGAAAATATGATTGAAATTATTATCTCTATTTTGCTAGTTGTGGTTGGAGCATCAGGTGGATTTGCAATTAATCACTTTATGAATAACTCTAAAATAAATAACTCTAATAAGAAAGCTGAAGAAATTATCGAAAGAGCCAAGAAAGAAGCTGAAAAGGCTAAGAGAGACTCTTTATTTGAAGCGAAAGAAGAAATACATAAATTAAAATTAGACACCGATAAAGAAATAAAAGAAAAGAAAGATGAATTAAAAGTATCTGAAGATAGACTTATCCAAAGAGAAAATAATATGGATAAGCGTGATGAATTATTCCAAAAAAGAGAACTATCTTTAGAAGAAAAAGAAAAAAGTGTTTTAGAGTCACAAAAAGATATCCAAGCAGAATATGCAAAAATAGAGGAATTAAGACAACAGGAACTTGATCAACTTGCAAAAATTGCCAAACTTACAAGAGAAGAAGCTAAAAATCTTGTAATGAAAAAAGTAGAAGAAAATATGTCAAAGGAGATATCTGAGTATATCAAAGAAAGAGAAGATGAAGCTAAGCTTGAAGCTGATAAGAAAGCTAAGAACTTAATTGCCATCTCAATGCAAAGATATGCTGCAGATATTTCTAATGAACAAACTGTAACAGTAGTAAATCTTCCGGACGATGAAATGAAAGGAAGAATTATTGGAAGAGAAGGAAGAAACATAAGAACTATTGAAGCTATAACTGGTGTCGATTTAATAATCGATGATACACCTGAAGCAGTAGTACTTTCTAGTTTTGATCCTTTAAGAAGAGAAATAGCAAGAGTAACACTTGACTCATTAATTAAAGATGGAAGAATCCATCCGACAAGAATTGAAGAATTATATGATAAAGTATGCAAAGAAATGAAACAGAAAATTGTGGAATTTGGTAATGATGCTTTATTTGAACTTGGACTTACTAAGGTAGATCCTGAGTTAATTGAAATTATTGGTAAACTTCACTTTAGAACAAGCTATGGACAAAATGCTTTACAGCATTCCATAGAAGTTGCTCATCTATCTGGACTTCTTGCAAGTGAATTTGGAGAAAATGTTCAACTTGCTAAAAGAGCTGGATTACTTCACGATATTGGAAAAGCAATTGACCACGAAGTAGAAGGAAGTCACGTTGAGATAGGTGTAGATATTGCTAAAAGATTCCACGAAAATGAGGTCGTTGTTAACTCAATTGCATCTCACCACGGTGATACAGAAGCTAAATCTACAATTGCTGTAATAGTAGCTATTGCCGATGCCTTATCTGCATCTCGTCCAGGAGCAAGAAATGACTCTCTTGAAAACTACATTAAGAGACTTGAACAACTTGAACAAGTTGCAAATGATATTCCTGGTATTGAAAAGACTTTTGCAGTACAAGCAGGTCGTGAACTAAGAGTTATCGTTAAACCTGAAGAAGTTGACGATTTAGGAGCTCACAAGATTGCAAGAGATGTAAAGGATAAGATTGAATCTACAATGCAATATCCTGGAACAATAAAAGTTACAGTTGTAAGAGAAACAAGAGCACAAGAAGAAGCAAGATAAGCTTCTTTTTTTTTCTTTGCAAAAAAAATATCCACAATATTGTGGATATTATCTTTTTATATCTAATATTACCGGTAAAATTATTGGCTTTCTTCCAGTTAGTTCATAAATAAATGGGAATAAAAGGGCAGTAATTTCACTTTTTATATCGTTAAATGTAACATTGTTTTCTTTTAATTTGTTAACAATAATATTTTCAGCTTCAGTTTCAATCTTTTTGATAAGTGCTTCGTTTTCGTTGATAAGAACAAAACCTCTTGTTGTGATATTTGGATGTATCAATAACTCTTTCGTTTTCATATCGATATTTGCAATAACAACTAAAATTCCATCACTTGCCATTATCTTTCTATCACGCAAGACAGCACTGTTTATCTCTTCAAAACGATTGCTATCTATAAATATATCGCTAGCAATTACAGGTGTATCTTTAGTAATTACGTGATTATCGAGACTTAACACATCACCGTTTTGTAAAACAAAGGTATTTTCTTTTGGAATTCCACATTCAATACCTAGATTAGCGTGACTCTTAAGCATACGATAGTCACCGTGGAATGGCATTAAATATTTAGGATTTATTAATCTAATCATTAATTTAAGCTCTTCCATATTGGCGTGACCTGATGTGTGGATATCAGATAGAGATTGAGTCGTATAAACTTTAACACCTTGAAGATATAATTTATTTATCGTATTTCCAATTGACATGGCGTTTCCTGGAATTGGAGATGATGAGAATACAACGACATCATCTGGTCTTAATCTAATCTGTTTGTGTGTTCCATTAGCAATACGAGAAAGTGCTGCTAGTGGCTCTCCTTGTGATCCTGTACAAAGTATAGTAACTTCACCAGGTTTTAAATTATTAGCTTCTTCAGCAGTTATTAAAATATCTGGATGATCGATATAGCCACCTTCAATAGATATTTTGATATTGTTTTCCATACTTCTTCCAAACACACATATTTTTCTTCCGTGAGTGTAACAAGTTTCAACAATATGCTTTAATCTATATATGTTAGAGGCAAAGGTTGCAATTATTATACGCTGTGTTGTATGTCTATCAAAAATATCGTTTAAGGCATTGTCAACTTTTGCTTCACTAGCACTTATTCCTTCATTTAAGGCATTAGTTGAGTCACTAATTAGAACATCGACTCCTTCTTCACCAATTCTAGCCATTTTGTGTAAATCTGCCATTGGTCCGATAGGAGTAAAGTCAAACTTAAAGTCTCCTGTTGTTACGATGTTACCATCTGGTGTTTTAACAAGTATTCCGTGTGAATCAGGAATAGAGTGAGTTGTTCTAAAAAACTCGATTTGAAAATGTTTTAATTTGATAACTGTCGTATCATCGTATACAAATAAATTATCATATCTTATATTTCTATCTTGTAATTTTAAACTAATTAATTCTTTAGCTTGTTTTGGGGCATAAATTGCTGGTAATTCTAATGATTGCACAAGAAAAGGTATAGCACCTATATGGTCTTCGTGACCGTGTGTAATAACTAGTGCTTTTACTTTTTCTTGATTTTGTTTTAAAAATGTTAAATCAGGAAGAACATAGTCAATTCCTAAAAGTCCTGCATCTGGAAAACTTATACCTGCGTCTATAATAACAATTTCATCATCATGCATTACACAATACATGTTTTTACCAACTTCGCCCAAACCACCTAAAATAATTATCTTAGTGTCGTTGGTCTTTTTAATCATAAAAAAATAACTCCTTTCTTTTTTTGTAAAGAACTAACTATGAAATTATACTATGAAAATAGCTGTTTGTCTATAATTTTGACAAATTTTGAATAGGGGAGCAAGAAAAAAGTAGACATTATTGACGAATCTATGTCTACTTGTTTTATTATTCATTTTTTTGTGAATCGGTTGATGATCCTCCACCATCTCCACTTGTTCCACTATTATCTTTAGATTCAGAACTTCCTGAGTTTCCTCCACCAGAACCTTCGTCTTCTTTAGGTGGAGTAGTTTCACTTGTCCCACCACCTGTACTAGATGAAGTACAAGATGGATCAGTTGGATTCTTTGTGCAATCAACTGGGTCAGGTGTCGAAGGCGTTGTAGTAGTTGTTTCGTTTTTAACTACTGTTAGTGTTAGTGTCCTATTAGGTATTAAATCGATACGCTTCTTTTCAGGATAGTCTTGAGAAAGAACAGTATTATTTGATTTACCAGGAGATGACACATATTTAATATTTAATTTTACACCATTTTTTGTTGCCCAAGATTGAGCTTCTGATAATTTCTTTCCAACTAGATTTGTTAATAAACTATAAAGTTGTGTTCCATAGTAACCTTTACCAATTACTTCTGTTTCATAGTTTTCTCCATATTCATAAGAGAATGTCTTAATAAGTGACTGTTTAGTACCACTTAGATTATCTTTCATAGCTTTTTTAACAGCATTTAAACTCTTTTCATTAAGGATGTAATCCCATAGAACAAGTTTACTTCTTTCGTCGTATATCATCTGTCCTGTTCCATCAAGATATAATTTTTGAATTGTGAATAATTTATCACTTGAAGAGCTTAGAACTACATCTTTAGCAACATTGTATAGAGAAAACATTGTTGACTCTGACATATTAGTATCGATGTTTTTAGATATTACTTTTAGAATTCCTTCAAGATCTTCGACGCTCGTTAAATGTTTAACTTTATCTAATATTGCAGTGATTACTTTTTGTTGGTTATCTCCTCTTACGAAGTCACTTCTTTCACCTTGCGTCCAAGTTTTTGAACAATATTCAGAATTACTTTTTCTATTTCTTGCGAACGCTAGTGCTTTTTCACCATCTAGATGTTGTCTTCCTTTTCTTATATATATTGTATATTTTCCAAATCTTCTTTGACTATCTTGTTCACACATACTGTAAGGAACATCTACATCTATTCCTCCAACTTGGTTTACTAAATCAACAACACCAGTGAAGTTAATTTTTACATAGTAATCAATTGTTACATCTAATAATTTTTCAATTGTTTTAATAGCACAACTTGTACCACCTTGGCCAGCAGAGTGGGTAATCTTGTTATCGACACCCATACAAGTTACATAAACATAACTGTCTCTTGGAATACTTAGTATAGTTGCAGTCATCGTTTTAGGATTGAATGTTACGACATTTAAGGAGTCTCCATTAAAGGAATCGGCATTTTGTAATCCTTGAGCAGTAGAGTCAATTCCTATAAGAAGAATTGTAACTGGCTCAGTTAAATCTTTAGAACTTCCAGATAATTGTACCTCTTCTTTTTCTACTACTTTTTGAGCAGTATCGATAACAACAATATCTTTAACTATTTTCTCTAAGTCATCGTCTCCAGCGTATATATCTTGATAGTTGGTTTGAACGAAGGCATAATCGATTGTTCCTTCATTAACATCCATAAGCATTCGTCTATAGTCTTCATATTCAATCATTTCATTATCTTTATCAAGAGTATATTTATCAATTATTTCTTTTGCTAAACCGTGCTCATCATCTTTATTAACACCGATTTTAGCTTCTTTAAGTTTATTAAGATCCGTATCTTTATTTTCTTTTAAAGAAACCAAACTTACTGAGTAAACAACATCTTTATTCATATCAGAAAAATATGAATATATCTTATTTAAATTGAAACCTAGGAAAGCGAATAAAACTGAGAATACCAACAATATTGCAGCAGCTAGATTTTTCTTTTTACTTTTCTTTTTGTTGAATAGTCTTATTAATAGAATCAAATCGAATAGGGCGATAATACCTATAATTATGTATCTTGCTACTGTTTCAATTTTATCAAACAACAATATAGCGTGTATTAAATATATTGATGTAATAACAAATAATAATACAAAGATAACACTATAATTAAATTTATTCTTTTTATTCATATAATATCCTCCAATGAAAAAAGAAGATTATTTCTTTTTTCTTTTTGATTTACTTGAAATATCTTCTTTTATTTTATCATCTTTTTTCTTTTTTTTCTCTATTTCTTTATGAACTTTTTCTTTTTTGTCATCAGTTGGTGACAATTCATCGACATCTTTCTCTTCTTTTATCTCTTTTTCTTCAATTTCTTCTTCTTTTTTTCTATTTTCTTCTATCTTTTTTTGTTCTTCTTTTTTTAACTCAGCTTCTATTTTTTTATATTTTCTTTTACTTCCTCTTTTAAAACTTGAAATAAGTATTAAGAAGTAGGTGATAATAAGTAGAGAACCAAGACCAACGATAACATATAGATAATTTTTGTTTTGTGTTTCTAATTCTTTAATATTGTTATTTAGTTTATCAATACTTTTAGAGTTATATATTTGGATTGTATTCTCTTCGGTGTTGTACTGATAGATATGTTCTTTTCCTGTTGTTATATTAACAGCAGAGAAGAGGTAGAACTCATCATTATCTTTTTCTTTGTAAGCTTTTATTTCTTCTTCACCAATTTTTAATGTTTCTTCTACGTACCCTTTAGGTACATCTTTTAAATCTGTTTGTGTTACTATTAATGAATCGAAGGAATATTCTTTATATAATTGGTAAGTTCCATCCTTATATATATAAAGAGCAATATTTCCATCTTTATCTTTTAAACCGACTAGAGTAGTATCTGTTACTTCATTATAGAACGCTGGAACTTCTTCTTCATTTATTTTTATTGTAACATCATCGTATGTGCTGTTAGGCTTTTCGATTAGTTCTTTCTTTCTAACAACATTCATCTCATCTTCACCAACTGCTACTACTATTGGTGTTAGTTCTTTTACTGTTACATTTAACGTATAAGTTCTACTGCTACCATTTTGAGCAGTTACCACAATTTTTATAACATTTGATCCTTCTTCAAGAGTGTGACTTCCGAGTCCGGATACTGAAGATCTTGAGTCTTCCTTAGTTCCAGTGACATTTATTTTTCTTACATTATTTTCTACAACTAGAGAATAAGTAAGTGTATCTTTATTGAATTTTGGTGAAATGCTTTGTCCGTCAACTGCTAATTTTGATAAGTAATTGTTTTTACTGTAACTATTTTCTAATTGTTGTTGTGTAATTACTGTTACACTTTTTGATTTGGTTGAGAATTTTACTTCGCTATCACCACTCCAAGTTGCACCATCACAGCTGAACTTAAATGTTGCAGTACCAGATTTCTTTGCTTTAAATTTAAAAGTGTATGTTACGTTTTTTGTTGATGAACTAAATGTTGGGGCACCTGATGCATTACCGCTTGTAAGTGTTAGTCTAGAAGAGTCATAGCTTATGTTATAAAGTAGGGAAACCATTCCTGTTCCAGATGATACTCTTACTGTAAATGTTACGGTGTCTCCAACAACAACCTGACTTTTATTAGCACTTATCGATATCGTACCTGAAGCAGCTTCAACTTTTGGTGTACTCTGAATATAGAAAACAAAGGCTGTTGCTACTACTATTAATAAATATAATAATTTCTTAAATCTTTTCATATTTTGTCTCCTATGATTGTGATATGTTACTTACTTTTAGAAGATGCTTTTGAACTTTACCTAAATCGACAACATTTATTGTTCCATTTTTATCTGTATCAGCAGCTTCTAAATAAGCTCCTGTTAATGTACTTACTTTTAATAAATGCTTTTGAACTTTACCTAAGTCAACTACATTTATTGCTCCATCACCATTTAAATCACCATAAATAACTGCTGTAAATGTTTTGCTGTTTTCTCCGGACTCAATAGTTATTTTATCTCCAGTTACAATTGAACCACTCGTTTTAGCTTTATTACCACTATTAGTGATATTGATACTTGCATAAGGGTTAGTAGCTTCTAGTTTTTTAATCAAACTTTCTACTGTTGTACCAAGAGTTATATTTGTCATATAGTTAGTTTTCTTTATATTGTATTTTGTTTTTGTAACTGTTTCATCTGGTGTTAAGTAAGTTACTTGGTCACTTGTGTTATCTTTTCCTTTATCTTCATCTTTATCATTTTCTTCAGGTTCTACTGGAGCAGGTAATCTCACAATATTTATTGTATAAGTTTTTGTATTTCCATTTTGAGCAGTGACAGTTAAACTTACATTTGAATCATCTGCTGTAATCTTGTAAAGATTATTTGCGGGTAATCCACTTATTTTTGCATTAGAGTTTACTGTTGTTGCTTCTATTTTAACTTCGTTAACATTATATGGAACATTTACTTTATAACTTGTTTTGGCTCCATCGAAGTTTGTAACTCCTGTACCATTAACTTTTAATGTCTTTAAATAGTTATTAGGGTTTCCAAGTTTTGGAAGAGCAGTGGATGCTGGTATTCCGTCGTATATTGGTATATCAAAAACATAAGGGATATTTGTTAATCCAAGACTTTTATAAGTACTTCTTGTTGTTTGTGAAGTGTGATATGCATATTGAACATCGGCAGCATATTGATGCCAAATATCTTTTGTTGCATATAAAGAAGTGTTGAACTTTTGAAAATATGTCGTATCTTGTTTAGCAGCAATATAGCCACTTACAATCCATTCTGCTCCATTAACTATTGCTTTTTGTTTAGTGTTCCATCCTTGTGTCTTAGCATATTTCATTCCTGTGCACACACCATCTGTTGCTCCAATACCATAGAAATTGTAGTATCCGTTAAGACCACTTACACTACAGTAGTCTCCAGCTTTACCATTTGTTGCAACGCCACCATTGATTCCAACTTCTTGACGAGCCTTAGCAGCTAGGTAAACAGGGGATACTTGAAACTTTTTAGCTGCCTCCATAAAGTACTGGATTAAATCACTATAGAAGTTTGAATATAGTAAGTTTTTAACTACATCCGAAGTTTGGAATGTAGCATTATAACTTAATTTTTCAAACATAAAGATATCGTTTTCGTTTAAGAAATTTCTTGGGTCAAGATAATACTCGACAACTTTGCTGTTTGCTTGATACCAAGTTGATCCTTCCATTACTTTAAATGTATCGGTATAGAAACTATAGTAAGCATCATCTGTTGATAAATATCCGGTTAGATTATTCGTTTTTATATTATAGACTTGGTAAGTATTTCTTCCAGCAACATTTTGGTTCTTTAAAGCGTTGCTCCAATTATATTTTGTTTTAACACCCACAAAAACCCAGTTTGGATGAGCTTTATGAAGTACTCTTAATTTTACTTTATAAGATTCAGGGAATTGTTGACTTGTTAAATAAGCTTCGAATTCCTCGTCAGTCATTTTTGACATATCGTTATCTGGAGCATCAGGTATCTCTTGTGTTTTAATGTCTTTAATAAAAGTAGAGCAAGCATAACCTCTAACTCCATCGACTGTAATTATTTCAGCCCATTTATCGTCACAACCATTACCACTATCGGCATATGAAAGAATTGTTACTGTTGTATTATAGACTGCCCATCCAAGTTGATTAGAATCGGTAGTAGGTTTTTCTCTTACTCTTAAGTTTAGTTCGGCAGTTATAACTCCTGTTGTAATTGACTCAGCACTAACAACTTTTACATACGAAAATAGAGTTGCAGAAAATAAGAAAAGTAACATAATAAAAATTTTTGTTTTTTTTCTCATAATGCACCTCCATTTTTTATTCAACAATATTATACAATAAATGACAAATACTAGTCCATAAATACCATTGATTTTAAATAAAATTATACATATATTGACACGAGATAATAATGTAAAATAAAAATAAAAAACTTATTTTAATATATGAATTTTTAAATTTTTTTTTGAATTGTAATATTGTTTTTTGTTCTTAAATAATATATACTTAATCTATAATTGGGTACATTAGAAGATAGTAAAAAGAATAATGTAGGAAAACAGTGAGGTATTATTATGAAGTTGAAAGAAAAAATGTCCAAAAAAGGATTTACTTTGATTGAAATAATTGCAGTTGTAATAATAATAGGAATAATCGCATTGATTGCAGTTCCAACAGTATCGCAATACATTATGTCATCAAGGAAAAGCACATATACTTCTTATGAGGAATCTATGCAGGATGCTGCAGAGAACCAAGTAATTGAATGTATAAGCGATAATTCTAATTGTGATTTACCTTTAGATAATGAAAAGAAAAAGGTATCTTTACAAGAATTGATTGATGAAGGTTTTATCGACCCAATGAAAGACCCAGACAGTAATAACTTTTGTGATAGCGCCATAAGTTATGTTCAGTTAACTTCTGACAGCAGAGGTAATTATGAATATAAAGCATGTCTTTATTGTGGAGAGTATGTAACTGAAGATAAAGCTTGTACGACATACAGCAAAGATGGTGATGATCCAATATGTGGAGAAGTAACAGGTTCTTCAAAGAGATGGACAAGTCAAAATAGATCAGTTTCAGTAAAATGTAGTGATGTAACAAGTGGATGCTTAAAATCATCATTCTCAAAGACATTTAATAAAACTACTGAAAAAGGAATGGTAACAATTACTGACAATAGTGGAAGAACAAAAGATTGTCCAGTAGATGTTTATGTAGATAAAGATTTACCAACTTGTGATATCGAGGTAAAGGGAGACTTAATCGAATCAGTCGGATGGTATTCACTAAAAGCAGAAGCAACACTAAAAAATATGAACGATATCGGTAGTGGATTATTAACATACGGAATAGGAAGTAGTTCCTCAAATAGAGATTACAACAAAAAGACAAATTATCTAGTAGATGAAGCAGGAATAACAACAGTAATCGGATATACAAAAGATAATGCTGGAAATGAAGGAATATGTGCTAAAGATGTAAGAGTAGGAACAGAAATACCAAAATTCAATTTCTACTATGGATATCAGATTTTTCCGTTTGTAGCAACAGACTCAGATACAGCAACACCAAATGGAGTAACAATAAGTGGAAATAATTGTACGACAACAAATACGACTCCAACAATAACAATAAACAACACAAGTAAGTATAAAGATATAGAAAGATTAGTAATAACTTTTGGAAGCAATGTGGGAGAAACAACAATGGCCACTGTAACATCAGGAAGTGTGACAGCAAGTGCACCACTAGCAGCAGGAACAAATAAAGCAGAATTTGTAATACCAAAAGGAACATATAATAGCTTAACAATAAAATTAGGAACATTAAGTGGAAAGACATACAATATAAGTAAGATAGAAGTATATACAACAAATGGAACAATATTTACAAATAAAGATGTGTCAGTAAGAGTAGAGCCACAAGATGCAGGAATGAAGACAACAGAAGTATCATTCGATGATGGAAAAACTTGGCAAACAAACTTTACAAATACATATCCAGCAACAACAGTAAATAAGATAAGAACAAGAAATAAGATATTGATGGAAAGTGTTCCAGTAGAATTTAGAATAACAGGAATCGATAAAGTAAGTCCAACAGCAACAATAACAGCAAAGAAGAGCAAAGCAGGAACAACAGTAGGAAACGGAGTATGGACAAACGAAGGATTAAATTATGTATTAAGTAATGGAACAGTAGGAATAAGTGGAGCAAATATCTACTATTGTAAAGATACAACAAATAGTTGTGAACCAAATATACATACAGCAAGTGGAGCAACAGTAACAGCGCAAAATACAGCAACAGGAATATACTATATAAGATATAGAATAATAAGTAATGCAGGAACTAAGTCAGCAGTAAGTTCATACACAGCAAAAGTAGATACAGTAAAACCAACATGTAGAATAACAAATCACGCAACACTAGTATGTACTGATACAGGAAATGCAACGAATGCCGTATCAGGAATAGTCGGATGGTACTTTGATAAGACGAATACGACGACAGGAACATACACGAAGATAAATGCAACAGCAAGTATGAATGTCGATGCAACAAGTAAAGTAACAAGTGCAGGAACGTATTACTTATATGTAAAAGATGAAGCAGGAAATATATCAAATCTAGTACAAGATAATTACTATTTAGTAACATATAACAAGAATGGTGGAACGACAAATCCAACTAAAGCAAGTGAGATAGTAAGAAATGGAAATAAAGCAGATTTGACACCAACAGCAACAAGAGATGGATATAGCTTTGTTGGATGGAATACAAATGCAAGTGCAAGTACTAAGTTAAGTGAATATACAGTAAAAAGCAATGTAACATTATATGCAATATTTAGTATATGTCCATCAGGAACATACAGTGCAAATTCATTAACTTGTCAGAAATGTGGACCTGGATCATATGTAACAGGAACAGGAAATACATCTTGTAAAGCGTGTCCAGCAGGACAATACTGTACAGGTGGAGATAATCAAACAAACTGTCCAGCCGGTACTTTTAGATCAGCTACTGGAGGAAAGACAGCTAGTGACTGTTCACAATGTGAAGCCGGAACTTATACATCAACTACAGGAAATACATCATGTAAAAAATGTGAAGCTGGTAAATATAATAATCAAAAAGGACAAACAAGTTGTACGACTTGTGCAGCAGGAACATATAACACAACAGAAGGAAATACAAGTTGTGCAACATGTCCAGTAGGAAAGTACTGTACAGGTGGAACAAATAATGAATATTGTCCAGCCGGAACTTATAGAACAACTACAGGTGGAAAACAAAAGAGTGATTGTACAACATGTCCAGCAGGTAAGTACTGTACAGGTGGAGATAACCAAACAAATTGTCCAGCAGGAACATATAGAGGAACAACTGGAGGAGCTAAAGCTAGTGATTGCTCACAATGTGATGCTGGAACTTATACATCAACTGCAGGAAATACATCTTGTAAGAAGTGTGAAGCTGGTAAATATAACACAGCAAAAGGACAAACAAGCTGTTCAACTTGTGCAGCAGGAACATATAACACAACAGAAGGAAATACAAGTTGTGCAACATGTCCAGCAGGTAAGTATTGTACAGGTGGACAAAATAACACAACATGTCCAGCAGGTACTTATAGAACTGCAACTGGTGGAAAACAAGCAAGTGATTGTTCAACTTGTCCAGCAGGTAAATATTGTACAGGAGGAACAAATCAAACAACTTGTCCAGCCGGTACATATAGAACAACTACTGGAGGAGCAAAAGCAAGTGATTGTTCATCTTGTCCAGCAGGTAAGTACTGTACAGGAGGAACAAATCAAACAAACTGTCCAGCCGGTACATATAGATCAAGTACAGGAGGAAAAGTTGTAACTGATTGTACAGATTGTAGTGCTGGAACATACGCAGCAAATCCAGGAAGTACTTCATGTGCAACATGTGCAGCTGGAACTTATAATACAAAACCAAAACAAACAAGTTGTTCAACATGTCCAGCAGGTAAGTATTGTACAGGTGGACAAAATAATACAACATGTCCAGCTGGTACTTATAGAACTGCAACTGGTGGAAAACAAGCAAGTGATTGTACAACATGTCCAGCAGGTAAATATTGTACAGGAGGAACAAATCAAACAACATGTCCAGCTGGTACTTATAGAACTGCAACTGGTGGAAAACAAGCAAGTGATTGTTCATCTTGTCCAGCCGGAAAATATTGTACAGGAGGAACAAATCAAACAAATTGCCCAGCCGGTACATATAGATCAAGTACAGGAGGAAAAGTTGTAACTGATTGTACAGATTGTAGTGCTGGAACATACGCAGCAAATCCAGGAAGTACTTCATGTGCAACATGTGCAGCTGGAACTTATAATACAAAACCAAAACAAACAAGTTGTTCAACATGTCCAGCAGGTAAGTATTGTACAGGTGGACAAAATAATACAACATGTCCAGCTGGTACTTATAGAACTGCAACTGGTGGAAAACAAGCAAGTGATTGTTCAACTTGTCCAGCCGGAAAATATTGTACGGGAGGACAAAACAATACGACATGTCCAGCTGGTACTTATAGAACTGCAACTGGTGGAAAACAAGCAAGTGATTGTTCAACTTGTCCAGCCGGAAAATATTGTACAGGAGGAACAAATCAAACAAATTGTCCAGCCGGAACTTATAGATCTGCTACAGGAGGAAAAGTAGTAGGTGATTGTACGGATTGTGGTGCTGGAACTTATTCAACGGGTGGAAGTACATCATGTACAACATGTTTAGCTGGTACTTATAATACGAAAACAAAACAATCAAGTTGTTCAACTTGTCCAGCCGGTAAGTATTGTACAGGAGGACAAAACAATACGACATGTCCAGCCGGAACTTATAGAACTGGAACTGGTGGAAAAGCATTAAGTGATTGCTCACCTTGTCCATCAGGTAAGTATTGTACAGGAGGAACAAATCAAACGACTTGTCCATCTCCATTCTCAAGTAGCTCATCTAGATCTACTTCAGCAAGTAACTGTTATAAAACAGCAACAGTAACATTTAATGCTAACGGTGGCTCAGGTGGTTCAACTAAATCTTGTACAGCATATTATAATAATACATATTGTTCAGTAACAACTCCTGGAGCACCAACAAGAGCTGGATATACATTCAAAGGATGGAGTACAAGCTCTACTGCTTCTAGTGGTACTGGAGCTAATGTAAACGTATCAGTTAGTGGTAATACAACTTATTATGCAACTTGGAAGGCAAACTGTCCAGCAGGATATGAAACACTTTCAGACGGAAGATGTAGAACAACATATAATGCAACACTTGAATATTATTGTCCATATGGTGGAAGTTTAAGTGGTACTTCTTGTGTAACAACAACGAGAACTAATGCAGATTATGTTCAAACAGGATACTCTGGAGGATGTTCTTGGAGTAAAGATAGTGGACATATGAGCCCAAGCAATAACCAAAGTGGTTGCGTAAAGTCAGGAGATGTGCCATCATGTACAGCTTCTAATGTTGGAGCAGAGTATAAAGTTTATGACTGTGGATCAGGTAATGTTTCATGTAAAACAAGTAACTCGACTTACAATTGTAAATCAAGTTGTGCATCTGATATGAAGAGATACACATACAAAAAATGGACATGTAAATGTTCTGGAACTGCTCAATACGATTATGTTTGCTCATCTGGGTACTTAGATGGAACACAATGTGTATCATCATCATCATACCCAGCATCATCTAGATATGTATGTAGTGGTTCTGATACATTGAGTGGAACTACTTGTACTAAGATAATTAATCCATAATGTCAAAAGTCAGGAAAAATCCTGACTTTTTTCTTTTATTTTAAACCACATACATCTTTTTCTTTATGTAAAAATTTGTTAAAATCTTGAATTTATCAGTTTTTAAAAAGCAAAATCTCCCAAGCTCTTTGTTTATAAGGATTTGAGAGATTTTTAAGTGTTCAAAAAAGTGCGTAATATTTTTTATTTTTTGACAATATTAA
>CANRDN010000014.1 GCA_947629375.1 uncultured Bacilli bacterium | reverse complement strand
GTTTCACATGTATTTATCGCTCTTTGCATATGTACTGTATTTCCTGCACTTCTTGCTGTTCTTAGGTATGATGGTCCGTCAGCTGTTTGTCCTAAAATAGTATATATATTTTTAACACCACAATACGCACCACTTTCTGGAGCTGTATAACAAGTCTTTGGATTATCATAATCTGTAACAGTAACCCAAGCTCCATGTCTTTTTTGACAATAATATGTTTGTTTACCCTGGGAAGTTACTTCACCACGAAGACAACTTCCACCACTACATTTTCCATCACAATTGCTAGTAGTATACCCATTTCCACTTGTATATGGTGATCCACCATCTGGATCCCATTCACTTTTTGTATTATATCCACAAGTTCCACCATCAGTATGCTTTGTATATTTTACGCATTTATACTTATCAATACATTTACTAGTGTATACAAATTGATATGGATAATCAAATATATGCTCAAAAGAACTTGCTACATATGTACCAACATTTTTCATTTTGGTAATATCAGTCTCAAGTATTCTTACAACTGGTTCTATTTGAACATAATATTTATCTATATCAGCATAACTTAAAGTTACTCCAAAATAATGTTTAATGGTATCCATATCTCTACAATATACTTCTTTAACCAGCTTATTTAAGTAATCATTATTTTTAATATTATTTTCTGTTAAATTGCTATCTTCATAGATTTTATAATATTGACTATGATCAATAAGTGATGTAGGATAAGTAACCTTTTTATGATTACTCATAAATCTTACTGAAAATTCTTCGAATCCAGCTGTGTATTCATCAGGTAACTTATCATAGACAGGGGTTGTCATACCTTTATAACCGCACCCATTTGTAGGCTCACCAGTTTCAGGATCTTGCATATTAGATGTATAGAAATGATTATTATCAGTTGGGTAACAATACTTTGCATTAGCAGGAGCATTTGAACAAGGAAAAACACCAGACATTGCTGCTTCCCTAAGTTCATCATCTGAAACATTTCTTTCTCCAGTATTTAGGTGTGGATCATTTGACAACGCATCATAAGCTGCACCCACTCCACCACCCATTGGTTTATAATCATCAGAGTCTGCTTCAACATGCGAAGTTTGCTTATTATCTTTGTTAATAACTTGATGCATTCCAGAATATGAATTATTTTTATAACTATCATAATCATAAGGAATATCAGAGCCAAATTCACGATTTTTAATTTCCTGAAATAAATCTGGATGATATATTAAAATTGGTTGCCCAACATTTTCGGGTGATCCACTTCCACCATACTTTACAATTTGTATTTGATAAGCGTGAGCATCCTGCCAAGAGCCTGCTGCCACTACATCTTTAGTTGCCTTCAAAAATATCACTGGCACTATAAACAACACTAGCAATATTAAACAATCTCTAAGTTTCATAATAACATCACCTTACTTTGTCTATTATCAATTATGATTTTACCATAAATTTAAATAGATGTTCCATAAATATACTTTTTTAAAAAATTTTTCATAAAGTTTTCACTTTTTATTTTTGATTGAAAAAATATATTCAATGTGATATTATTTCTACGAGGTGTATGATGAAAAGATTTAAAAACATATTATTACTCTTTCTTGTAGTATTCCTATTTTCTGCTTGTGGAAAATCAAGTAATCTAAAGGAAATGAGTTATAGTGATTTTCAAGAGAAATTAAAAAGCAATGATACTTTCTTCTTTGTAGTAGTAAAAGATGGTTGTTCATTTTGTGAAAATTATGAACCAAAATTAGAAGAAGTATTGGATGAATATGATGTAATTGGTTATAAACTTAATCTTACTGATTTAACTGAACAAGAATATAAAGAGTTTATGACAAAATATAATGTTTCTGGTACTCCTAATACGATATTTATCGAAAATGGTTCAGAAGTTTCAATTATGCAAAGGATTGATGGGGATGCTTCCAAAAGTGTCATAATTGAAAAATTAAAAAGTAAAGATTATATCAAGTAAAAAAGTGTATAGACAAATCTATACACCTTTTATTATTGAAATAATTCTTTTATTTTAGTATTTGGTACTAATATTTCGGTATTAGTATCTATTTTTATTTGTATTTCATTTTCTAATACTTCGTACTTTTCTCCATCCAAGCACCAAGGAAGTCCTTTTTCATCATTAACTTTTATTGTCAAATTATCAGCTTTGTGAAAGTAGAATCCTGGGACGTGAGTTATATCTGTTTTTCTTAAATACATTAAAGACTTTATAATATCTTTTCTTTTCTTAATATTACAAAACAAAATTTCAAACTTATTATCATTTAATTTAATATCTTGAAATATTTTAATTCCAGCAATTTGTGTAGCATTTGTTATAACCATAAAGGAATATAGTCCTTTGAATTCTTCACCATCGATAATGTAAGTAATATCGTGCAATTTAGTAACTTTAAAGAAGTTTTTAGCACCATTAGCAACATATGCAAAATACCCTAATCTCTTTTTTACCTTACTACTTGTTTCATAAGGAATATTCATAAACTTTCCAAAACCGGCAACATAGATAAATGGTGCTCCATTAAGTGTACAAATATCTATTTTTCTTACTGTACCCTTTAAGAGTAAATTTAAATTTTTAATAGGATCTTTTACATACCCTAACATTTTACCAACATCATTAGTAGTTCCCATAGGTATATGACCGATAACAAGGCGTTTTGCTCTTTTGAAATTCCCTCTCATTGCTTCATTAAAAGTTCCATCTCCCCCAATAGTAATTACTAAATCTAAACTATCTGGAAGATTTTCCATAATTTCAACTATATGACCTTTATATTTTGAAATAATTAACTCTGTTTCATAATTATTTTCATTTAGTATTTTAAGGAAGGGATCAATAAAATCCTTCTTTTTGTTTTTTCCACTATGCTTGTTATAAATTACTACACATTTTTTCACAATATCACCTACATCTTTGCAGCTTTAAATATTTTTCTCCACATCTTATCTGTTGAATAATTTAAGATTCCAACTTTGTATATTTTTAACCCATATTTTGTTAGGAATACAATTAACAGTACTAATAAACCAATCGATATCATAACATCAATAATTCCAACCTGTCCAATCACTAAAAGAGCTGGTGATAACAAGAACGATATCAAAGGAACATAACTTAGTACTTTTATAAATATACTTCCATCAAACATTCCTGCCATTATTGCTAAATAATAACTTACAAGACAAATCATCATAATTGGAGTTTGAATTTGTTGATAATCTTCTGGATTAACTGTCATACTGGCAAGTACTCCTGCTATTAAAGAATAAGCTATAAAAGAAAGGAACAACAAAATAAGTGTAACTGGAATAATATAGTATAACTTATCTAATATTCCTGATACTTTGACAGCATCAAACAAATCACCTAATAGACCTGATACTCCAGAGTTACTACCTCCAAACAAAGATCTAGTAAATATTCCTATTGCACCATAAACAAATAATAATATAGTCTGAATAATTATAAATAAATTATTTGCTACTAGTTTCGAATAAAAATGAGCTTTAACAGAAACATTTGAAATGATTACTTCCATACTTCTTGTAGATTTTTCTTCATGTATTTCTCCTCCAATAAGTTGTACTAATAATATTATAAGCATAAAAAACGGCATTATAATTGTAGGAAAAACCATATCCATAACCATACTCATACTTTCTTCTTCAGTATTTTTAGATTCGTCAAGTATTATTCTTTCAATAGTAACTGGATTTTGAATCTCAACAAGTTCTTCTAAATCAATATTACTATTTAATAATGCTTTTTCATATTTTGTACTATTTATTGCTTGTACTAACAACTGATATGTTAAAGTATCGATATAATTTTCTGAAATAATATTAGCTGTTAAATAATTTTCAGAATCAGGATTTAACTCTATAATAATATCTTGAGAACTTTCAACCTCTTTTTCTAATTCTTCTTTTGTTTTATCACTCTTTTTAAATACTATATTATCTTCCTCTTCATCTTCATCATCATTTACACTAGCATTTAAAACATTATAATAATTCTTCAAAGATTCAAATGATTCTTGAGTATTATCGATAACAAAGACATTTATTTTCTGAGAAAAATCACCACCAAACAGAGAAATAATAGATTCAATATTAAATATAAGAATTAAAAGAACAAAAATAACTATATTTGAAATAATAAATGATTTTGATTTAAATTTCTTTTTTAAACCATATCTTACTAAATACCAAAACTTTTTAATCATTTAACTTCACCTACTTTAGCAATAAATATTTCATTAAGAGTAGCTTCTTCTACTAAGAACTTAGTAATATTTTTATCTCTTATTTCTTTAAATACTTTAGGTACTATATCATAACTATCTATTTTTACTAACAATTCATCATCTTTTACAGTTACGCTTATAACTCCTTTAATTTTTTCTATATCCTCTTTATTTACATCACCTTTAATAAAAATATTTTGTTTTCTAAAGTCTTTCTTTATATCTTTTATATAACCTTCTAGAATACTTTTTCCTTTTACTAGTATAACCATTTTTTCACAAAATTCTTCAATATGTTCCATTTGATGAGATGAGAAAATAATTGAGCAACCATTCTTTTGTAATTTTCTAATGTACTTTTTAAACATTGCTACATTAATAGGGTCTAGTCCAGTAAAAGGTTCATCAAGAATAAGAAGGATTGGATCATTAAGTACTGCTGAAATAAATTGTATTTTTTGTTGATTACCTTTAGATAGTTCTTTTATTTTTCTATTTTTATAATCTAAGATATCAAATTCTTTTAATAAGTTATCTATTTTATCTAAAACTTGTTTTTCTGTTAGACCTTTTAATACACCATAATATATCAACTGTTCTTTTACAGTCATCTTAGTTAATAAACTTCTCTCTTCTGTTAAATACCCTATTTTATCTGTAATAGAATAGTCAATTTTTTTACCATTTAAAGTTACTTTGCCACTATCGGCATCTAATAGTCCAAGAATAATTCTGAAAGTTGTAGTTTTTCCTGCTCCATTTTCTCCAAGAAGGCCAAAGATTTCGCCATCTTTAACTTCAAATGATAAATTGTTAACAGCACAATTCTTACCATAGTATTTAACAATATTTTCTACTTTTAACATTTTGTATCACCTACTATATTTATTTTACACAAATATATAGATTATGTAAATTAGAGAAAAAGAAAAAGGCTTCAAAAAAGCCTTTAACTATTTAAATAACACTTTGTACCACTTAAACTTGAACCACTTGGACAAGTATATTTCTTTACACAACTTGGTACAAAAGACTTACCTGCATTTGATGCATTACAAGCAAAACCAGCGGATGTAGTACAAGTCGAAGCAGTTGTTGTTGTTGTATTTTGAGAATATGTAGATGCATCTGAACAAGTAGTGTATGTTTGACCTGATTTGCTTGATGTACATGAAAACGAAGATGATGATGTACAAGATGTTACAGTAGTTGAACTATCTGAAAATCCGTAAGAATAATTTGCTGTACAAGCACTTACATATTGAGCACCACTATTTGATGAACTACAAGTTTTGTTTGTTGCAACCGTACAAGTTGAATAACCACTGCTACTTCCACCACTTACCAAGCCATATACTCCTTCACATTTTGATACATATGATTTTCCAGTATTTGCTGGTGTACAAGTAATAGTTGATTCAACTTTACAACTTGATACGGTTGATGTATTTGTAGTTGTGCTATAACCTGTACATGTTTTTGTTGTCTTGGTATAACCAGTTCTTGAACATTTTTGATAAGTCTTAGTATATGTTTTGCCTGTTTGTTTACAAGTATGTACCGTTTTATTATACTTTGTTGTTTTAACACAAGATATTGTTGTTTTATCCCAACTTTCAGTTGCATTCTTATAACATTGAGTTCTTGCCGTTGATCCAGCTGCAGATGTGTATCCGGATGGACAGCTTGTACAACTTAGTGTACTTCCATAATATACTGTTTTGGAATCACTTCTATAAGTTCCGGCTGGACAGTCAGTTGGTGTTGCACCTGCAGATGCAACTCTTTTTCCTGCTGGAACAGATACATAACAGCTTTCTTTACTCTTTGAACCTGCAGGACTTGTATATCCTGATGGACAAGGTGTACAACTAGTTGATGCACCATACTCATTTCTTGCTGTATGTTGAGCCGACCAAGTTCCGGATGGACATTGTTCTATAGAACCACCAGCCGTTTGATGATTTCCTGCGCCAACCCAAGTATAACAGTTTGCTTCATATGGAGTACCTGGTTCACTTTCACGATGGTGAGATGGGCACTGATAGCAGTTTCCTCTTTCTCCGTAATAAATTGTTTGAGGTGGTCCGTACTCTCCAGCTGGGCAAGCTTCTTGCACTGAACTATAAGCTGCTTTTAATCTATATCCTGGAGATGGTTTTATATAACATTGACTTATTGATGTTGAACCCTTACTACTTGAGTATCCAGAAGGACATGCAAGGCAACTTGAACCAGATCTATATTGATTTGCAGGGCATTCTATTGGATAGCAAGCACCAGATCCTTGAGCACCAGCGTTGCTTGTAGTACCTGTTGGACAAGATTGCTTATTTGCACCTCCAGTACAATAGTAACCTGCTGGGCAAGGTGAACAAGATGCACTATTCTTTCCACCAGTTTCCGTTCTATAAGTTCCGGATGGGCATGGTGTATTATTTGTTCCACCTGTACAATATTTTCCGGCTGGACATGTTGAACAACTAGATAATCCAGGTGATGTATTATAAGTTCCAGCTAAACAAGTTGTACAAGATGAACTTCCTCCTGTTGAGTAAGTTCCAGCACTACAGTCTTTACAATCACTTTTTACTTTTCCTCCTGTTGTTCCTCTATAAGTACCCGCTGGACAATTTGTTTGATTTGTTCCTCCAGTACAATATTTTCCTACTGGGCATAACGGACAATATGTATTTCCAGTTCCTGTATTATATGTTCCTGCTGGACATGTTTTACAAGAACTCAATCCTATTGCATCACTATATGTACCAGCAGAACATGCTGTACAAGATGTGCTTCCTGGAGATGAAGAATAGGTTCCGGCTGAACAATCTATACAAGAACTTAATGATGTTCCTCCTGTTCCTGATTTATAAGTTCCAGCAGGACAATTTGTCTGGTTTGTTCCTCCAGTGCAATACTTACCTGATGGACATGGTGAACAAGTTGAATTTCCTGTTCCAGTATTATAAGTTCCTGCTGCACATTTTGTACAAGTCAATGTACTTCCATAATTTACTGTTTTGTCACCACTTCTATAAGTTCCTGCTGCACATGGTGTCGGAGTTGCTCCAGAACTTTTAACCTCATTACCCGATTTTGCAACAACATAACAACTATTAATTGAAGTTGCACCATTTTGACTATCATATCCACTCGGACATTCCGAACATTTAGCTGCTCCTGCATTACTATATTGACCACCAGAGCATATAGCGCAATATCCCGTGTCCCCGTAGTATATATTGCCTCCTACTCTATAACTTCCAGCAGAACAATTCTTTGTTGTTGTGCCTCCACTAGCTGTCAATACTTTTCCACCATCAACATAAATATAACAATCATTTATACTATCAGAACCTTGAGCACTCTTGTAACCAGTTGGACATTTTTTACAACTTCCAGCCCCTTCTGAATCATTATAGAAATTAGCTGGACATTGCGTACAACTTGTTGACTTTTCAGTACTATAAGAACCAACACCGCATTTTTTACAAGATGTACTTCCTGATGTTGAAGAATATGTTCCAGCTGAACAGTTTGTACAAGAGCTTAGAGATGTTCCTCCAGTTGATCCTCTATAAGTACCAGCTGGACAATTTTCACTATGTGAACCACCCGTACAATATTTACCCACTGGGCATGTTGCACAATCACTTGCTTTTGCTCCTCCAGTTCCTGTTCTATAAGTTCCGGCTGGACAGGTTTCATTATGTGAGCCACCCGTACAATATTTACCCACTGGGCATGTTGCACAATCACTTGCTTTTGCTCCTCCAGTTCCTGTTCTATAAGTTCCGGCTGGACAATTTTCATTATGTGAGCCACCCGTACAATACTTACCGGCTGGACATGTCGAACATCCTGTGTTTCCTGTTCCTGTATTATAAGTTCCAGCTGTACATGTTTTACAAGTTGATTGACCTTTTTGGTCTGTATAAGTACCAGCTCCACACTTGCTACATGATGTACTTCCAGCTCCCGAATAACTTCCAGCGTCACACTGTGTACAGTCGCCGACTTTAGCTCCTCCCGTACTTGACCTATAAGTTCCGGCTGGACAATTTGTTTGATTACTTCCACCTGTACAGTACTTGCCGGATGGGCATGATGAACAAGATGTATTACCAGTTCCAGTATTATAGGTTCCGGCTGTACATGTTTTACAAGTAGACTGACCTTTTTGATCCGTATAAGTACCAGCTCCACACTTGCTACATGATGTACTTCCAGCTCCCGAATAACTTCCAGCATCACATTGTGTACAGTCGCCGACTTTAGCTCCTCCTGTACTTGATCTATATGTTCCGGCTGGACAGTTCGTCTGATTATTTCCACCTGTACAATACTTACCGGCTGGGCAAGATGTACAGTCTCCAACCTTTGCTCCTCCAGTTCCTGTTCGATAAGTACCGGCTGGACAATTTTCATTATGCGATCCACCTGTACAGTATTTTCCTACTGGACATGTTGCACAATCGCCAACCTTTGAACCTCCAGTTCCTGTTCTATATGTACCGGCTGGGCAGTTTTCATTATGTGATCCACCTGTACAGTATTTTCCTACTGGACAAGTTGCACAACTCGTATTTCCAGTTGATGTATTATATGTTCCAGCAGAGCATTGTGCACAAGTTGTTTGTCCTTTTTGATTATTATATGTTCCACTTGGACATGCTGCGCAACTTGTTTGTCCAGGTAATGATGTATAACTTCCAGCATCACATTGTGTACAATCGCTTGCTTTTGATCCTCCGGTAGCTGATCTATAAGTTCCGGCTGGACAATTTGTTTGATTATCTCCACCTGTACAATACTTACCAGCTGGGCATGTTGTACAATCTCCAACTTTCGCTCCTCCTGTAGTTGTTCTATATGTACCGGCTGGACAATATTCATTATGAGATCCACCCGTACAATACTTACCTACTGGACAGGTGTCACAATCAGTTTTGGCTTTTCCGCCCTCAGTTGTTCTATATGTTCCTGCTGGACAGTTCTCATTATGTGTTCCACCCGTACAATACTTTCCTTTTGGACATGTCGAACAGTCCCCTGCTTTTTGTCCACCAGTTCCTGTTCTATATGTACCGGCTGGACAAGTCGTATTGTCTGTTCCACCTGTACAATATTTTCCGGCTGGACATGTTGCACAACTTGTATTTCCTTCTGTTGTGTTATACGTTCCAGCTGCACAAGTCGTACAACTTGTTTGTCCTTTTTGATTATTATATTTACCTGCTTCACACTTCTTACAAGAAGTATTTCCTGTAGTTGCTGTATAAGTTCCTGCTTCACATTGTGAGCAATCACTAGCTTTAGCTCCTCCAGTTGTTCCTCTATATGTTCCTGCTGGACAATTTGTTTGGTTATCTCCACCTGTACAGTACTTACCTGCTGGGCATTGTGAACAATCACTCTTTTGTTTTCCACCAGTTTCTGTTCTATAAGTTCCTGCTGGACAATATTCATTATTTGTTCCACCTGTACAATATTTTCCTACTGGACATGTTGCACAGCTTGTATTTCCTTCTGTTGTGTTAAATGTTCCGGCTTCACATTTCTTACAATCTTCAGCTTTTGATGCTCCTGTTGTTCCTCTGTATGTTCCAGCTGGGCACTTTGTCTGATTATCTCCACCTGTACAGTATTGTCCTGCTGGACACGCTTTACAAGATGTATTTCCTGTTCCCGTTACATATGATCCAGGTCCACACTTTACACATACCAGTGAGTTTGCACTATATGTTCCTGATGGACAGATTTGGAATATTGCATATAATGTTACATTGCTTTTTACTGTATATTCACTTAACTTAGTACTTGCACTCGCATTTGTATTCCATCCAACAAAGCTATATCCATCTCTTGTTGCTGTTGGTGTCAAATCTGCTTTATTTCCATTTCTTACTATCTCACTTGCTTTAGTTGGATTTGTCGTTCCACCATTCTTGTTATATGTTACTAAATAGTAATTATCTTGTACTAGATTTGATATATTTCCTGCTTCATCTTTTACATATAAGTAATACGTTCCTGCACTTGTTACTTTACTTGTTGCATCGACATTCATACTTGCTGTTGCATTTATCTTCGTGTATGTTCCTGTCGTCGTATTCGTCTTATCAAAGTACCATCCGACTATTCCTGATACGGCATTCGTTGCATTTCCTGTATCAGTACATACTAGTGTTGCGTGATTTGTTATTCTACATGTTGGTTTTACTGTATCTACTTTTGCTGTGTATGAACTTACTGCTGACTTAGTTCCTGCATTACTTATTATTCTATATCTTATATAGTATATTCCTGTTGCTGTATTTTGCGCTGTTACTGTTGCTCCACTTGCTGTATGTATATTTGGTTCACAACTATTTGTTGTATCTTTACAATAGTAGATATTTGCTCCACTTATTCCTACTGTTCCATTACTTAATACATAATTTAATCCTTCGTTTGTCCATACTCCGTTTCCTACTGTTGTTCCTGCTTTGCTCTTCTTTGCTGTTATTGTTGCTGTTGGACTTACTTTATCGATTCCTGTTATTCTAAATTCTACTGGAACACTTTCCATCAATATCTTATTTCTTGTTCTTATCTTATTTACTGTTGTTGCTGGATATGTATTTGTAAAGTTTGTTTGCCAAGTTTTTCCATCATCGAATGATACTTCTGTTGTCTTCATTCCTGCATCTTGTGGCTCTACTCTTACTGACACATCTTTATTTGTAAATATTGTTCCATTTGTTGTATATACTTCTATCTTACTTATATTGTATGTCTTTCCACTTAATGTTCCTAATTTTATTGTTAAGCTATTATATGTTCCTTTTGGTATTACAAATTCTGCTTTATTTGTTCCTGCTGCTAGTGGTGCACTTGCTGTCACACTTCCTGATGTTACAGTGGCCATTGTTGTTTCTCCCACATTGCTTCCAAAAGTTATTACTAATCTTTCTATATCTTTATACTTACTTGTGTTGTTTATTGTTATTGTTGGAGTCGTATTTGTTGTCGTACAATTATTTCCACTTATTGTTACTCCATTTGGTGTTGCTGTATCTGAGTCTGTTGCTACAAACGGAAAAATCTGATATCCATAGTAGAAATTGAATTTTGGTATTTCTGTTCCTACTCTTACATCTTTAGCACATATTCCTTCATTTCCAGCATTATCTTTTGTATATCCGATTACTGTTGTTATTCCTGCTTCATCTACTAGATAATTTGTCTTTTTGTTGTAATCTCTATTTGAGGAACTACTTCCTATTCCGTATGTTAATAATCCACTACCGATATCGTTCATATTTTTTAGTGTTGCTTCTGCTTTTAGTGAATACCATCCGACTGATTCGATTAAGTCTCCCTTTACCTCGATATCACAAGTTGGTAAATCTTTATCTACATAAACATCTACTGGACAATCTTTTGTTCTTCCACTATTATCGGCGATTGTAATTGAACCTTTTTCAGTAGTTTTATTAAATGTCTTTGAGAATGATGATTTTAAGCATCCACTTGTTATATCACTACATTTTACTGAAACTGATCTGTTTTGATTTGTCCATCTTGTAGAACCACCTGTTACTTCTCCACATATTGGATCCTCATCATCTTTACTATAAGTTGTACAAACTTTATTATCCGTTGCGTAGGCACCACAATAAAGACAAGCTTGATACTCATAATCATTTTTGCCATCTGAAGTTAACTGAACATAACTTATGGCACTATCACAAAAGTTATTACTATCCGGGTCTTTCATTGGGTCGATAAACCCCTCATCAATCAAATCTTGTAATAGAACTTTTTTCTTTTCATTTTCTAAGGGTAAATCACAATTAGAATTATCATTTATACATTCGATTACTTGGTTTTCGGCTGCCATTACCATTGACCTTTCATACGCATCATAAGTTTTATCTCTTGATGACATAATGTATTGTGATACTGTCGGAACTGCAATCAATGCGATTATTCCTATTATTATTACAACTGCAATTATCTCAATCAGCGTAAATCCTTTTTTATTTTTATTCATTTCATCAATCCTTCATCTTTATTATACCTACTATGATACATATCATAAGTATAACTTATAAATCAGTTTTCAACAAGAAAAAAAGATAATTTCGATATTTAATTTGAAATTATCTTTTTTAATCTTATTAACCTTTATTTTTCTCTAAATGTTGGGAAAGGTTTAAGTGCAGGTCTAGATGTTGAATTGCCAGTTACCACAACAGTTGCTTTTGCACTTACTCCATTTGATGCTTTTGCTGTTATCTTAACTGTTCCTGCTTTTAAGCCTGTTACTCTTCCATTGGAATCTACTCTTGCTATACTTGAATCACTACTAGACCAAGTTATAGTTTTATTAGTTGCATTAGCCGGAACTACTTTAGCAGTTAACTGTGTACTTCCATTTATTTTTAAGTTAACCTGGGTAACATTTAAACTTACTTGTAAAACTTTTACTACATTATTTGCAACAGATACAATACATGTTGCTGATGATCCATTTGGTAATTTAGCAGTTATTGTCGTGCTTCCTGTACCTACTGCAGTAACAAGTCCTCCATCTACCGTCGCAACTTCATTATTACTGCTTTCCCAAGTTACTTCCGTAACATTGTTATTTGGTGTAACTGTTTCTACAAGTCTTAATGTATCATTTATTTTTAATGTTACATTACTTATATTTAAAGTTATTCTTTGATTCTCATCGACTGTTGGTTCATCTTCTACTGGAGGTGAATCAGGCTCTGGTTCTTCATAAACTGTTACCTTACAAACAGAAATTATACCATTGCTTGTTGTTACTGTAATTTCGGCATTTCCTGCTTTCTTTGCTGAAACATTTCCTGATGCATCAACAGATGCTACAGTATCATTATTTGATTTCCATGTTACATTCTTATTTGTTGTATTCTCTGGGCTTACTGTTGCTGATAAAGTATAGCTACTTCCCTCTTTTAAACTAATTTCTTCTTGGTTTAATGTTACTTCAGTTGCAACTACTGTTTTACCATCATCAATAACATCTGGTGTATCACTATCTCCTTCAACTACAGTGATATATAAAAGGGCTTGAATGTCTCCACTTTTAGCAGTTATAGTTGTTGTTCCTTCGCCAACTGTTTCCAATACACCATAATCTACTTTAGCTACTTCTACATCACTACTTTCCCAAGTGATACCTTCTGTTTGTCCACTAGGAGCAACTTCATATGTCAATGTATAATTAATACCTTTTTTTAGAACCATACTTTCTGTATCAAAAGATATGCTTTCTATATCAGGATTTTCTTCTACTTTTTTACCTTTTACTTTAACTAAGCAAGTATCCGTATTACCATTACTCGATTTTACTGTTATCATACAAGATCCTGGTGCTATAGCTTTCAAAGTTCCATTTTCTACTTTTACTATTTCTTCATTAGAACTTGACCAAGAAAGTTCTACATTAGTAGCATTACTAGGTGTCAAAACAACTTCCAACTTTTGTTCATCATCGACAGTCATTTCTAAATCATTTTTAGATAATTTAACAGATGTTAGATTAACCGAATTATCGACGCTATCAACATGAACCTTAATGGTGATTGTTTTCTCATCACTTGTTAGAGTTATTGTTGCATCTCCTTCTTTTAAAGCTTCTACTTGTCCACTATTTGTTACAATAGCAACTTGTTTATCAGTAGAAGTCCAATCATAGTCTCCATCTTTATCTTCAAGTTCATACTTATCTCCAGCTGTTAATGTAATAGATTTTGTTATTTCTTCTTTTTCTTGTTTAGACCCATTTGAATTAACTAGAAGTACAAGTACAATTAGAAAAGCAATAAATACAACTGCACCAATAACTCCGTATTTAATTAATTTTTTCTTTTTTTCTTCTTTTTCATTTGAATCATCATATTCATTATTTTTATACTCTTCATCTTCAAAATTTTCGTCTTCCATATTCTCACCTATCTTCTAAAGTAATTATAATAAATTTTTTAAAAAAAGAAAAGGCATTTATACTTTTCTCTTTACATATTATTCTTTAAATAAACTTAATGATACTTTTTCTTTTTCAAGTGAAATATCAGTAACATAGCATTCTACTATATCTCCAACATTGACAATGTCTTTAGGGTCTTTTACATATTCACGAGATAGTTTAGATACGTGAGCAAGTCCATCATTGTGAAGTCCAATATCGATGAACGCTCCAAAATCGACAACATTTCTAACTGTTCCTTGTAGTTTGTCACCTACTTTTAAGTCTTCTATCTTTAAGATATCGTCTCTTAAGATAGGTCTTGGCATATCATCTCTTGGATCACGATTTGGTTTCTTTAAGTCGTTTACAATATCAGTTAAAGTGTATTTATCTATTTTTAGTTGTTCACAGTATTTGTTGATATCAAAGTCGTTCAAACTTCCTTCTAATTTAGGAGTTCCAATATCTTCTTTAGTTAAATTTAAACTTTTTAAAAGAAGTTCTGTCTCTTTGTAAGACTCTGGGTGTATTCCTGTTTTATCAAGTGGATTATCCCCATCGATTATTCTCATAAATCCGATTGCTTGTTCATAAACTTTTGGTGTTATTCCTTTTATCTTTTTAATTTCTTCTCTTGAAGTTATTTTACCTTTTTTGTTTCTTTCTTCGATAATTGCCTCTATTGCTTTTTTAGTCATTCCTGATACATAAGATAAAAGTGAACTAGATGCTGTATTTATGTTAACTCCTACTTGGTTAACTGCTTTTGTAACAACGAAACCAAGTGATTCATCGAGTTTTTTAGGTGTTACATCGTGTTGGTACAACCCTACTCCAATGCTTTTAGGATCTATTTTTACAAGTTCTGCTAAAGCATCTTGTAGTCTTCTTGCGATACTTATAGCACTTCTTTTTTCGACAGTTAAATCAGGGAATTCTTGAATAGCAAGTTTAGATGCCGAGTAGACACTTGCTCCTGCTTCGCTAACTATTACGTACTCTACTTTTCTTTTAGATTCTTTTATTGTATCAGCAATAAACTTTTCTGATTCGCGAGATGCCGTTCCATTTCCTATTGCTATAATATCGACTTTATATTTTTCTATTAAATCAAGAACAATTTTCTTACTTTCTTCAATTTTATTATGTGGTTCAGTTGGATAGATTACGCTTATATCTAAAGGCTTTCCCGTTTCATCTACTACCGCTAGTTTGCATCCAGTTCTAAAACCTGGGTCATAACCAAGTACTACATGACCTTTTATCGGTGGAGTAAGCAATAATTTTTCCAAGTTGTTTGAAAAGTTTTCGATAGCTCTTTCTTCTGCAACATCAGTTAAATCACTTCTTATTTCTCTTTCGATACTTGGCTTTATCAATCTGTCATAACTATCGACAATAGATTCTTTGACAAGTTTACCACAAGCATTTTCTTTCTTAATTATTTCTTTATTTAAATATGTAAGAATACTATCTTCATTTACATCTATTGAAACATTTAGTACTTTCTCACTTTCTCCTCTATTGAGTGCTAAAACACGATGTGGTTTTATTCTATTAACTTTCTCTTGAAACTCGTAATACATTTCATATACTTTATTTGTATCTTCTGCACCTTTTTTAAGCTTTGATACAATTATTCCATCTTTATAAGTCATTCTTCTTATATTTTTTCTATATTTTGCATCATCACTTATTATTTCAGCAATTATGTATTTAGCTCCTTCAATAGCTTTATCAACATTTTCTACTTTATCATTTACATATTTTTTTGCTTCTTTATAAATATCGATATCAGAAAAGTTAAATATTATCTTACTTAAAGGTTCAAGTCCATTAGCAATTGCTTCAGTAGCTTTCGTTTTCTTCTTTTCTTTATATGGACGATATAAGTCCTCGACATCTACAAGCTTTTGACATTCCATTATTGAGTTTTTAAGTTCTTCAGTAAGCATTCCTTTTTCATCGATTAATCTTATTACATCTTCTTTTCTTTTAAGCAAGTTTACTTGATACTCATATACTGTATTTATACTTCTTATTACTTCTTCATCCAAAGCTCCCGTAGCTTCTTTTCTATATCTTGCAATAAAAGGAATTGTGTTTCCATCACTTAAAAGTTTTAACACAACTTCAACTTGTTTATCCTTTATATTTAATTCTTTACTTATTTGTGAAATTATATCTTTGTTCATACTATCCTCCGATAATATTTTATCATATGGAAGACTTCTTTTTCAAAAAAATAGTACCGAAGTACTATCTTTTATTAATAAATTGGCTTTCCTGTTTGAGGATCAAAACCTCTTTGTTTAGCATAAACTGGTTGTCCTGTTTTTGCATCATATCCAGTTACACGAGGTCTATTTTCACCAAAAGCTTTAGAACTCATAAAGTACCATAATACTGAAAGTACAAGCATTGCAAGTGATACAACAGTTCCTAGCCATAAGCCTGCTCTTGTTACTTCAATATGTGCAAAGCCATCAAATAAGAATGTTAAGTGGTAAAGTGAGATGAATCCTACTAAGAAGTTAACAAGGTTTACCCACTTTTCTTTTAAAACACCAACGATGTATAAAATATGAATTGTAACTGTAGCTACTATTGCGATTACCATAAATACTGATACTGCAATAGAAATACCCCACATATTATTAGCAACCGATGTTGAACCAGAAGGAATACTACTTACATTAGCATACGATACCACTTCAAGTGCACAAGTCATTTTCTCACTAGAATCACTGCAAACATCATCTGTTATTCCAACATAGTTTATGAACATATTAATAAACAAGTATACAGCTAAACTGGCAATAATAATGCTAAAGACCTTTCTTACATTCATTTTCATTTAAAACACCTCTCTCCTTTTAACTAAAATATAACATATTTTTTCACAAAGTCAATCAAAAAGTCGATGACTTGCATCGACCTAGTGACTAAATTACTCTTTTCAATTAGTCATCTTCGTATACTGGTTTTCCAGTACGAGGATCAAAACCTTTTTGTTTAGCATAAACTGGTTTTCCTGTTTTTGCATCATAACCAGTTACAGGAGCTTTGTTTCCTCCAAGTGGTTTATCACTCATGAAGTACCATAGTACTGAAAGTACTAACATAGCAACAGCAGAAATAGCTCCTAGCCATATACCAACTTTAGTATATTCGATAACATGGAATAATAAACCAATATGGAATATTGCTACGAAACCAACAGCATAATTAACGAAGTTTACCCATTTCTCTTTTAGAATATTGAAAATAGATAAAACATATACAGCTATAACTCCAACTAAGCATAGTAAAAGCATAATTGAAAATGCAGTTGAAAAATCCCACATATTATAACTTACACTTGAATAAAGTCCTTCTGATCCAAAATATGGTATAAACATATTAATGAATAAGTATAAAGCTAAAACTGCAATGATAATGCTGAATATTTTTCTGACACTCATCTTCATCTAAAACACCTCTTTCCTTCTAACTAAAATATATCACAAATTAATCAAAATATGAAGAAAAATTTTTATATTTTTTTAAAAAAAGAAAAGCAGTTTTATAACTGCCTTTATTTCTACCTATATATTGGAGCACCCGTCCTCGGATCAAATCCAGATTGTTGTCCATACATTGGAGCACCTGTTCTTGGATCAAAGCCCATTGGTCTATTGTTGTTTCCATTACCATATCCATAATTTGGTCTTCTTTTTGGTTCATTTTTAAGAAATTGACTTACAAATACAAGAACCAAAGCTGATAATGTCAAAAGCAAACCAGTATAAGCTCCAACACCAAGAGACATATAATCACTTATATTATCGGCTTCTAAGTAAGAAGAAATAATATTAATTGACTCAAATAAACTAAAGCCAAGTGGTAAATATGCCAAAGAAAAATCTTTAAACACATTGCATAATTGTAAAATACAAGCTAATATTCCAACGACAAATAAAATTATATGTACAACATCCATAGTAGTTGAAAGTGAATCCCACAAATTAGTACTGTAATCTGACCAGTAACCAGATCCATCATACACTGGTAAAAACATATTAGCAATAAGTAAAGCCAATAATACGATAGTTATAATGCTAAATATTTTTCTAGCCGTCATTTCTAACACCTCATCTTTCCTATTTTTAATATATCATATAAAAAGGAAAAGAAAAAGAGGTAATTTATTTACTTAATAGCTTTTTATAGTTTTTACATATAACCTTATAAAACAAATTATAATCAGTTGCATCACTATTTAAACATTCAATAAACTTTGAATATATTTTATCTTCGTCATTTTCTATTTCATCAAAAAGTTCATAGTAATAATATTTTAAATGACTAAACCTTTTATTTTTATATAACTTTTTAATTTCCTTAAACAAAATATCTTTTTTAATAATATCATCTCTTAACATATTAATATTATTTATTTTAGAACATTTAAGATATTTTATAGATGTTTCTAGCATTTTTGCAACAATTCTATTAGCTTCATCTTCTTCATCAATCAATAAAGCACTTTTATATTCAATATAGCCTTCTTCATTAAATGATATTCCAATACTTTTTTCTTTATTAGAGATTATAACTAGATAAGAAATATCATTTTTGTCTTTTCTAAATAAAAGGCTTTGATTTTTTATTTTATTTAAAAAAGTTTTTGACACTTTTACTTTATAATTTATAAAGTCATTAAATACATCTTTACTTACTTTTATTATTGGAGCTTTTCTGACATTTATTAAATTATCAGTGTTTTTCCATTCATAATATTCATAAAACAAGTTCAAGTCTGTAAAGTTCAAAATAATATCATAGATGTATGTCATTTTTTCCTCCTTTAAAAGTTAAAAAAGTTATAATAATATACCCTATAAAAAATAAGATACATTCAGGTCTTGTAATTATATATTTTAAATAATCTAAAAAAGTAAATCCCATTACCAATAAATTTAAATAAATAATCATATAAGATAAACCAATTACAGAAAAGATAATTCCTAAAAACATTAAAATTGATTTCATAATTTATAATATGAGTTTTTTAAGCTTTTATACAAAAAAAGAATAGCATTGCTATTCTCCTTCTGCATAGAAACTATCATACATAGAAATGTCTTTTTCACCATTTGCCCAAGTAGGTAATTCCATAGACCATGTTTCATTTTCATATTTAATTATTGTTTGCCTATACCAAGTACCTTCTTGTCCTTCTTTAGTAGCTTCAAAATCAATAACATAACCAGTCATCTCTTCGTCTGTTGCGCTCAATGTTGCTGAAGTAACATTCCATTTTTCTTTTGGTTCTTCAGTCTCTAAGAAAAATTGAACTATTTCTGCTGCAGTATCATCATTTAACTCTTCTGGTAATATTTTTCTTAGTGTTTTTGGTGGTTCCTCTTCTTTTTGATCATTATCGCTTTTACCACCATTATTAAATGCAAAGAAAGCAGCCCCTCCAACAATTAAAAGTAATCCAACTACTACCACAATAAGTGAGTAACCTTTCTTTTTAGGTGTTGTTACTTGATTATTAGTAGTATTAACATCATTATTCATATTTTACCTCCTATTCTTTATTTTAATTTTATTATTATTTTTTTTAAGTGTCAATAAGTATCTTCTTCAATATAGAAAAAGTTAAAAGTCAGGATTTGTTCCTGACTTTATTATTAATTTGGATTTTTAGAATCTAGACAAGTTATTCCATCAGACTTCAATGATCCACCACTTTTACATACATAATGTCCTTCTGCAGAATAAGAAGAAACGCAATCTGTTCCATCTAAGTAACCAGATGAGCAACTGTATCCATATTCTAATGAACCAGAACATTCGCATGTCCAGTTCTTATAAGTATATCTCTTATTAGCTGCTGAACATGTATAACTTAAATCTTCAGAGCAATTATATTTATGTTCTCCCGTTTTACAAGAAACTTTACCTTCACCGCAGTCATAAACTTTATAACTATCACCCTTTGTCGTAGCATTACAAGTTATTCTATCAAGTTCATCTTTAAATATGCAACCATCTTGGATATCTCTCGTATTCATAACACCACTATCGTGTTTCCAAGCACATCCTCCGGAATATTCAGTTGCACCCCAACTAGCAGCAGTTCTCGTTTCACAAGAATATCCATTTAAACTTCCACCTTTTGGACAATGGTATTCGTATGATGCAGCATATTCTCTTTCACACTTACCATTTTTTAATGTATAGTTAGCTGGACAATTTGCCTGCCATGTTGCATAGTAAGTTGTATTACTACTAACTGTTAATTCTACATTAGTTCCAGTTCCACTAGAAGCAGTAGAGCTTGTACTCCATCCCTTGAACGTATATCCTGATTTTGTTGGTGCTCCAGGAGTTGTTATCTTACATGTTGAATTATTATAGTTTATTGTACATGACTTACTTGAATCGCTCGAACCTCCATTAGCATTAAATGAAATTGTAACTGTTCTATAACAGCTTGTTGCTGCAGGAGACTTCTTTGGACTAGTTGTAAATGGAGATGGACAATTTTGATTATGTGAGCCACCTGTACAATATTTTCCTGCTGGACAATCTGTACATCCAGTGTTTCCTGTTCCAGTATTATAAGTTCCAGCTAAACATTTTGTACAAGATGTACTTCCATCTGAAGATGAATATGTTCCAGCTTCACATTTTACACACGTACTTGCAGATGTTGCTTTTTCTGCTGTACTGTATGTTCCTTTCGCACATTTAGTACAAACTGTACTTCCTTCTGATGCTGCATAAGTTCCTTTTGCACAATTTGTACAAGATGCTACAGATGTACCTCCTGTTGTTCCTCTATAAGTTCCCTTTGGACAGTTAGTACAACTGTCTGTTGAACCATAATATGATTTGTGTGCTTCTTTATATTTACCTGCTGCACATAGTTCTGTCTTTGAATTGTTAGCATCAGGCTTGTAGCTTCCTGCAGGTACATTTACATAACAACTTGTTTTTTCAAATACATCTCCATCACTCTTAAATCCTGATGGACAAGTTACATAAATTATGTATTCTAAGTTATTTCTATTTGATGTGTTTCCAGCAACATCAGTAACTGATACATTTACTATCCAAGAACGGCCTTCTGTTAGTTCTACTGATGCACTGCTTCCGTTTACTGTCTTAGTTCTTTGACCTGATATAGAAACACTCTGTACTCCACTATCACTATCTTCTCCAGTTAATGTTAATGTTCTAGTGTCATGATATTTTCCTGGTTCAATATTTAATTTTATTACTGGAGGTGTTGTATCTACATAGACATCTGCTGTTCTTGCTGCACATGTTTCTGTATTTCCTGCATTATCTTTAATTATGTATTGTGGTATTGTGTCAGTTTTCTTAGTTGATGAATATGTCTTGCTTCCTCCACTAAATGATGGATTACATTGTGATAAAACATCACTACATGTCCAATTAATTGTTCTTGATGTTTTAATCCATGTTGTAGAATCTCCACTATTTCCACATACTGGTTTTGTTCCATCTTTCCTAAATGAAATCTCACATATATGGAAGTTTCCTGCTTCATCTTCTGTATATCCTTTGTATCCTACATTTGCTGTATCTTGTGTCTGAGTTTGTAAATTATTTGATAAAGTTCTCGATAATATAGCACTACTCAATGATATATTACTTACTTTTATACCACTTACTGCTTTTGAAACTCCTGCACTGTTTGCAACATCGTAATTAGTTTTAAACTTAACATTTACATTCGATGTGTACCATGAATTATCTCCCATATTACCTTCTGTTACTAATTCACATGTTGGGTCTGTGTTATCTCTTTTTATTTCAATTGGTGATGAAACTCTACTTATTTTACCATTTGATGATATCATTCTAAATTCTACAGTTTCATTCATATCTTGTACTATTTCGATATATCCAGCCATATCTGAATCAGATGGTACTCTCAAATATAATCCTTGTGGAGCACAAACTCCTGAATCCTGCATTACACAGAAATCTTGCCATCTTCCATCTTTATTCCACTGGAATCTTGATACTTTAACTCCTGGCTCTATTATTGTTCCACTTGCACTTACTTTTACAAAGATTCTTTGACTCCAATCACCTGATGTGTAGTTTCCTTGCTCTAGTGCCTTTGTTCCATTTAGATCTTTAGCAATTTCATCTTTATATTTTACACTGAAGTTAGGTGCATTGTTTTCATATACGATTACCAAACCTTGTTTTGTTTGACCTGCATATTCGTAATTTAACTTGTATTCCCCTACTTTGTCTGTATTTACTTCATCAATATTTGTTGGAAGTATTGTTGGTACATCATCGTATCCTGTTCCTCTAACTTCTCCAATTACATTTCCTTTGCTATCTCTTTTAATATATGATATTGATACTTCTAGTAAACTTCTTAATTCTCCTCTTGGTGTTCCTTTATAGACATATATTGGCTCTATTGTTCCAAGTCCGTATTCAACATTTGTTGATTCTAACCATGCATGATCACAATATTTGTCTTCCCTATTATCGAAGTCATCTCCTTGACATACTAAACAAGTGTGATAAGAATAATCATCTTTTCCTTCCTTTACAATTAGAACATAACTATCTCTTCCACATTTGTCTCCGTTGTAGTCGGTGATATCATCGACATAACCATTGGACTTTAAAGTTTCTATTGATACTTTCTGCCCACCCAACATTGTCTGAGGTCTATAGTTTCTATTATCATTAAAGAATTCTTTTCCTGATTCTTCAAGTGTTCTAACTATTTCAACATAATAGTCATCTCTAAATCCTCTTAGACTTGATGTATAAGTGGCATATGCAATTATTGATATTACACTTAATATTATAATTGCTCCAATCATTTCTATTAAAGTAAAACCTCTCTTGTTCACTTTTTTCACAATACACACCTCTATTCTAATCCAATATAAATTATAATTTATTTTGCACTATAGTGTCAATGTTTTTAAAACTTTAAAATCAAAAAAACTTCCACTAAGGAAGTTATTTTTTTTAAATGTCAAAGTAAAATGTTATTTTTTTATCGTCTTGTTTTACTCCATAATTGCTGTTATGAAGTTCTAAAATGTTTTTAACAATTGATAATCCAATTCCTGTTCCTAGTTGCACTCTCGAATATGTCTTATCTACTTTATAATATTTATCCCAAATTAAATTTAATTCTTCATCGGATAATTTGTCACAAGAATTAGATATTTCGATTTTTACATTTTCTTCTTCTATTAATTTTATTTCTATTTTTTTATCTTCATTAGAATAATTTATAGCATTATTAAGTAAATTATATAATACTTGTTCTATTCTTTTTCTATCAGCGTGTACTATACATTTTTTTGATTTTTTATATGTTATTTTGAAACCATCTTGTTCTTCATATATTTTAAATCTATTTAATATTTCCAAAATTAGTTCATTTATATCAAAATCATCATATTCTAGTTTTATAGTGTTTGATTGATATCTCGATAATTCTAATATATCGTTTACTAAAAGATTTAATCTATCTGATTCCTCTATTATGACATTTAAGTTTTCTTTCATTTTCTTTTTATCTTTATATGTCAAATCTCTTATCATCTCAGCATATGCTTTAATCATCGTAAGAGGTGTCTTCAAGTCGTGCGATACATTAGACATTAATTCTCTTCTTAGATTTTCTGTTTTTTGTAGTTCTTTACTTGTTATATTTAATGTTTTATTTAGTTCATTTATTTCGTTAACAGTCGAGTTTTCTTCAAAATCTACTTCGTATTCCCCACTGGCAATCTTTTTGGCATTTGCATTCATTTTTTCTATTGGTTTAGATATTCTTCGAGATAAGAAGACTGCAAGTAAAATAGATAGAAGACAAACGAAAATTGAAATTACCAGTAACTGATCTTTTAATATTTTAACTGTTGAATCAACAGGCTCTAGTCTTACTTGAACGAAAGCAAATTTACCATTTTCTAGTTTTATTCCTTCCATCAAGTAATTACTCTTCATTTTTTGATCGACAAAAATAAATTCTTTTTCCTGTGTGTTGTTGAAGATAAAATCTCTTTTTTCATCTGTAAGTTTTGCCCCTTCTTTATAACAACCAATAGAAGAATAAGATATTGCTACTCCATCATATATTTCTATACACATATTATTTTGGAAAGATAATCTATTTAGATAGTCTTCATAATCATCACTATTATAATTTTCTTTTACTTTTTCTACAACATTACTAATTTCATTTTTTACTGAAAGTTCATAAAATTTATTAAGAGATACTACTTGTAATAGCCAAAGCACCACCAGTATTATTATTGAAAATAATACAAAGTAGCGTAATGTTTTAAAACTTATACTATTACTTATTCGTTTCATATTTATATCCTAAAGATCTTACAGTTACAATTAAATCTCTATATTTACCTAGGCTATTTCTTAACATTTTAATGTGTGTATCTACTGTTCTATCATCTCCAAAGAAGTCATATCCCCAGACACTAGATAATAGTTGTTCACGAGATAGAGCAATTCCTTCATTTTTGATGAAATTTACTAATAATTCATATTCTTTAGGAGTTAATTTTATTTCTTTTCCTTCTATTTTTACAGAGTGAGCTTTATAGTTAACTTCTAAGTCTTTGTATTTATATACATCATCACTTATACTATTGTTTCTTAAAAGAACAGCTTTAACTCTTGCCATTAATTCTTTAGGGCTAAAAGGTTTAGTCACATAGTCATCTATTCCAAGATCAAAGCCATAAAGTTTGTCGTACTCTTCTTTTCTTGCTGATAACATAATAGTTGGATACTTCCTTATTTTGAATATTTCTTTACAAGTACTATAACCATCTAATTTAGGCATCATTATATCCATAATTATCAAATCAATTTCAGGATTTTTTTCTATTGCTGTTATGGCTTCGTTACCGTCGCTTGCTTCTACTACAGAATATCCTTCAGCTTCTGCATATTCTTTTATTACATCTCTTATTAGTTTTTCATCGTCCACTACTAAAAGTTTCAAAGTAATCACCTCAAGTTAATATTATATAATCATTATGTATTTTTTGTGAAAAGAAAAAAGGATTTTTATCATCGTGTTTTAGATGATACAAAATCTCCTTGTTTATATCCATAGTCTTCTGTTAATAATTCTACAAATCTATTGTTTTTAAAATTTTTATTAACACCAAATTTATGTTTTGCTGATTGTAAGAACAAAGTTAAGTTTTCATAGGCATCCAAAACATCATCTTCTGTTTTTTCACCTGTTTTAACTCCCTTTAAACAATATCTATAATATGCTAAATGACCAAATAATTCTAAGTTAAATTTTTCATCATTACCATTTAAATCAACTCTTTTTAGAAATTTTTTTGGAAGTTCCAAAGTATCATCATCTTGTTTGTCATTTAAAACATCTTGTAACATTTCAATTATTTCGGTGTTATTAAGTACAGTTGCATTTCCGTGTCTTTCCACTTTATCAGCAATATATCTTATTACTCTTTTAGGAATAGAAATCGCTGCTACTCCTGCTGGTATTACAAGTGTTCCTGCAAAGGCTTTAAAAGTGTCATAGGAAAAGCTTATAATTTTATTTCCTGTATTACCTACTTGAGCTAAGAATTGTCTTTCTGCTTCCGTGGCACCTGGTCCCTCTAAAAGAGGAACAAATACGACTAATCCTAAAAGCATTGCTCCTAGTCCTACAGTTAATACAGCTCCAGGAACGATAGAAGATTTTATTAGCAATTCCTGATTTTCTTCCGTACCAAGTGTTAAGGCTTCTCCTTTTTCTCCACCCATTTCATCTTTATCATATATCCAATCTTGTACTTTAGTAACTTTATCATTTTCTTTTACAAGTTTGCATTTAAGATATTTCATTAATTCATTATTTCTTTCGCTTCTTCTATTCATCTTAACACCTCTACTATAGCAATTATAACATTTAAATTAAAAAGTGTAAATTAACATTATAATAATTTACACTTTATATGGCTAACTATTCATCATTATTATTTTCTATACTTACACAATAATTGAATAGATAAAGAATAAATTCAAGTAAAATTTCTAAAACTAAAAAGAAAATCAAGAATGTAAAATTAAATCCTAAAATGAAAAGTAAACCTATAACCAAGAAAATATAACGAATATTCTTCAAAATATAAAGTTTATCTGTAGTGAATAAAGTCTTATTAGATTTAGCATCTTTAAGAAAATCAAGCATTTTTTTACTCAAAACAATTAATAAAATAAATGCTACTACTACAATTATTGAAGGAAGAATTACCTTATCGAAGGCAAAGAATCCTGAATCATTCATATCTAAAATATATTCTCTGGCTTCAGATATTGTATCAGTATTAATTTTAGAAATGTATTCAACTGTTGATTCATTTTCCAATAGTTCTTCTTTAGTACTAGACAAAATGCTACCTGTTGCAAGAACTGATAAAACAGTAACACAAACGGTAGTAATTATACTAATTGCCATAATAAGCGCTGCTATTGTCTTTAAAGAGACCACAACGTCTTTAAAATTCATTATTCTACTTTTTTCGATATTTTTATTTTTCTTCTCATCTTTTTTCATACTCATCTCTCCTCTAGTTTAATTTTATCATTCTTTTGATAAATGTGAAAAAATAACAATCGAAAGAAAAACTCTTTACACTTTCTAAATGTTCAATAAAGGAAGCGTAATTCTAACATCTGTTCCCTTTTCCTCTTTAGAAATATATTTAATTTCTCCTTTATGAAGTTTGATTATATTTTTAGAAAAGTTAACTCCAAGTCCTAGACCATTCTCTTTAGTAGTATAAAATTCTTTTCCAAGTGAATTTTCATCTTTTATTCCTACTCCGTTATCATTTATATCAATAATTATATTATTGTTAACTATTTTATAGTCGATATCTATTTCAAGTCTTTTATCACTATGAGATTCAATACTATTTTTTATAATGTTAATAACTACTTGCTTAAGTTTAGAGTAATCTCCAAGAATTAAATGTTCTTCTTCATCGTAATAGAAGTTAAGTCTCATATCGTAAAGTTTTTCTAACTTTTTATAGTCACTTGTAACTTCTTTCAACAAAAGATTAATATCTACATAGTCAAAGTTAACATTAAATCTTCCATACATTAAATAGTCTTCAATTATATTTAAAGATTCATTTACTTCCTTATCGATAATCATTAAATATTTATTTAAGTCACAATTATCTTTTTTATTTATTATCTCCAGATACCCCAAAACCACCGACAAAGGATTTTTAACTTCGTGAATAAATTTAAATAAGTAACTAGAGTACATATCTTCGAGTTTTTTTGATAAGTCTTCAACATATACTTTATCCATATAGATAATTGATAAAGTGTAGAAAATTATGACACTTAAATAGTTAAAAATATTTACTCGATATGCAAAGATATTTAAAGTAAAGAAATAGATGGTTACTGCTGTAAAGATATTAATGGTAATCTTATTTAAAAGGAATAGACCAAGTATTATTAGATACTCTATTATATAAAGATATAAATGATTCAAGTAAAAATAAATAATCACAATAACTGTGGATAAGGTATATAACCATTTTTCTTTCTTTAAAATTAATACACTCAAAGGAATATTAATAAAGATTAAAAAGTATTCATTGCTAAAGGTAAAAATCCCTATAAATAAAGATAAAAATATAACTGCTCTTGAAACATTACCATTTCTTACAATAATTCCATCTAAAGACTTAAAAAGGACTAAAGGAAATAACACTATTATTAAATTCTTAAATAATTCAAATAAAAAACTCATACTTAACCTTCTTTCAAGATTAATTATATGAGTCTACTTTGTCGAATTTTGTCGAAATAAGTTTTAATCTGTTATAAATTGTTTTTTTCTTTAATACTATTTATATATTTTTTTAATTGTTTTGATTCAGGCCCTAGAATTATTTTAAGTTCATTATCGATTTCTACTATTCCTTTAGCTCCTAGTTTTGTTATTGCTTCTTTATTAGCTTTCGTAACATCCTTTAGAGTAACTCTAAATCTCGATAAATTACTTTCATAATCAACAATGTTTTCTTTTCCACCTAAATATTCTACTAATTTATTAAGTTCTAAGTGTACATCTTTTTTACCAGCTTTTAATACTGCTAAAAGTACAATTAGTATTATTATTCCTACTATTACATATTCCCACATCTTTATCACCATATTCATTATACTATAATTTTAGAAAAAATAAAACTTTTCTTTTTATTTTGGGTTTTAGTAATCACTTATACTCTTTTTAAGAATACTTTATATTAGGAAAATATAAAGGAGTGATTTGTTATGAACAATAATGGAAACCATTTATTAGATATTTTAACTGGAATATATAATTTACAGACGATGGCCACAAATGGATTGGATGGTAATAATTCTTGTACTAGACCAATGCTTGGTTTAAATAATAATTTCAACACAAGACCTGTAACATTTTATTTGTGTAACAATACAGAGTTATCAATCCAGTACCCTACAGGAGGAGATCCTGCAACGGCAAACTCGACAACTTTTAGAGTTGAAGGAATAAACAGTTCTTGCGTTACTGTTAGATTACTTGCTGCAGGAACAGATGGAACATTCACATCAACTGGTCAATTTGCTACTGTAAATATAGATTGTATCGCTGCAATAAGATGTCTTGCTGATACCCTTATAGCATTATAGGAAAGGAGGTATATACTATGTGTAATAATGGAAATGGAAATTGTCTTGCAGAGACACTTGAAAAAATCTTGTTTTTGCAACAGCAACAAGAAAACGGAACAATGCTTGGATGTGAAAAGCCTTTTTTAGGAAATATTACGACAACTGCTAATACAAGACCTATAAATTTATATAGTTGTTGTACTAACACAATATGGACTATGCCTTATTCCTATAATGGAGCAACTGGAACATCTACAGCATTTAGAATCGAAAGTATCAACGAAAATACTGCAACATTTAGAATATTAATTCCAGGTGATAACAATACTTACACGACAACAGATAACTTTTTCACAATAAATTTGGATAATATATCATCAATTAAATGTTTAGATGATGTATTAGTAGCCAATGTTTAAAAAAATGCACTACAAAGTGCATTTTTAATTTACATCGGTAACATCATTCAAGTTAATATATTCGCCACTATTTAATAAGATGGTATCTCCTCTTTTAGATAATAAAATACCACTTAAAACGCTACCATCTTTTAAATGAACATTGATTCTCTTATTAAAATAATTAATTAATACTTCTCTATTAAAAGTCTTTTCTTCTTCGTCTTCTTTATCTTCTTTTTCTATTCTTAAACTGTCAAAGGTATTATAAGTATTCTTATTACTTGAAATTATCTTCTCATCTGAATGAAATATTTTAGGTAATTTACTCAAAAAATCATCACTTCCTACTCTATCTTATGTGTTTATAAAATAATATTTACTAAAATTCACATAATAATAAGGGTGATTTAATGAAAACTTTTATTAAGAACAATATTTTAAATTTCTATATATTAATCTTTTTAATTATAAGTTTTATCTCTATTTCTAAAGCTTCTCTTTACTTGTCAAGTACTCTTGGAAATTTATATTTTAAACAAGTTATCTGGTTCTTAGTCGGGTTTATCTTTATTCTTTTTATAAGAAGAATAAAAATTAAAAAGTTTTATAACATTTCTCTTTATCTTTATTTATTAAACAATATATTCCTTGCTGGTCTTTTTCTTTTTGGCAAAGAAATAAATAGCTCTAAGGCTTGGTATTCTATTTTCAATGTTAATTTGCAACCTAGTGAACTTATGAAGATAAGTCTTATCCTTTTAAATTCTTATGTAATCTACAAGTTTTATAAGAATAAATCTACTCTAAAGAAAAAAGAAGAATTTAAACTTATTTTAACTCTTCTCTTTATTTTAATTGTTCCTAGTATTTTAACATTTTTAGAACCTGATACCGGTGCGGTTATCTGTTATTTTGTTATTACTTTTTCGATGCTTTATATTTCTGGTATAGATAAAAGGTGGTTTTATTTATTTTTTGCTGTTTTATTTTTAGGAATTATTTTCTTTTTATACTTATTTTATTTTGATCAAACAAAGTTTATAAGTATTTTTGGAACTAGTTTTTTCTATCGTATCGAAAGAATTCTAGATTGGGGAAGTAAATCGGGAATGCAACTTAACAATTCTTTGATTGCTATTGGCTCTAGTGGACTAACTGGTCACAGTGAAATACCTATTTATTATCCAGAAGCTGGGACTGATTTTATATTTACATCTTACTCGTCTACTTATGGATTAGTTGGAAGTATTGTTTTACTTATAATTTTATTCTCTTTTGATTTATATCTATTAAAGATAACTAAAAAACTTGTTAATAAACAGAATAAATATACTCTTTTTGGAATTTTTTCTTTATTCTTCTATCAACAAGTTCAAAATATTGCAATGACTATGGGTTTACTTCCAATCACTGGTATTACTCTTCCTTTAATTAGCTATGGTGGTTCTAGTGTTCTTTGCTTTTTAATCTTAATTGGAATAGTTGAATCTATTTTAAAAGAAAAAAAGGCTTAATAGCCTATAAGTATTTCTTTACTCTTTCTATTAAGTCTTTTGAACATTCACAAAATCTTAAAGCATTATCCATATTGTCTATTACTAAGTAGTCTGCTTTATCTGGTGGAATATTATCTGTTTTACTTGCTACTATAGCAGTATCTGTTTTGAATATATTGCAAATTTCTTCTAAAACTTCATCAGTTAATTGATATTCTTCAAAGAAAGCATCCATTAGTACATCTTCACTATCATCTTTAATTGAATATAGAGATACTCTAAATGTATCCTCATCTACTGGATTAAAGTTTATTAGTGTATGTCTTCCATCTTTTTCAAATACATGACTAGATAGATAAGCATTTCTTATCATTGCTAATAATTCTACAACTGGTTTAGTCTCAAGCATTTCTTCTTTTTCAATTGGTACTATTTTATCTTCTTCTGTAACTATGTTCTTATGAGTTGATAAATAAGTAAGTATTCTTTCTTCTAAGAACATTATATCTTGCATCGTTGTAGGATGATTAATTGCAAAATCTAACTCTTTTATTTCTGTTAATAAACTTAATAAACTATTTAACTTATCAATATCTTGAGCTTTAACAGGAATTGTTTCCATATAATCTCTTAAAGATTCTTCTTCTAGTAACTTTTGATCTCTATCAAAGATAAATTGAGCATTTAGTTCAGCAAGTTTTTTAAGTTCTTTATTTTCTTGTTCTAATTTAAATATTTTTAAAGCTTGTTCTTCAGCTGCTTTAATAAGGTTTTCTTGCTCTTGTTCTCTTTCCATTATTATTTTAGCAAAATCTTCAGCATCCTTCTTTAACTTATTTCTTTCTTGTAAAGCTTCAAACAATTCTTTTGCTTGTTCCTCTGCTGCTTTTGAAATTTCTTTTTGTTCTTGTTCTTTTTCTAAAATAATTCTAGCAAAATCTTCAGCATCTTTCTTTAGTTGATTTCTTTCTTTTTCTACTTCAAGTAATTCTTTAGCTTGTTCTTCTGCATCTCTTAAAAGTTTATCTTTGTCGATATCAAGAATTATTTGATAGTCTTTTATTTCTTCTTTATCTAATGGATTATTAATTATTTCTTTAAATGATGCTTTATCTTTTTTTATCTTTTTTAATTTTCCAACGATATTTTTATTACGAGTAATTCTATTAGCTACTTCAATACTTTTTAAATCTTTTTTTCTTAAATCACGAGAAACATAGAATTCAAGACACATAGTTTGATGCTTTGTATCAAAAGCTCCAGAATAGTATCTTTCTTTATCTCTCCAGTAAACTGGATAACTGTCATTATAAAGATTTATAGAAAGCTCACAGGCTTGTAATGCTAAGTCTACTTCTTCATTACTATTATGAATTAATAAATCATTATCTTTTTCATATTCTGCAAGTATTAGTGCTTTAGTGTACATTGATTCATCATCATTTGTTGCACTTTTAAATTGATTACAGATTTCAGATACTTTCTCATTGTCCTTATAACTTTCTATTATTTCTTGCCATACAGGAGTTTCATGTTTAAATGTAGTAGCATACCTTGCAATATTTAAAATTAACATTTGTTCTTTATTCGTTTCTTCGTCGTTTTCCAAACTGCTAAAGAAATCATTCTTATATGTTGCATAATCAAAAATAATATTATATTTCATATAAGTTTGAAGTTGTAAGTCAATTCCTTCATCTAATATTATCTTTTTATTATCGTTTGTTTCTAAATCACTTACACTTTTAAATGTTTGGTTTAATTTATCAGCTAAGTCCATAACATCCGTTGTGCAATTTCTAATTACAAGTTTGTCTTTAGATGATTGTGACTCTAAAATCATCGTTCCACTTGATGATGTCCCCATAATTTTTCTTACTTTTAAATCTAAGTTTTTAGATAAGAATCTTTGTAATATTTTAGGAAGTACAAAAAATTTAAATTCTTCATCATTTTGGAAATCATATGAAGCTTTTTTCTCTTCTCCATTCAAAAGTCCTACTAAAGAAATGTAAACTTTAGAATCCAATAAATAATTAATATTAAATTGTACTTTACCACCATTAATAATACTACTATGAAGTAAATCATACTCTTTGAGTAAATTTTCTAACATAATGGACACCACCTTATTATTCTATCATAATAATTGTAGCACACTTATTTGAAATAATAAACATTAATTTTAAAAAAACATCAAGAAAAAAAGACCATTAAGGTCTTACATTTTTAATACTTCTTCATAGACTTTTTTTAGTTGTTTTCCAACAGTCTTTATATCTCTATCGATTGCTACTTTGTAAGCTTCATCAACTAAAGATGGTAGTTTTCCATCGAAGAAATCTTTTATTTTCTTTTCAAATTCATCGACGTCTTTGGCTTTGTAAACATTTTTGCCATCTTCAAGCCATCCTTCAAATATTGGAATATCACGAATTATAGCATTTGTTTTACAAGCACAAGCTTCAATTATAGGAATACCTTCTGTCTCTTCTAAAGTTGGGAACAAATATAGATCTGCTCCACTCATTGCTGCTTTAATAACATCCTGCTCGACATATCCTGCCCAAGTTAAATTAGGAAGTTTCGTGTTAACTGCATCTCTTACAGGCTTTGTTGCTGCAGCAAGAGAACTGAAGCCAAACCAAATAAACTTATATTCGGGAAGTCTTTTAGCAAGTTCGACAAAATCGATTATTCCTTTTCTTTTAATATAAAGTCCTATACCAATAATTACTTTATCTTTCTTGGTATAACCATAATCTTTTCTAAACTTTTCTCCAGCTTTTTTATCTCTTTTAAAGAATTCCATCTCGATACCATTAGAAATAGCATATATCTTTTTATTTTCTAATCCTTTGTATCCTTCTAATAGTCTTTTAGAATATGGAGTTGGAGTTACAATAACATCCCCAAGGCTATAACATTTTATTAACCATTTTTTAAAAGCTTTAGATGTCTGTTTTGCAAAAATAAATCCGTCTTTATAATCTTCTTCTGTAGAGTGAGCGTGGTAAACAACTTTTTTGCCTTTCTTTTTAGCCTTTTTAGCAAGCATATAAGACTTTGGAAAATAAGTATTAATATGTAGAATATCATAGTCATCTTTAGGATTAGTCGTGTATTCGATACCTTCGTTTCTTAAAGCTGTCTTTTGGTGTTCAATAGCTTTCCCAAGACCACTTTTTCTAACTTTCTTTTCCATTTCAGTGTAAAGTAATACCTTCATAAGTTTTTTAATAATCAAATAAAAATTTAATTATTCCTCCTAATACAAGTATATCACAAAGGTCTATACTTTACCCAATTTTTTTCTTTAACGAATTTATACTCTTTTTTTCTATTCTAGATATTTGAGCTTGACTGATACCTAGTTCTTCCGAGAGTTCAACTTGCGTTTTCCCTATTATAAATCTTTGATCTAGAATGTATCTTTCTCTTTCATCTAAATCTTTAATGGCATCTTCTAAAGATAATTTAGTTTCTATATCGACCTTTTGTTTTTTATCTTCAATTTGATCGCACAAATAGATTGTGTCTCCTCCATCGTTATATATCGGTTCAAAGATACTTATAGGTTCTTTTTTAGCTTCCATCGCTTCTACTATTTCAAATTCGCTTACTCCAAGAGCTTTAGCTAGTTCTTCATTTGTAGGCATTCTTCCTAAAGTAATAGATAACTCTTCTTTAGCTTTATTAGTACGGTATGCTAAATCTTTAAGTGACCTGCTTACTCTGAGACTTGAATTATCCCTTACATATCTCCTTATTTCCCCTAGAATCATTGGGACACAATAGGTGGAAAACTTAACTCCATAGTTAGGATCAAAATTATCGATGGCTTTCAGTAACCCAACACAACCAATTTGAAACAAATCGTCTTTATTTTCATTTACTTGAGAGAATGACTTAAGAATAGATAAAACAAGTTTTAAATTACCATTTACCAGTTCATCTCTTGCTTTTAAATCATTGTTTCTTAATCTTTCAAATAAACTCATCATTTCTTCACTTGTTAATACTTTGATATTTGATGTATTCACGCCAACTATATCTACTTTATGACGTGACAATAAAAAAATCTCCTTTCTCTTTTATTAAGATAAGAAAGAAGATTTTTAATTCACCAAGTTAAATAAAAGCATAAACTAAAAGACATATTAAGATAATTATCAGTATTACTAAAACTATTTTTAAATCTAAATTTGCTATTTTCTTTTTTTCAGTTACTTGATTGTTATTACCATAACTATTTTGTCCTGTGTAATCATTATAATTGTTGTTATAAGAATTATTTGTATTGTTATTGTTATTGTTATAGTTGTAATTATAATTATCATAAGAGTGGTCAACATCAGCATTTACAATTGACCTTCCACATCTTTGACAAATGTTCATCCAGTCTTCGTTACGCTCGCCACAAGTTGAACATATTCTCATAGTAACCTCCTATTTATTATGTTTTACAAAATTATATGAATCTTTACACATTTCATCTATTTCAAGTTCTGCTTTCCAATTTAATAATCTATTTGCTTTTTCTGTTGAAGCATAACAAGCATCGATATCCCCTTTTCGTCTTTCGACAATTTTGTAAGGAACATCTACTCCATTAACTTTTTTGAAAGTATTGACAATTTCTAGAACACTATAACCATTTCCGGTTCCTAAGTTATAAGTGTCTACTCCCTTGTCCTTGATTACTTTCTCGATTGCTTTTATATGGCCTTTAGCAAGATCGACAACGTGGATATAATCTCTTACACCAGTTCCATCTTTTGTATTGTAATCGTTACCAAAAATACTTAACTCTTTTAATTCTTTATTGGCAACTTTAACGATATAAGGCATCAAGTTATTAGGTATTCCATTAGGATTTTCCCCAATCAATCCACTCTTATGAGCCCCAATTGGATTAAAGTATCTTAAAATAGCAATACTCCAATCTTTATCAGATATATACAAATCATTTAAAATCATTTCAATCATCAATTTAGTTGACCCATAAGGATTAGTAGTGTGAAGTGGGAAATCTTCTGTTATAGGTAATTTTTCGGGATTACCATAGACAGTAGCACTTGATGAGAAAACAATTTTTTTACAATTATGTTTAGACATAACTTCAAGTAAAGTAAGTGTGGAATCTAAATTGTTTCGATAATACATAAGAGGTTTGTTAACACTCTCACCAACTGCTTTAAATCCAGCAAAATGGATAACTGCATCTATTTTTTGTTCTTCAAAAATCTTTTCTAAAGCTTTTTTATCACAGACATCCTTTTCATAAAAAGTAACTTCTTTACCTGTAATCTTTTCAATTTTTTTAACAACATCTTTTTTCGAATTAGATAAATTATCGACAATTACAACTTCATAACCTGCATCTAATAGTTCTACGCAAGTGTGGCTTCCTATATAACCACAGCCACCAGTAACAAGTATTTTCATTTTACCTCCAATTATAAGAATTTAATCTTATTTCCCTTATAGCTTTTCTAATGTATTTAATTATATATATTAATAATAATACAAAACTCAAAATAAAACAAATAATATAAAAAATATCTAATCCACAAGTCATTTTCTCAACGTTATTAAAATATTTTAAACTTTGATTATTAAGTATAACTCTTCTTATAAAATAAGAATCTAAATAAAATAAGAAACAAGTGTAACCAAAAAGTATAATCGATGTTAATAATAAACCATTTCTTTTTTCGAGAATAATTAAAGTTACAAACAGTAATACTGCCAAAGAAAATGAAATTAAAACGATAAAACTGTTGGTAAATATTTTAAAGAAATTGAAAACATTTACTATCTCACTTGAATCAGTAACTAGTTTTTTCGACAAAAAAGTAATATCTTCTTCTGAGAATACCAAGGCATCTTCGTGCGTTCTATTTTCATATTCATATATAGAATTCTTTATTAAATAAGTTACATCTTCTTCTAAAAGCAATTCATTCTTTTCTTCTAATAAATTAGTTACAAATTTTTCTTTTATTATTTTTATATTTGATTCATCTAAATAATTAAATATTTCTTTTGGATATTTATAGTTATTGATGCTTTCTTTTATTCTTTCATTTTCAACAATATATTTTTGGATATCAAATTTATCAACAAGTGATTCTATTTGTTCTTTTTTCTCTATATTCTTACATATTTGAGTAAAAGAAAAGAAGATTAAATCTAACACTAATACAATAACAATTAAAATTGAAATTATAGGTTTATCTAGTTTCATTTAATCTTCTCCATCATTTTACATTGATTTTTTTGTTTCTTTTTCTCTTTCTTTTTTTAACTCTTCGTCCAATGTAGATTTGCAAATTTTAACAATCTTCTTTGGAGCATTAGATATTTGGAATGTTTTTTCATCTGTTCCTACTACTACAAGTCCACCTTTAGATGTATTTGGTACATCGAAAGCTTCATTGTAAGTTACATCATTATTTTTAGCATATAATTGACAGATAACTGGAATAACTTCATCTATAAGTCTTTCCTCACTGAATGTTCTTTGATACATTACAGTTTCATCTCCATTTATACCATTGGATACTATCACTTCTGCATTACCTGGATTATCTCTATCGAAGAATATCTTAACAGATGTAGGTTGTTCTGCACTAGCATATGATTCTACAACTTCAAAGGCATCACACATTTCTTCTATATCTGGAGATTTCTTCTCTTCCTCTTCTTTATTTTGAACTATTTCAAACAAGTAATCCTTTCCTGATAGAAGTTTAGCTTGTTCTTCTGCTCCCATTAATAATTTAACATGTTCATCTTCTTTTTGTAGTTTTTTTGCTTCTTCTTTAGCACTTTCTACAATTTCTTCATGTTCATTTTGATCTTGAATCATACGGGCTTGATCTTTTGCGCCTTCTGCTAATTCAGCGTGTTCATTTTCTCTTTGGATTCTTCTAGCTTCCTCTTCGGCAGCATCAAATAGTTCCCTATACATTGCTTCTTTAGCTAATCTTTCAGCTTCTTCTTTAGCACTTTCTATGATTTCTTCGTGTTCGTTTTGATCTTGAATCATACGAGCTTGATCTTTTGCTGCAGATAATATTTCTTCTTTTTCAGCTTTTTCTTCTATTCTACGAGCCTCTTCCTTTGCCCCTTCAATCAACTCAATATGTTCATTTTCTTTTTGTAATCTCTTTGCTTCTTCTTTGGCACTACTTCTTATATTATCAAGTTCTTGAGCTCTTTGTAATTTTTCTGCTTGGTCTTTTGCTCCCTCTACTAATTCAGCTCTTTCATTTCTTTTGATAATTTCTTTTGCTTCTTCTTTAGCGCTATTTCTTATATCATCAAGTTCTTGTGCTCTTTGTAACATTTCAGCTTGATCCTTAGCACTTTCTATCAATTCATTGTGCTCATTTTCTTTAACGATTCTTGTAGCTTCTTCACGGGCACTTTCCTCATATTCTTTCTTTTTTCTTTCTTCAAGCAATTTCTTTGTCAATTGGTAAGTTTTTGCTACTAACATTTCTCTTCTTTGGCTTTCAGCAATCTCAGCAGCTTGAATTTCTACATCTCTTTTAGTATCTTCATCTAATTCAAATTTATTGATTATATTCTCCTTAGGTGCTCTTATGTTTTCAATATATTCTTTATCTTCTAAATCGAATCCTTCATATCCAAGAGCTCTATTATAATACTTCAAAACATATTCATTATAAAATTGGTTTTTGAATAATCTATCATATATTTCTGATGCACGATTTACTCCACTTGTTCTAAATTGTTCTCTCAATGATTCAAAATCAACTTCTATTCCTTTTTTAATAGATTCTTGAATCTGAACATTCATAATATTAAATAACTTTTTATTTTCAGCGTTGAAGGCATATTTTTCACCAACAACAACATCGTCTTTTGATTCATCTAGACCAGCCATTACTGACCAATATATAGCAAATTCAATGTTTCTCTTTTCAGCATTTGATTTTGGATTATACTCTTCATTAGTTTTTCTATCTATTATTTTTAACTCGCCAGTTGTATTAGTTATTTTATATTTCTTAACATATTCGTGTAATAATTCAAAATCAACAGTAGTATCTAGACGAGTTTCTTTAATTTCTTTTCTAAATAGTTCATCAACTCTTGCTGCTTCTTCATTGATTTCTTGTTGTAATCTCATTAACTTAGTTATCATATCATCTTTAGGAGGTTCTTTTTTACGCTCTTTCTCTTGTGATATCAACGGTACATCAGTCGGATGGTGATTTGGAGGTTCTTTGTCATCTTTTATGACTTCAGCAGTTAAAGACGCTGATAAACCATTTAAGGCATTCTTTATCAATACTTCGTTTCCTCCCTGTGATTCGTGAAGTATAGTTACAATATCACCATATTCAGGAAGGTTAACAGTATTTATAGTCGTTAAGAAGTTAGGATCAGTCTTTCTTATTTCTTTAAGAATCTTAGTGAATTCTTGATCAAATTTTATTCCATCTGTAAACAAGAAGTTAAATCTATCTCCTCTTGTATTTCCATTTGTCAAAGATATTCTAACGCTTCTCTTATTAGTTTCTTTTAAATCTCTTTCAACGATAATTTCATAGTTTTCTGTATCAAGTTTGCCAAATCTTACTAAATTAATTGCGTCTTTTAATTCATCATAAGAATCTACTATTACATCGTCTAGTTTTTTAAATACTACATTTGGAGTTTCTACTTCAGTTTTAACAACTTTTCTATTCTTCTTTGCTTTCTTTTCTAGGTAACCTAGAATCTCATCAGAAAATCTTTGATACATTTCTTTTTGTTCTGCACTAAGATTTTTATCATTAGCATATATCTCTTTCAATTCAGTAACTGCCTTAGGTTGACTGGAAGAAAACATTCCATTTTCAAACTGAGTTACACTTGCATTTCTCAAATTAAAATAATCAACTCTATCTAATTCTTCAGTTGCAAATTTAATCTTAGCTTGTATTTCAGGATTATCTAAATCTAATCTTCTTCTTACCCTTTTCTCATTTCCTGCAATTGCACCAAGTCTTTTAGCAGCATTCTCGTATCCAGCAAGTTTATTAATTAGTTCTTCATTAAGACCTAAGGATTCTAATTTTTCTTTATCTTTTAATAATTCTTCAAAAATCTTTTCATTTTTTTCTCTATTTTTTCTATCATTACTTATACTTACTGATTTTTCGGTTTCAATAACTTTTAAAATAAAATCATTGATACTCTTTTTATCTTCTTCTGTAAGTGTCCATCCGTTATAAAAATCATCAGTTACTCTTCTTCTTTTAGCATATAAAATTACTTCATCCCATATTTTTTCTTCGTCAGTTAGTGGTGATTTGTTGTATGTCGTCTTTTCTTCTACATTTTTCTTGTCTGTTGTTAATCTATCGTAAATTGTACTATCTAAAGATTCTAAGTAAACTAGGTTTCCTGATACTGTTTCAGCAACACCTTTAGCAGTTGTTCCTTCAACTTCTGGTACAGTTACATCCCAGTTTCCTAGTGCATCGTCAACTGAGTAGTATGCTAAAATTTGAGGTAGAATAATTCTGTCAAAATCTTCGACATTGTCGATAATAAAACTATCTCTATCCCTTGATATTCCGTCTTGTAATCCGATTGTAATAACTCTTTTGGAATCATCCCATTTACCATTTTCTTCATAAGGAGTAACAATTATCTCTACTCTTTCTCCTTTTACTGAAGCATACTTATATAAATCTATAAGTTCGAAGAATTTTTTAATATCTATTGACGTATTCATACATACCTCCACCTATAATAATAATTCTATCAAAAATAACACTAAAATAAAAGATATATTATTAGATTTTTTGTAAATTTTGTAAAAAATAAAAGAAGTTTTTTAAACTTCTCTAAATATGCAAACATATTTTTCTATATTTGTTTATTTCAAGCAAATCTACAAGTCAATCTATTATTGAGCAGGTGCAAACATTACTTTTCCGTCTATATAATCTATTCTTTCCTTGTCTTCTATTGTGATTAATATGATTATTTTGCTAGGTTCTCTATTTTCTTCCGTATTATAAGGATCAAAAACATAATTGTCATTTTTGTCTAAAACCTGTAAGACTTTCACTCTACTAACTATTATTTTTGATGTATAGTCATATAAATCTATATAAGAGTCAGGGAAAATACTATTATTATAGGTAGTTAACATATTAACATTTAGTTGATAAGTAACATATCCATTTGGAATTTTAGTAACTTTATCTTCTTGGTATTTTAACCATTTTTTATGTTCTTCTTCTCTTTTTTTATCTTCGGCATTTTGACACATTTTCATTATTAATTTATAGTTATTTTCTTGGCTTTCATCAACATCATCAACTAAAACATTTTTCAAAGAAATTGTGTCTCCGTCTTTAACAAATTGCATCAAAATATTTGTCGATGTACCATTTTCATTAACAAGCCCACTGACATTATATGTATTATTCTTTTGTTCAACACTCCACTTTGCATTATCTAAATAGTTATTAATTAATTCATCAATAGAAAAATTGGGGCAGTCACTCAAATAACTTGTTTTAATAGCATCAAGTTCCATACTTTCCTTATTCATATCTTTTGGATTTTCTTTTTGTTTATTAGAACACGCTGTTTGAAAAAGTAAAATCAAAATAAAACATATAATTATTTTTCCCTTATTCATTTTTATCACCAACTTGATTCATTATATCATTAAACTTTATCATTTAATCATAATTTTAATTCTATAAGCAAATTAAAAAGAAGTATTACTGATATAATCACCAAACGGCAGACATCTATATACTTCTTTTTTAATAAGTAGTTAAATTTTTATTTCTTCTCTATCTTTGTTTTTCCACCCATATATGGTCGTAAAACTTTTGGTATTTTTATGCTTCCATCTTCTTGATAAATGTTTTCGATTAAAGCAATTAATCCCCTTGGAGATGCGACTACTGTGTTTCTTATAGTCTCCATATGCACCAAAAATCTATAATACGTTACTTATTTTTTGATTTTATATAATTGCATTTATTTCTAACTTATAATTTATGATTAACTTTCCAATAACCATTTTTATTTGCTCCCACTCTTTCAATATAATTACACTCAATAAGCATTTTAAAATTTCTTATAATAGTCCTTTTATTTACATCTAGTAATCTGGCCAGGTCTTCTTGAGTTATTGATGGGTTGTCCATTATTAATTTCATAATTGATTTTTGTAAAATATTAAGAGATTTAAATGGTATGTTTTCTGAAACTTCATTGTTAACTTTAAATTCATTATTATTAAAAGGTACTGTTACTCGTATGTGATTAGGAAAAAATTTAAATATACTTTTATCATACGTTTTTAATACTCTTTGTATCCCTGTTCCAAGTTGTTCCACAAAATTTAAATCTCTAAAAATTCTCATTAATTCTGGATTTCTAGGATTAGAAAAACCTTCTAAAAATTCTTCTTGACTAACTCCTTCTTGTATACCTCCATTTGAGGATATAACTAGTTTATTATCAAACATTTCAAATTTTGGAGAATAACCATTACACCAATCGTTATGGATAAGGGCATTAGTAATCAATTCTTTTACTGCGTTATAATCATACATTTTTATTTCTTTTCTAACTGGAGTTTCTATTTTTGTATAGGTTTTATTTTCTATCATAATTTTATTTAAAATGTTGTCTGTTATTTTAATTAAAGAACAAAAACCAAAATCTTCGTTTTCTATCAAATTATAAACATCATCTCCAGCATATTTTGCAAATTGTACTGATATATTATTATTGTCTGAAAGTAAATAAGCAATATAATTAAAGTCATCATTATCATCATAAAAATCTAATTTTTTTAAAAAATTATCATTTATTTCAAAACCGTTTTCTTGATAATATATTTTTAATGTTTTAAATTCTAAATCCTGTTTTGGTGACCTTATATTTTTTAAAGAATTTCTAGCACGTTTTGAAAATAAATTAAGAATCGTTTCTCCATTCATACTTTCAACAGCTGATCCTACTCTAATGAAGCAACTATCTGGAGTCATCCCCATTCCCCTTAAATAATATGGTCTTTCTGCACCTTTTGCTACAATAATTTGAATATATTTCTTTCCTTTTAATTCATTTACAACAACATCAAATAAACCTAAAGTCGAAGGCATTATGTTATCTTTTATTCTATCTTTTATTGTTCTTTGCAATAAATCAATATTACCAGTTAATCCGTTAATATTTCCTTTATCATCAATTCCTATGAATATGTTTCCTCCTTCAGTATTTAAAAAGGCAATTACTTCTTTTTCAAGGGTGTCTGTAAGTTTAATTTTAAATTCATTTCTTTTATCCTCTAATAATTCTAACATTAATTTTTACCTCCATTATAATATTACCACGTGTCACTATAAATGTCACTATAAATGTCACTATAAGTTTAAATATATTTATCTATTAAAAAAGAAGTATTACATAGTTCTTTAATTTTTTTAAAGAATCTTTATATATACTTCTTTTTTAATAACTCATTTATATATGCTTGTTTTATACAATAAGAGATTATCTACTTCTTTTCAATTTTCTCTTTTCCACCCATATATGGCTGTAGAACTTTTGGTATTTTAATACTTCCATCTTCTTGATAATTATTTTCGATTAAAGCAATTAATCCTCTTGGAGATGCTACCACTGTGTTGTTTAAGGTATGTAAGTAATAAGTTCCTTTTTCTCCTTTAACTCTAATTCCAAGTCTTCTTGCTTGAGCATCACCAAGATTTGAACAAGATCCTACTTCGAAATATTTTTGTTGTCTTGGACTCCATGCTTCAATATCGCAAGATTTAACTTTAAGATCAGCTAAGTCGCCACTGCAACATTCAAGTTGCCTTACTGGAATATCAAAGTTTCTAAATATTTCAACTGTATATCTCCACATTTTTTCATAGTAATCCATTGATTCTTCAGGTTCACAAATTACTATCATCTCTTGCTTTTCAAACTGGTGAACACGATATAGTCCTCTTTCTTCAAGTCCGTGGGAACCACCCTCTTTTCTAAAGCAAGGAGAGTAGCTTGTCATCCTAACTGGTAAATCTTCTTTTTTCAAAATTTGATCCTTAAACTTACCAATCATAGAGTGCTCACTTGTACCGATTAAATACAAATCTTCTCCCTCTATTTTATACATCATAGCTTCCATTTCTGGAAAAGACATAACACCAGTTACTACATCACTATGAATCATAAATGGTGGTATAGCATAAGTAAATCCTTTATCTATCATATAGTCACGAGCATATGCAAGCATTGCTTCATGAAGTCTTGCGATATCACCAAGCAAATAGTAAAAGCCTTCGCCACTAGTTCTTCCTGCAGCATCCTTATCCATTCCATTTAACTTGTTAATAATATCAGCATGATATGGTATTTCATAATCTGGTACAACTGGTTCTCCAAATCTTTCTACTTCAACATTTTCAGTATCATCTTTTCCAATTGGAACTGATTTATCAATAATATTTGGAATTACCATCATTCTTTCTTTTATCTCTTTTTGAAGAGTCGTCTGTTCTTCTTCTAATTCCTTTATCTCATTTCCAATAGCTTCAATTTCTTTTTTTACGGCGTTTGCTTCATCAATTTTTTTATCCTTCATTAATTTACCGATTTCGCCACTCTTTTTATTTTTATCGGCCTTTAAATTATCACATTTAGTCTGTACTTCACGAACCTTTTTATCCATTTCATAAACTTCATCTACTATTGGAAGTTTTTCATCTTGGAACTTCTTTTTTATATTTTCTTTAACTAAATCTTTATCTTCTCTTATTAATTTTATATCAATCATTTTTCTATCTCCTTAAGTCTATTCATTAATTTTTCATGTGTTGGAATATATCTTTTCTTTACTCTTTCATAATCCTTGACTGTTGGATTCTTAATTCTTGTTAAATCCATATTATTTTCAGTATCAGCAAGTTTGACATTCAAAGCTTCGATACTTCCATTTTTTATTATTCTTTCTATGTAGCTATTGTATTCTTCTTTATCAACTCTTGTAAGCATCACAACATCATCGACAATTTTTTTAGGGAAACCTATTTCAAGCAAATCACTTTCATTTACTTCTTTATCCTCGATGACATCGTGAAGAATTGCTACTACCTTTTCATCCATACTCGAGACATGCTTATACACATACAAAACATGTAACATATAAGGCATTCCACCTTTATCTACATCGTTTTCAAATAGTGTTGTAACTAGCTCTAAAGCCTTATAAATTAAATTGTCACTTTTCTTTAATTCTTGATACTTATCCTCATCAAAATAATTTTTTAACATATACTCCCTCCAAAGAAAAAAAGACCAAATATAGGAGTGAAAATCACGGTACCATCCTACTTTGGTCTTAATTTACATAACGGCTTTCACCGGAAATACTTTTATATTTCACTCTAGAGTAGATTCAAATAATATTATTGTTAACTTTCACCTTCCGTTAACTCTCTATAAATAATTGATTATTCTACTATTCTCCATCAACGTTTTATAAAAATATCCTAACACTAATAATAATTAAAGTCAAACAATAAAATTTAGAAAATGTTAATTGCTTACCTTCCTAATCTTTCACTTTTTTTTTGGGTAATATCGTTTATATCTAGAAGTGGGTCTTCACTAGCTAAAACAACACGATTACTGTCTTCACCCATATAAATATTCATAGAATCATTATCGCAAAAAGCACAAATTTCATATTCTAATGCCATTCCAAATCTTCTAATATAATCATATTTCTCTAAAAAATCTTTAGAAGAATAGGCATCACCACGATATTCTCTCATATGCTCCTCACCATTTTCATCAACGATAATACGAGATATTGCTACATCGTTTTCTAATAGAGACCTAACAACATCTGTAACATTTAAATTTTCTGAATTTAAATATGTCTTTACGCATGTCCCATCTATTAATTTTTCTTCAATTTTCTCCATATAAACCCTTCCTTTCATACATACTCTATACGCACACTTCCTTTAATGTCGTTTCTTGTATTTCTATAGTAATTGTACTACAAATTCCATGCTATTGCAAATTTAATATGTCGCATCTCTTAATATTATGTTAATGAACTTAAGCTTTGATTCACTCTTGCTTGGTATGCATTAAACTCTTCTCGTGACATTCCTTGCGTTGTCGTTTCATTACTTCTAAACATTGATGT
>CANRDN010000013.1 GCA_947629375.1 uncultured Bacilli bacterium | reverse complement strand
AGAGTACCATCGGCGTTTTGATACTTTCGTATACCCCATTTCATACCAAGAATACCGTAGTGCTCAAAGAAGTCGTTTACATCTGTATCATCAATAGCTGAGGAATTGTATTCGTAAATATCATTCATTGTTAAATAGTTCTGTTCCATTTTTATCACCACCTAAGTTATACCGTTGCTAAAATGCCGACAGCAACGTTAAAAGGAACAGCAGCAGCTGTAGCTAAAACTTTTTTAATAGTCCGTTTTTGTTCTTCTTGATACTCGTATGGATCATTAACTTTTGTACGCCACGTCGCTGCTTTTATAGAAGCTTTCGTATAATCTTTTGCTGTCAATCGTTTCTCTGATACTTTAGTCATGATACTTGTGTCTAATATAATTAAAGGATCAGCAGCTTCTACCCTAGTACCTCCAGTGCTCATTACAGCGTCATAAATAGCGTTATAACCTTTTGATTTGACGTAATTGCTTAATCCTTCTTGATAGTCTTTAACACCACCAATACTAAAGTCCATAATAGCTTTTGCGGCAGCGGTATTTAATTCAGGATCACCTTTTAATATTAATTTATTTTCTTTTATTTTATCAACGTATTCGTCATATATTTCTTTAGTGTTTGCTTTTATACGTTTTTGCTCGGCTCTAATAACATTTGCCGGCGAATCACCGTACATTCTTTTAGCTTCCTGTTTAGCAAAAGAGTCCATTATTTTATTTTGCTCTTCTTTAGTTTTACCAGCATATATTTTAGATAAAACATCAACATCGTTTTTACTATAACCATTATTAACTTTATTGATAGCTATTTTTTCAACAGTTTTAGGGCTTTTTAACATTTGTCTTTGATAGTCTCTTTGAATATCAATAGGCGCTATTTTCATATCAGCATTAAGAGTGTATGTGTTCTTACGAAGAAACGACGCTTTTTCAGATAAGCTACTTTCATAACTAGCACCTCTTTGTATGGCTAACCAAGGCATAATAGCTTTAATGTTAGAATCATCAGCTTTGTTATAATAAACATACTTAGGGTTGTCGTCTAATTCTTCGCCAGGAGATGTAATACGAAATATCTTTGTGCCTTTTTTAAGAGTTTTCTCTGTGAGGTCAGCGTCTTCTTTTCGGTAGCCATACTTAGTCGAACCGTTTTTCATTTTACCGCCATAGCGGGCACGTCCTGCGGCAGTGAGAGTACCATCGGCGTTTTGATACTTTCGTATACCCCATTTCATACCAAGAATACCGTAGTGCTCAAAGAAGTCGTTTACATCTGTATCATCAATAGCTGAGGAATTGTATTCGTAAATATCATTCATTGTTAAACAATTTTCCGAAGTCATTATTGTCACCTATCCTTTATCATGCCTGATTTCATGGCTTTTTTATAGTTATCTAAATCGAAAACAGGTGAGTATTCTTTTTCTTTACCTGTTCTTTTGTCGATAGAAAAGAAAGGATCTATCAAAACAACATCTGACTCAATATCTTTTGGTTTTAATGCGAAGACATACAAAGTAGGAGTTTCAAAAGAGCTAGTTATTACATCATTGGGATGCGATTTTTTTATGCTCATTTTAGCAGTTTTGTAATCTATCATAATGTCCTCCTTTACCATGTATCAACAAGCATACCTGTTGTACTATTCTTAACATGATCAAATGGTCTGTAATCTTCACGACCTTCGTTGTCATAAACATACCTATTACGAACTGATAAAACACCATCTTCTGACATATGATCAAGATTTGGTGTTGCTTGGTCAAGACGATAGCAAAGAACATCGGTCTCGGTGTCAAATCCATAATAATCATCCATTTCAGCAATAGCATCATCAGCAGAAGAATGATCTTCAAATTTCTTACCTATTTGCCCATCAACAAAAGTGACGGTGCCATTCTCATTTTTAAACCAGTTTATTACATGTCCACCATTACCATTAGGATATCGACCATCTATAGTTCCCATACTACCATTAGGCATATCATTAATGTAGTTGCCTATATCAGAACGTGATGATTGTTTTCCCTCAACATCATCAAACCATTCTTCCATAGCAGTGTTTAAAGATGGATATGATTGACGACCAGCAGCTATATCGTAGCCCTTGGTTCGCATAGCAACAGATGCTGCACATTTTGTACAATTTTGTGTTGTTCCACGCGCTCCAGAATTTGGGTTAATATCTTTTAATAATGCATCATTTGTGAACCAGTCAAAAGGATGCTCCTCAAAAAATCTGTTTTTGAGTACGTTAGGATTGTCTTTTATCATATAAGCTGGCGTTCTATAATCATCGCCGCTCATATAAGGTCCAACATCTTGCCATTGTCTATCATGTTCATTGATTAAAGCGGAGCCAACAAAGTATTGACCTTTTGCTATTTTACTTTTTGGAGCTTTACTAAGAATTTGGTTTTTACTGTTTTTGATAACATTATCAATTTCTTCTTTAGACACTCGTTTACCGGTATTCTTTTTAGAATATCTTTCTTTACCAGCCTTTGTAAGAGTACCATCTTTATTCTGGTATCTTCGTACTCCCCATTTCATTCCGAGGACACCGTGGTGCTTAAAGAAAGAGGTTGTTTGTGCATCATTAATAGCAGAGGAATTGTATTCATAAATATCATTCATTGTCAGGCTGTTCTGGTTCTGGTTCATCTTCAGAGCCCTCCTCTACTACATCTATAGTTTCTGTTGATGCCTGGTTGAGATTCTTGTTTCTAAGTTCATCTGCATTCGGATCATCAGACGGTTTGTATCCAATAATATCACGAATTTCGTTAGATGAGAGAATCTCGTTTCTTGTGAACTTATCAGCAATGTCAGGAAGCTGTGCAACAGGAACAAGCTTAAACGGATCTCTAAAGAATTTAATAGAGTGTCCTTGTGTTCGCGCAGTCATAGTCAAAAACTTTCTACGCATCTCTTCTACTATAGCACTAAGAACTACTTCAATAATGTTTGTGTAGTAATTAGTCATAGTTTGATCAGTAGCCGTGCCGTTAAATATCTCTTGAGAAAGACCAAGCTGAGAATAGAATAGATTCTGTAAGTACTCGACTTGGCTCATAAGATTGTTCTCTGCTGGTCTGTTCAGCTGTGTTATGTGCTCTGTAGCATCTATGTAAGCGATACCATACTGGCTATCAACAAGCTGTCTTTGAATGTCATTAACTCGATTCTTAGCAAGTTCTTGTCTAGATTCCTGTCTTGTGTTATACGGAAGCTGAAGAATCAAATCGAGTTTTCCTGAGCTGTTTTTACTATCAAGAGCATCAAGTAATGATAGTTTCTTTATAAGACGTTGGAGAGTAGAGTTAGGTTCATTCATGATTGTATAGAACGGATTCTCAATGAGAGCAATCTTCTCTTTTGGCAACGTAATAGTTTTATGAAGACCACTTCTATCATCATAGAGATAAACCTTAACAGTGTAAGGCATCCATTCAACTACTTTTCCAACTCTTAAAGTAAGAATATCATAAGAACTTTCATCAAAGTAGTCAATATTTGTGTCAATAGGAACAACGGCGGCAACACCTTCGTCAAACATAGTAAGGACAATGTCTCGTACTAATGAGCGTCCTGTTTGATCGAGGTTAGCTTCTTCGTTAAGACAACGATTGAGATAATCATTTATGGGTTCTTGATACCGTCCGTTAGCATCAAGTTTACAATGCTCAATTTTTATGGCGGCGCAATCATTTGCAATCCTATTAAAAACTGGAGCAACTATGGTTCTTGCATTTACAGCGCTTAAACGAACTATGTCTGGACGCCTTGATGAGGAAATTCCGTAACTGTATTTGTATTCTCTTGTTTGGTCGTCGTTTACAAACACGTTCCAACTGCGCTTTAATCTATCTAACAGTCCCATTTTGATTTATCACCGCCTCTCAAAACTCATTTAAATTATTCTTGTACGCAACGTATGCGTCTAACAAAGCGGAGACGTTATCAATCTTCTCACTTCGCTTTTGTTTGTAAAGCTTTTTATTGCCGTTTGTGTCTTTTAATACAACACAGTTGCCCATGCAGAATGCCATGATCTCTTCATCAAAGAGTAGTTGTCTATCTTCTGACAACATCTTAATTTCACCTAAAGGAACTGATTCTGTTTTAGCACCTTGTGGAACTTTTTGCAGTCCGTACTCACTATTATCTGAAGCCCAACGTTCTACAAACTTAGCCGCGTTATACGGGTCATAACCAAAACAAAGAACGTCGTAATCATTGTCAATAATAAATTGTTCAAGATCATCGTAAATCTCAAGAGGATTCAAGATTGAACCGTCCATAACAATTAATGTTCCTTCTTCAATGAATTGGTCATACTTTTGTCGAGCAGCTCTTGGAAGTCTCAATAGAGTTCGTTCGGAGATGTAGCTTCGACATTTAATACCAAATTCATCGTCGCCCAAAGGAAAGAGAAATGTGAATGCAAAGAAGTCATCACCCTGTGACATATCGCCACCAAGAGCACATGACATTCCCCAGTAGTTTCTTTTACGATGTGGAATTGTTTCAGCATAAGTAAAGTAATATGAATAACCTTCTGTTGGTATGCCGAAACGTTTAGCCAAAATATCATTTCGCGCTACCGGATTCTTTTCAGCTCTTTCGACATCAAGTTGGTAAGCTTCATACGAAACTGTGATACCAATATTCGGATTTGCCTTAACCCAGTAAAAAGGATCAGCAACTTCTTGTATGTCGTCTAATCTATACCACCAAATGGAGACATGAGGCGCTATGAAATCACCTTTAAGAATGTCCATTAATTCCATTTTGATTGTATCGCCGGGACCGTTTCGTACGCATCCTTCAGAGGAAACAGCAAGGATCAAATAGTCTTCATTCTTAGAAGCGCCTTGCTCAATTGCACCAACAACATCTTCTCGTATGTCACCTGAAAGCCATTCATCAATAGTCGCGACATTACATCTTAAACCTTGAAGTTTGTCAATTGACATCGGCAAGATTTTAAGAATAGAGTTTGTCATAAAGTTTTGTATACCCTTTTTAGTAGAGGCTAACTTAACTTTATTCTCTTTAGCACCAGTTGTGTTGTTAATAGAACCAGTCGTGAGAAACTTGAATAAAGGTCCTCGTGCTTTAGTGATAGCCGTTTTATAAGCAGCCAATACAGCTTCTGCTTGCTGCATAGTTGGAGCTACTGTAACTTGTTCTGTCGTTTGCTTATTACAATTTTCTTCATAAGATTGAATCAAAGTTTCATATAAGGTTTTAGAAGCGCCTCTTCCTACAATCAAATACTGTTTACGACATAGCCTTTTCTTTATTCTTTTCTTAACATAATGTCCGCCATTACCTTCTGGGTATGGTTCGTAGACGCTTCGTTCAACGAAATAGTACCAACCATAAACGTCCTCAGCCCATAACTTAAACGAATCAAGTAAATGCAAATCTGAGCCATCAGTAAGTGTCATTTCGTTTTCACAAAATTTAATAAATTTGTCCGTAGCTTCATCGTCATAGTAGAATGCCGGATTCTCAATAAGAGCATCTATACGTTTCATTTGCATAGCAATAGTCTCACAAACTGGAATCTCACCATTCAATACTTTCTCTCTGAAAGCTGAATAATACTTCGGGCTAGCCGTATTTGAAAGCATTAGCGCTTCTCACCTCCCATTTTGAATTTTACTTTGTATCGTCATATGGCAACATAGCGACGCTATTGTAAGGTAAAGAACCAACCTTATCAAGAACATTGTTTGTGTTCTGTTTACCATAGTTCTTAATCTTTGTGTTGTTGTTAAACTGCGTAAGAGTGTAATTTCCAACAGGAACGTCATCAACAACCGTATAAGAATTAATGTCTATAGGGCTGCTAGTTCTATCAGTATTCTGTGCTCTTTGCTGTTTTGGCGGCGGAGTAAGAACTTCAACATCAGGATTGTATTCACGCGCCTTTTGACCATATGAAGTGTAATCCGTGTCTTTTCTACTAGCAGCATCAATTGCTGATTGAGAATCATAGATTTTAGATTTGTTAGAAGAAGTATTAGAACTTTGAGTAGTTCCTTTAGCTTGGTTCTTAGCGTCAGCATAACGAGCTTGCATTAAATCAACATAAGACATACGCTTTAAAGCATCCTGCATTTGTGCAGTAGAAAGCTCAGTTCTTTTATCGTAAACCTTAGCTATGTTGTTAGATTTGACAATATCTTGAAGAACCTTTTGCGCTTTAGCTTCTTTCTCACCATCAAAAATTCCTTTAATTTTCTTGTATCTATCATAAACATTTATAGCAGTATCGGCATAACTAACTGTTTTTGTAAGAACCTCTTGAATTCTATCAAGACCTTCTTTCTTAACATAGTTAGGATCTTTACCAGCCATAACGTTTTTCATTTTCTTCTTTGAAAGCTCTCTATTGTAAATATCATTAGTGATAGCGTCTAATTCTCTAGTAGTAAACAATTTCTGTTTAGCAAGAATTTTTTCAAGATCACCTTTTTTGACAAGCTTGGTTTTTTCTTTGTCTATTCTTTCTTGTTTCTTTGCATTTGATTGCGCTTGTTTAACCATACGAAGATTCTCTTTAGCTTGTCTTCTGGCTTCTGCTGCGGCTTGGTCAGCTTTTACTTTAGATTGATAGTCTCTAGCATCCTGAATCTTCTTATCATAAGTTTTCTTAGTAGTTTCGGCTTTTGTAACAGCCTTATTAGCTTTATCAATCTGTTTGGAAATTTTGTCACGGCGATTTTTACTAAGCTGGTCTACAGACCGTCCGCCAGAAAGTTTTCCTACTTTTGAAACTGCCTTTTCATACTCTTCACGAGCTTTCTTCTGTTTCTTTTCAGATTTATAACCAAGCTCCTCAGGAGTACGTCTAATACCCCAATGCATTCCTTTAATACCATGATGTTCAAGGAAGTCATCAACTTCGTTTACCATATCAGACGAGTAATACTCATTCATTTAGTATCACCGTCCTTCTTACTTTCATTTTGAATTTTATCTTCTGCTTGATTAAGAGCCTTTGAAACAAACTTTGGAATCGGAACTCCAAGTTTTTCAAGATTCTCAAAGATACTGATTGTTTCCATAAGAATGATGTAAATTGAGACACCATCCATCACATAATGTGGGAAGCCAAACGCACAAGAGAAGATTATAGCCATGAAAATTGCAACTAATTCGCCAAACTTCTTACCTAAACCAGATCGCATGATGTATGACTTTATCTGTCGTTTAATCCAAGCGTTAATGAACCCGGTAAGAAAGTCAAGAGCCATAAGTATACACGGAAGAACTATAACCCATGCTTTATTAGCAAAACTCAGATGTTTTATAAAATCGAGTTGCTCCATCTACGTCACTCCTTTCTCGTGTAATAAGAAAAGAGTGGGTAATCCGGTTAAAGACTACCCACTAATTCTAATTATCGTCTCTGGAGTCTTGACAGAGCATCGCTAAGCACACGCTTATCAGATTCGTTTGTTGTAGAATTCATAAGCATTTCCAGACTATAAACGGTGTTTTCGCCGCCACCATCGTAACCACTGTATCCGCGACGGTTACTTCCTTCGTTATAACCAGCCATACTTGTGTATCTACCTTCGGAATCTCTTGCTCGTCTAGCACCAGAATAAATATCATTACGCATTCCGTCGTCCCACATACGACCACTTCTCATACCGCCGCGCATAGACAGCTCAATTTCATTACCAGTACGTACTTTCTCTATCTCATTGAGAAGACAAACCGCACATTTAGCATGTTCAATCTCTGCTGGAGAGAAACCACCTTGAGCATCAGCGAGTTCGGCAATAGACCTGTAAGTTTTCTCTTCAAGTCTTTCAAGCGCTGAATAATCCATTTTGATTTGCCTCCTTTATCGTGAGATGTTAAGATCGTCACGTCTGATAATAATGTTAGCGTTCTGCACGTTAATCGGTACAGCAGAAGTATTACGTACACTTACTGTAGCACAACAGCCATTCCATACAGGAACTTCCTTTGCTACGGCAACATTGTACAGTGTATCAACAACTGTAACGTATTCAGACATTGTTGTAGCAGGGACTGTATCGCCATTCTCACTTATAGCAAGTGAAATCTGAGCAGGCACAGCTGTTCCAGCTGGTACAGAAATGTTAGCACTAAAGAATACAGTGTATGTCGCATTATTCAGCGAATTACATCTGCATCCACAATTCTGAGGAACCCAACCACTAAGATTGAAAGTTCCACTTCCTTCAGTATGTCGTACAAGACCGCGCTTACAACAATTACCAGATTCGGTAAAAGCTACAGCAGCGCCGGGAGCTACGGTCTGAACCGCATTTGCGCTATATTCAGCCATACTAGCACCTCCTTAAGCACAATTACCGTAATAAGTACCGTTACCGCAGCAACTATTACCGTAGTTTACAGGCTGACCAACATAAGCAGCAGCGTTCGGATTGCATGTCAGGTAAGCGGGAATTGCTCTAGGAGCGATGTACTGCTGAAGAGCCTGAGTCTGAGCAAGATTGTTTGCATTAATCTGCTCTGTCTGGAGTCTAATATTGTTGTTAATGTTAGACAGAAGAATAGCAGTATTAAGCTCATTAATCTTCTCATCCTTAGCGGCAATCTTGTAGTCGCACATAGTATCAAGAAGCCTCTGTGTTCCATTGTTAACAGCGCCAATAATATCACGAGTAGCGTCAGCAAGAGCTGTTCTATCAGCGCAGTTTTCAGCAAGGATCGTTGAAGTAAGCTGAGCAGTAGCGAGCTGGTCATCACAGCAACACTTAGATATCAAAGACTGAAGATTGTTAGCATTGTTGTTCATCTGTGTTGAGATGTTGAACCACTGATTCATGTCAGCCATCTGTCTGTTTGCAGCAGCAGTTTCAGCATTAGCAAAATATCCACCAATACTGTTCTGGAGGTTGCAAATCTCAGAAGAAACGTTTCCGATACCATTTACGAGTGCCTGCTGGTCAAAACCACGCTGAACATCGCTATTAGTACCGTTAGAGATAATGTAAGGCAGTACGTTTCCGCCGTTACCTCCATTATCGCCTCTGTTGTTTCCAAAGCCATTGTTAAATATCAACGCGAGGAAAACCAGCAGAAACCACCATTCGTTTCCATAGCCCATACCGTAACCCATACCATTTCCACATCCCATTCCTCCGCCGTACATAGGCTGAACAGGCATTGTGAATGTACCATTGTTACCTTCAACTAAAGTTCCCATAAGATCTGTCCTTTCATGAGTAGTGTATTATATACTAAAACTTATAGTAAGTTTGTATATCGGATAAATATCTAAATTATTTAGGTTGTATACCGAACATCGGGGCATACTGATTAGTCAAGTCTCTAAGTCTGTTAAAATCCTGTTGAGACATCTTGCCACTATTCAACTGTTGCTGTACCCATTGATCAGGAGCCATTCCACCAAGTGGTCCATTTGGAGTATTGCAGTTTCCCATAAAACTTTGAAAGCTAGCCATTAATGCTTGAGGATTTATTGGTCCGTTATACATCGTTAACCCCGCTTTCTGTTATTGGGTTGTTGATTGTTAGACTGCTGAACTGGCGCTGGTTGCGGTTGTATCATAACCTGTGGTTGAGAAACACTCTGACGCATGGCAACGAGCGATGAATTAAGCTCAGCAAGCAGATTCTTAATGTCCTGAACCTCTTCTTTTGTAGCATAAGTATTCATCATTTGATTTTGAGTAACAGGTGCTCTGTCAATTTTCGTGAGTGAATACTCTTCAAGAGGAAGAACAACGCCTCTCATATCGGTTGACTTAATCCACATAGTTTTAGCAGGAAAGTCAACAAGAAGTGCTGTGTGACAAGCGGCAACAGGATAGCTATTAGCGCCATCTATTCCTGAAACTTGAGCAACAGTGTCAAGAGTCATCATAGGTTGTGCAGGAGGGGCGCTGTAGCTTGGCGGAGTGATAGCAGATGTTGCGTAGTTTGCAGGTATTCCTTGCAGACCAGTATTCTGCTGTCCGTAGTAGCCGTTATTAATCGGCATGTTGTTCATGATTTATTCTCCTTTCGACCAATAGTAAATTGGTATCTCTTCTCCAGAATTCCACGTATCATAGTAATCGCCATCAATTACAGCAACGACGTGGTCTCTAAGTTTTAACATGTATCTTCCACGTGGATGATCCTCGCAAAACTTACGCACCGTGTAACAATCGGGACAATAGTCTGGAAGTAGAGTCATATGGTATCCGTGTTTTCGTAAATATCCATTCCAAACAAGATCGGAAATCGGCATGTCTCTCATGATTAGTCCTTGTGCAGTTAAACCAACATATGCCTCTTCCCAAGTAATATCCATTAAAACCGACAAAGCTCTAACTATGCAATCAAATGTGTTTCTACCAAAAGTATTAGCGTTGTAGCTTACGAATCCCATTCCGAATCACTCGATTCCATCATAGCGATCAGTCTCCAAAATATCTCTTCCATTCGCGCCTTGTATCGATCAACGAGAAAACTATTTGAGGGCGGATCAAAGTCTAATTTCACTGAAAGGCACACGTAAGTTTCAGCAGAGGATAGCAGGTTTAGTTTGTCACCTAAAAAATCTTCCCATGTTGCTGTATCATCAGAGATGGTGAAACCTTTAACGCCAATACCACCATGATTGAGAAAGTTTAAAGCTGAGTTTATGGACATAATCAATTCAGGGTCGAAGTAATCATAGTCTTCAGCAGGACCTATGAATTTTCGCACTGTTTTGAGTATACTTTCCATGGCGTTTCTCCTCTTCAACAAATATCACACCTTTGGTAATTACGAAGCCTTCATCTCCAAACTTGTTCTTAGCCGAATAGAACGGATCGTTCTTGTAATCATAGAGAATCTGTGAATCATCTACATAGAACGTATCGTCAGGAGTAAAGTAATCGGTAACCTCATCGGTGTATAAGTCTTTTCGTAAAGACAGTTTTTTAGTACCAGTAATTTTAGCTTTTTTCATGGGTACCTCCAAGGACAAGTGTCATTTGGCTTGCGTATAACGAGGTCTGTCAACTCTGTAGTTCTTGTATCGCCGTAGTGAATTGCACGATGAGTTACATCAGTACAAGTAATCACGTTTTCGGGATCAAAGATTCTGTTCGGATTGTTTCGCACATCTTCAACTGTCAAAGGATTAATGTGATGAACAGTAATCGTGTAAACAGGAATACGTTTTCCTGAATCATTGACTCTGTACGAAAGTATTTCATGGTCTTCGCAAGCCAAATCACAACACATGTCTCTGAGTATTATTGAATCACGAAACTGTCGCCATTCTTTCGAGCGATAAAGATTCTGATTCAAATATCTCAAACCTCCAAACGTGGCGTTGCCAACTAAACCACGAATAGACAAGTACTCAAGGCGCTCTTTGAACGTTGGGAACGTAAGTAGTTCAGTATAACTCCTCTTCATAGTCATCCTCCCCATTATTGTCCATGCAGTATTCAGACATAGCCTTTACTGCGTTCTGGTAGAGTTCCTTGAGTTCTTGTGCTCCTTCTATTGCTCCTGTTTTAGCCTTCACCAGCTTGACTTGTTCGGTCATCATCTGGTTTTTAAGCTGTTGTTCGGGCGAAGCGAGACCCAAAAAATATGAAATGATCTGAGAACTAGCTGTTCCGTTCATTAATTTCTCTTCAGCGAGGTCCATGGCAAGGTTAATCAACCTGTTTTCACGAGCTTTTGCTGTTCGAGGACGAGATCGTGGTTTGTTCTTTGAAATATCTTCTGTCTTTTCGGCAGTCTTCATGTAGATTAACCTCCTTTCACTACACTTCTAAAGCTTTTCTATACACTTTTGCCGTGAGGTAATGTAACTGCATGTCGAAAGGAGAACACAAAAACCGGGCAGGAGCGCCGAGAGGTAGCGCTAAAGGTATACATCCGAAGCTCACGGCAAGAGTCTGTAGAAAAGTCAAAACCGAAAAATATCAAGAAAATATCCCTCCGGGGCTTTTTTGAGGAGGGGCGCGATAAATAGGGGGTGGGTAATCCGTAGACCCCTCCCCCGGGTCGGCTAGTTTGAGCGAACAAAGTCTGGGCAACCCTTATCGCTTGAATCTATTTAAAGAAAGGATTTGGAAATTACAGCATCGTTAAATTGGGTACGTCGCTAACAATTTTCTTATAGTTTCCAGTCAAATTGTAGAAAGCAATTTCTTCGCACGCAGCTGAAATTTCATCACATAATTCACTGTCTGAAAGCTCATAAGAAACCTTTGCTAAACGACAAACTAAACTCCAAGTATTGTAACCTTTGTCTTTGTCAAAGCGATTCCAATTCTTGAAGTCCTTGAAAGGATCAAAAGGATTATCTGTTGTAGTTACTAATGTAACTCTATTTGTTTGTGTATTCATTACGATTCACCACCTTTAAAGATTCCTTTCAAGAGTTGATACAGAAACGCCTAAGTTTTGGGCTACTTCTGATAGCGTGTAACCAGCATTGATCAGACTCTTAGCGGACGCTAATTTAGCATCGGAGATGCCTCTTTCTGTTTTAGGCATAGCTAACTTTTTAATGTTATCACTGTCTGCATTCTGCAAAACTTCCTCTAAAAGAGTCTTTGATATAGCGCCTGCCTGTATAGCCTCCCATTCTTTCTCGGATAGGGTTATATTTTCCTTTTTAGCCCCTATCCTTTCGCGTGCTGCAGTAAGACTTCTACCTTTAAGTTTTTTGTACTCATCATAGTTGTCTTTTATATCGGGGTTTGCTTGTACCTGGAGGGCTACCTCTTTATTTGCTATGAGCTGCGCCTGTTGTTCATAGGGCTTGTTCTTGAGGGCGGTATTTAATTTACCCTTTATGGAGGAGACCTCTGTAGCGTATGCTTTTGCAGCAGAGGGGTTTCTTACCATATCAGTAGTCTGAATATATTCTTTACGAGCTTTATTACCAAGGGCTTTCATAGAATTAGCGTAATCAGCATATGCGTATTCCATATCATTAGGGTTATCTGATAATAACTCATATGCTTCTTTCGCCTCATACATTTTTGTCGATTTCTGTGTCTTTGTTATAGTTTGACCAGTACGAGATGTGTATTTTTGATCCTTGGCGGGTCTAAATATTTTTTCGCCTGTCTCAGGGTCTATATCGTAACCCATGGCTCTCTTTTCAACAATCTCTCGTCCTTTAGATCTGGACACAATTGTTGAAGCACCGCCTCTTGCAGAACCCTGGTATTTCTTTTTGTAATAAGCTATATTGTTGTCGATTTCACTTTGTTTTACGTTAAGGTTATGTTTTCCTGCATCAATAACAACCATCGAATGTTTGATGACGGGTATTAAATCTTCAGGAGGTGCACCTTTCAAAGTCATATCGGTAATAAGATTTGAGACCACACCCATCGCAGTTCCTTCGGCTGGAGATCCCTTTTTCCAAGGAGCCTTCGTTCCAGGCGGATTTGCGTAAGCTTCTTTCGGCTCAAATTCTTGAAGTTCTTTTATAGCTTTATCATTTTTCCAAAGACCCTTATTATCAGGAATAACCAGGACGGTATCACCATCAAAGTCAGCTCCAGAAAGCTGTTTTGCAACTTGTGGGTTTATACCAACAGCATCTCTTGAACCAGAGCCCATTGTTTTCTTTGCTTCTGCGTTGTTGTTATTTACAGTAAGACGGGGTATTTCAAAAGTTCCAGCATGCGGGTGCCGAATTAGTATAACACTATCACCATTCTCAAGACGTGGAGCATAAATCTCGTCTTCCTTCATATTCGGAAACGGTAAAATAACAGCATTGGCTTGTCTAGGCATTGCGGCTGCCTTCAAATGAACAGCGGCAGCATCACATTCATCAGCGAAAGATAAAAGCTGTTGTTTTCTTACAGTGGGGTTTGTAATGGACATAATATCGTTGAACTGATCCATTTTCAAATCCTGAGCAATTTTAAGTTGCTGTTTTGCAAGACCAACAGATTGCTTAGAAAGTTCCTGTGAAGCCAAGGTACGACTCCAATTCGCCCAATCTCCTTCTTCGTTAACAGTGTTAAGAGCGGAGATCTTCTTTTCACCAGTCTCAGGATCAACATAAGTCTTTCTAAAATATGTTGTTCCAAATGGATTATCAGGATTTTCTGTCTTTAACGCTTTAAGCACTTTTTCTCTTGGTGTTCCAGACGGTTTATTAGAATTTACTAAAATATCGCAACCGTCTGGTAAGTCATCAGAATATACAGCCATGCCTTTTGCATAATATTTGCCGTCTATAGCAATTCTTACCTGAGCGTAATGAGCATCACCAAGATCAAGATCAGCAACTCCTCGCCGAATTTCAATAATTCCGTCTTTATCAGATCCTTTAATCAGACCTGGGTCATCAGAATATCTTATGGCTACTCGTTTGCCATCAAGTTGTGCTGGAGGACCACCAGCTCTTGTTACACCATCAAAGCCGTTGCCTTTAAATATAACTCCATCAACAGGCTGAATATCGAATCTATGCTCATAAGCATCTTTTCTTGAAGTACCAGGAGGAGAAAGGATACGAAGTTTTGTGTATTGAGTTCCAGCAACACCGAGCTGTTCAATATCAACTTCGTTTACAGAATATCCTTCTTCTTTCAGGTTTGCAAGGGCGTTTTTGAGTTTTGTCTCGCTAATTCCCAAATATAAATTAGCGCCTTTTGTTGTATTCAAATACGGCTTATCTTTAAGCTGTTCTTTGAGTACGTCAGCAACACTTTGTTCAACCTGATCGGCTCTTTTACGAGACTCATCAAAATATGAACTTACAGTTGTTACAGGAACGCCTAATCTACGTGATATTTCAGAAAGGGAGACTCCTTTATCGCGTAAACGATAAGCCATAGCCATATTTTGTTTCATAAGGTTCTGTTTTTCCGAACTTATCTTGGCTCTAAGCTGTGTTGTATTCATCCCAAGAGCACTTGCGACTTCAGTCTCACTCATGGTCTTTTTCATATCACGAACACGCTGTAAGAAATCACGACTACGCTGTGGATTCTTACCAGAGCCCCAAGGGTATCGTCCAGAATGCCTTGGTGTGCCATAATGAACCAAAATATCATCTTCGTAACCCATGGCTTACACCCCTTTCTTCAAAATATTAATTAAATGGTCATAATCGCGGATTTTTGTCATGATATCATAAATATCGCTTGGATTTGCTATTTCTTCTTTTACGTCTACGTTCTGATAAATGCGAAGAACTGTACAAATATCGTTTGGATATACGCTATACTCTAAACAGAACAAGGCAGCATAAATTTTAAGCTGTTCAATATGAGCAGGAGTTATACCAGTTTTCAAATCGTGAATTCTGAGAGTATCGTTTCTGAAGCAAATAGCATCAGCAGTCCCAAAACAGTTGTCTGAAAAATATAAAACAACTTCAGGATCCATATCAAATCTAATAGCGTCGTTTACGTGCATTCCTAAAGTCGTCTTAGGTTCTTCAGGAAGCGTAACACCAAGTTTGATTGCTTTAGCTGCGAATGCGTGTAATTCCGTTCCTCGCTGTACAGCCATTGCGTTCAAATATACTTGTTTTAGCTTTTCTTCGTCATAGTTAAGCCATTGATACTTACTAGCACCAAGAAAAGCATGCGCGTTAACGAGTCGTGAGTGATTGTTCCATTGCATCTAGGACAACCTCCTTGTTCTCTGGAAATATAAACCGAGCGAATGACATTTCGTTCATCTTGTGAACATAAAAGTCTTGGTTCGGTCTCTTTGAAGCAGAGGAGGTCTTTTTGCATTCAAGAGCAGCCCATCTGTCGTTATATAAAACTAAAAGATCGGGTATGCCTTGAATATCGTTGGGATCTGCTTTCATGATTATAGCGCCGGGAAGCCTCTCTCTAATTTCCCGTTTTAATAATCTTTGAAATCCGTTTTCATTCATCGGTTATTCTCCTTTCGATGAAAAATATAAAGTGCGCGTTTAAAAAGGGACGCACACAGTCCCTCTCTCTACTATATACCGTGTTTTTTTCGAGTAACAAAATATAAATTAATCATCAAGAAATCTAAATTTAAGTCCATGATGTGTTCGCTGAATACCAGTAGCAACAGCGTATACTTTTTCTCTATAACAGTTGAGTTTCTTTGCTGCATCTGTACAACTAGAATATACTTCACCATTTGTAAGACAAAGAACTTTGTTGTGTTCAACAGGTCTACCGCGTTTACGCTTCTGTTCTTCCATTTACTGACCTCCTTCCATAAATATAGTTTCGTTAAATTTTCTCTTTGATTTAAGACATCGACTAACCGCTTTATCTATGTAACTGTCGGTCATGAAAATATAATACTTCAAATCAGTAAACGGAGTATTAACTCGATCTATTCTTCCAGCAGCCTGAGTCATTTGCTTGTAAGAATATGATTGGCTATAGAAAAATATAGTATCAGTCTCGATACAGTTCCAACCTTCACTTCCAGCGTTGTATTGAACAAAATATAGCCAAGTATCAGTTTTAGGAATACTCGTATGTTTATGTCCATTCCATTCACCATACGGAATTTTGTCTTCTTCGCACCATTCACGTAAAATATCGAGTTCATAAGTGAAGTTGTAAAATATAATCACTTTCTTATGATTTGCGAATTCTTTCTTAATTGCTTTTATACGAGATTTATCAGAATTACAAATCTTTCGTAAAATATAGCAATATTGACTAGCATTCAGAATTGGTTCGTCATCGTAAATATTCCATCTGTCTACAGAAACTCGTTTATATTGATCTTTGTCATAAGTTGTCGTAATGTAAATATAATTCGTGTGTACTTCATGTTTGTAATCCATTACTACCAAAATATAATCTCTAATTGCTTCGAGTTTCTTAACATTTACGTATTTGTCAATCATAGGATATTTAGCAAAGCGATTATACACGACATGTTGCATTTCAAAATCAGTCTTATTTCTGTAATACCCATTTGCAATCATAACGGGCATATATTCTATCCACGTGTCACCAGGTGTTGCTGTAAGAAGAATCCAGTCATTGTGTTTTGAAATATAAAGAAAAGCTTTAGTCCAAGCTCCATAACCGACGAGTCTTTGTTCGTCAAATATAAACACGGCGTTTTTTACTTCTTTGTATTTCTTCAGATTGTTCCAAGAGTCCACAAATATATTCACTTTCAAGCATGATTCATCTTTGTTTCTCGATAAAAAGAAAAATCTGAGTTCTTTATCCCATTCAAAGTCATCACGCTTTTTAGCAGTTGTTATAATATATAAATCTCTTGGTTCTGAAATATCGGCATTATTTATAAAATACCAAGCGATAGCAGTAAGGGATTTACCCGAACCGGTCCTACCGCAAAGAATAGAACCGGATTTGAGTTCGGATAAAGCCTTTGTCTGATAATCAAACAATTGTTGCTGTCGCCCGTATATTCTACTCAACGACAACTTTCCCATGATTAGAATATAATGTCTTCGTCTTCGTCAGCAAAGTAGTCTTCTTCAGCTTCGAAGCGGAGTGTGTGTAAATAAGCCTTGATACCCTGTTTTCCGTTTACTTCCCAGTAACGAGGACGAATAACAACGTCAGCTCTTACGAATGAGACAGTATCGAGAAGTTTGATATTGCTCTCATCGAGAACCATTCCTCTCTTGCCCTGTATAAGTTTAACGATCGGAGGTTTGTAGTAGTCGAAATTAACCTCTACGTTAAGGTAATATTCGACAACGTCTGAGCCCTCACGTTCTCTCTTACGTACGTTCCATCCATCAGCAAGGAGCTCTTCTGCGAGATCCTCACCAATAAACAGAGCGAATGTTCTCTTGCCTGCAGGGTTGTACTGTCCGCTTCTTCCTGAGAAGTTAAACCACCTGATGTCGGCATCCTTTACGATAATGTTCTGTGCATTCTGATTGTTCATAATGAACTTCCTCCTTAAATATAATTTTATTAGAACGGCAAATCTTCAACGAAATCGTCAAAATCACCGAACTTGTTGATAGTTTCCGCTGCCTTTTGGACAAGGGTGTCGTAATATGAATAATCTATTATGTCAAATATGTTTGGATAATTTCGAGCTTCTTCAGCTTCAAGCCATCTGTAACCTTTCGTTCCTGTAACAGCAGAATATTTACCGTTATCATAGCGATAAAGTACGCCGCCACCACACCCTGACTTTATTGGACAGAACGAAGAAACTCGTCCAACGAATTTATAATTATGTCCTTTGGCTATCTTCTCATCAAGTTCTTCGTCTGTCATTTCAGAATATTCCTTAACGATACTAAGTGCCTTCTTTGTAAGTTTATTTGGATCTTCTTTACGATATTCTTTGATGTCTTCATAAAATATAACATCCTCAAGGTTCTCGTTCATGTCCAAATATATACTTCCTTTACTTACCGATTTGGTTTCGCAAAGATCTTCGAATTCTATTTCCTCACCAGAGAATAGCGTTTTGAAAACATAGGGGACTGCAAATTGAGTACCCGTGGCTGTCCATTGATTCGGCATCTCAGGATCGTTTGACGCTGTCTTAGCAATATATACGGCGTCGTTTACTAAACAAAACTGATCAAATATATGCTCAGTCTCAAACGTGTAACCGTATTTCTTACCGTAGTCAATTATGAACTCACGAATATCAGGAGTCATATGCTCACACTTTATCGAGTCGGTCTTGATGTGAATAATATGAACATTCTTCATCTCGAGTTCGTGTTTAAGACTTGCCATAAACAGCGCACCACGTTTCGCAATAATGTTATCTACGTTTCTCGGATCTTTAAACGGGTTGTCATAAGACGTAAAGGTCTGACCGTAAACTCTATTGATTGCGAGTTTCAGTGCTTTGCTCAAAGGTTTAAGTTTTGACGGATCATCGAGAAAAGCGTCGAGTTTACCATCAAACAACCTCTTAGCTCCTTCTATGTCTTTATGTTTTATAAATATACGGAGATCATACAAGAGTTTGTACTGATTTGTATACCTGTCTCCAAATATGTTCAATGCAAAAGCTGATGATGCATGCATACCGGCAATATCAAGAGTTTCAAGCCCATAATACATACCTGGGTCCGCACACACATATCCTCCCTCGTTTATGACCTCTCCGTTATAAGTGCTCACACCGTTCTCAAATTTGTAGCCCGGAAATTCCTCACTAAGATCTGTGTATATAAATTCAGAAGATGGATGTCTCTCGTTTCCAAATATAATTCTTGCAGTAAGAGTGTTAGTGCTGTCGTTTACAACACTGACAATTCTGTCTGCAAATATATTGGCAAGTTCAACGAGAATACATCTTGCATCAAAGTCAGCGATTGTTGCTTCAAATACTGCTTCAGTGCTAATAACGTCGTTCTTACAATATTCAGCAACTTTATCCCATAACTTTTCAGGAACAGGTTTATCCCATTCAAGACCCAATTCAAGGTGATGAATCTTAAGTTCGATTTCCCATTTCTTAAGACTTTGCCTTTTAGCCGCATAATCATAAATATCCGCATAAGAAAGATTATACGCTTCAGCAAACTTTCCAGAATCACCATTTATGATCTTCTGGCTAAGAGAATATAATTGCTTGTTCGTATAACCCATCATACGAGCGTACAAAATATGATTATCGTAATTCCGGTTGTTGAATCCAATGAGATTAAATTTACAAAGAGTCTCAATATCCTCAGATGTGGGATTGATAAGAGCTCTTACAGGTTTGTCAGTTCCTCGTCTTTTGTAGCAAACTACAAACAGATTAGGAAATACTTCAACATCGTAAAATATAAATTCTTTCTCATCAGTATTCTCAACCGGAACATAGTCATTTGGAGAATCACTCTTCCATTTGATCTCATCTATCAAGTTCACACAATACTTCGACTGATTCGTTGAATGCATCGCAAACGTCAGAACAGCCTGTCTCATATCGCTTACATCGTAAGATAGACCAGTATCATAAGCTGTGTCTAAAATATGTTTGATGTAATCCATAGAACTTCTTGTGTCAGCATGATACTTCTTGTTTAGGTTCTTTGTAATCATAGTGCGAAGTTGTCTTTCGCTTTTGATTCCATCCCAGTTTACCACTTTACTAACTCCTTTCAAAGGGAGACCGCTGGATAATTCTGAAATATAATGGTCGTTACATAGTGAAAGTTTTCGTCTTAGACTTGCCTTGCCGATAAAAGTCTTGATTTCAATACCTGGAGATATTATCGGAGCAAGATTGGTAGGGTCTCCTGTGTAAATATAATGCAGATGAATTCCTTGTCCACTTTTACTACATTCAGCATAAGTTGGAGGAAATTCAGATGCAGCCTTAAGATTAAGTTCAAGAGACTTGTTGCCATCTTCATCTTTGAGATCAAAGTCTAAGACTATATGGTTATTAACTGGTAGTACGTAATGTAAAGTAGTCGGCGAAATATCTTTGAGCGTAGTCGTGCAGTTATCCCATTTTACTCGTGGCGTTTCGTTTTCAGTACAGCCTTGTGCAAGCCAATCCGGATATTGTGTATCAAATATAGAAACACTATGCTCCGTAAGCTTAAGCCAATCAGGAATCTCAAGTTGTTCCGATTCACAAGACAGTTTTCCGGTATCGGTCTCATTTGTGTCAGACTCCTTATCAGCAAATATAACGTCAGCTTCTACTTTGTCTCTCCTAAATCCTAAAAAGAGATTTTTGTGATTAACAGAATTAACCGTCTTCTGCGGATAAAAGAAATCAAAGTATTCGGCAAGTTCGTTTTTAAATATACGCTTCTGATACGGATACTTAACATTACTGTCAGTACACCAATCTTTGTACAAACGCCACGCCTCGCTGAGCGTAATCATGTCTTTTTCGTCAAACAGATTCGCGTTATCGACAACAAAGTTATAAAGATCGTTTGTACTTGAAATCATTTGCACTGGAATATAATTATTGTAATAACGCTTACCGAGTTTATTAAAGACATCAATACAATGCTTAGCAATTCCGCCGAGTTCATATTGAATTCCAGTCATACATTTGTTGTATTCTGAACCAGAAAGTGTTTTGCCACTTGGATAAATATCAATAAGACGTCTTACAATTCCTGATTTGCTATCAGTAATTCTGACAGGTTTATTTGTGCCCATGATAAGAAAAGTATCAAACGCCATAGAATATGCTGATTTAAACTTTTCATTTACTGATAACGATTCATGAGCGATGAGACTATTTAGTTTTGTATTATCTTCAATACCAGATAAATCACCATCATGTTGAATACCAACAAGAGGATTATCACGAAGCGTCTCTAAAGAAAACGAAGCATTTTTGTTGCCAAGATCCTTAGCATTAAATATAGCCCAGTATCCTTTGAAGAGCATCTGTATAATATTTATCATAGTGGATTTACCGGTTCCAGGCGCACCATAGAAAACGATAAACTTTTGAAGCGATCGTGAATCTCCAGTAAATATAGATCCAATCGCCCATTCAATCTTTTCTCGTTCACTTGGCTCATACAAGGTTGAGATAAGAGTTTCGTAGTTTGGTGTCTCACAATCACTCAGGGAGTAAGGTAGACACATTGTAGAATATAATTCTCTTTTAAGTGGTGTATCTTGAAATATAATTGTTCTATCAAGAGGTTTAAAGTTATCGCTTAACGTGTTAACATAACTAAGGAATGTTGACCAATACTTAGTAGAGAAGTCACTTACTGGTAACACTTTAACAGATCCTTGGTCGATAGATGTAAGTTCATCTCTTTTCTTATAAAGTTCGCGGTCTATTATTATGGCTGCTTGTTCTATCGTAGTATACCACCGATTGTCTTCTTCGTCAAATATTGCATAGAACTTGCCACCTTTTATCATAAGGTTTGGGTCAGCAGATCCTACACGATATCGAGGGTGTATCAGAACGTTAAGTGATTTATATTCGGCTACTGTTTCAAAAAAGCTATATGACACTCTTCATCACTCCTTTCTATAAAAATATCGAGAAAAGTGTATTATTTTTGCAATACCAAAAAAATTTTTCATATTATATATATATTATTATTATTATTATTATTATTATTATTAAATAGTATTATTAGTATTATTAGTATTTATAGATATATAAGGGTCAAAAAAGCCCGAAAAATAGCCATTTTCTCGATTCTTGAAAAATACCAATTTTATAAAAAATGAAAAATAAAATTAGTATTTTTAGGTGTTTTTACCCTCATTCACTGAAACAAACCTCGAAAATATACCCATCTTTCTCGTTTTTGACGTAGATAAAATCACCCTCTTCGCAGTTCTCTTCCATCGAATCCAAAATTTTGGTACCGATAAGATCCTTATTTATCTCGTATCCGTTCTCCGCATACACCTTATCATTGTCAAAATCGTACAAAACACTCATGACAATATAGTCATTTTCGCCGTTTTCAGCCTCTTCCTTGAGCCTATTGAACTCCTTAGCCTCTATCTCGATGTTTTCCATAGCCTTATCCTCCTTAAAAATATCCTTTTTATCCGACGAATTCTTATCATCAGACCTCTTTTTGCTGATCTTTGAGTAGTCAATGCCGTGTTTATCCATGTACTTCTCAGCGTCTTTAGCCGTAAGAACAGCATTAAAGTTGCTCTTGAGAGCGTTCATCTCATCCATGTTGATGTTGTAAATGGTTGTATCGAGCTCTTCATCAGCATCCTTAGTCTCTGAACACTTCTCTTCTTTCGATTCATCCTCTTCAACATCATCCAAAAACTTACCACGTTCCTTGATGAGTTCTTCTTTCATATCATTAATGTCTTCCTGACAACGCATCTCGATCTTCCTCTTAGTGAAGTAGTACGAAATGCCCGCTCCAACAAGACCACCAGCTAAAAATATAAGTACATTTTTCATCTCAAATGTCCTCCTTTTGATAAATATAAATTAAAGATACTTCCACATCTCACCATCAACATTAAAGTCAAGATAATAGATGACTCTTGTGTTCTTAGTGAAGTGATTAGTTTCCTTGAGCTCTTCCGGAATAGTCTCAGGATTGTCCATTTCCTTGCTGTCAAAATATATTTTCTTGATTCTGAAGTCGATATACTCATCAGGATTCAGACCATCTTCCCGAGCCTTTCTTGCCTTTTCACCATATGTCCAACCAACACGAGTCGATAGAGGTGTAACTTCGAAACCTAACTCACGATAAATATCACTGAGAAGTACAAATCCATTCGTTATAAGTCTGTCATTCATCGTATTCATAGTTGATGTAAGTGTGAACTCATTAGCCATATCTGAATACTCATCCCAATAAACAGACGTGACAGGGCTAAAATATACACCATAAGGATTAGCCACACTTGTAACCTTAATCATGTCCTTACCCTCAATAGGTTCGAAAATATCATTCCCATTCTCATCAGTACCGACTTTCTTCAAACCGGTTATGAGTTCCTCTGCTTTCTCATCACCAAGCTCAGCACGAACATTCTTAACCAGAGTATTATACGCACTCTCGAACACCTTACCACTTGCAACAGCCACCAAATATCTTTTCTTCACGATACGAAAAGCGCAAAGGAAGCTGAGTATGCTTATAGCAGCAAGAGTAGCAGCCGGAAGTACAGCCTTTCCAACCTTGACACTTGTCTGAACCTTAGTAATTTTACGATCCTTTTCAGCGTCTTCCTTAGTGTAAACAGTACCATCAGTGCAATTAGGATTAATGATAGCAGACACATTGATCTCATTCATCTGCTCGTCATATTCCTTCATGATAGTTGTCACCTTAGTCGTAGCCTTACACGATGCGTAAATCGTAGCTCCGAACGTTACAATACCCACACCCATGAGTATCTCAGGCGAATACTTCTTAACCTTAGTCGTGGTCTTAACAACGGCACCACTAACCGCATTCTTGATTTTCTTGAAAACTTTCATATCATTTTCTCCTTTTCTAAAATATAAATTAACAGTATGTCTTTAACTTTACAAGTTCCGAAAGCTTAACAGCACTCATCTTATAGCATTCAGGACAGCGAACGGTGAAGTCATCTGTATTAGCCGCGACTTCAATTGCAAAGTCATACTCCTGAAAACTGTACGTAGTCAGACAATTTGGACAAGTTGTCACATACGTCGGTAACTCCGATTTCTTGATAATCTTAATCATTGTTCATCCTCCTCATATTCCTTAAGCGTAAATATCCTTACGTGCCAATTGTAACCGCAATATGGGCAGTCAATTGTACCAGCGTCTAAAAGGTCGGCTTCCCAAGTCTTTTTAGGGAAGTAATTGATGTAAGACTTGTCAAATATAAACTCACAGTTACATTTCATACAAGTCTCAACATACTTAGTGTGATCTGGGTTTTTGATAATCTTAACCATTACGCAATTTCCTCCTTACTAAATCGACCTCACGACACTTTATAATATCCGAACAGTACGGACATTTAAGTGTGTACATACATTCCTTAGCATCATAGTTGACAATCACCGGTGGAATATCATCAACCTTAAATATAACCACTTGTTTGCATTGTTGACACTGATACTTGTACTTTGCACCATGATCAGTCGTCAGTGGTACATGCTTATCATCTTCCAAACATATCAACTCCTTTGAAAGTGGGAGACAATCCTCAATCCAATTGCAAAAGCTTCTCCATTCCTTAAGCTTATGGTTCTTTCTTGCGAGATAAATATGTCTCAAAGTCTGATAACTCATCTGAACCGTAGCTTTTTGGTTGTATGAGCTCGGCAAAAGCTGAATTACTTCATACCAGAGCGATTTTAGATACTCTCCATCACTTTTTTTAATATTTGAAGTCCCCAAATAAGCGTTTCTAAGCTCATTTAGGCGGTCTATGTTTTTTTCGAGTAACATAATACCCGTTTCGGACACCTCATCATGAGAAAAATCGTTAATTTCGAACGTTTTCGCCATGATTTTATGCATCGTAGAGCACGAAAGACGCACAGTTCCGATTTTATACGTGTCAAATTCCTTCCACCAGTATATTGGAGCCGTAATATCACACGAAACAATGATAAATCTCATGAATTTTGAGTGATCATCACCGCTTTTTACGAGATTTTGAGCTAATTTTAGGTCATTTTCGCCGAATCTGACTTGCTCAAACGGACTAATGTACCCAGTATCGCTATGCCCCCACGAATTCAGAGGGTTTCGCATAGCCCTTAACGCCGCATTTATTCCTGAAACTTCCAAATACTCAATATTAATCATAAATATCCTCCTAAAAAGTAAGAGAGCGTGTTCAATTCATTTACACAACTCTCTTATTTTTGAATTTTAGCCCTTTTTAGACCTAGTTTTCATCTTCGATAGTTCGTCTAAAGGTTTGCCTATCCTGTCAAGTATTAACGCGTTCAGTAAGAATATAATCATATTGCAAACATCTGCAAATATGTTATAACAAACCGGAAACACGCATTTTACTATGACTAATATAAACATAACCTCGACAAATATAGTTAACGCACTAGTCATAAATAACACCTCCTCTTCACTAAAGGCGGTGTTTTTATCGTAAACTACTCTTCTTCGGTCTCCTGATACTTCCTTATACCCCATTTCATACCAAGAATACCATTATTTTAGTCGTCGTCATCCGCTGAAATATACATTGTACAGAGATCAGCGAGTTCCTTTTTCAGGGCAGCCCTTTTTGAGAGTGCCTCGTTTTGTATAGTAGTGAAAATATCACGATCGTACACACCAACAGTCTCGACATTTCTTGTACCCTCGATTCTATTAAGTGTGTGATACGTAACCTGAAGATTGACCTCAGCGTTTTTATGAGACAGAGCCTTATTCACGTCTTCCAGCTTGTAGAATTTATCAATACACTCACCCATAGCCTTGATAATTTCTTCTCTTGTCATAAAATATCCTCCTAATTATTCCACGACCATCTTAACACATCCAAAGATTCCTTGTCAATACTGTTGATAGCACTGACAGGATCATATACGTTTTTCGCTTGTAAGTTCTTGTAAAGACCAAGTTCCTCCTCGAGTTCTTTAATCCTATTCAAGAGCTTTTCACGTTCCTCTTTGTAAGCCTTAACCTGCTCCTCGAGAACGATCTGTTTCATTAGGGTGCTGTAGTCCCTGTTGTCAAAGCTCTCATTATTCTCTTTCATATTTGAGTCCTCCTTTTCAACCTCTCGACCACGGTTTCGTTGAATCAAACAGAACAGTATTGATACTGCTAAGGTCATCGCTGCACATACGATAACAGCTTCAATCATGGTGCATCCTCCTTTCCTTCCTCTTTAGCCTTGAAGACCCTAAATATAACAATCTCCCCATCTTTGATATCTTCCATATTCTTATCAACCATGATACGTTGTTCATCGAGTCTTATTTCTCCCTCTGACACCGGCATGACAAATATCATCAGAGCAGAATAGACCGTACAAGGTAAAGTAATGCACACGAACATGATCTTAAACACAACCAAATCGCTCATGATCAGACCACCAATACCAGCCATGATAGTCATAACCACAAATATAATTGCACAAACACCAAGCTTCTTTTTCGTCATTTTACTCATGATAAGCCTCCTTTGTCATGTAACCCAGCTTCCAAAACAATTCTCTGCTAAAGGTTGTAGGATATGTACCATACTCTTTCATAAAATATAAATCTCGTTTGAGAATTCTCGTTGCTGAATCAAATGCTACTGCTTCGCCCTCTGAGAGAGCGTATAATACAATACATGACTCACCAGAAGCAATACACTCATCGAACTCCTTTAAAGTCTTCACAAGTCTCTCACGATCCCTATTCTGCATACGCGGTATGTAATTCTTGTATGACTGATTTTCAATATGGACAATCATGTTCTTAGACAGTCCGGTACGTTCAGCACACTCCGACATGCTCATGTCAAATACCAAACGATACGCCTTTAAGAACCTACAGAGACTAATATCATTCTCCAAGTCGAAGTCAACCAGACTCTTTTTCTTGTTTTTCTCATACTTTTTATACACACGACTGAGAATAGGAGATGCACTTGGTATAGTGAGAGTCTTTTCGATATACAAGACCCAAGGCAGAAAGCACGCCCAAACCTCAGACAACGGATTAGTATCGAGAATATAATTAGTGTACTCCATCAAATATTCCTCATACTTATCGAGATTAATGGCTCTATAATGTCTCATGTCCTCTAAAACGTCATTCTCGACATTTCGAATTGTGTTAGGTGCAACATCAAAAGCCTTAGCCACGTCACGTAACGATAAGCCAAACGCTTTTCTACCGCATTCACACATTATGGGTCTATTGATTCCTATACCTGAATGGCTCTTTATTAAGTTTGTGGTTTTACTCATATCTGAGTCCTTCTTTTCTTCTTCCAGCTCGTGTTGTAAAGCGAACATCGGAATATCAAACTCAGGTCCATCCTTTATGACTTCTGCAGTCTCAACCACATCATAGAGAAATATAATAGTTTTGACTTTGTTTTCCTCAAATTCGCTCGTGTCAACAGTGAAAGCAGCGAGCCGAGGATTATAAACCACTCGACCCGTTCTCCTCACATTACGACCAAAGTTGATAACATCCAACCGACAAATCGCATGACCATGAATATCATATAAACCAGTGTTGACAATCATTCTGACTCCTCCTCTTCATCAGACGCCTTTACGTATGTGTATATAAGCTTAGCCAAAACTTCAGGTGTAAGAGCAGCAGAAGCGAACGCAATAAAATCTACGTTAGGATTTTCTGAAAGGGCAATAAGACGATCCTTAGTGTAATCTGTGTCATCACATTTCATACGCATCTCGATTTCCTTATCACAGTCCCTTCCACGAGCCTTGAGCTTTTCACGCCGTTTAGCCTCAGACGCCATCAAATATATAACGATGATTTTGTGCTTTTCTGCGATCATTTCAGCGAGGTCTATATCGCCATCGAGAACATAATCAACAGGCGAGCAATCAGGATGAGAAAGTATGTACACAGATGACTTGAACAGCGCATATCGCCACTCGTGTACCTTTTCATCTTGTGATATACCATAGAAATTACGGCAATAGGGTACGTTAAACTTCTCATTTAACTTGTCCATGTCTGTTTCACTAACATACCAAAAAAGCTCCCGATTAACAGCATCGACAGGTTTAGTTGTGTATTGCATAAAGTGTCCGAGAGACTCATGATTCTCTTCATATACCTTATCCAGTGCTTTGATAACCTCAGACTTGCCAGTGCCGCTCTTTCCAATGATAACGATATTATTCATAGTTTTCCTCCTTAGATTTACTCTCGCAGTACTCCTTTACAGTGTCGATAGCCTTTTGTTTGATATGCTTAAAATCCTCCTCCTCTTTCTGCTTAACGCACGTAAATATCATTTCAGCCGCCTTCTCAGCTGTGATGTCATCGACTGGTATTTCGATAAAGTGAACGTTATGGTTTTTGGCGAGACTGTCTATACGAGCAGAGTTATACAAACGATCGTCTGCTGTCATACGTCTCTCTATCTCCTCATCACATTCCGTACCACGACCTTTAAGTCTCTCATACCTCGTCGCGAAATCAGACCGCAAATATACAACCGTGATTTTGCAAGTCTTAGCGATCATCTCAGCGAGGAGTAGGTCGGCATCGAGAACGTAATCGCAAATATCCCATTGGCAAGGATTTTTCAATACTTTATAGACATCCAACGTTAAAGCATATCGCCATGTTGCTGTTGTACCATCCTTTTGACACACCTCATACGAACGAAGATACGGATTCTTACACTTTTCGAGCATTTCATCCATTTCTTCGTCATCTAAGAATATATAACTCTTGTCGATTATTCCTCTCGATGGTCTGGTCGTGTACTGATAAAGACGGTCGCAGCGTTTATCGTTCTTATAGTAAACCTCCTCAAGTGCATCGATCACAGCTGTCTTACCGCAACCACTCTTTCCTATGATAACAATATTCGTGTTCATATTGTTAGTCCTCCTTCTACCGGCTTAAATATAATTCCATTGTTCTCCTTGTTTTGTGCAAAGAATCCTACCTTATAAATTGACCTATTAAGCCTCCGTTCTTTCATCCAAGCTTTGGCGTCGATCGTTGTATCGAAACCCTTTCTTCTGAAATATCCATCACAAACGTATGCTCCTGTATGAGAATTCATAATGTAGAATGTCATGCGCATCACCTAATTCCTTTCGCTCTCGGCAAGTTGATAATGTATCCATCTCTCGTACTTGAAATATAAGCACGTGAAAGATCAGTCCATCCGAAGTTATCATCGTTGTATCCGTAGTCTTCACCAACAAGATCGTACAAATCTCCTACAGACGCACAACCTTCGTCTATGACCAAATCTGACAACGAACCCAGTACTTCTTCCGCATCCTTACGACTGTCAAATACGAAATCCGTAAAGTCCATGTTCGCGCGTTTGTTGTATCGAACATAATCTCTATCTCGTCTTCTCATATCACGATCATCCCTATCAGCGTAGATGTTGTTGTACTCCCAATAGGATCTCGTACCGTCTCTTCTTCTTGTTCGTCTTGATGATTTAGGTTCTCCGCCAAACAAAACCATCTTGAGCGCACCAGAGACAGCATCATACAACGTATCTTTCAAATAGGGAAGGACCACGTCAAATATAACATAACCCTTCACATCGCTTGAGGAATCAGCAGTTAGAGCGTTTTTTACCCTGTTACCGACTCCTTTCTTTTTATGTCGAACACCCGATTTTACCACAGGCGCACGTTTCTTTTCCTTTTTCTCCGCTTCTCCGACTTTTGAGGCATCGGAGTTCTGCGGAATATTAAGTTCTGCCATAAATATCATCCTTTCTCTGAATAGTTAATCACATAAACTTACGAATTAACTGTTCGGATTATTGGTGCTTGTTTCTCAGTATTAACATCGCCTCGTTTACAAAGACCAATTACTTCATCAGTGAATCCACTAACGTCGAAATCTGGTTTGTAAATATAATCCGGATTGTTACTATACATGAGATTGATGACAATTTCCTCATCACCAGTCTGCAAATCCGTAACAATATCTGGTTCCAAAGATGCTCCTGTCTGTGTGTAGAATGTATCAAATGACCATCCAAAGCACCAGAATTCACCTTCTTCAACCAATACTTTACATTCCGAACCATGAGGTGATTGCGTACGAACAATATCCGTGATACCAAGCTTGTCGTACAAATATCTTGTAGACACGTAACCATCAAGTAACAACTTGGCATTTGATTCGTTGATAGCTGACTGAACACGCCTTATTGTACTAATGAAGTGCGTATCTGACAGTGTATCATAGAACTGATAAAGCGAATTATGTCTTGCAGGTGGTCTAAATTCCTTATCTTTTCGTTTTATAAGCATTCTAAACCTCCTTGAAATATCTTAGTCGCCAATTTCCTCGTTCTCATCGCCTGTGACCTCATTGAGTGTATAACGATTCTTAGCAATATAATTTATCGCCAGAATCAGCTCGTCATCCTCATTAAGCTTAGGAATATAATTAATATTCATAAACTCTCTTTTAGCGTCACCAGGTTCGATAGACCAACCAAGATCATCTCCATAACGTACATGCTTGATGCCAATTTCATCATAGAAATCGTTGATTGTGACAAATTCACCCTCAAGTATAGCCGCATTTACGTTATTTCTAGCTTGATTGATCGCATTCACGGTTGAGTAGAAGTAATTTTGCGTCACAAGGTCATAACAAAGAATATCACCTTTTCCCTGAATGAGTACTTCCTTGTTAGGCGGATTCTTTTCAACAGCAGCCTTAGCGACCTCTGTCTTAATATCATCCGCTTTCTTCTCACCAACCTTCTTAACCGTCTGTTCAACATATGATGAGAGAGCATCCTCAGCCGCATTCCTTGCGAATTCAGACGCCTTAAGCCTTTTACCGCTGATCACCTGACTTGCACATGTGGATGCAATGCTGGCAATCGCTGCGATAATAGCCGGATAGCAGTGCTTGATGACGATTTTGCCCGTCTCAATAGCACCAAGCTTGACCTCTATTTCCTCATCCTTCTTATCCTCGGGAAGCTGAGCACGTATAGCCTCTTCCTTCTCAATTTTCTTGTCCTGAATTGCAAGCTTAACCTTTGGTGACTCTTTAACAGCCAATACCACGGTTGCACCTGCAGCAACAAGACTTGCCACTGAGAGTATCAATGGCGCATGTTTCTTTGTTCCGTCAACTGCTTTCTTTGCAATTTCTTTAATTTTCATAAATCATTCCTCCTAAAATATAAATGTGTTGTTTGGTTTCCTCTTCTTCCACTAAGGGATGTGTTTTTATCGTAGTTCAACGACTTGTGTATCTTATACGAAAGTTCATCCCAATGTTGCTAAGACACCTATTTACACCATCTAGTGTTTCACGTCTTATCCTGCGTTCGGTAATAGCGCCAGTAACTATTGTGGCAAATATCAATTCAGCGAGCAACATTCCCTGATTCATCTCAACCGGCTTTTTCAGATTCTCGTAAACCTCGTTAACTGTTTCCTTAACCTTATTGATAACTTTTTTAATACACATAAAGCATCCTCCTTGAAAATATAAATCGAAAGCGAAAGACCCAAGGACCGTGTTTGATCCTTTGAGTCTTGAAATTGTGATTACATGCGTTTTCTAAATTTGTCCCATATCGGACCCGATACAATTCGCCCTTCTGAGAACTTCACTGCCGCTGCACCCATTATGAGAGTAGCAACCAGATTTGCGGCGATATTCGGATCAATTACGAACTTATGCTCTTTGGACTTCCGTTTCATCTCGTCCTCTTTAGCAAGTAAATTCGTCAACCTCTCTTTGTCCGCCAGCAACTGTGTATACTCATCATCTGTTGGATTTATGTTGTCCAGCATTGAGTTCACCAGTTCGAGCTGTTCCTCGGTTCGTGATTTTGGTTCTTCAACTTTAGTTTTCTTAAACATGAAAACCACTCCTTTCATTAAGACCCGTGTTTTTATCGTATGAGGTAAATAGAAAGCCTAAGAGACCGTGTTTTCGATCTCATTAGACTTTTGAAGTTTATTTCTTCTCTTTTTCCTCCTTTTTCTCTTCTTTAGTTTCCTCTGTGGATTCCTCAGTCGTTACTTCTGGCTCTTCTTCAGTAGTTTCAGCCTTCTTATCACGTTTGTTCTTGATTGCCGAAGTTAAACCTTTGCATGCTGCTCCAACAACAAAGCAAAAGCCAGCTCCGATAACCTGAACAACTCCTGATTCAAGTCCTGAAACGCCGATTCTTTTCGCCACGTTAAGTTTTGTCTCATGATTTTCCATAATTAAAACCTCCTGAAAATATAAATTAAGATAGAGAATACAATCCTCTTCATTAAGGAGTGTGTTTTTTTCGTAGGATTAGTCTAATTCAAACCTTGTTGGTAAGCCTTCTTTTGTTCTCATCGTATTAACGTAGTTTTTAACGTCTAATAATCCGAATGTTAAAACATTGAAAATTGTATCATTTCGTATTAACTGGTTCTCAAATATCTCTACTTCATGCCTAGCCACTCTCGATGATCCATTATGGATGTTATTCTTCCAAATATGAAGCAGATTTCTATAATCCTGAGCCATAGTATCAAGAATCTGTTCAGCGAGATTCAACGCCATATCACGACTGAAATTCTCGTCTAACTGGAAGCATTCGCCCGTATCTTTCTCGAATAGAGGACACTCATAAACATGATAACTATTACCGTGTTTACTTGCATTCCATCCCGGAACTGACTTACCTCTATTAAACCAAGGGCACATTACGTCATTCTTAGCGCATGTCGCATTCTTACATGTCCAGCACAAAGTATCATGTTTACACATAAAGAATCCTCCTTGAAAATATAAATAGGTTTGAAAGCCTAAGAGACCGTGTTTTTCGATCTCATTAGACTTTAAAGTTCAGTTGTTTTCTTCCTTATCCCATTCTTTTAATTGTTCAGTGAATTCTTTTTTCCTCCTCTGCTAAATATTGGTCAAATCTTCCAAAACAGTACGTCACCCAGATATAACAAACAGACATTATAGAATACCATATTAGTGCTCCTATACTATGTCTAGTTGAGTCCTGAGCCTCTGTACGTGTCTTCTTAACCTTTCTACTAGCAGCTTTCATAATTAAAACCTCCTGAAAATATAAATTAAGATAGAGAATACAATCCTCTTCATTAAGGAGTGTGTTTTTTCGTATGGAGAAAAGAAAGAGGGCGTGTTAAACCCTCTAAATTTTTGATTATGGCTGAGAGATGAGCTTATCGAATTCTATATATGCGTATATCACAGCCTTAATATTGTAGTTCGATGTTGATGCCAGTAAATCCATCTCACTACGCATATTAATAGCGCAACGCATCGCATTAACAGCGATATCAATAGCCTCCCTCTCAGAACAACCGAAAGTCTTCAGTTCGTTTATGACTTCCTCTTTCTTCTGAATAAGTACCTCGTAATAATTTCTCATAATTAAAACCTCCTGAAAATATAAATAGTGATAGAGTTTATTCCTCTTCATTAAAGACGGTGTTTTTTTCGTATAGAAAGAGTAAGAGACCGTGTTTAAGTCTCTATACTCTTTGGAGGTTTATCTAGTCTTTCTTGTTTTCATTCATTAAGCCTACGATTATAAATACAATGCCAATAATAATCAACATGTTCATTTATCATCACCATCCTTCTTGTGCTTTGTAACCAGCTTGTAAACGATCACCGCAATTATTATGAACGGTAACAATGTCCATAATAAAGCAGCAATGTTAGCAAGCAAGCCAATTGCCAAGATAGTTCCTACAATAAGGAACACGATTAATAAAAATGTCATCATAAAAATATCATCCTTTCAAATTACAGTCAAAAAGACCATTTCCTCCATTAAGGGATGTGCTTTTTTCGTATAGAAAGAGTAAGAGACCGTGCTTAAGTCTCTATACTCTTTAGTTAAGTTTACTTTTCGTTAGTATTATTAGCGAATACAGCCATCATTTCTTCTTGTTTGTGCAGTTCCGTTAGGTAACGATGTGCCGAATAGCCGTTTTCATAGCCTTTCTCGTACATATGTTTACCAACAATAAACGTCCAAACAAATGTTGAAACGAAACAGCAGATTGCTCCCCAAATAAATACGTGTATCATAAAATATCAACCTCCTCTTCATTAAAGACGGTGTTTTTTTCGTAAAGAAAAGAGAGTATGCCGTGTAGTTTTGGTAACTCTCTTCAGAACTTTATTTGTTTATGTTCTCTTCTTTTCTAAGTTTTTCTCTTAATGTCTCCACTTCACCGGTTAATGAGTCAGCGCGTCTCTTTTCATCGCTCCATGCCCTCTCGATACCCTTTAGACGATGGTTTTCGTCAAGAATATCAAGCAGGGTGGTAACACACTTAGTGAGTATTACGCCTAAGCCCATACCGATAACCAGAACACAATAATAAGTAAACATAATAGATTCCTCCTTAAACTTTTGTTCCATTAAAGGCTGTGTTTTTATCGTATAAAAAAGGAAAAGGCTGTGTTTCAAGCCTTTATCACCTTTATTTTGTAGAATTTTACCCATGACGCATAAGCTTGCATGTAAATACTAGCAGCTAACCCCTTTTTATACTCTGGTGGTATACCGTACCAACCGGTTACACATGAAGTATCAACAATCAGGCATCTTCTAGCCATATCTACAACTTCGCTTATGAAATCACGAGAAAAAGCTACACAATAGCGATGATACAAACCATCAACAATCGCCTTTTTCCTTCTGTTAGTCCTAAAATCTCTAATCCTCTCGTTTATACCTTTCATAATAAAAACCTCCTGAAAATATAAATAGTGATAGAGTTTATTCCTCTTCATTAAAGGCGGTGTTTTTATCGTAGGGAAAGAGTAAGAGACCGTGTTTTTGGTCTCAAATACTCTTGTAGTCATTTAGTCTTTGCTTTTTTGATTTGTGTCTTTTTGATTAGTATTAATCATTTGTGCAGACTATGCCAACCGTTACCGGATTCACCTTTCACTTTGTTTACTACCCACTTAATCGTATTAACTGTTATGGCAAGCGGTATTAAATAAGCTTCCATAAAGTTAGCGATTAGTATCAGCACTTCAATCTCGTTAAGGGTTCCTATAACAAGAAGCGCAATCGCTGCAATAACCATTAAAATAATCATAATCATAAAAATATCATCCTTTCAAAATTTTAGTCAATAGACTATTTCCTCCATTAAAGGACGTGTTTTTTTCGTAAAGGCATAATTTGTTACGGAAAAATGAAAGAGGGTGCCCGCTTCGAACAGGCGTCTTCTACAAATGTAGACGTGCTGCCATTGCACCATTTTATGTACTTGATTTAACTCAAACCAGTATCCCCCAGCTAACATGAGTTTCCTCTTGCGCCAAAGTGCGTTAATTCGCGTCCTCCTTCATTATATATCGTGTTTTTATCGTGTATGTATTTTGTTACGGAAAATATAAAGACCGTGCCCCATAGAGAAAACGAGGAAAGGTTATGTCTCAAACCCATCCTCATTTTGTTATGAAAAGAGTTCCTTTAACTTCTTGCTGTATTTTTTGAAGTCTTTGTCTTGACTATCGTATAAAGTTGGCAAGTCGTAATTTGTGGAACGGAGTTGTTTGTCAAGGAATTGAGCGTCCATTAGCTCTTTGTTTGTATCCTTGACATATTTTAACAAAAAGTCAGCAGCCGAAATATCATTGATGTTAATGAGCTCTTTATACATGTCGGAATAGAAGACAAGAGATTGATCCTCCCAGTCGATCCACTTGTTCATACCATCCATTATGTATCGTCTAATGAGTTCATGCTTATCACTGATGTTGTAAAACGAAATCGACTTCATATCTAAAGGAATGATTCGAGGGTTCTCTGGTATTGCGTCAAGGAGGATTTTGTTATAATGTTTCGTATAATACTCCTCCAATTTCAAATATCCATTAGACTCCTCGAAATACTGATACTTATGTCTAGCGGCTAACCCCTCAAGCGAAAGGAATGTGAAGTAAGAACAAAGCTGGGAATGTAGCATAGTAGCCGTAACCATTCGTCCAGCTAAGTCCTCAAATATCTCATGAACATTCATTTCTTATCAGCCTTTTCAATGACTTTACCAAGCGCTGTCATGTAGTCCATCATAGCCTTCTTGAATTCCTGACCAATCTCATTGTCTTTCGACGGCTCAGCATAAGTCTTGAAATTCTCAAACGTCTTTGTGTACTCAGTACGAGCATTGAAAACATGAAGACTAGTCTCTACCTCACTAGGCATAGAATATGAATCACTACAGAGTGCTCCAAAGATAGCGCCGAGTAAGAATGAGCAAGGGAAATCAGAATTGTTTGTGTCCTTATCATTAGGGGTAGTAAGGTTGTCTTTTACGTTATCCATAAATATCATTCTCCTTTTAAATTATTTTATTCTCATCGTCTGGTTCGTCGGATGAGGGGGATTGGTTTTTTTCCAATTCGCTCAATCTATTTTCAAGCTCAGTAATCTTATTTTTAAGAGTTAAAATATCAGCCACATTAGTGATGATTTTAGTATTCATTTCGGATGCTGTATTGGAATGTGTTTGTATCCAGTCAGACATCTCTTTAAGTGTATCAAAATCAGCAGGCGCATTATCGACGATCTTAGCAACTTCATCAGCTATCTGAGATGTAACTTCTGTTTTGTCAGCTTTACTATCTTCAAGATTCTGAATATCATCTTCTATTGTAGAAATGTTATTATTTATAGACCCAACTTCAGCGTCCACTTCTTCTTTGGTGTAATAACTACCTAACTTATTATCCAAGTCTTCGGGCTGTATGGCGGTTCCTGCTTTGGTTAACAGTCCATCAACAGTCTTGCCATTGGGAAACTGCGAAATATAATCAGGCATTTAGTCATCCTCCTTAAGGTTGTGCTTAACACGTTCCATGACTTCCGCTTTCTTTCCATCATTAAACCTGTCAAGAGTACCAACCAAATATCCTGTGATTCGTCTTATTCTATCAAAGGCTGGTGTACGCTTCTTCCATGTGATGTCAACAAACTCAGTACCAAGCATAGGATGCAAAACCAAGTCAATCTCATACACATATTTAAAGTTACTGCCTTCCTTCTCACGCACATGGTCGATGTACGCTTGTTTTTCTTTGTCTGCAACATTAAAATTAGCGTTAACAGTCATAGCTTTAACCTCCTATTAAAATATAAATGCTTTACCGGAACCAAAATTGACAGCCGCAAGAGAGTACGGAAACATGTGAAAGAGGACAAAACACGCATCCATACTCTCCCCACAGCCATCTTAGGAGGTTCCAAATTAAAACTAGAAATCAGTAAGTGTGTAAGCGTCTTTCTTCCTGTTGAGTCCATTGTTGACATCTGTGAAACGACGCTTAGTGTAATATGTGAAGTCCACCTTCGTAGTCTTACCTAGAGAATACGTGGTGTTTGTTACGTCATTAAGCGGTATACTTATTTTAGTAATGGGAAACCATCTGTCCATACCATGAGGCGGCGATATACACCTAACCTGATAACCAAGACGTAAAATATCATACTTAACCGGTGGTGTGATACGTGATAATCCAGGCATAAGCTCGGTATATGGCATTCCGTCATTTACGTATTTGTCTATTCGCCATAAAGAGTATGGATAGGGTTTGGTCATTATTGGTTCGGCTATAGTCTTAGGTATAAAGCCGGTAATAGGTTTACCATCCTCGATTCTCCAGAGACTAAGAGGGAACTTCGGAGTCATAATCTTCTCAGGATAGTCTGGTGAGTCATTTGGTATGGGCTTCCCGTCTTTTAGGTGCCAAGTTGCCTCGACGCCTTCTGGTAAATCAGTGTACTCCATAATCAATCAACTCCCATCGGGAAACCTCGTTTTCTATATTCTTCCGGATCTTTCATTTCAGCTGCAGTTAGACTGTGGATGTTATACAATGAAAGATCTTTTGGATTTGTTATGCGGTCTTTGTTGAATATATTGACGTTTTCTAAATTAGAAATGTCTATAATATCACTGATTTGCTCAGCATTTAAATCTATTATACAATCACAAATTTTGTCATCTATAAATTTAAAAGATTTTGCTGGTAGATTACCATTTTTACCAATTGTTCCTGTTATTAAACAATCCTTAAAATAACATTTATAAAAAGCCCTTTTAATCTCGCTAGTTAATCTATGATCAATTATATTAATTCGACAGTTGTTAATTAACGGAACGCTATTTCTACTACTATTATTATAAAACGCATAACTCATAGTAGGAGGACCTTGAAGCTCTATATTAAAAGATGAATTAAATATAGTTGGAAAACTATTACTACGTATTACACTAGCAACTGAGTTAAGTGAAGTGTTCACTGTCCCATTTATTATGCAAGAGCATATTATGTTATGTATACTAAAATATGATCCAAAGATACTACCGTTTTCTACAAGACAATCAAGCATTTTTAAATTGTATATATTGGTATAATCATTGAACTCACTTTTCTCAATGGTTCTGAAAATTACAATTCCAGTCTTTACCGTTGCATTCTTTATAGTTAATCCATTAAAATCAGTATGGTTATTTATATCAATATTACTCTCAATACCATCGGGGTACTCATTATTCATGTCTATTACAGTATCAGAACCATTTTCTAGTTTCAGATATTGGTTTTTGTATTGCAAATTTTTAGCAATTAGATCGTCCCAAGAGTTGCAAAGAATAGGATTTTCCTTTATGCCCATTCTAAAATATATATGACCAGCGGGTTTATTGGATGCATAAAACGATAATCTAAAATATTTTGCATTATACCTATTTATAATATTAGTAGTTATTATTTGTTTAATACCGTCGGCATATATATCATAGTTCGTAAGATATGATTCATCAGTTTTGTCACCAAATAAGTAAACATATGATCTGTCTGAATATTTACTAAGTCCATCAAAAACACAATCAAAATCAAAAGGATTTTTTATTTCAATAAACTCCGATACACACCACCCGATTGTTGGTGTTGCACTGGCACTATGTGTTTCACTATTTACAGTTATCTGGTAATTGTCTGTAAAACTCTCTGCCGACACTTCAATAGTTAACTTCGGATCTGCTATAAATGCTTGTGTAGCCATCTTTCGCTCACCTCCTAAATATCAAGAGTATCCGCCGAGTGCTGGAGGCTCTACCTCGTTCAAATAGCTGAGATCAAAGGCAGAAATCTCGATTGTCATATCGGCGAATTGGGTGTCTTCTAAATACTTACGAGCCATTGTCCACAAATCAAGTGGTCTGGTAATGTCTTCGTTTTTGACTATTTTAGCTATAACACCATAGTCGGATGCTAAACTACTTTTTAAGAAGTAATCTCTGCTAGATGATTCTATTTCTTTGTAGTAGTCTTGCAGGTTTAAGTATCGGTCATTACTACCTGGTAGATTAGGATTACCTTCAATCTTCTTACCAAGTGGCACAACGCAGGTACAAATATCTTCAAAAGACCAATCCTCAGTGTAATCAAGCAAATTCTCTTGGAAGTTTACTTGCTGTGTACATTTTGGACGCTCTTTGTCAGAGTAGTCAAGATAATGTTTACCATCTTCTGCTAAACGAACAGTATAAATACCTACATAATTCTTAAAGACTGCTTGTAAATTATCGAAGCATGAATCAGCGGTTAATTCAAAGTTTTCGTCAGACGGTTCAACATTCTCCTTATCAACGCTAGTGTCAATTTCACCACAGTATATCTCGTATTTGCGCTCAACCATGTTGTTATGTGCGTTTAATATCATCTTTATCTTGTTTTCCAAAGAGTATTTTACGCCTTTGTGCGTGATTGGCAAAGGTACAGATCTCTTCAAATATCCTAATACACTCTCGCAGGTAATGGTTCGAGACATGTCAAAGCTTCGTGAGACTGTGGTAGGGCAACCCTCAAACCATAATTCATCATCTCTATAAACCTTTATAACCGATACAAATGGTATAAGCTTACCGGGTCTTTTGAATGAATAGTAGTATACAGGTTCGCCCTTTCCAGCTCTGAACGTGTAATAGGCAATGTTTCCTGTAGTAGGACTGTGCATCCTATATCGTTCTTCCTGAGAAAGCTCATGGAGGACGTTAGTTACAGGGATGGTGAATGTAAAAGTGGAAATATCATTCTCAACTAAATCAAGCTGTGGATCGACTAATTTGTATTCGTCAAGGGTAGATTCGTCATCATAGAACAAAACATCATCACAGTATGCTCTGAACATAATCATAACCTCCCATGTCGAAATTCTATTGAAATCTTGTCGATTTTAGTTTTAGTATCATGTTGAATTCCACCAAATATACAAAGTTCAGCATTGTCAGCATCAGCCACACCATCTTTAGCGTAAAACACTATGTCAGGATATCTATAAGAGCCGAGTTTACCTTCGATGTATCTGGATTTGTTTAGGTCTCTATTAAAATATGTTAGTACAACTTCTGCCTGCTCTGTGACTGTTGGATTACCACCTTTTTCAACATCACCAGTGACAGTGATAATAGGAGTGGTCGGATACTCAGAGAAGTACTTTCCAAGATCCGTTACAACAGACATAGACTGATTAGGCTTAATGTTATCAAACACATCAGGAAACATTTCAAGAGAAGTCATATCAGAAAGCTCATAAGGCTCTAACTCATATGAAATATCAAAGGTTGAATAGGGTTCAGCATTCTGGTATTCGCCAACGGTAAACCTACCAATGAAATAGAAAAGACCGTTTCTATCGAAATCCTCAGGTGTAACATCAGTCATCCAAAGTTTCTTACGTTTACCATGCAACGCTCGTACAATATCTCTGTAACGTTCGATTGTCGCACCATATCCCGGAGCAAAACCAAAGTTAAAAGAGCCTGTACGATTGTTGTATGTTGGGTAATGCGTAAGAACATCAGACACATCAAGAGCACCATCTGTGTAAGGTATTTCAATAGCGCTTATCTTTCGTTCAGGTGGCGCTACGACTGGAGGTGTTGTAGGAAATATATGCCAAGTATTCCATGTATTAATGGCTTTTGCTATTCCGTCGTCTTCATTAGCAAAGGAAATTGAATAAGCACCATCATAATAAGTGTAAAACTGATCATACATTTATACATCACCTCCTAGCAGCAATAATTCCTAATGCTCTATCCATTGGCTTAGCTATTTGACCAACAAGAGCCTTGCCGTCGATTATTACAGCCATACCTTCGATAGAGTCTTTGAGTGTGTTTATTGAAGATTTTACGTCGCCTATTTCTTTCCTTAAGCCTGTATCATCGTATCCCAGAGCATCAGGTGTAGAGAATAGACTATTGAATCCCGTATCTATATTTCTAAGCGATGTGGAAATATCAGCCAAACGGTTGTCAATTTTGTATACGTATCCGTCAAGTACTGATCGTGTGTTTTGGTGAGTAAGAGGTGTAACTTGAGTTTTGCCATAAACATTGGACAGAAGCTCAGGACCAGCCTCTCCGACTATAGCCGTACCACTGGTAAGAGTACCACCTGCAGCCAAAGCCTTCCATTCTTCGACCCATCCAGGAGTTGAAATCTGTGGTCTTGGAATTGATACGTTACCAAAGTTTCCGCCAAGTTTGTTTATAACACCTATCGCACCATTAATAAGCGTTTCAATCTTGTCAAATACGAAATTGATCATGTTGTTTATACCGTCAATGATAAAGCCCACAACTGTAGCAATTATCTTTTTACCTAACTTAGCTAATGATGGAAGTGCATTATCCGTGAGTAGTGCAACGACAGCGTCAACTAAAGCCTTGAACAAAGCCCATATAGAGCCTGCTATTTCATCAGCCTTTTCGCCTATATTACAAGCTAATTGATGGATGAAGAATATCATAGAATCCACAATTTTTCCTAGATTCCAAGCGATGTTCTCAATGATAGCGCAGAACATGTCAACTACACGCTTTACAATCTCGCCTATTCTTGGTATGATAGCGTCAAATATCGTGCAGAATAATGTAACTACCTTTTCAACAATCGGTATGATGTTCGTTATAATGTTATCAAGAATGCTTGTTAAGATGTTAAACACCGTGTTAACCAAAAGCGGAACATTGGTAAGCAAGAAACCACATAGCATAGGTAAGAATTCAGAAAGCCAGGTCAAAACTGTTTCACCTAAAGCTGTAAATATCCCAAGAGATGACTCTACTAATGATACTAAAAACAGAGCAATGCTTTCACCAACGATTTTGACATTCTCAAACAGGTTTTCAGCATCGAGATCCATCTCATTAAGAGCGCCTATTGCCGCTATAATCAATGCTACAGCACCAGCTACGAGGATTAAAGTAACTGCAAATGATAACATAGTTCCGCCCACAACTTGTAATTTGGTTATTGACCCAACGGAGAGCGTATTCATGGCTTTTGCTAGTAAATATATACCGCCAACTACAGCAGCAACAATTACTACTATGCCTAAGAGTGCCATTCCGAGTGAATCAGAATCCATATCAGCAAGAGGTATAATGACTGTTTGGACTAATATAATGATTATAGCAGCCATTGCCGCAACCAATGTAAGTATTGATTTAAGGTCAGCATCTTTTAATCCATCAGAGAGGGCTAAAATAGCTAATACAAGAGTAGCCGTCATAGCAGCCATACCCATGACACTTTGCAATACTTCGTCAATAGTCATTTCAGAAAGAGGTTTGATAACAAACTCAGTAAGACCGGCTAAAACGGTACCTAACACAAGAATATTCGCGAGGATAACACCGAGATCAGCACCTTTCAATCCGTCAGCAAGAGTCGTAAGTGTTTCGGTCATAGCGTACATTAATACACCGATTGAACCGATAATCATGCCGAGAGCTGTTATTTGGTCTGATAAGTTTCCGCCTACTTTACTAAGAATCATAGCGATTGTTATAACAGGAACCATCATCATGTCTAAAGCAAAGGCGATACCCATCATCGAAAGAGCAACACCCTTCAGACTATTAGGATCTCCTAGCTTAGAGAAATCAAGAGCAGCCGTTAATTCGCCTAATAGAGTGCCAATCATACCTAATACTTCCCAGATTACACCATCCTTCATGATAGCGGTTAATCCGGCAAATATCAATACAGGAACCATAAGCATGTTCAAAGCAAAGGCAAGAGACAGGATTACAGCAGCAGCCTTAAGTAAGTTTTCACTGATTCCACCGAGTTTACTAAGGTTAAATGCTCCCACTAATTCAGCTATTATAATAGTCACCATGCCTATACCCTTCATTATTAGATCGAGGGGTAAAACGCCGAGTAATATAATAGGTACGACAAGCATGTTCACAGCCGTTGCAATAGCCATAATCAATCCAGCAGCACCTTTAAGTTTACCAGCAGCACCTTTTGCTATAGTAGTTATAATCGCTATTAATTCTATAAATATCCATCCAAGCCTACCAATACCTTTGTAAACAGTACCTGTGTCTATATTAGCAAGGATAGCAATAGCACCTACTAAGGTCAGAATACCGAATCCTAAAGCCATAACTGTCGTAGCAACACCCTTAAGATTTGCTTTGTCTACTATTTTGAGTGTCGCTGAGAGCTCTAAGAATATGGTAGCAAGCGAACCAACAGCAGACCAAAGTTTGTCAGTAGGTATTAAAGAGAGAATCAGCAAACCACCAGCAAGCATGAGAATTGATTTCGCAATCTTTTCTACAATTACGCCCTTTATCGCTGTAGAGAAGTTGTTTATGGCTTTTGTAACGCTAGCAAACAATGTAGTTAGACTCTCAGCAACTTTTCCAGCATTCTTTATAGCCTTGTTCAAACTCTTACCAATCTTATTGACGTATAGAATTAGAGCAACCATACCGCCTTTTTGCACATAATCAAGGTATTTGTCAAGATCAAATGCACCAGTAATGTCTATCATTTTATCAGCTATGTTGCCGGCAATAGGAGATATTATCTGTATGATTGCACCAAAGACTTTCTTAATGGTATTCCAAACGTTTGTGAGCTTATCTGAAACCGTGCTACACACATCAAGAATAGCGGTGAATCCACTAAAGCTTTCTTTAGCGTTATCAGAGAACGTCTTAATGCTTGTAGTGTCCATCTTATCGTAAGACTTGATTTGTTCTTTAATTTTCTTAGTGTTTTCGGCAATACTATCATAAGCATTTTTGAACACGTTGATGATAGCGTCGAAACTAAGATTTTTCTTTAGTGTTTCAGGATCAAATGAAAGATTGGTAAAGAAGTCAGTGATCTTTGAAAAATCAATCTTCTCAGCAATCATATCACCTAATTTACTAAAGAGATCTATTATGTTACGAATTGCTTTTCCTATAGCTGTACCGACAGTTTCAAAAATATCTTTTGCTATACCGCTTTCTTCAACGAAGTTATTCAGTTTGTAAATGAGGTCGCCAATGTTAGCAGCAAGATCAAGAACGACGCTACCAGCCTTCTCAAATCCGAGAGCCTCAAAGAGCGATCCAATACCACTAATCAACCCACTAAGGATGTTCTTAATGAGCTTGAATGCAGCAAATAGACCTCTAAATGCCCTTTGAATTTTGTCAAGTGCGTCACTATTGACCATCTTAAGAAGAGTAGCCGATAACTGATAGAACTTCTTTGAAATATCAGTCAGTTGCTGTCCTGTAGTTCTAGGGAAGATTTCTCTAAAGGCTGCACGAACACGGTTCATGATGTTTACTAAGGCTGTGAAAATGTTTCTAAGACCAGCAAGAGCCGCTTCTCGACCTGTCATATCATCAAAGAATGATTTGTAACCACCGCCCTTAGGAGGATTCTCTACTGTGGTCTTAATATCTTCGAAGCCTTTTACTGTGCCAGCGACAAAATCATCAACAACAGCCTGTACTTCTTTAGGATCAAAACCAAGAGCTTTATAGGTGTCAAATCGCTTTTGTCCGTTTCCGAATTCACCAGACATCGTACGCTGAACTAAATCCCAAAGCTCTTTTTGTTTCTCTTCAACCTTCTCAACAGGTACCGCTTCACCTTCAGCCCAATATCTAAGCATCTCGTTACGAGCATCTGCAGCAGGCTGAATCATAGCAGCAATGGAGTCACTGACTTTTGTCCACATTGATCTAGCTTCTTCAAAGTCACCAAGGATGTATTCCCAAGACTGAGTCCAACCAGATTGCATTGACTCCTTAAGAGTATCGATAAGCTGAGTAAAAGTCTTAACCTTTGTAGCAGCGTTTTCAGCAGTCTCAGCCATACGGTGAAGATCGGCAATTTCAGATTCAGTGTATCCCTGAGTCTTAAGAGTAGCATCGTCAAAAGCACCAGCAAACTGTTTCAAGGTTTCCAGTAAGACATCTGAAGTGAGCCAACCTGAACCATCCTTAGAGCTAATCGACTCTCTGAATGATACAGATTCGTCAACAACAATGCCCATATGCTTAGCTGTGTTTTTCAATGCGTCTTGGAATACCTGACCACCCATACCAGCGTTTACTACAGAGTTCCAGTCCTGAAGATTTACTTTACCAGAAGCAAGAGCCTGAGAAAGCTGATACATCGCACGCGATGCCTGTTGTGAGTTTGAACCTGATACAGCGGCTAAGTTCGCAATACCCTGAATAGCGTCGACTGATGTTTGTAGATCAACACCAGCGGCAGTAAACGTACCAATGTTACGAGTCATTTCGGTGAAATTGTAGATGGTTTTGTCTGCGTATGTATTCAAGGTATCAAGAGCTTGGTTTACATCGTCAATGGTTGTTCCTTTACTTTCGGTATTAGCCAAAATAGTCTGAACAGCATTGATCTGTGTTTCATACTCACTAAAACCAGATTTAATAGCACCGAGTGTACTAAATTCGCTAATTGTCTTTTTAACAAAACCAGTTACAGCATTGGTCATGTTACGTATGGTTTGGTCGAGTACAGTGCCCATTATCGGTATCTTTACAGTGACCTGATGAATCCCATTTTGAATGCTGTCGAAACTTACATTCTTAATAGATTTGCCAAGATGAGCGATACCATCAGACACGCCTTCAAATTTCAAGCTGGCTTTAAGATTGTTGAGAGTTTGCATTGTAGTTGCAACGTTTTTCTCAAAATTCTTATTGTCAAATTGCATTCGCACAATTTTGTCGTCAACATTATTAGGCATTATTTACTCACCTCACTCCATACGCGTTTTGCTATACTGTCAAAGATTGGCTGCATCGTTGGATTTATGAAATCTCTGCCTTGTACAAAACCACCGTTCTTAGTAGCGTGACCATACTGTATCAGAACCACTATCGGAACTGAATGGTATGAATTGTCGTTACGCCATGTAATACTAGCGTGGTCTTTTGTGATTTCAACTTCATAATACCAAGACGCAGCTGTCTTTCCTGTATCAACGGGTGTAGCAGCGGCTAGGGCTCTAACTCCTTCTTGACCATAAGCCTGTAATGATTTGAAAAAGTCTTTTCGTTTAGCTCGATTCAGGAATCCTTCTATGTTCTTGAAGTCTCCTTCTTGAGTGAAAGTTATAGCCATTCTAGCCGCCTCCCTTTACTTTTTTATAAGATAAGTGTCGGATACAAAGCCGGTATCAGAACCATGCTGTACGTAATACCAGTTCTTACCACCGATTGCTGTAAAATATCCATACATCTGGACTTCGGCTCCCTTATCAAGAACCTTAATCACATTCTCAGGTGTGAGTTCGCCAGGTCTGTAGCGCATGTTAAGACGAAGAGTGTTAACAACGTAAGTGCCAGCGAGATTCTTAGAAAAGCTCTGAGCGGCAGCGAGTTTAGGGGTTGCAGCGGGTTTAGAACCAACGAGCTTATTGACTATAGCCTGAATATCATTGTAGTTGTATCCAGCATCAGTCAGTCTCTTCTTTCTATCATCACCATTACCCCATTTACCAGCAATTACTTCTTCAGCAATTTCCTGATTAGACTTCTCTGGTTCTGATACGAGCTTGTTAACTATAGTCTGAATATCATTGTAGTTGTATCCAGCACGAGTTAAACGCTCTTTTCTCTCAGCACCATTACCCCATTTACCAGCAATTACTTCTTCAGCGACGACATCGTTTGTCTTTTTAACAGGCTGAGTAGAAATATCTTTCAAATTGCTGTAGTTCATATCGACATTGCCATTGATTCCGGGAACAGAACCTTTGTTTGTGTACTGCTGATAGTCGCAAGGGTAATTAGGAGAGCCTTCATAGTCAGCAAGCCAGGTTACGTACTTGTAAAGAATATCAGGCGTATACATGTTTGCGTAATAATCCTGATTAAAGTAAACACCGGCTTTGTAACCAAGACTCTTAACTTTTTCACAGAAAGCCTTAGTGAAAGCACAGCATTTAGCCTTGTCTATCAGGATACCGTTATCCTTTGCGTAGCGAACACTATCGTACTCAAGATCAAAGAAGATTATTGGTTTCGGATTGATACCTGCTTCTCTAACTTTTGTTACGGCAAAAACTGCTTCATTTTCAGCGTCCTTTTCTGAGAGAGCGTATGAGAAATGATAAACGCCCCAAACAGGAATCTTCACAGACTGAAAGCCACGTGCATTCTGCATGAAATACTTATCGACTGTGTTTTTACCATAACCATCACGGAGTATTACAAACTGAACGTCAGAGGATGCAACCTTAGAAAAGTTAATAGAACCCTGATGCTCTGAAACATCAATACCTTTTATAGCCATTTCGATTCACCTCTCTTAATGTAGTTTAGCTCGTGCTGCTTGTCGTCTTGCGTTTTCACGAGCGTTGTTTCTTAGCATATCACGTTTGGACATCTTATTGCCTTTAGGATCGTTTTGGATGCTTAACACTTCGAGTAGAATAATAAGGCGATTAAGATGCCAATGCTGACATTCAAACGGAACCCTAAAACCGACCATGTAAGAATATAAAAGCTCAGCGGTAATGAATTGCTTCTTTTTACGCTTGTCTTCTTTTCTTCTTGTTATGGTTGTGGCGGTCATAGGGTCGTTAATGTACGCCATTACAGTGTTGTAGAAGTCTACGGTTAAATAGTCGTAGATGTAATCAGGAATGTCAGTAGCGAGATTCATACATCGTATGTAATCCACTAATTCTTCATAACTTGCATTACCCTTTTCCAACGTCTCTAATAGCGGTTTTTTATGTTTAGACTCCCATTTTGAAAGAGAGAATAGAGAATGTTCTAGTTTAAATGTTACTTCTTCGGTGTCAAAGAACTCTTGCGTGTCCTCAAACCACAGATGCTGAGCCGGGAGAGTTATTTCCAAAGTTTGCATTTGCATTCGCCTCCACTGTTGGGAGAGTATTTCTAGCCTTAGCATCGGTAACCATCTGTCTTACGTTAGGTGCTACTCTCTGCTTTGTCGGCTTAGCTGCTACTTTGTTAAAGAACTCAGCGCCCTTTTCCTGATCTGTTACAAGTTCCATGTACAACTGAGAGAACGCTTCAGTCTGTGTGAAAGCCTCTGTAGCTTCCTTAGACTTAATGAATCTACGACCGTCGGAACTCTTCTGACCGTATGACAGACACAGAATCTTCTTGTACTGCTCAATTACAGTAGCAACATCTGTGGTGTCGATGCATTTCTGCATGAGCTCCATCAGTCCTCCTCCTTGTGTTGTGAATTCAAGTTCCGTTATTTCTGCTTCAGAAAGATGAAACCAGAATTCTTCAGTCCTCTCTGTGCCTTCAAAGTCTACGTATGTAATTTTCTTACAAATCATAAGTGTTACTCCTTTCAACAAATATAAAGAAGAAATAGCCTGCCAGCCAAACTGAATACAGGCTATCTTTAAAGGAATGTTTAATCTACTGCTCCGTTGGTGAGGAGTGTTTTTAGTTCGTCTGGTAGAAGAATTTTTGGCTCTACTGATGATGATCCAAATAATGCATCTTCAATTGCTGCAAGAGCTTTTGGTGGTACCTTAGTACTATCAATAGTGATAAGTGAAGTAGGTTTATAGCCAGTTACTGAGATAGGATTCGTAGTAAGTTCCCAAGAAAATGCGTTAGCTTCTGGTGAGTCATTTATTGTATTATACGCTCTCTCAGAGGGCGAAGCAGTAGCATTGTAAAGAAGATGGAGTTTGTATCCATAATCATCATACAGTGTATCATTACCAATTACTGTCTTATAAGCAAGACAGAAAGGCTTTCTTGACTGCTGACCGATAATAATACCTGCGCCTTTCCAGTCTTTGAACGGTCCTTCTGATGCACCGTTATAGTCTTCTTTAAGATTGTCGATACCAAATACAGCAGTACCGTCACACTCGCCGAATTCAGGAGGATACATATAAGCCTCGATAGTTGCACCGAGCTGTTCGACTGATCTAAGGCTAAGGTATTTAATGTTGTCAGCATAGAGGTCACTTGCTTCAGCGCCAGAGGGCGATTCTGTAACAGCGGTTACACCATTCCAAGCTACACCGGTGTTCCACTTGTTGCCCTTTGCGGTTTCCTGCGCAGTACCATTCCAAGTATACAGAACAACGTTGGAAATACCAGTCTCGTAAAGACGCTCTGATTCCTGATCCCAAACAAGTCTAGCCATCTATGTTCAACTCCTTTTTAATAATATAGTTTATATACGTAATGATTGAGATTGTTAGATGCGTAGTATCGGATAAAACGTATATTGTAGAAAGTATCAAGCATCTTTTTAACTTTATCACTTGTGGGGTCTTTTGTTAAAAGCACTACTTCATAACAATTCATCATTTTGTATTTTATGTTATCAGCATATGTTACGTCTAGGTCTGATAGCTTGTAGATAATTGCGTCATACTTAATCTTTACTGTCTCTGGAGGTTGAAAATATACATTCTCATTTCCGAGTATTCTTTTAAACCCATCATTCAGATTCTGTCTGCGGCTCATTGTATACACCTCCAACAGTCAGTAAAAGACGCGGGTACCGAACTTCTACAGAGTTTACAGACCATAGCGCGCCCATATACTCTAAACATCTAATTTTGTGGAAGTTTTGATACGCGTACGGGTCTAGAACAATACTAATAACATTACTGATTGTCAAATCTTCATTGAGTTTATCCGATTCAGAATATCTTTTTACATTCTTAGTGACGTCGCCTGTATACCTTTTGTAAACAAGCTTCTCCTCATAGATTGTAGAATCATCTTCCCTCGGAACTGTGTCTAAAAAACCAATACGTCCATAGTATTTCATACGCTTTCACTTCCATTTTGAATTTGTTAGAGACGAGAATTACTCTGCTCCGTTAGCACTTTCGATAACGATAGCAGACTTGGGCTTAATAAGAGCACCAGAAAGTCTAGTCTCCATGAGGTAGATCTGCTGATTGAAATTGATGTCGAAATCATCGAACATCGAAAGAGCACCACCTCTGTCTGTACCAAATGCGTAGTCAACAGGGTTAAGAATAACAGCGTAAACATCATGCTCTTTGCTGTCTTTATCCGTTCTTGTAAGTCCTTTGAAGAACGAGCAAGGAAGGATCTTAGAAGCACCCATCAGACTAGCGATTTCATCAGCGCTCTTGTACAGACGATGACCGATATCGTCTTTCTGGACAAGCATAAGAGCGAGAATGTTATCATCCATAAAGCAGATAGGCATACCGCTTCCCTCATAAAACGGACGAGCAAGAACAGCCGCGTCAATGATAGCATCTGCATTATCAGCAGTAATAGCAGTTCCTTTCTTAATGTCAGTGATATCGTACTTAATTGTGTACAGATCATCGTCAGACATTACAGGACGAATATGATCTTCACTAATTTTTGACTCATCTCCAGTCTCACGTCCGTCTCCGATAAGAGCGGCACGAGCGATTTCCTCATCAATCTGAACACGCATATCAGATTTAATCCAAGGAACGAGATCAAATGTAGTAACATCGATCAGATCGTCACGATCAAATCTCTGTCTCTTGTAAATTGTCTGAGGTGTAGTAACTCTCTTAAGCAGAGGGAATATCTGATCCTTCTTCTGCTTACCCTTGATGTAACCTCTAGCACGAGCTTCTTCATCTGTAATATCAGCGAATACAGATTTAATACGGCTGAAGGGCTTATGAGTAGAACGAGTCATGAATTCATTAACCCATTCAACATTTCTCTTTATAAATTCAGGTTTAGTAGTAACAGCTGTAGCCTCAGGGAAGAGAATATCAATACCACTATAGCCCTCTGGTAACTGTGGCTGCTGAATACCATACTTATCTTTATCGTCTGAGCCATTCCAGGTAAACTTACTATTAGTGTGCACCAAATAATCCTGCATCTTCTCAGAGTGCTCGAGGACGTCCATTGTAGCTTCCTTAAGAGAGCCGTAACGTCTTGCTGCAGACATAATATCACTTCTGAGTTCTTCTATATCAGCGTGTGTAAGGCTGTCAGCGTATGTGTCATTAGATTCAAAAACATTGTGTCTCATGTATTTATCATCTCCTTCATCGGAATGTTTCATTTCAGCTTTAGTGCTGTTTATAGCCTCGGCAATGAGATAGTACACCATATTCTGCTGTTGCTCAGTGAGCTCGTCGAACACGTCCTGTACGGTTTTCTCATCGTCGGTTTTGGTGTTAGCCATACCCTCATCTCCTTTTTTCTTACTTTTAGGTTCGTCATCATCTTCAGGCTCTTTATCAGCATGTTCGATGACATACTCGCCTCCGCCTTCTATAAGTGCATCCGTGTAAATAATAGCGTCATCAATAAGCTCACCGTCAGAATGAGCGATTGATACCTGATCTATAAAAGCACCCGGATTTGCACCGGCGAGGACAAGCGAAACCTCTCTGATTACACCATGAAGAACGTCAGAACCATTCTGTTTAAGCTTATTAGCGTAAACAGAAAGACTATTAATGTCTCCGTGTTCAACACACAGTTTAGCTTTTTTAGCAGCTTCACTGTCGTTAAATACGCAATAGCAGTAAACACCATCGTCTCTGTTCTCGAGAATAGAATGACCAAGCACATTGTCAGGATCGTTATGCTGGTGCTGCCAAACAAGTGGAACAGTCATACCATCACAGTCCTTAAATGCATTTCGTCTAATTACTCTTCCATCAGAGCATTTCAGATCGTTTTTTGTAGCATAACCAGAAAAATCGTATTTAAGTCTCATTTTGATTTTTCACCTCGATTTTTAAAGTTAGCGACCAACCGCAGAACTAGCATTGTTAGCTATGTCTTTAAGCTTGGCTACTTCCGAACCATCAAGCGTTGTAGACCCGATGGTAACAGACTCGACTTCAAGTTTTTCGCCAAGTGATAAAACACCTTCACTAATTCTTGAATCGTTTTTGCCAGTGAGCTTATTCAAAGCATCTCTTATGCGCATACTTAACACCTCCTTTAATTAAATACCGGCAGGCGGAGGAGGCAAACCACCAGTGCCCGGACCATAGGAACCAGAGTTAGCGGCGAGAGACTTCAGGTTTTTGATGTCTTTCTCTGTTAATTCTGTACCATCTATAGTAATAGAAGTGCTAAGTTTAACAGCCTTTCTAGCATCTGACCCTGAGTAAGTGGTAATTGCTTCACTTACGGTCTTTGGGTTTGAGTCACCGGAAAGAGTGTTTATAGCATCTTTTATTCGCATGTTAATCCTCCTTTACTCATTAATAAGTGAATCGAGTCCAAGAGAACTCATGTCTTGTATTTCACCAATTGAATTAAAATTAAGATCAGCAACCTCCGGAACATCAGAAATATCAAGTTTAGGCATCTTTGACGCGTATGACTTAGCTGATGCTTCAGTTATGTTGTTGAACGATGGAACGTTAACATCTGGCAGATTAACACTGTTTATGTTAAGGTCGTAAGATGGAGGCGAGATACCAAACTTAGAACAAGCGTCGGTGAGTTTTGAAGACAACTGAGAAATGCTAGAATTACTCGACATCTTCATGTTAGGCATCCTAAAACCAAATTTAGATCCCATTTTGAATTTTCACCTCCAAGATTATGGTACAAGTGCAAGCGCTACTGCAGCCGTTGCTATTGGAGCAAGAAGCGCTGCTGATACAACACTCTGAACTCGGTTACTTTGGTAATCGTACGGTCTATTAACTTTTGTACGCCACGTCGCTGCTTTTATAGAAGCTTTAGTATAATCCTTTACAGTTAATTGTTTCTCTGATACTTTAGTCATTATGCTATCGTCTAATACTATCAAAGCTTCTTCAGCTATTACTTGCCAGTCCTCAGCATTCATTGCTGCGTCATACATTGCATTGTAACCACGATCTTTAATGTATTTGTAAAGACCTTCTTGGTACTTTTTTACACCGCCAATACTAAAATCTATAAGTTGTAGTGTTTCTCTCGTAGATAGTTCAGGGTCATTTTTAACACGAGCTTTTGTAACATCTATTTCTGCAACATATTTGTCGTATAAAGAACTAAGTTCTCTTTTTGTACGCGCTACTTCAGCTTTAACAAAGGCTGCTCCTAAATCACCGTATTCTTCTTTTATTTGTTGTCTAACAGCAGAATCCATTATTTTATCTTGTTCTTTTTTTGTTTTAACAGCACGCATCTTATTAAAAATTTCAACATCAGCATGAGAATAGCCATTAGCAACTGAGTTCGCAACTATAGAATCTAGCATTTTAGGATTTTTTAATATTTGCTTCTGGTATTCACGTTGAACACTAACAGGTGCTATTTTCATGTCACTATTAAGCTCATACGTATTCTTACGAAGACTGGATACTTGTTCTTCTATACTACTTCCTTCTTTACCTCTAGCAGAAGCAAGCCAAGGTATAATAGCCTTAATATTAGAATCATCAGCCTTACTATAATAGACGTATTTTGCTTTTCCATCTATTTCTTCGCCAGGTGCTGTAATACGATACAGTTTAGTACCCTTTTTAATAGTTTTCACTACGAGATCTGATTGATCTTTTCGATAACCATACTTAGCGTTACCACCATAACGAGCTCGTCCAGCGGCGGTAAGAGTACCATCGGCGTTTTGATACTTTCGTATACCCCATTTCATACCAAGAATACCGTAGTGCTCAAAGAAGTCGTT
>CANRDN010000012.1 GCA_947629375.1 uncultured Bacilli bacterium | reverse complement strand
ATATTACACAAGATGTAAAAAATGAGCAAATCCTTGTAATTGTTAGGTTTGCTCATTTTTACTGCAAAACTCAAGATAATTATAAGATAAATTTGTAAAAAATAAAAGAAAATAATTAAATATTTTCTTTATGAATAGTCTTTTCTAATGATTTCTATTCTTCTTGGATACTTTTCCTTTGTTTTTGATAATTTTTGATAATCTAACAAAGTTCTAGAACTTTCTTCAAATGGTAATAAGAATTCTTCTTTGTTTACTAGAACTAACCCAAGATTAGAAGATTTAGAAGAAAATTTATTTAGTTCTTCGTCACACTTACCTTTCATAAAGACTAAATGTCCTCCTGTTTTTAAGGCTTTTACTGATATTTCGGATATAACACCTAGGTTTGCTACTGCTCTTGCTGTTATAAAGTCATACTCTTCTTCGTGTAATTTTGAGTAGTCTTCCATACGATAATGTTCTGCTGAAATATTAGTAAGATTAAGTTCTTTTATTACTTCGTTTAGGTACTTTATTCTTTTTTCTAGAGAATCAATTAACTTTATCTTTAAGTTTGGAAAGAAGATTTTTAGTACGATTCCAGGAAAACCTGCTCCACTACCCACATCGCACAAAGAGATATCTTTAGTTAAATCGATACATTTATAAAGTGTTAGGCTGTCATAGAAATGCTTTAAATATACATCTTTTTCCTCTGTTATTGCTGTTAGATTAATCTTTTCGTTCCACTCGATAAGCAAGTGATAGAATCTATCTAGTAATGCTAACTTTTCTTCTGTAACATCTATACCTAATTTTTTAACTTCTTCAATAAATTCTTCTTTATTCATTTTTGTTCCTCTTTAAATATAAAAGTATCATTGAGATATCTGCTGGATTTACACCACTAATTCTTATCGCTTGACCTAAACTACCTGGCTTTATTTCATTTAGTTTTTGAATTGCTTCTTTAGCAAGATTTGGTACTTTAGAATAATCAAAATCTTCACTTAATTTGATATTTTCATACTCGAGCATCTTTTCAGCTTCTTTATTTGCTTTAGCAATGTAACCTTCATATTTAATATTTATAACTACCTGCTCTATTACTTCTTTGTCAAAAGTTTCGCCTACATATTTTTCGATGTGCTCGTACTCTATCTCTGGTCTTTTTAATAAGTCATACAAAGTAATTGAATCAAATAACTTAGCGCTTCCAAGACTTTCTAGATATTTATTTGTTTCTTCTTTTGGCGTTATTTTCTTTTCTTTAAGCAATTTCTTTAATTCTTCTATTTTCTTTTCTTTTTCTTTAAATTTTTTATAAGTTTCTTCTTGTAATAGACCAATTTCATTACCATATTCCATAAGTCTTATATCGGCATTGTCGTGACGAAGTAAAAGACGATACTCTGCTCTTGATGTTAAAAGTCTATAAGGATCAATTACTCCTTTAGTTACTAAGTCATCAATTAGTACTCCTATATATGCTTCATTTCTTTTTAAGATTAAAGGTTCTTTTCCATCTATTTTTCTTGCTGCGTTAATTCCTGCGATTAGTCCTTGTCCTGCTGCTTCCTCGTAGCCACTAGTTCCATTGATTTGACCTGCCGTATAAAGGTTTTCTACGATTTTACTTTCAAGACTTGCTTTAAGTTGCAAAGAATCAATTGCATCATACTCGATAGCATAAGCATATTTTACTATTTCAGCATTTTCAAGCCCTGGAAGACTATGAACCATTTGCTCTTGAATATCGTGAGGCATCGATGTGGAAAAACCTTGAATATAGATATCATCATAATAGATGCTTTCTGGTTCTAGAAAAATTTGATGTCTTTCTTTATCGGCAAATTTAACTATTTTATCTTCGATTGATGGACAATATCTTGGCCCTACTCCTTCGACATAACCACCATACATACTTGATTTAGTAAGGTTATCTTTTATTATTTGATGCGTTTTTGGAGTCGTATAAATTAAATAACACGGAATTTGGTCTTCTGCTTTATAATTAGGAGTATTAGCAAAAGAAAAGTTATATAATTCATCATCTCCTGGTTGAATTACAGCTTTTGAGTAATCAATACTACTCTTTTTTATTCTAGGAGGCGTTCCTGTTTTAAGTCTTTTTATATTGAATCCAATACGCTTTAAGGCATCACTAAGATGAAGGGATGGCTCTTCGCTATGTGGTCCACTAGAAAATTTTGTGTCACCATATAGAATCATACCTTTTAAGTAAGTTCCTGTCGTTATGATTACAGCTTTACCATAAATTTCTTTACCATCTTTCGTCACTATACCCTTGAATTTTTTGTCTTCGACAATTAAGTCTTCTGCCATTGTTTCAAGTACTTCAAGGTTTTCTTGATTTAATATCGTATTTTGCATTTCTTTTTGATAAGTAACTTTATCGGCTTGGGCACGAAGTGCTCTTACTGCAGGACCTTTTTTAGTATTAAGCATTTTCATTTGTAAGAAACTTTTATCGATATTTTTGGCCATTTCACCACCAAGAGCATCTATTTCTCTTACAATTATTCCTTTAGCAGGTCCCCCAATTGAAGGGTTACAAGGCATATCGGCAATATTTTTTATTTTACCAGTTACAAGTAAGGTCTTTTTACCAAGACGCGCTGCTGCAAGGGATGCTTCACATCCAGCGTGACCACCACCAATAACTATAACATCATACATATTATCACTTCCAAAATCTACTGTATTATACAACTATTCTTCATAAATGGATAGTTCTTTTATTTACCTAGACAAAACTGTTTAAACAATTGATCAATTAGCTCATCACTATAGTTTTCACCCAATATTTCTCCTAGTTTTGTCCATATTCTTTTAATATCTATTGCTACTAAATCTACTGGCACATTATTTTTAATACCCTCTTCGACATCATCAAGAATTTTTAAGCACTCTTTAGCAAGTGTTATCTGTCTTGTGTTAGTAAATATTTCTATATCATTTCCTTCTATTTCTTCTAAATTAAATAGTTCGATAATCTTGTTCTTTAAAGACTCGATACCATCTTGTGATATTGTATCCGTATAGATTACATTAGCAAGATTTTCACTTTTAACATCTAGTTTTTCTTCTAGATCCTTTTTGTTAATTACCGTTATATATTTTTTATTTTTTACTTTTGATATTAATTCTTTATCATCTAGTGTTAATTCTTCATTATTGTTAAGAACTAAAATAACTAAATCAGCTTTTTCTATTTGAAGAATACTCTTCTCTACCCCAAATTGCTCTACTACATCGTTTGTATTTCTTATTCCTGCTGTATCGATAAAGTTTAGTTGAATTCCATTAAGTGTTATGCTTCCTTCGACAATATCTCTTGTTGTTCCCGCAATATCGGTTACAATTGCTTTTTCTTCACCAAGTAAACGATTAAGAATACTACTTTTTCCAACATTTGGTCTTCCAACAATAGCAACATTAATGCCTTCCTTGATAATCTTTCTTGTTTCACTTTCTTTAATGATATTAGATAGAGATTCTCTCATTTTAACTACTCTATCTTTTATATTGTCGATTGTTACTTCTTCGATGTCTTCATACTCCGGATAATCGATATTTACTTCGACGTTAGCAAGTAATTCTAGTAATTCTTGTCTAAAATTTCTTATTATTTGAGTTAGTCTTCCCTCGATTTGATTTATTGATTGGACTCTTGCCTTCTCTGTTTTTGAGTTGATAAGGTCCATTACTGCTTCTGCTTCCACTAAATCTATTCTTCCGTTTAAAAAAGCTCTTTTAGTAAACTCACCTGGTTCAGCAAGTCTTGCTCCATTAAGGACCATAAGTTCTAGTACTTTGTTTGTAACTGCTACCCCACCGTGACAATTTATTTCTACTACATCTTCTCTTGTATAAGTTTTTGGTGCTTTCATTATAGATACTAAAACTTGGTCAATTACTTTATCATTATCGACAATATAACCAAAATTAATCGTATGACTATCAACATTAGTTAAATCTTTACCTTTAAAACATTTATTAACAAGTTCAATAGATCCTTCTCCGCTTAATCTTACTATCGAAATAGCCCCTTTTCCTAGTACCGTTGATATAGCTACAATGATATCATCCATAATATCACCCCTTAACACGAGAAATTATAACACAATATTGCTAAAAATAAAAGAAAAAAGGACCTAAGTCCTTAATCATTTCTTATTTTAATTACAACACATCTATTAGGTTCTTCGCCTGTACTTTCTGTATAAACATATCTATCATCATTTAATGCATTGTGAATTATTCTTCTTTCATATGAATTCATTGGGTCAAGTTTAACTTCAACTTTGCTTTTGGCAACTTCTCTTGCAACTTGTTTAGCAAGTCTTTCGAGTCTTTTTTGATGTTTTAACTTGTATTCTCCAACATCTAGATTAAACTTGTATGTTCCCCCTACTTCATTTTGCACAATCTGTTTTACTATAAGAGATAATGCATTCATATTCTTTCCATCTTTTCCTATTAGTAAGTTATTGTTATTGCTATGAATTGTTAAATTAAGTATGTCATCTCTTACTTTAGATTCGATTTGAGCCTCGAAACCCATATCGGTAACAAGCTTTAATACTATTTCTTTTATAAACTCATTAATGTCACTCTTTTTAGTTACTGATACTTCTATTTTCTTTCCTTTAAATAATCCACCTTTTTGTTCTTTTACATCATATAGAATGTCTTTCTTTTCTAATGATAACTCATTTAAAGCATTTTCAAGTGCTTCTTCTTCTGTTTTACCAGAAAATACATACTTCTCCATACTTATACCTTCTCTTTCTTTATCTTAACAAGCAAGTTCTGAACTACTGTGAACAAGTTTGTTGTTATCCAATAAATGTTAAGTGCTGATGTCATAAAGAATGATGTAACTAAAATTATTACAAACATTACTTTAGTCATCATTTGCATCTGTTGATTATCAGGATTAGACGCTGAATTTAACTTTAATGAGAAATAAGTAGTTAATCCAACAATCACTGTTAGAATTAAGTATATATAATGTCCGTGAGTTAATCCCGTTATAGGTGTCGTACCTAATTGGAATCCAATGAAGTTTTCCTCAAAGATTGCCGGTACTCGATTGATAGCTTCCAAGAAACCTATAAATAAAGGTATTTGAAGAAAAGCAAATAAGCAACCAGAAATCGGATTAATGTTATATTTCTTATATATTAAAGCCATTTCATTAGACTTCTTCATCATTGATTGTTGATCTGTTTTACCTTCGTACTTCTTCTCTAGCCTATTTAACTCAGGTTGGGCTTGCTTAATTAATTCAGATTGCATTGCTGTCTTTCTTGTTATTGGAAATGCTAGTAATCTAATTAATAAACTTGTAATAATAAGTCCAAGTCCATAATACTTAACCATATTACCAAATTGAATGATTACCCAAGCAAGTGGTTTTATAATAAGACTTGTCCAAATTCCTTCATAACCACCACTATCTATAGAGAAATTTTTACATTTTGGTAATTCTTCTATCTTTACGCCATTTTCTTCATATAACTTGATTGTATCTTTATCTTCAGGACGACATAAAATATTTTCTGTTAAAGTTTGACCAGTTGTTTTATTCGTAACAGCTTTTTTGTTTTTATCAGTTAATTGAGTAGTACATCCAGTTAGAACAAATACAAGCATAAAAACGACTAATAGCTTTTTTAAATTATTCTTTTTCATCTAATTCTCCTTTAATTTTATTATGAATTTTATTCATTAAATATATAAAGTCATTGTCTTTTGAAGTAAAATCTAAATCTATATATCCGTTCCTAATTATTATAATATAATCGGTACCATTTTGGTAGTTTTTTTTGTATTTATCAATAATAAAACGCAATTGTCTCTTGTATTTATTTCTATCAACTGCCCTACCCAACTTTTTACTTACAGAAATTCCAAATCTATAAACTGGAAGTCCATTATCCTTATAATATACAACATAACTCTTGTTCTTAAAAAAAACGCCGTTATGTATTATATCAGTAAAATCTTTACTTTTCTTAACCGTATGTAATTTATCCAGACAAATCACCTCTAAACAAAAAAGCCACTGCTTACAGTGGAATTTTAAACTAATTTTTTACGTCCTTTACTTCTTCTATTATTTAAAACTTTTGTCTTTTTACGAGCAAAGAAACCGTGCTTTTTAGCTTTTTTTCTATTATTTGGTTGATAAGTTCTTTTCACAATTCCACCTCCAAACTAAAATCGACATTATTATAATAAGTAATTTCTTAAATGTCAATTAAAATGATATCATTAATAGTCAAATATATCAACATTTTTTAATAATTATTCACAAGATATTCACAACAAGCTGTGTAAAACTCAAAAACTTTTCAACATAATTAACAACCTTGTTTATAAGTTTTAAACACACTGTGATTTAAAATTTGTGGAAAGTGTGAATAACTCATATAATATAAGTCAAATAAGGGTTTTACTTATGGATAACTTTGTGCAAAAATTGTCGATAATTTTTTTTGTGTTTTTTCTCTTTTCTTTTTTCCACATTTAGTCTACAATAATTCTTGTATTTAGCAAGTACAGGGGGATTGATAGGGATGAATAATAATTCTATCTTATGGTCAAATATTCTCGAGAAGATAAAGAATGAGTTAAATTCTTTAACTTTTGAAGTGTGGTTTGAAGAGACTGAACTGTACGAATTAAAAAATGGAGTAGCAAAAATCCTTGTACCTTATGCTTTCCATAAAAAACATATTAAAGAAAACTATACAAAACTTATAACATCTTGCTTTATTGAAGAATTAGGAGAACCGGTTGAACTTGAGTTTGTAATTCAAGAAGAAATAGAGGAGGAAGAGATTCTTCCTGAAGAAACTCCTAAAAATAATGATATAATATATGAAGAGAAAGAAAATTCTAATTTTGAATCGAATTTAAATAGAAAATATACTTTTGATAACTTTGTAGTCGGTAATACAAACAAATTTGCACACGCTGCAGCTCTTGCCGTAGCAGAAAAACCTGGTGCTATGTATAATCCACTGTTTATATATGGAAATAGTGGGCTAGGGAAGACCCATCTTATGCACGCGATAGGTAATTATATTGAAAAGAACTCTAATAAGAAGGTTCTATATATAACGAGTGAAACCTTTGTTAACGAATTTATTGAAATAACAAGGAAAAAAGAAAATAAAAGTGATTTTGCTAATATTGACTTCTTTAAGAAGAAGTACCGTGGAATCGACGTATTGATTGTCGATGATATCCAGTTTTTAGCAAAGAAAACAGAGTCACAGAAAGAATTTTTCCACACCTTTAATGATTTATATGGTGATGAAAAACAAATAATTATTTCATCTGATAGGTCACCGAATGATTTAAAAATCTTTGAAGACAGCTTAAGAACAAGATTTAATTGGGGACTTACAGTAAATATTTATCCACCGGACTTCGATTTAAAGGTCGCTATCTTAAAAAGAAGAATAAATGCTGAAAACATCGATGTTCCTGATAATGTAGTAGAGTATATGGCATCTAATATAGGAACAGATATAAGAAGTCTTGAAGGAAGCTTATATAGATTAGTTGCTTATTCCACAATGATGGGAGCAGATATAAATCTAGATCTTGCTATTGAAGCTTTAAAAGACAATATAAACTCAGGCTATAGTGAAAAAAATGATGTAGGTAGGGTGCAAAAAGTTGTCGCAGAACACTTTAATATCTCAATCGAGGACCTAAAATCAAAGAAAAGAAATGCTGATATTGCTTTTCCAAGACAAATAGCAATGTACTTGTGCAGAAAGCATACAGATGAATCTTTTCCAAAGATCGGTATAGAGTTTGGGGGAAAGGATCACTCGACAGTAATGCACTCCTGTGAAAAGATTGAACAAGAGATAAAAAACAATAAAAGTCTTGCTGAAGAAATAGAGAAGATGGAGAAAGACTTACACAATTAACAAATTATTCACAATACTGTTGATAAATAATTAGGTTAAAGCCTATAAATAAAGGGTATTAAAAGATATAAACAATATCCACACTAATAATATAAATAATATAATAATAAATGAGAGAAAGAGGTAAAATTATGAAACTAAAAATAAAAAAAGACTTATTACTTGAAAATTTAAACAAAGTATCTAAAGCAATATCTACAAAGAACTTAATTCCAACACTTGCTGGTATTAAATTTGATCTTGATAAGAATGGATTAACTTTAACAGCATCTAATAATGATATAACTATTCAAAAATTTATTAAACTAGAAAAAGAAAATATGAATGTTGAAAAAGAAGGAGTAGTAATACTTCAAGGAAAAGATATTTTAGATATAGTTAGAGTAATATCAGAAGAAGAAATTAATATCGAAGTATTTGATGATGCTAAAGTATTAATATACACAGATGATGAGAAAACAAAATATGACTTAAATGTTATTAATAAAAATGATTATCCTAATGTTAACTTGGAAAAGAGTGAAAACTTTGTAACTATTAAAGCAGACGAACTTATGACAATCGTAAGAGAAACAGCTTTTGCTACATCTAATGATGAATCAAGACCAGTATTAACTGGAATAAGTTTTAAAATAAATGGAGATTTACTTGAGTGTATTGCTACAGATTCATATCGTCTTGCTAAAAAGAATCTTCGTTTATCTAAAACAGTAGAGGAAAGTTACAATATCATAATTCCAAGTAAGAATATAATCGAATTTGCAAAAATCATAGATGACAACACATCAGAAGTTAAACTTCATATCTTTAATAATAAGATTTTGTTCGAAAATGAAGATTTACTTTTCCAATCAAGATTAATAAGTGGAAATTATCCACCAACTGCTAAATCTATTCCAGAAGAGTTCTCTTTAACTATTAAAGCAAATCATTCTCAATTATATAATGTAATAGAGCAGGCTAGTATATTAACAACAGATAAGGAAAAAAATATCGTATCTTTATCTACTAAAGGAGATTTATTAACAGTTAAATCTATTTCTAACGAAAAAGGTAAAGCTGAAATGAAGATGAATGTTACTAAAGATACAGATGAAGAAATAACAATTGCTTTCAGTGCTAAATATATGATGGATGCTTTAAATGCTTTATCCACAGATGAAGTGGAAATGTCTTTTGTAGGGGAAGTTAAACCTATCGTTATAAAGAATAACGTCGATGATGGTTTACTTCAATTAGTTGTACCTATAAGAACATATTAAAAATAATTAAATTTCGACAGAATTCAACAAATTAAGACAAAATAATTTAGTATTATATATCTCGTTTTAAGGGGGATATATATGGATAATTATGAAATCAATGAAGAAACTTACGCCGTTATTGCACAGAATCTGGGGAAAACTCAAATAATTGAAGGAAATAATGAGTATTTAATTAACCAAGATGCTTATAAAATAATGGATGAAAGTTGTAAGTACTACGGAAGTAGTTACAAAGGTAGATTAGAAGCTGCTAAAGAACTATTAAATTGCAGTTATAAGTTACCAATTTTAGTGGAAGAGAGTAGGGTATTAATCTTTTTCCCAATAAAATCATCACTTTTAGATGATTGTTGCTGGATTAACCTAAACAGTATTAAAAAAATAGAGAAAGTTGATAATAAATCTAAAATAACCTTCATAAATGGAAGGGAAATCACTTTAGATGTATCAAAATTATCACTAGAAAACCAAATTTATAGATCAACAAAATTAGAAGCAATAATTTTTAAGAGAATTAACCAAAAAAGGAATGATTAATTCTCTTTTTTGTTGGTTTTTAGCCGATTTTTGTGGTATAATTATATTGTGTGTATAGGAATACTAATATGGGGTAAGGTGAGAATATGAGCATTTTAAACAAAAATAAATGATTTTAAAGAAAGTTACGACAATTAATTTTAGAAATTTAGTTAAACAAGATATAAATCTTAATAAAAATACAAATATTTTTATAGGGGATAATGCTCAAGGAAAAACAAATATACTTGAAAGTATATATTTTTTAGCTCTTACCAAGTCCTACAGGACAAACGATGCAAATTTAATTAGAAAAGATGAAACATTTACTAAAGTTAAAGGTGAGGTTAGAGATAATGGAATTTTTAAAAGTCTATCGGTAGAAATTAAGGATTCTATTAAAAAAGCTAAAATAAATAATAACGATGTAAATAAAATATCTGATTATATAACAAATTTAAATGTAATATTAGTATCTCCAGAAGATATAAACATTCTTCAAGGAACACCAGCAGATCGTAGAAATTTTCTTAATATCGAATTAAGTCAATTATCCAAAAATTATATTAAAAAGTATAATGAATTCAACAAAATATTAAAAATAAGGAACAATTATCTAAAGATGCTTTATAACAGTTCTAATCCTGATAGAAGATATTTAGATAGTTTAACTGAAAATCTTATTGAAAGAGAAATTGATATTTATCAAGAAAGAAAAAGATTTATTGATTTAATTAATAGTAATGTATCAAAAATATACGAAGATATTATGCGTATTAAAAATTTCAGGATAGAGTATGAAACTAATGTTGATTTTGATAACTTTGAGACGGAACATTTAAAAGAAAGACTTAAAAAGAAGTATAACGCTTCTTTAAATAAGGAAATAGAGAATGGAATGACGCTTTATGGACCTCATAGAGACGAATTAAGATTCTTATTTAATGATGATGACATAAAGATTTATGGCTCTCAAGGACAACAAAAGGTTGCAATAATTGCTCTAAAACTTTCAGAAATAAAGATATTTAAAGATTTAACTGGAAGTAACCCAATTATCTTACTTGACGATATTTTTAGTGATTTGGACCTAAAAACAAGGAATAAACTTATAGATTTTATTCCAGATGATATTCAAGTGATAATAACATCTAATGATACAAAAGGAATAAATAGAAAATTTTTAGACACTGCAAAAATTTTTAAAGTAGTAAAGGGAAATATAGTAGAAAAGGTGGGAAATAACAATGCAAAATGATAACTATGATTCTTCTTCTATACAAGTATTAGAAGGGCTTGAAGCAGTAAGAAAAAGACCAGGAATGTACATTGGTACAACTGATGTTAAAGGACTACACCATCTAGTATGGGAAATAGTAGATAACTCAATTGATGAAGCTTTAGCAGGTTATTGTAATCATATCGAAGTGGTTATTAATAAAGATAATTCAATTACAGTAAAAGATAATGGTCGTGGAATTCCAGTAGATATCCATCCAAAGACTGGTAAATCAACAGTAGAAACAGTATATACTGTATTACACGCTGGAGGTAAATTTGGTGGTGGAGGATACAAAGTATCTGGAGGACTTCACGGAGTAGGTGCTTCTGTCGTTAATGCCTTATCAAAATGGTTGGAAGTTAAAGTATATAAAAATGGCAAAGTTTATTTTATGAGGTTTGAAAATGGTGGACATCCAGTAGAACCTCTAAAAGAAATAGGGGAGTGCGAAGAAAATAGGACTGGTACAACAGTAACTTTTAAGCCTGATCCAGATATTTTCGATTCAGATATTTATGATTATGAAACTTTGATGATAAGAATAAGGGAACTTGCCTTCTTAAATAGAGGTCTATCAATAAATATAAGAGATGATAGAGATGATGAAGATACAACTGGTGAAACATTCAAATATGATGGTGGTATCAGTGAATATGTTAGATTTATCAATACTGGAAAAACACCAGTTCACGAAGATATTATTCATCTAGAAGGTGAAGAAGATGGCGTTTTCTTTGAAGTAGCTATGCAATATAACACTGGATATAACGAAAACATATATTCATTTGTTAATAATATTAACACTCACGATGGTGGAACTCACGAAGAAGGAGTAAGAAGAGCTTTAGTAAGAGTAATAAATGCTTACGCAAGAAAAAATAATATTTTAAAGGAAAAAGATGAATCGTTTACTGGTGATGATGTTAAAGAAGGTTTAACGATGATTGTATCTTGTAAGCATCCAAATCCTCAATTTGAAGGACAAACTAAAGGTCGTCTTGGAAATTCAGAAGTAAGAAAACTTGCTGACAATGTATTTTCAGAAGGATTTGAAAGATTTTTACTAGAAAATCCAAATGATGCTCGAGAAATTATAAATAAAGTACTTTTAGCTTGTAGAGCAAGAAATGCTGCAAGAAAAGCAAGAGAAATTACAAGAAAAGGTGACTTAAATACCACTTCCTTCTTTGGAAAACTATCAGATTGTAAGAGTAAAGATCCAAAAGAATCTGAAATCTTTATCGTCGAGGGAGATTCAGCAGGTGGTTCTGCTAAAAAAGGTAGAGACTCAATGACACAAGCTATTCTTCCTTTGAGAGGTAAAATATTAAATGTTGAAAAAGCAAGACTTGATAGAGCTTTATCAAATGAAGAAATAAGAACAATTATAACAGCATTCGGAACTGGAATAGGGGAAGAATTCGATTTAAATAAACTAAGATATGACAAGATAATAATAATGACCGATGCCGATGTTGATGGATCTCACATAAGAGTATTATTGTTAACTTTATTCTATAGATTTTTTAGACCTATCGTCGAAGCAGGACACGTATATGCTGCTCAACCACCTTTATTTAGAATAATGCACGGTAAAACAAGAAAATATGTTTTAAATGAAGAAGAGTTAGAAAACTATTTGAAAACATTACCGGATAATGTGAGAAATAGGGCAGAAATCGCTAGAATGAAAGGTCTTGGTGAAATGGATGCCGAAGAGTTAAATGAGACAACAATGGATATCGAAAAGCGTGTTTTAAGAAAAATAACAGTTAATGACTGTGTAGCAGCAGACGCAATATTTGAAAAATTAATGGGTGATGAAGTAGATCCAAGAAGAGCATTTATTGAAGAAAATGCTGGATATGTTCAAAATCTAGATATATAGGAGGTAAGTTGAATGGACGACGAAAATAAAAATAATGAAGAACTTAATGAAGAATTCGATGAATCTCTAGAAAGAGTTGAACTTAACGACTCAAATTTTGATGGACACTTTCACGAAAGAGATAGTTTATCAGAAAATAATATAGTAGATGAAGTAAAAACATCTTTCTTAGAGTATTCTATGAGTGTAATTGCTTCTCGTGCATTACCTGACCTAAGAGATGGATTAAAGCCAGTTCACAGACGTATTTTATGGTCAATGTATGAATCAGGTTACACACCAGATAAACCACATAGAAAGAGTGCTAAAACAGTCGGAGAAGTTATGGGTAATTACCACCCACACGGAGATTCTTCAATCTATGAAGCAATGGTTAGAATGGCACAAGATTTTAACCAAAGATATATGTTAATCGATGGTCACGGAAACTTTGGTAACATCGAGGGTGACGGTGCCGCAGCTATGCGTTATACTGAGTCGCGTCTTTCCAAGATATCTCTTGAATTACTAAGAGATATTGGAAAAGATACAGTCGATATGGACGACAACTTCGATGTAACAAGAAAAGAACCAAGAGTTTTACCAGGTAGATTTCCAAATGTTCTTGTAAATGGTGCTATGGGAATTGCTGTTGGTATGGCTACTAATATTCCACCTCACAATTTAGGTGAAGTAATAGATGGTTGTGTTGCTTATATCGATAATCCTGAAATTGATACTCTTGGATTAATGCAATATATAAAAGGACCAGATTTCCCAACAGGTGGTATTATTTTAGGTAATTCTGGTATCAAACAAGCGTACGATACAGGAAGAGGTACTATTACTATAAGAAGTAAGGCTTTAATTGAAGATCACGGTACACATAGTACTATCGTAATAACTGAAGTTCCTTATGGTGTTAATACTATGGAACTTAAAAATAAAGTAGCAGAACTTGTTCACAATAAGACAATCGATGGAATAGCAGATTATCATACAGATTTAAAAGATGGAGTAAAGATTACAATTACTCTAAAAAGAGACGCAAATCCACAGGTAGTACTAAATAATTTGTATAAACATACTAATTTCCAAGTTACATACGGTATTATTCTACTGGTTTTAGATGGTTTAACTCCAAAAACATTAAGTCTAAAATCAATAATTTCTAAATATATCGATTTCCAAAAAGAAGTTATTATTAGAAGAACTAAATTTGATCTTGCTAGAGATGAAAAGAGAGTACATATCCTAGAAGGTTATAAGATTGCTCTTGATAACATCGATGAAGTTGTTAAAATTATTAGAAATGCTGAAACAGATGTTGAAGCTAAAGAACAATTGATGGAAAGATTCGGTTTAACTGAGATTCAAACAGATAATATCTTAGAGCTAAGATTAAGAAGATTAACTGGACTAGAAAGAGACAAGATAGATGCAGAATTAAATGCCTTATTAATAGAAATAGAAGAATTAAAGTCAATTTTGGCATCAGAACAAAAGGTGTTAGGTATTATTAAGAAAGAAATGCTTGAAATTAAAGATAAATATAGTGATGATAGAAGAACAACAATCGATATGTCAGCTGTAGATTATATTGAAGATGAATCATTAATACCTGTTGAAAACATCTTAATTGCTTTAACAAATAAAGGTTATATTAAGAGAGTTCCAAACGATACATTTAAAACACAACATCGTGGTGGTGTAGGAATTAAGGGAATGACAACAAATGAGGAAGATTTCCCTGAAAAGTTGTTATCTATGAAGACTCACGATTATCTATTAATGTTTAGTAATCTTGGAAAAGTTTATAGGATGAAAGGTTACGAAGTACCTGAATTCTCAAGACAGTCTAAAGGATTACCAATAATTAATTTATTACCACTTGAAAAAGACGAAAAAATAACATCTGTTGTAACTGTAAGCGACGATAGTGATCAAACAATGTTAACATTTGTTACTAAACAAGGTTTAATAAAAAGAACTAGAAGAGAAGAATTTGAAAACATTCGTTCGAACGGTAAGAAAGCAATAGTTCTTAAAGAAGGCGATGAATTAATTGCCGTAAGAAAGACTGATGGTACTAAAGAAGTAATAATTGGTGCAAGTAATGGTAAGTTGGTAAGATTTAATGAAACAGAAGTTCGTGTAATGGGTAGAGGAAGTTCTGGTGTTAAAGGAATCGAACTAAATGACGATGAAGTAGTAGTTGGTGCAGAAGTTGTTGAACCAAATGCAGAAGTATTAATTGTTACTGAAAAAGGTTATGGTAAGAAAACACCAATTGAGGAATATAGATTAACTCATAGAGGTAGTAAAGGTGTTAAGACATTAAATGTAACAGAAAAGAATGGTAAGTTAGTATCATTAAGAACTGTTTATGAAGATGAAGATTTAATAATTATTACAGATAGTGGTATGACTATTAGAATGGAAATATCTCAAATATCAACATTAAGTAGAAATACTCAAGGTGTAAGACTTATTAATTTGAAAGATGAACAAAAAGTATCTACAACAGCTATAATTGAAAAAGTTGAGGAAGAAGAAAATTCGGATAATCAAGTAAGTAATGAACCAGTTGCTGAAACTCAAACAGAAGATCGACAAAATAATGATCTAGATAATATATACGAAGTTGATAGTACTGAAGAACAAAGTGAAGAGGAAATATAATTCCTCTTTTTCTTTTTATTAAAAACAATTGTCTTTTTAAATTTTTTATAGTACAATACAAATCGATGCAATAAGTACGGCAGAAACAGGTCAGGACAGGAATGTAGCAGCCTTAATGCTTTATTTTAGTACTTATGTGCATCATTTTTATTTGTGGTGATTGTTATGGATGAATATTTTATGATGGAAGCTTATAAAGAAGCATTAAAAGCATATAAAAAAAATGAAATACCTATTGGTGCAGTAGTTGTTGTAAATAATGAAATAGTAGCAAGGGGTTACAACTTGAGAGATAGTTCGAACATTGTTACAAAACACGCTGAGATTATTGCAATTGAAAAAGCAAATAAAGCCTTGGACAATTGGAGATTAGTAGATGCAACTTTATACACGACTTTAAAACCTTGCAAAATGTGTCAACAAGTAATAAACGAAGCTAAAGTAATTAAAGTAATTTATGGAGCAGATAATGATAAAAATTCATTAGATAATATAAATCTTAACCAGATTAAATCAACAGAGATTATTAAAAAATGTGAAGATCTTATAAAAGAAAAATTTAAAGAAATAAGAACAGGTAATGTTTCACGTGAAACATTGGAAGATTAATTATTAAAAATCAATAATCAAATTAAGTCATCTAAAATAATTTAACAAGTTATGTAATGTTTCACGTGAAACATTATTTTTTTAATTTAAAATTTATACAGTGTCAAAATTATTTCCTGGGAAATATTTTGCCTTATTTTATATTTGATTTAGTTTTTGATTATATGAACAACCAAATGAATAATATTTTATTTTTTTCTATTCTATAGATTAATTTTTTACTATATAAACTATTTTGGTGATTCAATGTTTCACGTGAAACATTAGATATAATCTAATGTTTTGATTTTAAAATTAAATTTGTATACAACTTAAACTATTTTTATGCTTTATTTATTTTAAAATTTAGTATAACTCTTTTTGTACAAACAATTAAATATATATTATATTAATGATGTAGCTTTTGCTAAATCAATGTTTCACGTGAAACATTGAATATAGTTGAATACATATCAGAATAAAATTTGAACACTGTCAAAATTATTTCCCGGGAAATATTTTTTGCCTTATTTTATATTTGATTGAATTTTTGATTATATGAACAACCAAATGAATAATATTTTATTTTTTTCTATTCTATAGATTAATTTTTTACTATATAAACTATTTTGGTGATTCAATGTTTCACGTGAAACATTAGATATAATCTAATGTTTTGATTTTAAAATTAAATTTGTATACAACTTAAACTATTTTTATGCTTTATTTATTTTAAAATTTAGTATAACTCTTTTTGTACAAACAATTAAATATATATTATATTAATGATGTAGCTTTTGCTAAATCAATGTTTCACGTGAAACATTGAATATAGTTGAATATATATCAGAATAAAAATTGAACACTGTCAAAATTATTTCCCAGGAAATATTTACCAAGATTTTTGAATTTAAAATGCTAATTACGAATTTTTACAGTGTCAAAATTATTTCCCGGGAAATAATTTTATAGTAAATTGAGCCAAAATATTTCCCGGGAAATATTTCCCAAACTTTTTTTTTCGATTTTTATCAATGTTTCACGTGAAACATTAAATAATTTAACTTAAATTAAAATATTTTAGGTTATATATGTTATAATATTAGTGCAAATATTTATGGGGGTGTCTATGAAATATCAAGCTCTTTATAGAAAATATAGACCAAAGAATTTTAACGAAGTTGCTGGACAAAAAGTAACAATGCAAATTCTTAAAAATGCTATTATTAATGATCATATTTCACACGCATATTTGTTTTATGGCCCAAGGGGTACTGGAAAAACATCAATTGCTAAGATTTTCTCAAGAACTATTAACTGTTTAAATCCTAAAGATGGAATTCCTTGCGAAGAATGCGATAATTGTATTAACACAAAAGATAATGGTTGTGTTGATATTATTGAAATCGATGCTGCATCTAATAATGGAGTTGAAGAAATAAGAGAATTAAAAAATAAAATATCTTTTGTTCCTTCTGTTCTTAAATACAAAGTATATATTGTAGATGAGGTTCATATGCTTTCTACAGGTGCATTCAACGCTTTACTTAAAACTTTGGAAGAACCACCTAGTCACGCAATATTTATTCTTGCTACAACTGAACTTAATAAAGTTCCATTAACTATTATTTCAAGATGTCAGACATTGGAATTCAAAAAGATTGATGAACAATCTATGAAAAATAAATTGAATGAGATTGCTGAAAAGGAAGATATTAAAATAGATGATACAGGACTTAAAGAAATAGCTAAATATTCAAACGGTGGATTAAGAGATGCAATTGGATTATTAGAAAAAGCTAATTCTTATACATCTGATACAATAACTGATAATACAATTAAAGAAATATCTGGAAATATATCTGACGAGGAATTAGAAGAGTTTACTTCATTATTTGAAAGTAAAAATATTGAAGATATTCTTACTAAAATAAATGATTATTATAATGATGGTGTTGATCTTATTAAATTAGCTAATAATATAGTTGATTATTTAAGAAATAAAATGATTGATTCTAAAAACTATAATAAAGATATTTGTTCTTTAATAATTGAACTTGATAAAATGATATCAATAATGGAAAAATCAGAGAATCCAAAAATAGTATTTGAAGTTACATTAATAAATTATTTGCTTGATACAAAAGACGATAATGAAAATCACAAACCAGCAACAAATGTTCGAGTAGAAAATAATGATAAACAAGACAATAATCGTGTTGAAGAAAAACTGATTGAAACTAATGATGTTAAACCATTAGATGTGGATGAAAAATTTAAAGAAATAAGAGTAGGTAATACTTTATGCAATCCTCAAAAAAACATTATCTCAAATATAAGAGAAAAGTGGTCTGATTTAAAAGATCTTGCTTTCGATGAAGAATACGGAAATATTGCAAGACTATTGTCTTCAGATATAAATCCAGTTGCTGCAAGTAACACTAATATTATTATCGTATCTAAAATGAAGGGGTTAGCAACTCAATTAAATTCTGATATAATTACAGTAGAGAAAATCTTTAAAAAGGTTTTTGGCATAGATAACAAGATTGTATGTTTATCACAAGATGAGTGGAAAGAATATACTCTTGAATTTAAAAATAATAAAGACAAATTTAAATATCAAGAAGAGATTGAAACAAAACCTTCTAGCAAACAATCATTAAAAGAAAAAGCTAAAGAACTATTTGAAGATTAAGAGAAAGGAAAAAGATTATGAATATACAAGCTTTAATGAAACAAGCACAAACATTACAAAAAGATATGCAGAAAGTAGAAGAAGAAATAGAAAGTACAACATTTGAAGGAGAAAGTGCCTTAGTAAAAGTAAAAGTAAATGGTAAAAAGGAAGTTTTATCTGTAACAATAGAAAATAAAGAAAATTTAGAGAAAGATGATTTGGAATTATTAGAAGAAATGATGATGGTTGCTCTTAATAATGCTTTTAAAAAAGTTGATGATTTAAGAGAAAAGAAAATGTCAAAATATTCTAATATGATGCCAGGATTATTCTAAAATGTATCCAGAAAGTTTAAAGAATTTAATTGAGAGTTTTAAACTTCTTCCGGGAGTAGGTGAAAAGACTGCAGAGCGTATGGCCTTCTTCTTAATAAATGAAGATAAAGAAAAAACAGATTTCTTTGCAAATTCCATTATTAATGCTAAAGATAAAGTTAGAAAGTGCAGTGTATGTAATGGTATAACAGACAAGGAAGTTTGTGATATATGCAGTAGTGATTCAAGAAACCATAATGTTTTATGTGTTGTGGAAGATCCAAAGAGCGTTTTCTTGTTTGAAAAAGTTGGCACTTATGGTGGAGATTACCATATCTTGGATGGTTTAATATCACCTCTTGATGGAGTAGATCCTGATGATATTGGGATTGAAAAACTTGTAAAAAGAGTTCAAAGTGGAAACTATAGTGAAATAATAATTGCCGTTAAACCAAGTATCGAGGGAGAAACAACTGCATTATATATAAAGAAAATCTTGGAAGGTTTAAAAATAAAAGTTACTAGAATTGCTAGTGGAGTACCGATTGGAACAGATATAGAATACATTGATTCAATGACTCTTGAAAGAGCCTTAACCGATAGAAAAGAAATAGAATAACTTTTCTTCTTTTTTCATAAGTTAAAATGGGTGACTTTATGAAAATCGTAACAAAACTTATAAAAAAAGTAATATTTGCATTTTTGCTTTTATATACATATAACTTAGTGGCAACATCTTTTAATTTAATTGTTCCAATTAATTACATAACAGTTGGACTCTTAACTTTTTTAGATGCACCAGGACTAATTTTATTAGTGTCTGTCCTTAAACTATTTTATTGGGGGTGATATTTTTGAATGATGAAGTAGAAAAAAAGTATGAACAATTACTTGATACTTATATAAAAAAAGACAAAATAAATCACGCTTTTTTAATAGAAACAAATTGTAACGATAGGATAACTTTAGCTAAAAAACTAGCTCAAAAAATCATTTCCTTCGATAAAGTATCATCACTTGAAGAATTAGAAAAAAATTCTGACTTATTAATTATAAAGACTGAAACTAATTCAATCAAAACTGAAGACATAGAAAATATAAAAGATAAATTTATGACTAAATCGACAAGTGGTAGCAAAAGAATCTATATTATTGAAGAAGCAGAAAAACTAAATGATTTTGCAGCAAATAAACTTTTAAAGTTTATTGAAGAACCAGAAGAAGATATTGTAGCTATTTTAGTAACAGAAAATAAAAATAATGTTTTAAAAACTATTGTGTCTCGATGCCAAATGTTAAGATTTTTTATCGCAGAAGATAAATTTAAAGATTGTGAAAAAGAATATATTGATTCAATGTTTGAATTTGTTATGAACATAGAAGAAAATAAAGAAGCTGCTATTGCATTTCAGAATAGATATGATATAAAGAAACTATCTGAAAGAAATTACATCCAAGAATTTTTAAATAATATTTTATTTATCTATGATGATGTAATTCACTATAAAGTAAGTGGAAAAGTACAGTATTTTCAAGAATATAGTGATAAAATAAAGGTAATTAATGAAAAAAACTCAATTGATGATTTGAGGAAAAAAATAAATGCAATAAATGTATGCATTGAAAGATTAAAGCATAATCCCAATATTAAATTATTGTTGGACAAGCTAGTTATACTTATGACAGGAGTTGATGTAACTATATGAACGATGTAATTGGAATAAATTTTGAAAGTGGTAATCGAATTTATTACTTTGAAAAAAATAATCTTGATGTAAAAAAAGGGGACAAGCTTGTTGTCGAAACAGAAAGAGGTCTTCAATTTTGTACTGCTGTAACAGATGTAATTCAAATTCCAAATTCCAAAGTAGTTACACCTTTAAGACCAATACTTAGAATAGCTACTAAAGATGATATAAAGAAAGCTGAAGACAATAGAAAAGTTTGTGAAGAAGCTTTGAAGAAAGCTAAAAAAATTTCTGATGAATTAAATCTTGAAATGAAGTTTATTGATTGTTCTTTTACACTTGATAGAAATCAATTGGTATTTAACTTCCTAGCAGATGAAAGAGTTGATTTTAGAGAACTTGCTAAAAAGCTTGCATCACAATACAAAACAAGAATTGAACTAAGACAAGTTGGAGTAAGAGATAAGTCAAAAGAAATAGGAGGAATCGGTCCTTGTGGAAGAATTCTTTGCTGTGCTACTTTCTTAAACGATTTCAACAGTGTTTCTATAAATATGGCTAAGAATCAAAATATTTCACTAAATCCAACTAAAATCAATGGAATCTGTGGAAGATTATTATGTTGCCTAAATTATGAAGATGAAACATATAAGGAATTAAAGAAAGACTATCCAAGTATCGGTACTAGAATTAAAGTTGGAGATGTTGAAGGAAAAGTTGTCTCATTAAATGTAATTAATCATAAAATAACACTTGAAAAAAATGATAAAACTCAAGTAGAAGTAGAGTATAATAAAAATGAAAGTAATAAATGATCTATTGAATTATAATAATATGAAGATTGTCCAAGATGAAAACTTCTTCAGTTTCTCACTTGATTCTGTACTACTTCCTAACTTTATTAATATTAAAACAAATGTGAAGAAAATACTTGATTTAGGTACTGGTAATGCACCAATTCCTATGATTTTATCGACGATGGAAGAAACGAAAAATGCTGAAATATATGGAATAGAATTACAAAAAGAAATATATGATATGGCAGTTGAATCACTAAAACTAAATAACTTGGAAGAAAAAATTCATCTAATAAATGACAATATGAAAAACTTAGATAGATACTTTGAAATTAATTCATTTGATATTATTTTATCCAATCCACCTTATTTTAAACTAAATGAACAATCAAACATAAATGAGACAGTACAGAAAACAATTGCAAGACACGAAAAAGAAATTACTTTGGAAGAGATTGTTGCTATTGCTAAAAAGTTTTTAAATAATAATGGCACTTTAGCAATGGTTCATAGAACAGATAGATTAATAGAAGTTATCGAAGAATTTAGAAAAAATAATATAGAACCTAAAAGAATTCAATTAGTCTATCCTAAAGTTGGAACGGAATCTAATATGTTTTTAATAGAAGGAAGAAAAAATGGTAGACCTGGATTAAAAGTACTTGAACCATTAATTGCACACAACAATGATGGAGAGTACACAGATAAAGTAAAATCTTTCTTCCAAGAAAGGGGTAAACAATGAAATTAATAGTGGGACTAGGTAATCCTGGAAAAGAATATGAAAATACAAGACACAACACAGGATTTATCTTTATTGATAATTTTGCCAAAAAAGAAGGAATATCAATCGACAAAGAAAAGTTTAATGGACTTTATAAAGAAGCTACAATAAATAATCAAAAGGTAATCCTTCTAAAACCTTTATCCTATATGAATTTATCTGGAGAAGTAGTCAAAAAATATGTTGATTATTTCAAGATAGATATAAATGATATTCTAATAATTAATGATGACTTAGATATGGACATTGGTAAAATAAGACTTAGACCTCAAGGATCAAGTGGTGGTCACAATGGTCTTAAAAATATTGCCCTAAATCTAAATACAGAAAACTTTAAAAGATTAAAAATAGGTATATCTAATGATAAAACAATCGATACTAAAGATTATGTATTAGGTAAGTTTACTAAAGAAGAAAAGGAAACACTAGATAACTTAAAAGATACAATTAATAATTTACTTTATGATTTTTTAGTGTTAGACTTTGATAAGTTGATGTGTAATTACAACAAAAATTAGGTGATAGAATGAACTTACTTCAAGATTTAGTTAAAATTAAAGATGAAAAAAAAGTAGGATTGGTCGGATTGAACGACGAATTCTTTTCGTTGTATATAAATAAGTTATTTGAACAAAAAGACAAGAACATTTTAATTGTTACTTCTTCTTTATATGAAGCAAACATAATCAACAGCATTCTTTCCGTATACACCGATAAAAGTTATTTATTTCCAATGGATGATTTCTTGACTTGCGAATCTGTTGCAATGAGTCCTGACCTTAAAACAACTAGACTTGAAACACTTAATAAAACTTTAACTAAAGATAAAAAAATAATAATAACTCACCTAAACGGTTACTTAAGATATCTTCCTACTAAAGATAATTATTTAAAATCAATAATAAATTTAAAAGTCGGAGAAGAAATATCTCGTGATGAATTAATAAAAAAATTAAGTGCCGTTGGCTATGTCAAAGAAAGTATCGTTACAAAGACAGGTGAAATGGGTGTAAGAGGATTTGTAATCGATATTTTTCCAGTTGAATATAACCATCCGATAAGAATTGAATTTTTTGGAGATGAAATAGATTCCTTAAGATTATTTGATGAAGAAACACAAAAAACTATTGAAGAAATAAAAGAGTGCAGGATATTTCCTAACTCTGAATTCATTGTCGATAATTACTATGAAAACGAGAAGACAAACCAGAAATATTTAAAGGAACTAACAAACAATCACATCGAATCAATTTATGATTATTTAGATAACCCAATTACAATATTTAAAAACCACAAACAAATAGAAGTAAATTACAAAAATATGATTGAACAAATCCTTGAATATAGAAGTGATAGAGATCAAGACTTTAAAGATAATTATATGTTTAATTTAGATGAAATAAAGATTGATGATGTAATTTACTATAACACTATCGATAACATAATAGATGATGTTCCAAAAGAAAATGTTGTTGATTTTTCTATAAAAGAAATAGAAAACTTTAATGAAAATATAGATCTTATAAATAAGTATTTAGATGAAAATATTACTAAGGGAAAAACAATTATTGTCGCTCTTAAAGATTTTCAAATAAAAAGTTTCTCTAAGTATTTAACAGTTCCTTACATAGTTACTAATGTAACAAATATCTTAGAAAACAAAGTTAACTTAATTAATATTGAGTTTTCTAAAGGGTTCATCTATAAAAATTATATCTTGTTAACGGAGACAGAACTTTTCAATAAGAGAACAAATAAAGCCAAGTATAAAACTAACTTTAAATATTCTTCAAAGATAAGAAGTATCAACAGCCTTGAAATTGGTGATTATGTCGTTCATAGTCTTCACGGTATTGGTGTTTATAATGGAATTAAAACATTAAAACAAGGGGATATCTTAAAAGACTACTTAGAAATTTTGTATCAAGGTAAAGATAAACTTTATATACCTGTTGAAAAAATAGAACTTATATCTAAGTACACTGGTAAAGAAGGAGTAGCACCAAAAATAAATAAACTTGGCGGTACCGAATGGGAAAAGACGAAACTTCGTGTTAAAAATAAAGTTAAAGATATTGCAGAAAAGCTTTTAAAACTTTATGCCATAAGAGAAATGAAACAAGGTTATCAATTTAAAAAAGATGATGAATTACAAGAGATGTTTGAAAGTGAATTCCCTTATGAACCCACTAAAGACCAGTTACTTGTAACAAGACAAATTAAAGATGATATGGAATCCATTACACCGATGGATAGATTGGTCTGTGGTGATGTTGGTTATGGAAAAACAGAAGTAGCATTCCGTGCAATGTTTAAGGCAGTTAACGATGGTAAGCAGGTATTGTATTTATGTCCTACAACAATTTTATCTAATCAGCAATATGAAAATGCAAAAGAAAGATTTAAAAATTATCCCGTAAATATTGCTCTTTTGAATAGATTTACTTCTTTAAAGGAAACTAAAAAGATAATTAGTGACCTACAAGAAAAAAAGGTCGATATTGTCTTTGGAACTCATAGATTACTAAGTGACGATATTAGACCAAAAGATTTAGGACTTCTAGTAATCGATGAAGAACAGCGCTTCGGTGTTATCCATAAAGAAAAAATAAAAGAGTATAAAGAAAATGTCGATGTTTTAACTTTAACAGCAACCCCAATTCCTCGAACATTACAAATGTCGATGACGGGACTTAGAAGTCTTTCTTTAATTGAAACACCACCGGTAGATAGGTATCCGGTACAGACTTATGTTTTAGAAGAAAACAATCACATAATTAAAGATGCTGTGTATAAAGAATTATCACGAAATGGACAAGTATTTATTTTATATAACAGAGTGGAAACAATCGAATCTAAAAAAATGGAACTAGAAAAACTTATGCCTGAAGCAAGAATAGTTGTAGCTCACGGACAGATGACTAAAGATGAACTTGAAAACAGGATGATCGATTTTATAAATCACGAGTACGACATTATGCTTTGTACGACGATAATAGAAACAGGAATTGATATTCCAAATGTTAACACCCTTATTATCCTTAACGCTGACTATTTTGGACTAAGTCAGTTATACCAAGTAAGAGGTCGTGTCGGAAGAAGTAACAAAATTGCCTACGCATATCTAATGTACGATCGAAACAAAGTTCTAAACGATGTTGCGGTTAAAAGACTAAATGTCATCAAAGAATTTACGGAACTTGGAAGTGGCTTCTCAATTGCTACAAGAGACTTATCAATTAGAGGAGCCGGGGATATCCTAGGTAGTGAGCAAGCTGGATTTATCGATAATATTGGTATTGAATTGTATTTAAAAATACTAAATGAAGAAGTTGCAAAACTTAAAGGTGAACCAGTTGAGGAAGAAACAGTTAAAGATGAAAAACCACTTCTTAATGTTGAAACTCACATAACTGATGAGTATGTCGATGATCCTGACTTAAAAATTGAAATTCATAAAAAGATTAATGAAATCGATAGCTACGGTAAATTACTTGCAGTTAAAAAAGAACTTGAAGATCGATTTGGTAAACTTGACGATAAAGTTATAACTTATATGTATGAAGAGTGGTTTGAAACACTTGCTAAAAAATATGAAGTAGAACAAGTAAGAGAAACTAGAAACTCAATTGAACTTATATTCTCAACAGAGATGTCCAACAAAATCGACGGGGAAAAACTATTCCTAGATGCATTCAATATCTCTAGAATGTTTAGATTTCAAATGAAAAGTAATCACTTAATCTTAATTTTAGACACTATAAAACTAGAAGAAAATTATGTCATCTTACTTACAAAATTACTAGATAAAATAACGCTTAAAGACCAAGTATCTAACAGCTAAAACCTTGACTATAACGAAATAATTTGTTAATATCAATATATAAAAATAGGAAAAGGTGTTATAGATGGATACAGATATCAACAAGATGTTTAAAGATAAAAACAAAGAAATATTTAAGAACAGCCTGATTCTAGAAATGGAAAGGAATCTTGAAGCATTAAAGAATACTACCGACAATTGTGTAGCACTCGAGATAAACAAATTATTTCTATTCTTTACAAAGTACTTTCAAGAGATAGATGTTAAATACAAAAAAGAAGAGCTACTAGGGTTTCTTTATCGAGAAAGAAAAGAAATAAATGATATAGTAAATGCCAAGATTGAAGAAAAGAAAGTTAGATTAAAAGAAAACTTTTTAGAACAAGAACAGGAAGAAGAAGTACTTACTAATGAGTTTTTAGATAAATATTACGAAGAATTAAAAAAAGAAACAGAAAGAATAAATGAAGAAATTGAAGTATCTTTAAAGAAGGAAATATGTACAGAGTTTTCCCCAAAGATAATTAAAAAATATAAACTTGAGTCGACTGATCAGATGGACCGAATAAATTCAAGAATCAATTCTTTATTTAGTGACAATGTAATTTCAAGATTAAAAGAACAGACTATATTTAGAGATGAATCTTTAAGAAATATGTCTATTGAATCATTTAATAAGTACACTAATTTAAATAAAAATACAGTTAATTAAGATATTGAAAATAAAAATATAAGTGCTATAATAACACATAATTAAATGTTATGAAGGAAAGAGATATAAGGATCTATCTAAGAGAGTCTTGGAAGGTGAAAGAAGACATAGAGAATTATTGAGAATGGTTCCGGAACTGATTTATCGATATTTAGATAAATTCGCTTAAAGCGTTATATTATTAAGGTAGAATCTTTCTACGAATTAAGGTGGTACCACGAATAACTCGTCCTTTGCTGGATGAGTTTTTTTAATACTTGGAGGTGATTAAAATGCGTCGCTTTGAAAAAATTAGCTTTGAACAATTTAAAAAAGATGTTAAAGATGATAAAAAGTTATATGAATCATATAATTTACCAGTAAGGAAAACTAAGTATGCTGCTGGATATGATTTTGAAGCAATCGAAGATTTTGTCATTCATCCAAATGAGATTAAAAAAATTCCAACAGGGATAAAGGCCGATATGGAAGATGATGAAGTGTTATTGCTAATCGATAGAAGTAGTCAAGGATTTAAGTACAATGTTCGGATGTGCAACCAAGTAGGTGTAATCGATAAAGATTATTATAACAATGAAGATAATGAAGGACATATGTGGGTTAAACTTCAAAACGAAGGAGATAAAGACTACATAGTAAAAAAAGGTGAAGGAATAATCCAAGGAATATTTATAAAATATCTTAAAGTAGATAATGAAGAAGAAAATAATAAAGTAAGAAAATCTAATTATTAAAGGAGAGATAAAAATGGAAAAACCAAAATATTATATATCAACAGCAATTGCATATACATCATCAAAACCTCATATTGGAAACACTTATGAAATCGTTTTAGCGGATGCTATTGCAAGATACAAAAGACAAAGAGGATTCGATGTGTATTTGCAGACAGGTACAGATGAACACGGACAAAAAATTCAATTAAAAGCCGAAGAAAAAAATGTAACACCACAACAATATGTCGATGAAGTCTCAAGTGAACTAAGAAGAATATGGGACATAATGAATACAACTTACGATAGATTTGTAAGAACAAGTGATAAGGAACATAAAAGAAAAGTACAAAAAATATTTAAAAAATTATATGATCAAGGAGATATTTATAAAGGTAAATATGAAGGATTATATTGCACACCTTGCGAATCTTTCTTCACAGAAAGTCAGTTAGTAGATGGAAAATGTCCAGATTGTGGAAGAGAAGTTGAAGTTGCAAGCGAAGAAGCATATTTCTTTAAATTATCAAAATATCAAGATAGATTAATCAAATATATTGAAGACCATCCAGAATTTATTCAACCTGAATCAAGAAAAAATGAAATGATTAATAACTTCTTAAAGCCAGGTCTACAAGACTTATGTGTTTCAAGAACATCATTTGATTGGGGAGTTCAAGTAGATTTTGACCCTAAACACGTCGTATATGTATGGATAGATGCCTTATCAAACTATATAACTAATATCGGTTATGATGTCGATGGCTCAACTGATGAATTCAAAAAACTTTGGCCAGCAGACTTACATCTTATTGGAAAAGACATTATAAGATTCCATACTATTTACTGGCCTATCATTTTAATGGCACTTGACTTACCACTTCCTAAACAGGTATTCGGTCATCCTTGGTTGCTAATGGGAAATGATAAAATGAGTAAATCAAAGGGCAACATTATGTACGCCGATGACCTTGTTAACTTATTTGGGGTAGACGCAATAAGATATTATTTATTACACGAAATACCTTTTGCTAACGATGGAACAATAACTTACGACCTAATTATAGAAAGAATCAATGGTGACTTAGCAAATGTTTTAGGAAACCTTGTCAATAGATCAATATCAATGGCAAATAAATATTTTAATGGTTCTGTTAAAAATAAAAAGGTAAGTACTGAGTTTGATGCCGATTTAATCGAAAAAGTTAACTCTTTGGCAACTAAAGTAGATGAAAAAATGGATAAATTAGAAATAGGAGCAGCACTAGATGAAATCTTTGAAGTTCTAAGAAGAAGTAACAAATATGTCGATGAAACAACACCTTGGACACTTGCTAAAGAAGAAAGTGAAAAAGATAAACTTGAAACAGTAATCTATAACTTACTAGAAGCAATAAGAGTATGTGGATTACTATTAAAACCTTTCTTACCTGATACATCAGATGAAATATTAAGACAACTTAACATAAATGATTATACTGAAGCATATAGTGAAACGAATGAATACAACACAATTGAACCATCACCACTATTCCAAAGAATCGATAAAGAAAAAAAGTTAGCAGAAATTGAACAAACAAAATAGAAGACTTAATGTCTTCTTTTTAAGAAATAATTTATGGAGGACATATGTATATAGATACTCACTGTCATTTATCAAAAAATGACTATGAAAATATAGAAACCGTTATTGAAAATGCTAAAGAAAATAATGTTTCATACTTAATAATAAGTGGTTGCGATAAAGAAAACATTAAAGAATCAATTGAGATTGCAAATAAACACGATAATATCTATTTAGCTTTAGGGTACCATCCAAGTGAAGTAAAAACGACGACTGATTTAGACTTATTAGAGCTAAAAGAGATAATTAAGAACAACAATAAAGTTGTTGCTGTCGGTGAAATAGGCCTTGATTATCACTGGGACAAGGATAATAAAGAAGAACAAAAAACTCTATTTAAAAAGCAACTTGATTTAGCAAAAGAACTTAATTTACCTGTTGTAATTCATTCACGAGATGCTTTTCAGGATACTTTTGATATTTTAAAAGAATCTAAAAACTTTGGAGTTATCCACTGTTTCAGTGGAAATCTAGATAATGCCAAGATGTACTTATCTATAGGGTTCTATCTAGGAATAGGTGGTGTTTTAACTTTTAAAAACACTAATCTAAAAGAGACAGTTAAAGAAATACCTCTTGATAGAATATTACTTGAAACTGATTCCCCTTATTTAGCACCAACCCCACATAGAGGAGAACAAAATGAACCGAAGTATATCCCTCTTATTGCGGAAGAACTAGCTACTTGTAAGGGAGTAGAAATAAGCGAAATAGAAGAAGTAACAACAGAGAATGCACACAAAATTTTCACATTAAGAAGTGCCAACAAAATTGACTAAATGATTAAAATATGTTATTATCAATTTAGAAACTTGAAAGGATATGGCAGTTTAATATGAGAAAAAGTAATACTTTTAAAATTTTTAGAAACTGTTTTTTATATACATTATTTGTTATTGGACTTCTTCTAATGTTATGTGACTTCGATAGTGTTTCAACAATAACATCTTATAATATTCAAAGTGTTAAATCACTTCAAACATCTTATCTTATAGATAAGTATGTACCACCAAAGAAAGAAGCACCTAAAGTAGCACCTGCTATTGGACCTGTTACAAAGTATAGACTTACTTCATTTTATCCAAACGATGAGTTAAAAACAGGAGATTGCACTGGTTCTGGATTATGTTCTTGGGACTTTGGAGTAAATGAAAAAGGATGGTACACTTATAATGGAAAACTTGTTCTAGCATCAGCAACTACTTACTTACAAAAACAATTTGGAACAAGAGAAGGTGTAACTTATTATAAATATTACGATGAAGTTAATATAACAATCGATGGAGTAGTATATCCAGGAATTATACTTGATACTTGTGGAGCTTGCTATAAAGATGATAGACTTGATTTGTTTGTAAAAAATAAAGATAGCGTTATCGACCGTGGTTATATGGGAAGAAATATGGTAAGCGTACAAACTACAAAGAAAAAATAAATCTGATATATTCAGATTTTTTTAATAGGAGTTAATATGATCACACATAACTTTAAGAAAAAATTTGGCCAAAACTTTTTACAAGATAAAAATATCATCAAGAAAATAGCTGCCCAAGCAAATACTGGTAAAGACGATTTAATAATCGAAATAGGTCCAGGAGCAGGAGCACTCACAGAAGAACTAGTAGAAAAGTCAAAAGTTTTAGCATACGAAATAGATTTAGAATTAAAAGACCAACTTGAAGAAAAGTTTAAAGATAAAAATGTTGCATTTATCTTTGATGATTTCCTTAATAGAAATATTAAAGAAGATTTAAAAAACTTTCAATATGACAAACTTTATTTTGTAGCAAATCTTCCATATTACATTACGACCCCTATAATAAATAAGATAATAAGTGAGAAGATCGATGTTAAACAGATGATTATAATGGTCCAAAAAGAAGTAGGGGAAAGATTCAGTGCAACTTATGGATCTAAAGACTATTCGTCTATTACCATCTTTTTAAATTACTACTACGACATAAAAAAGGAATTCTTGGTTAATAGAAACTCTTTCTATCCAAGACCAAATGTCGATAGTGTTATCCTTTCTCTTACAAAGAAAGAAAAGAAATACGATGTTAAAAACGAAGAGGTGTTCTTCAAACTTATAAAAGATTCCTTTGTGCAAAAAAGAAAGACTTTAAGAAACAATTTAAAGAGTTATGACTTTACTAAAGTAGAAGAAATACTTTTAAAGAACAATCTTCCTTTTGATGTAAGAGCAGAAAATATTCCTATAGAAGTATTTGTAGAAATAAGCAATAGTTTATAAAATTTAGAATAAAAAGAAGACTTAAAAGCATATGATTAACAGGAGATGATTATATGCTTTTTTCTATTGGGGATTTAGTAAGCAGAAACTCTCACAATAACGATATCGTCTTTAGAATAAAATCGATAAGTAGTGATAATACGGCTATTCTTGAAGGTATTAATCTTCGTCTAGTTGCAGATAGTGATTTATCTGACTTAAAAAAGGAAGAAGAAAGAGATAATGACGATTTAGATGAAGTGACAGAGCTCATTAGAGAAACGAAACTAGATAGAGATGAATACTTTTATTTGCCAGGAAAGGTTCTACATATAGATGCTGATAAAAACTATCTCGATAGATGTATGAATCTATATAAGAAAATGAACATAATGGCCTATGGACTATTACTTGAAGAAGATGAGATAGAAGACAACATAGATGACTACCTATTAAAGATTAAACCTGATATTGTCGTAATAACAGGGCACGACGCTCACTACAGTGATGACACTTATAAAAATAGTAATAACTTTATAAATTCAATTAAAAAAGTAAGAAACTACGAAAAGAGTCAAGAAAAGCTTATCGTTATTGCGGGAGCTTGCCAATCTAATTATGAAGAACTTATTAAAGCCGGGGCTAACTTTGCCAGCAGTCCCAAAAGAATCAATATTCACGCCCTAGATCCAGCCATAGTTGCAAGCAAGATAGCATTCTCAGAACGACATAAACCTATCGACTTAAAGAACATCATCAACAGTACAAAATACAAACAAGAAGGATTTGGAGGAATAATAACAAATGGAATTATGTATGAGGGGTATCCAAGATGAATAAATCTAAGGTAAAAGAAGACATTGAAACCTTTAAAGGAAAGGTAGTTCACTTTAAATATAATGGTTCTAGAAATCAAACAGAAGAGTTCGATGGAACTATTGAAAACACCTATAACTCGGTTTTTACTATCAAATTAGAAGAGTCAAACAGTATTAAATCTTTTACTTATAATGATGTTATTAATGAAACTTTGCAAATTTTTGTATAAATTGTTTGCATTTTGTTGTAATTTTTTATATTATTAAAGTATAAAGTTAAGAGACTTTATGGGGAGGATACAAATGGAAATTACATCTGTAAAAGTAAAGAAGGAAGAACGCGAAGGATCTCATATGAAAGGTAGAGCATCTGTTGTTGTTGACAACGGACTTGCAATTCATAACATTCGTATAATCGAAGGAAAAAATGGATTGTTCATTGCTATGCCAAGCACTTCAAGAGAAGTTGAAAATGAAGACGGAGAAACAGTAACAGTACATCGTGATATTGTTCATCCTATCAACTCTGAAGTAAGAGCTATGTTCGAAGAAAAAATCCTTAAAGCATACGAAGAAGCAGAAGACGAAACTGATTCAGAAGATGAATAATATAAAGCCCTAAGGGCTTTTTATTTTTGAAAAAAATTCATATTATTGTGTCTATCTTAATATAAATAAATAGGAGGACAAATATGGAGAAGATAGATAGCTCTATTACGAGTTACAATCACGGAGTAACACTTGCAGAAAGAAAAAATCTTTTAGTATCAGGAGTAAAAAAAATAGAAAACTTTGATGATTTAGAATTTCTAATGGAAACAACTATGGGTTATCTTGTTGTAAAAGGTGAAGGTTTAGAACTTATAAAGTTAGATACTATGCAAGGAAATGTCTCAATTAAAGGTAAAATAAACTCATTTGATTATATAGAAGAAACTAAAAGTAAAGATTCTCAAGGAATATTTAACAGGTTATTTAAGTAATGCCTTTAGAAACACAGATTCAGTCTTTAATAGTATCCTTTGTTTTTGGCTTGTTCACATCTTTAATCTATAATCTTTTTTATTTTCTTTTATATAATAGACATAAATATATAAGAATCATATTTAATATCATCTACAGCATTTCTTTAGCACTATTATTTTTCTACTTTATGTTACTTATTAATAATGCTTATATTCATCCATACTTTTTTCTATTAGTAATATTAGGTTTTATAATAGGTAACTTAAATACAAGAAAATTTAGAAGAAGTCCAAAACTAAATATAAAACAAGAAAGAGGAAAGTAGATAGTCGTACACTTTCACTTTTTTTTTGACCTTTATTATAGTATAATAAAAGAGAACTTGGAGGCCTTATGGAAATAATTAAGCAGAAAGAAAACATAAATAAAATGATTAATGATGCATCAAATATTTTTATAATGGGACATAACTATCTAGATTTAGATGCAATCGGTTCCTGTATAGGCATCTGTGAATATGTAAAAGGAAAAAATAAAAGAGCAACATTAGTTATCAATGACAATAGACTTGAAAAAGGTGTTAAGAAGATACTTGATAAAGTAGGAAATACTTATAACATCAAGAAAAGCTCTAAAATAAAGGAAAAAATAAATGATAAAAGTTTACTGATTGTAGTAGACACCAATAAAGGATACTTATTGCAAGATAAAAATGCCTTAAATCTATTTAAAAATGTTTTAGTTATTGACCATCACGATACTAATCAAGATTCTATAAAGAATGGTTTAGTTATCATCGATAGGGAAGCATCTAGTACTTGTGAAATGATAACAGATTTATTAGATAAAGAGAACATAAAAGTAGATAAAGATGTTGCAACTTATATTTTGTCTGGTATAGTATTAGATACCAACAACTATGTTTTAAAAACAACAAGCAATACCTTTAGGACAAGCTATATCCTAACAGAGTGGGGAGCAGATCCAAGTTATGTACAATACTTATTAAAGCAGGACATAAAAAAATATGTTGAAAGACAAAAAGTAATAACAAATATCAAACAAATAAAAAATATTGCACTTTCTACTTGTAAATCTTCAATAATATATAGAAGAGAAGACTTAGCAAAAATTGCTGATACTTTATTACAATTTGATAAAATAGAAGCATCATTTGTTATAGGTAAACTAGATAAAGATACAGTAGGAATCAGTTCAAGATCTTCTGGTAAAATAAATGTTGGTAAAATCCTTGAAAATTTAAATGGTGGTGGAAATGAAAATGAAGCAGGTGCTGCTATTAAAAATACCACTATTAAGAAAGTTGATGAAGAATTAAAAAATATTATAAAGTCTCTAAATTAGAAAGGAGTAATAATGAAAGTAATATTTATTAAAGACTTAAGAGGACAAGGAAAAAGAGGGGAGATTAAGGAAGTTAAAGACGGTTATGCCGAAAACTACTTAATTAAAAATGGCTATGCTAAAAAATTGACAGAGCAAAACTACAATAGTTATCTTGAGACAAAGAAAGAAGAAGCGCAACTAGATAAGGAAAACAGAAAGAAAGCAGAAAAGCAAAAAGAACTTCTAGGGCAGATTGAACTAGTTTTTAAAGTTAAAACAGGTGCTCAAGACAAAGTTTTTGGAAGTATTAGTACTAAGCAAATAAAAGAAGAATTAGACAAAAAGAAAATAAGTGTCGATAAAAAACAGATATTGCTAGAAGAAGGTATTTCTTCACTAGGATATCACAATGTTAATATAGAATTATATAAGGATGTAATTGGGGTTGTTAAAGTTAAACTAGAAAAATAGGAAGTGATAATATGGCATTAAAAGAAATACCTAACAATATGGTTGCAGAGCAATCAGTTCTTGGTTCAATGTTTTTATCTACATTTGCCTTACAGAAAGCCTGTGATGAATTACAGCCTGAATCATTCTACTACGATAACAATGCCAAAATCTTTACAACGATGCAGGACCTTCATAGTAGAGGTATTCCAATAGATGCGACTACTGTTACATCAGAATTAAAAAATAAAGAATTATTAAATCAAGTAGGTGGGTTAGATTACTTAACGGAAATATTTAACATAGTTCCAACAGCAGCTAATGTCGAGCAATATATTAAACTTGTCGAAGAAACTGCTCTTCAAAGAAAACTAATAGAAGTATCAACAGAAATTGCATCAAACGCTTACGATAATTCTATAGATATTGGTACTCTTTTAGATGAATCTGAAAGAAAGATATTAAATATTGTTAATAATCGTAGAACTACTGAGTTAAGAACGATTCAAGAAGTTGTTAATACTACTAAAGCTAATTTGGAAAGACTATCTACTCAAGGTAGTGAAATATCTGGCCTTGCAACAGGATGGGAAAGACTTGATAAACTAACTACAGGATTGCATCCAGGACAACTTGTTATAATTGCAGCTCGTCCATCAGTTGGTAAAAGTGCTTGGGCTTTGAACCTTGCTACAAATGCAGCGATAAACTCTAAAGCTACAGTTGCTATATTCAGTTTGGAAATGCCTGCAGAATCTTTGACAACAAGAATGATTGCTTGTCTTGGTCACATCGAAGGAAATAAACTTTCAACAGGTAGATTAGATAGTGATGATTGGGATAAAGTAAATGAAGCTCTTGCAAAACTAGAAAATACAAATATGTTTATGGATGATACAACGGGAATAACAATCGGTGAAATTAGAAGTAAGTGTCGTCGTCTTGCAAATTCAGAACACGGACTAGATCTTGTTATAGTCGACTACCTACAGCTTATAACATCTGCAGCTAACTATGGATCAAATAGACAACAAGAGGTATCTGATATATCTCGTTCACTAAAACTTATGGCCCTTGAACTTAAAGTTCCTGTAATCGCTCTTGCCCAACTTTCTCGTGCAGCAGAGCAAAGAAAAGATAGACCAATGTTAAGTGATTTGAGAGAGTCAGGATCTATCGAGCAGGATGCCGATATCGTCGCATTCTTATATAGAGAAGACTACTACAATAAAGAATTAGAGACAAAAGATAATATAAGTGATCTAGAATTTATTGTAGCTAAGAACCGTAGTGGATCTCGTGGAACTATTCCATTAAGATTCAAGAAAGACATTTCAAAATTCTTCTCAGTATTTGAAGAAAATAAAGAGGTAAAAAATGAATAAAAAGGATATTATATATACTATTATCGCATTAATCGCCTGTTCTGGATTCTTATTCGTAGACTTTGGTAAGTCAAGAGAACCAGTCGAATTATATCGTGTATATCTTAAAGGAGAAACTTTAGGTTATATCGACGATAAGCAAGAACTAGAAGATTACATTAATGAGAAACAGTATGAATTAAAAGAAAAATATAAAATTGATAAAGTATACTTACCAAATGATTTGGATATCGTTAAGGAAGTTACTTATAATGAAAAGGTATCAACTGCTAAAGAAATATATGAAGAAATAAAAGATTTAGCACCTTTCACAATCAATGGATATATTGTAACCATTAAGGGATTTGAAGATGATTCTGATGAAACAGAAGGACCTATAACTATTCCTGATAAGGTTATAAATGTTATCGATAAAGATGTGTTTACAGAATCATTAAAAGATACGATAAGTGTATTTATAAGTGAAGAAAATTATAGTAATTTTTTAAATGATACTCAAAAAGAGATAAAGGATGTTGGAACATTAATCGAAGATGTATATGTAAAAAACACAATAACAATAAAAGAAGGAAAGATATCTACAGAGGAACCAATATTTACTGATGTCGAAGAATTAAATAAATATATGCTTTTTGGTACAACTGAAGAACAAAAGACTTATACAGTAAAAGCAGGTGATTCAATAAGTGATATATCTTTTAAGAACAAGTTATCAGTAGAGGAATTCTTAATTGCAAATCCTGAATTTACTAGTGAAAATAATTTGCTTTATGAAGGACAAGTTGTTAACCTAGGACTTATTAATCCAGCTTTTAAATTAGTTGAAGAAGATCACGTCGTAGAATATGAAACAGATAAGTTTGATACTAAAATTGAATATGATTCTAATATACTTGTTGGGTACGAGTCAGTAAAGCAACAAGGACAAAACGGTACACTTAAGTTAACTAAAAAAGTTCAAAAAGTTAATGGCGAGATAGAATCTGCTGTTATCACAAACACAGAAGTAATTAAAGCAGCTGTTCCTAAAATAATTGTTAAAGGTAGCAAAGTTATACCTAATGTTGGTAATGTCGGAGTATGGGCTTGGCCTGCTGCTAAACCATATTGTATTACAAGTTCATTCGGTTGGCGTTGGGGAAAACTACACGATGCAGTAGACATATCTTGCTCAGGTTGTGGTTCACCTTTGTATGCTGCTAATAACGGTACAGTAGAAGCTGCTACATATGTATGGCCAAATGGTAACTATGTAGTTATAAATCACAATAACGGATACTATTCAATATATGCTCATATGGCAACAATATCAGTTAAAAAAGGTCAAGTAGTTCAAATGGGACAAAAGATAGGAACTATGGGAGCAACAGGACACGCAACTGGCTGCCACGTACACTTTGGTATTTCAAGAGGTTACCCATATAGAGGAAATTATGAGTTTTACAATCCAATGAGTTTCTACAAGTGATAATACAAGTTTTAGCAAGTGGTTCAAAAGGTAACTCAACTTTTATTGAATCAAATAATACGAGAATATTAATCGATTGTGGAATAAATTATACAAGAATTAAAAAGTCTCTTGAGAAGATAGATAGAGATATTAATTCTTTAGATGGTATTTTAATAAGCCATACTCATTCCGATCATATTGGAGGACTTGCATCTCTTATCAAAAAGGTTAATATTCCTGTATTTATAAAAGAAGAGTTGTATTCTGAGATAAAGAATATAATTCCTAAAGAAAATATTGTATTAATAGAAGAAAGTAATGTTGTAATAAACTCATTAGATATTGAATTAATAAATGCTTCTCACGATGTCCCAGCTTTCGGTTTTATAATTAGTGATGATAAAAGAAAAATATTGTATTTAACAGATACTGGTTATATAAATCGAAAATATTATCCTAAAGTAGAAAATTTAGATGCTTATATTATAGAATCTAATCACGATGAAAAAATGCTTATGGAAGGGCCATATCCTTATATATTAAAGCAAAGAGTAATAAGTGATAAAGGTCACCTTTCAAATAGATATACAGGTAAATTCTTAAATAAATCCATTGGAGATAAGACTAAATATATAATTTTAGCTCATTTAAGTGAAAACAATAACACTGAAGAACTTGCTCAAAGTGAAGTAGAAGATGAGTTAAAAGATAATAAATATAAAAGTAAGATAATTCTTGCTAAACAGCATATCGAAACGGAAATGATTGAAATATAATGATTAAGATTATTTGTTTAGGTAAGATTAAAGAAGAATTCTTTACAAACGCTGTAAAAGAGTATCAAAAAAGATTAAGTAAGTATTGCCAATTAGAAATAATAGAATTAGAAGATGTTGGAATTAATGATAAGGTTGTCGCCTTAAGAAAAGAAGAAGAAAAAATAATGAAAGTGATAAATCCGAAGGATTACATTATTACTCTTGAAATAGAAGGTAAAGAAGAGTCATCAATCGATTTTGCTAAAAGACTAGATAACATCTTAATAGAGAATAGTAATATTACATTTATCATTGGTGGATCTTACGGATTAAGTGACAATGTTAAAAACTTATCCAATTACAAGATGTCTTTTTCTAAGATGACATTTCCTCATCAATTGTTTAGAGTTATTTTATTAGAACAACTATATAGAGCATTTAAAATAAATAACAATGAAGAATACCATAAATAGAGTTAAAGCTGCATAAGTAGCTTTTTCTTTTTATATAATTTAATGGTGATAATATGCTAACGGAGATAAGTTCGCTTTTATGGATTGTTACTACAATAATTATAATCATAGCGTCGATTTTCTTCTCACTTTACTTAAAGTTTCCACAATTTTCCTTGTCGAATAAAGTAAAGAAAAGTGACAAAAATAATGTAAAAGAAACATTTAAACTCTTAAATTTAACCCTTGCAGGTAAAATTGGCGTAGGTTCTATATCAGGAATTGCTATTTCAATAATTGTTGGTGGCAAGGGAACTCTTTTTTGGATCTGGATATCATCATTATTTTTATCGATTTTTACTTATTTGGAAACTAAAACGGGTATTAAATATCGAGAGAATATTAATGGTCAAAAAATTGGTGGTCCTCAAGTATATATCGAAAGAGTTTTAAAAAATAGAAAGTTATCCAAAATTTATAGTATTCTAATTATTTTTACTTTCTTATATGCCTTTATCTTAATTCAAGCAAATACCATTGTGTCTTCCTTTGAAAGTATCTTTTCATTTAATAAATTAACTTTAACTTTAATACTTTTAATATTTGTTCTTTTATCTATTAGAAAAGGTCTTAAAGGTATAACTAAAGTTGTGTCTTTTCTAGTACCTATAATGGGACTTATTTATATCCTTATCGGTTTATATGTCATAAAAGTTAACCATCAGTTAACTTTTATGATTCTTAAAGATATTTTTAAAGAAGCTTTCAATATTAAATCTCTTGCTACTATTCCTTTTATAATTGGATTTCAAAGATCAATATTTTCAAATGAAGCAGGAATGGGTTCTACTTCTTTTGTTGTAGCTACCTCAAATAGTAATGACTATATTAAAGAAGCTAAAATTCAACTCTTCGGAATGTATTTTATTACTCTTGTAATATGTACTATTTCAGCTTTTATTATTCTTACAACAAATTATGAAGCTTATAATTTTCAGAATATCAATGGTATTGAAATTATAAACTACTCATTTTTCTATCACTTTGGAGAATTTGGAATGTACTTATCTAATTTAGTAGTTACCTTATTTGCTTTTTCCACAATTATTACTTCTTATTTTTACGGGGAGCAGGCCTTAAAATATCTATTTAAGAACAAAACTAACACACTTGCTAAAATAATTGTTATAATAGTAATTGTTTTAAGTGCTAATGTAAGTACTGGTAATATTTGGGCTTTTGTCGATATTGCTACATCACTTACTACTATTATTAATATTTATTCCTTATTTAAAATGAGAAAGGAGCTTAAAAAGATATAATGATTGGAAATGATTGGGATTTATTATTAAAAGACGAATATAAAAAAGATTACTTTAAAAACTTACAGGAATTTATTATAAACGAGTATAAAACAAAAACGATATATCCTAAAATGTCTGAAATATTCAATGCTTTTCAAAAGACATCTTACGATGATATTAAAGTTGTTATAATTGGACAAGATCCATATCACGGAGAAAATGAAGCGGAGGGACTTTCTTTTTCTGTAAAAGTTGGTATTGCTAAACCACCGTCATTAATTAACATCTTCAGTGAATTAAAAAGTGATTTGGGAATAGAACCACCAAACCACGGAAGTTTAATAAGTTGGGCAAAGCAGGGCGTTTTACTTTTAAACTCAACACTTACAGTAGTTAAGGATAGTCCAAGGTCTCACTTTAATCGAGGTTGGGAAACATTTACCGATGAAGTTATAAAACTAATCAATAAAAAAGAAACTCCAGTTGTTTTTATTCTTTGGGGAAGTGACGCTAGAAGCAAGAAAAACCTTATAACAAATAAAAAACATTTGATTCTTGAGTCAGCTCATCCATCACCACTATCTGCTTATAGAGGCTTCTTTGGAAGTAAACCTTTCTCAAAAACAAATGCCTTTCTTATTAAAAATGGTATAAAACCTATAGATTGGAAAATAAAAGATATTTGATTTACTTTTTAAGTATTTCAAATATCTCTTCTTTTTCATTAACAAACAAATCTTTTTCTCTATATCTTTTTATCTTAGCAACTAAACTTGCTGGAAATTTTTTAACTAACTTATTATATATAACAACATTATCATTATAATATCTTTCAGTGGCAAGACACAAAGTATTGATATTAAAATATTCATCAAATATTTTTAGCTCTTCTTCATCAAATTGAATATTCTTATTGAAATCTCTATATTCTTTAATACTGTTATCATACTTAGCAAGTAAATTATTTCTATCTACCTTAGCACAGCTTTCAATATTAAGATTTTCTAACTCATCAAAAGAATTATCTTCAGTTTTACTTTTAACGAGATTACCTATTTCCTTTAACTTCTCAAACTTTTGATTTAATAGATCATCAATATCTTTTTCTACCTCATTAATCTTAATCTTTAAAGACTGAAATCTATTTTTATTAACGATAAACACTATAAATAATATTGCAAAAAATATAACTACAATACAAGGAATAATGTATAACCACATACTAAACACCTCTTATCATATTAAATTATAGCAAAAAAACTGGAAGAATACTATAAAAACAAAAGAAAAAAAGCATTACGCTTTTATTTACTTTTATTACAAGGTGCATATTGTTTATTATTTTCTAGGAATTCTTCATATTGAGTATTTAATTTATTAAATAACTTCTCTAATCTATATCTTCTAGAATGTAGTCTTGTAAGAACACTACTTATTTTGTTTTGAACTTCAATATAAGGTTCTTCAATAGAATCTTTTATTTTCATTTTAGTTTCTTCTTTATTATCAAGTACATAATTATATCTGTTTTCAGTAAGATTTGTTTCACTTATTAAATCTTTATATTTCTTTTGAATATCTTGATATTTATGGTCTTTTTTAATTACAAGAGCAGTTATATATTCTTGAAGTCCATATTCTAGTACTTTTGCTTTTTTCTCTAATTTAGCATTTATTTCTTCTAATTTCTTTAAAATTGCTTTAGCTTTTTTATTGTTACCATCTCTTTTAGCTTCTTGATAATCTACAACAAGGATATTCTTTTCTTCAATTAAATCGTCATATCTAATAGACCATTCTTCACATTTATCATCGATAACTGGGCATAATTCATTGAATCTCTTCTTTAATTGTACTTTCTTTTCACTTTGTTTTCCATAAAGATTTGTAACTGTTTCTCCTAATTTAAGACAAAGATTATTATAAGAATCATTTATTTTATCATCAGAGATAGCTTCTAGTCTTTTTTCATCATTAAATTTAACTTTTCTTTCTAAAACAGCAATATTTAAATCTAATTCTTTTAATTTTTCAATTATTTTATCAAGTTTAGCAGTCATTCTATCAACTAAGTGAAAATAATCTAAAATGCTACTTGGTTCTTTCTTAAAGAATGAATAAAAACTGTCGATTAAATATGAGGAAATATTATCATTGCTTTTTTCCATAGATGCAGTATCTACATTTGTAACATAATTTTCTTTTCTATATTCATAAGTTCTTTTATCAGTTTGTTCTTCTTTAAATCTTATATCGATACCAGCTTTAATCTCTTTTTTAATTTTATCTATTACTTCATTAAATTTATTAAATATTTGAGAAGCATTTCCTTCCTTAAAATATTCAGGATTAAATACTGCTTTAATATCTCTTCTTAAAGAACTGTAATTGAAATAGTTTAAACTTTGATTAGATTTAACTAATTCTTCGAATGCATTAATTTCAAGTAAAGCCTTTTTAGCACTTTCTGTGTGTTCCTTTTTATAATTTCCGTTCATAATATATTGTTTATAAATTTCTAAGCACGCTAATAAATCGTTTATCATACCAAATTCCCCCTCAATTAGTGCGCTAATTATAACACAAATATCAAAAAATGTCAAATTTAACCCATATTTTAAATTAAATTAATCACTCGTTTTGTTTGTTGTTATAATTATTATGGGTGATAAAAGTGAAAGTTATTTTAGGAATTTCAAATAGACATATTCATTTAACAGAAGAAGATTATAAGACTTTATTTGGAGATGAACCTCTTGGAAAAGTAAAAGATTTAGTTCAACCAGGACAATATTCTTCAGATAAAAAAGTTACAATTAAAACAGAAAAAAGAGCTTTTGATAATGTAAGACTCTTAGGACCTCTTAGAAAATATACGCAAGTAGAAATATCTAAGACAGATAGTTTTGGTCTTGGAATAGATCCACCTATGAGAAATAGTGGAGATTTAGAAGGTGCTGCTGTAGTTACAATCGTAGGGCCTTGTGGAGAAGTTACAAAGCCTTGTTGTATTATTGCCAATCGTCATCTTCATATAAATCCAGAACAAAGAAAAGAACTTGGCCTTGTAGGTGTCGAGAAAGTAAAAGCAAGAATTGTAGGGGAAAAATCTACTATTTTTGAAGATGTAGTAATAAAAGAAAGCCCAGACTTTACTTTAGAGCTTCATTTAGATACTGATGATGGTAATGGAGCACTTGCTAAAACTGGTGAAGAAGTAGAAATCTTTATTTAATAACCTCATCAAAGACAACTTGATTATTTGTAGGTTCTGTACCTTTTAAATAGTATAGAACCTTTTTCTTTTGACTTTTTTCTGTTACAGGAAGTCCATTAATCGGGTCTACTAAGACACCGACGACATTACTTGGCATCGTGTACCAGGATTCTTCACTACCACTTAAATATTCTTCCATCGTATCCGCAAAAATTCTTTTGGTATACATATAGTCTGTGGATGCTATTTCCTTATTGTCATCGTAGCCAACCCAAATTGATGTAACAATATCTGGGGTGTAGCCAATAGTCCAGCTGTCCGTGGCCGTCGTTCCTGATTTAATTGAGTATTTTCTAGAAAGCTTGTTGGCAATTCCTATAACAGTAGGGTAGTTATAATCGATTAGTTCCTTATCGTAAGTGTTTGTAAGTAAATTATTTAAGATGTAAACAAGGCTTGGATTCAACACAGATTCTTTAACTTCTTCTTTTTCATATAAAACATTGCCATTATTATCTTCAATTTTTGTTATTAGATGTGGTTCAACCTTGTACCCAAGATTTGAAAACGCTGCATAGGCACTAGTTATTTCCATAATGTTCATCTCACTTGTACCAAGTGCAATCGATGGTACTTCTGGTAGTTTCGAATTAATTCCAAGTCTTTGAGCCATCGAAATAAGAGACTCTTCACCTAGAAACAAAATGGTTTTAACTGCATAAATATTATCGGAATAAGCAATAGCAGCAGCAAGAGAAATTGGTTTATTACCATAGACATCACTATAATTTTTGGGACTATATAACTGTTGATTTGAAAAAGTAAAAGTTGTTTCCTGACTTGTAAAACAGGTTGAAGAAGTAAAGCCGTTTTCTAAAGCTGCATAATACAAAATCGGTTTAATAGTGGAACCGACCTGACGATAGGAAGATGTAGCTCTATTATATTGTGACTTTGAATAGTCTCTGCCACCTACAAGAGCTATTATCCTTCCAGTATCTGATTCCATCATAATAGCGTTTGCTTGCAATTCTTGATTGTCTTTTAAATTATCGTTTATTTTCTCTTCTAAAGTTTTTTGGGCATCAAAATCAAAGGCCGTATATATCTTAAGTCCTTTAGTATCTAAAAAAGATTTAGGAATATCTAATCCTTCTAACTCTTTAAAAACAGCGTCTTGATAGTACATAACAGTGGATAAATTTATATTATTCTTTTTACCGATGATAACAAGTTCCTCGTTTAGAGCTTCTTCCATCTCACTTTCCGTGATATAACCATTTTTGACCATCAAGCTTAACACGAGTTTCTGTCTTTCTTTAGCAAGGTCGAAGTTTACCAGTGGTGAATAATTAGCAGGAGACTTAGGAATACCCACTAACATACTAGCTTCAGCCAGATCTAAGTCACTTGCACTTTTTCCAAAATAGAACTTAGCAGCATTCTGTGCCCCATAATTTCCGTGTCCATAATTAATGGTATTCAAGTATCCTTCAAGTATCTCATCTTTTGAATAATGCATCTCGATATTTAAAGTAAGCCACATCTCATTCCATTTTCTTTCCCAAGTCTTATCGAAATCCAAAAACAAATTCTTAACATACTGCTGGGATATAGTAGAAGCCCCTTCAAGCGTTTTACCACTCGTTAGATTTTTCCATCCAGCTTTAATAATTCTTGGAATATCAAAACCAAAATGCTTATAGAAATTTTTATCTTCTGTCGAAATAGTCGCATTAATTAGATCCTTTGAAATATCATCGAGACTTATCCATTCATTTGTCCCATTTCCCACAAAAAAAACATTTCCATTTTTATCATATAGTGATATATTATTAGCATTCTTAATTTCTAACTTAACAGAAAGTTTAGAATATCCAAAAAAAGCAAAAGATATTAGAAAAAACAAAAAACCAAAGATAAAAACATATTTAAATAACTTTTTAATTACTTTCACATTATCAGTCCAATCTAATAATAGTGTGAATAATTAATAAAAAAATATGTATTAAAAAAAGTGGAACTATGCTATAATTCCAGTAGTATTTTAGTAGGTGGTATGAGTGAAAGAAAAAATAATATCCTTTAAAATTACTAATAAGAATATGCCTTATAATTATGAAGGTATGGCTAAATTAAATAAAGATATCTTAGAGTTTAACGATAACGATTACGATTATATTTTTGATTTTGGTATAAAAAGATTAATAAAATCTAATAAAGATAATAAAATAATTATTGATTTTGACAAAGAAGAAATTATAATTGAAAATGAAAAAAAGTTAGCACTTAAGATAAAAGTTTTAGAATATTCTTTTGAAGAGAATAGAGTATTTGTTAAGTATTTAATAGATAAAGAAGAAATAAGTTTGTTACTTGATATAAAAGAGGTGGAAGTATGAGTTATTGGAAAAAGTTAGAAGAAGACTTAAATAAGGCAGTTAAAGAAGCTGGGTATGACACTAGTGTTACTTTGTCTTTATCAAATAGACCTGATTTAGGAGAATTTCAAATAAATGATGCGATGAGACTTGCTAAAGAGTATCATAAAAGTCCAATTGAAATAGCTAACGATATAAAAAGAGTACTTGATGAAGATAAAAACTTTAAAGATATTAATATTGCAGGTGCCGGATTTATTAATTTATCATTAACTGACCAATGTTTAACTTCATTTGTTAATGAAATAAAAGATAATATCGAAAACAACATCGATAAAATGGAACCTAAAAACATCGTTATCGATTATGGAGGTGCCAATGTTGCTAAAGCTCTTCACGTTGGACATTTAAGAAGTGCTAATATTGGTGAAGCTTTAAATAGACTTGCTAAGGCTTTAGGTCATAAAACAATAAGTGATGCACACCTAGGAGATGCTGGTCTTCAAGCAGGACTAGTTGTTCTTGAAATGAAAGAAAGATTCCCAGAGCTATTGTGCTTCCAAGAAGGGTATAATGGTGAGGACTTCGAGCTTCCTATCGTCAAAGAAGATTTAAAGGAAATTTACCCTACTGCTTCTAATAAAAGTAAAGAAGATGAAAACTTTTTAAATGAAGCAAGACAAATAACATATCAAATTCAAAAAAATAACATAGCATATACTAAGTTGTGGGATAAATTATCAGCTCTTTCTATAGTCGATATCAAAGAAACTTACGAAAGATTAAATGCTAAGTTTGACTTGTGGGAAGGTGAAAGAGATAGCTTTCAATACATCCCTGAAATGTTTGATTTACTAAAAGAAAAAGGCCTAACTTATGTAAGTGATGGGGCAACTGTTATGGATGTTAAAGAAGATACTGACGATAAAGAAATGCCACCTATCCTTCTTCAAAAAAGTGATGGAGCATACCTTTATGCAACTACTGATTTAGCTACTATCTACGGAAGAATGAAACGCTTCCCAATTGATGAAATCTGGTACACGACGGATATAAGACAGGAACTTCACTTTACTCAAGTCTTTAGAGCAGCTTATAAATCAGGAATAGTTCCAGAAAGTGTTAAACTAGGATTCTACGGCTTTGGAACAATGAATGGAAGCGATGGTAAACCATTTAAGACAAGAACTGGCGGAGTTATGCCTCTTAATGAACTAATCGACTTAATCAAAGTGGAATGTCGTAAAAGACTAAATGAAAACATCGTCGAAGAAGAAAACAGAGATAATGTATCTGAAACCATCGCACTAGCTGCCCTTAAATACGCTGACCTTTTACCTTTTAGAGCAACTGACTACATATTTGATCCAGCTAAATTTAGTGACTTAGATGGTAAAACAGGTCCATACCTTTTATATTCCACTATAAGAATGAAATCACTATTAAATAAAGCTAAAGAAGAAAATATCGAGTATAAAAATTATACTGTTATAAAGAATAATACTGATAAAGATGTACTTCTTACACTTTTAAACTTACCAAATGTTTTAAAAAGAGCTTACGAATCAAAATCTCTTAATGAAGTAACAGATTACATCTATAAATTAACAAGTTCCTATAATAAATTTTATTCTGAAAATAAAGTTTTAACTGAAGAAAACGATAATTTAAGAGAATCTTGGTTAGTTCTATCTAAAACAGTTTGGGAGACTAATATGATGCTTTTAAATATAATGGGAATTGACTGCCCTGAAAAAATGTAAAAAGATATTGATTTTAAATATGAATAGTGATATAAGTGTATTTGAGTATTTTTTAAAAGAAAAAAATTACATAAAAAAACCCGTTATTGGAGGATTATTATGAGCATAGAAAAAATGAAAAAAGAAGATTTAGAATTATTATCATATAAAGATATAACTTCAATGTTGTTAGAGGAAAAAGGACCAATGAACACTCTTGATTTATTCAATAAAATTGGAAGCCTTCTTGGCCTATCTAAAGCGATGATCGAAAAGAAAATCGGAGATTATTACACAACATTAAGTACTGATAAAAACTTTTTGCTTCTTGAAGATGGTAAATGGGATTTAAGAAAAAGACATACATCTGATAAAGTATTGAAAGCTGATGAGCAAGAAGATGAAGATGAAGAAGAGGAAGAAGACGAAGAAGATTTAGAGGATAAAATGCTTGAAGATGAATCAGATGAGTATGATAGTCAAGCAACTGATGATGACGACTTCGATGATGGTGATGACGACTTAAAAGATTTAGTTGTACTAGATGAAGAAGAACTAGATTTAGAACAATAATTTTTAGTTCTTTTTCTTTTACTAAGAATTTGTTAAAATATAATGCATAAAAGGAAATTATTCTAAATGTATTTAACTTTATGATATAATGAGTGACGGAGATGATTCTATGATAGAAAGATTAAATATAATAAAAGAAAGATATGAAACATTGAATAAAGAATTGTTAGATCCAGAAGTATTAAAAGATATTAAAAAGACAAGAGAACTTTCTAAGGAAGCTAAAGATTTAGAAGAGACAGTTAATACTTATGATGATTATAAAAAAGTTTTAGAGGATATAGAAGCTGCTAAAGAGATGGCTAAAGATCCTGAAATGGGTGAATTTGCAAGAGAAGAATTAGAGTCTTTAGAAACTAAAAAAGCTGATTTGGAACACAAAATAGAGATTTTATTAATACCAAAGGACCCTAATGATGGTAAAAATGTTATTGTCGAGATAAGAGGAGCAGCAGGAGGAGACGAAGCCAATATCTTTGCAGGTGACCTTTACAGAATGTATTTAAAATACGCTGAAAAACAAGGATGGAAGGTTGAACCAATCACTGAAGAATATTCAGAAGGTGGAGGTTTTACTCTTGTAAGCTTTATGATTAAAGGACAAAATGTTTATTCTAAAATGAAATATGAAAGTGGAGCTCATCGTGTTCAAAGAGTACCAGTAACAGAAACACAAGGAAGAGTTCATACATCAACTGCTACCGTAATTGCAATGCCAGAAGCTGAAGAATTTGATTTTGAACTTGATATGAACGAAGTAAGAATCGATATTACAAGATCTAGTGGAAGTGGAGGACAAGGTGTTAACACAACTGATTCAGCAGTGCGTGTAACTCATATTCCAACAGGAACAATCGTTTACTGCCAAGTAGGTAGAAGTCAAATTCAAAATAAAGAGATGGCTCTTAACACTTTAAAAACTCGTCTATATAATATGAAACTTCAAGAAAAAGAGGAAAAAGAAGGAGCAGAAAGACGAAGCAAGATAGGAACTGGGGATAGATCAGAAAAGATAAGAACATATAACTATCCACAAAATAGAGTAACTGATCATCGAATCGGCTTTACTTTAATGCAATTAGATAGAGTAATGGAAGGTGAATTAGAACCAGTTATCGAAGCTCTAATCACTGAAGACCAAAGAAGAATTCTTGCTGGAGAATAATAATGACGATTGAAGATGCAGTTGTTTATGGAAAAAAATTTATTTCTTCGACAGAAACTAAAATGCTTATATCTAATGTAACTGGTTTCGATGCTTTAGAGATAATTAATTATCTTCATTACGAATTAACTGAAAAACAAGAAGATTTATTTAAAAAGCTAGTGGAAGCAAGAAGAAGTAATATACCTGTTCAGTATTTAACCCACAGTGTCAATTTTTACGGAATAGATTTATATGTTAACGAAAGTGTGTTGATACCACGATTTGAGACGGAAGAGTTAGTGGAAAACACTTTACAGATTTTAAATAGAGATTTTGTAAATCCAAGTGTTCTTGATTTGTGCTGTGGAAGTGGTGCAATTGGGATAACTATCAAGACAAAACTAGGAAACAGTGATGTAGAAATGTCCGATATAAGTAGTAAAGCTTTAGAAGTCGCTAAGATAAATAAAGATACATATAACCTTAATATCAATATTATCGAAAGTGACTTATTTCAAAACATCACTAAAAAGTACGATTGCATAATTAGTAATCCCCCTTATATCAAGGAAGATGAAGAAATAGAGGACATCGTTAAAAACAATGAACCACATCTAGCACTCTATGCAGGTAAAGATGGACTTTTATATTACGAGAGAATTCTAAAAGATATAAAGAACTACTTAAATGATAAGTTCTTAATCGCTTTTGAAATAGGGGCATATGAAAAAGAAGATATCATTTCTATTGCTAATAAATATCTAGAAAATGTAGAAATAACTTGTAAAAAAGATCTATCAGGAAGAGACAGAATGCTCTTTATTGAAAGAAAATAGGAAAAAATCCTATTTTTTTGTTTAAAATAAAATATTTGAAATCATTATATATTTGGTGATAATTTGAAAAAGTTAACAATAATTATAGCAATCCTTTTCAGTATTTTTCTAATACATAATAACCAAGAAGAACTACTTATTATTCCTAATGAAGCAATAAGAATAAGAGTGATTGCAAATAGTGATGATGAAAAAGATATTAAAATAAAAGAAAAAGTTAAAGATGATTTAAACAGAACTGTGAATAATATTTTAAAAGATGTTAAAGGAATAGATGAAGCAAGAGAAAAGTTAGAGAATAATATGAGTTTATTCACAGAAACTGTTGATAAAAGTTTAAAAGAAGAAAATATAGAAGAAGTTTTCAACATTAACTATGGATTAAATTATTTTCCTAGTAAAATGTTTCAAGGAGTTAAATATAATGAAGGGTATTACGAATCTTTAGTTGTTACTTTAGGAAGTGGAAAAGGTAGTAACTACTGGTGTGTTTTATATCCACCACTTTGTTTAATAGAAGAAAATTACGAAAATAAAGAAATAGAATATAGAAGTTACATAAAAGATATCTTAAATAAATATTTTTAAACATAGTATATATAGGAGGTACTATGTTTATTTTTTTTACAATATTATTAATAGCAGTAGGACTTAGTATGGATACATTTTCTTTATCTTTAAGTTATGGTATGTTAAATCAAAATAAAAAAGCTATTCTTAAAATAAGTTTAACAGTAGGTATTTTTCATTTCTTTATGCCACTTTTAGGTGAAATCATCGGTGAAATAGTAACAAGAAACATTCCTATAAAAGAAGATTTAATAATCGGGTTAGTTTTCTTAATTTTAACTATTGAGTTAATTATTTCTCTTTTTAAAAAGGAAGAGCTTAAACCTCTTAATAGCTACATAGAAATACTTATCTTTGCTCTAACAGTAAGTATCGACAGCTTCACAACAGGAATTGGACTTGATGCGATAGAAGCATCCCCAATCCTTATTTCTTCAATTTTCTTTATAGTAAGTAGTACTTTCACCTTTTTGGGTTTTTACCTAGGTTACAAAATAAATGATTTAGTCGGTAACAAAGCTAAAATAATAGGGATAATGCTTCTATTCTTTTTATCGATAAATTATATAATTAAAGGTTGTTAGAGTACTATTAATTATTGACTAGATTATTTAATATGTTAAAATTGAATTAAAGAAACATAATCTCAATATTGTGACAAATATTTAGATTTTAAATAAAATATTACAGGTGGTGGCTTTATGAAAGTAATGAGAATAGAAGGTAATCATAAATTATCCGGGACAATAAAGATAAGTGGTGCTAAAAATAGTTCGGTTGCGTTACTTCCGGCATCACTTTTAGCAGATTCAGATGTAACAATCTGTAATGTTCCAGAAATAACAGATACAGATGTTTTATGTCAGACTTTAGAGTATTTAGGAGCAGATGTTAGAAGAGCATCAGAAAGTGTTGTAATAACACCAAATACCATAACAAATAAAGTAATTCCCCAAGAATATACAAGTAAATTAAGAGCATCTTACTACTTTATGGGAGCACTACTTGGAAAACTTAAACACGTTGAAATATATTTACCAGGTGGTTGTTCTATCGGTGCAAGACCAATAAATCTTCACTTAAAAGGATTCGAAGCTTTAGGTGCAACGATTACTAACGATGGTGATAAGTTCATTGTGGATGCTAAAGAGTTAAAAGGAGCTCATATCTATCTTGATATCGCCTCTGTTGGTGCCACGATAAATATTATGCTAGCAGCAGTTCTTGCCAAAGGAAAAACAATAATCGATAATGCTGCTAAGGAACCTGAAATTGTAAATATTGCAACATTCTTAAATAATATGGGTGCTAAAATCACTGGAGCTGGTACTTCTGAGATTAGAATAGTAGGTGTTGAAAAACTAGAAGGATGTTATCACGAAGTAATACCTGATAGAATTGAAACAGGAACATACTTAATAATTGGAGCTTTAGTAGGGGACCAGTTAAAAGTTTATAATGTTATCCCAGAACACATCGAGTCACTTACATCTAAACTTGAAGAGATGGGATCAAACCTTGAAATAGGAAGTGACTACATAACAATAAGTGCTAAAGATAAATATTTACCAGCAGAAATAAAGACTCTTTCTTATCCAGGCTTCCCAACCGACTTACAACAACCTTTCTCTGTACTTCTATCGAAGTGTGAAGGGGTATCAAAAGTCGAAGAAACAATTTGGGAAAATAGATTTATGCATCTTAAAGAATTAGAAAAGATGGGTATGAAAATAGAAAGAAACGGAATGGTTGCAACTTTTACGGGACCTAACAAACTTGTAGGAACAGAAGTGCAAGCAACAGATTTAAGAGCAGGGGCTGCTTTAGTGGCAGCGGGACTTGCAGCAGATGGTGTAACAACAATTTCAAATATCGAACATATTTTGAGGGGATATGAAGGAATTGTCGAAAAATTAACAGATGTAGGTGCTAAAATAAAAATAGAAGAAATATAATAAATATAGGTGAAAAAGATGAAACATAAGAAATTATTATTAACATTAATCGTCTTTATATTGACTATGTTTGGTGTATATGGCGTATACACTCTTTTTTCTAATCAAAATAGAAAAATTAACTACATACCTCTTGGTGACTCAGTAGCAGAAGGAATGAATGCTTACTCTGTTGTCGATTATGGTTATACTGACTTTATTGCAGACGACCTTAGAGGAAGAGATAAACTAGAGTTCTATACTAAAGGATTCACTAAATCTGGATATACAACTGACGATGTAAAAGAAGATATCGAAAACAATAAAATGATCGAAGTAGATGGTAAAAAAATCTATCTTAAAGAAGCATTAAGAGAGTCGGATTTAGTTACATTAACTATAGGTGCTAACAACTTTTTAGGGGGATTATCATACTCTAATATTGGAGAAAAAATTCTAAACATCAAAAAAACAAAAAAGGAAGCTGACGAAATAGCAAAAGATGTAAAAGAATTAATAATATTAATAAAGAAATATGCTAAAAATCAAATTATCGTAACTGGCTATTACAATCCATTCCCAAGACTTACGCAGTTTAAAGATAATATCGATGAAATAATAAAGTATTATAATAACGAAATAGAAGAAATATGTGAAGAACTTGATGTTACCTATGTCGATATCTTTGATATCTTTGATGGCAATAACGAAGGGCTACCTAATCCCCTTAACATCCATCCAAGTAAAAATGGTTACGAGCTTATTGCTAAAGAGATATTAAAGGAAATAGACTAGTTGACAAAAACATTAAAAAAGTGTATATTAATGACGTTTGAGGAGTGAAGATATGACAAAAAAAGGGATAGTGTTGGCTTGTGGAGTTTTGGCACTTTTATTTGTACCAGGAACAATTCCAACTTTTATTGGCGTTAAAACAGCTAAATTAAAAAAGAAATTCGCTACTCAAAGAGACTAAAGGTTAAATCCTTATCAATTATCTATGACAGAGTTCATGGCGAGAGGAGAGAGAAAAATGAAAAAAGGTATACATCCAGAGTATAAGAAAGCAACAGTTAAATGTGCTTGTGGAGAAACTTTCGAAGTTGAATCAACTAAAGATGAGATTTTAGTAGAAGTATGTTCTAAATGTCATCCATTCTATACAAATCAACAATCAAGAAAAGCTCATACAGGAAGAGTTGACAAATTCAATAAGAAATACGGATATTCTCAAGAAGAAAATGCTTAATCAAAATACCAAATGGTATTTTTTTTAATGTAAATAAACTTAATATAAGTTATAATAATATCGAGGTGATTATCTTGATGATATATATAGGAACAGATCATAAAGGAGTAGAGACAGAAGCAAAGATTGTAAATTATTTAAAGAATAAAAATATCGATGTAGTATTAAGTAACATTCCTCATAATGAGACAGATGATTATGTAGATTATGCTAAAGAAGTTGCAAATAATGTTGTAAATAATAACGATTCTTTTGGTATTTTAATATGTGGTACTGGTATCGGTATGAGTATTGCAGCTAATAAAGTAAAGGGTATTAGGGCAGCAAGATGTACAACTAAAGAAGATGCTTATCTAACAAGAAACGATAATGATGCTAATATCTTATGTTTAAGTAATAAAACACCAATAAGTGATAACTTAGAAATTGTGGAAACTTTCTTAAAAACACCTTTTTCAGATGAAGAAAGACACAAAAGAAGAGTTAATAAAATAAAAGAAATGGAACAATAGACGAAAGGACTGATAAAGTAAAATGAGAATTAAATTCATTTTATACATAGTGGTAGGTATCTTTGTAATATGGTCAATGGATTCTATCAATATAAATCAAATCTTTAAGAAAAACAAAATATCCCAAGCAAGACTATTCTATTTCTTTTTAACAATATCACTAATATATTTAGTAACAAACTTTATTTATGATTTTTATATTTCATTAATCGTTAAATAATATGTATATTATTTCATCTTTGGAAAAAAATATATCTAGAGGTGAATATAATTGAAAAAGAAATTAGTTTTAAAGCCGTTTGTTTTACCTATGCTATACATAATACTAGTAGTTACAATAATGATGTTTGCAACCAAGGTCTTATATGATAGGGGTAAGACAAATGAAGGTGATGGAAATCAAAACTATGTATCTGATACAGTATTTGATAACACTGTCCCAGTAGTAGGTACAACTGATAGTTATGTTTTAAGTCCTTATTCAGGAGAAGGAGTATCTGAAAAAATTGGGTACTATAACTATAATGGAGAACAAGCTTCTCAAGAAAAATCGATAATCAAGTACGAGAATACTTATCTTCAAAATACAGGAATTACTTATTCATCAGATAATGAATTTAGTGTAATTGCTGTAATGGACGGAAAAGTAACCAAAGTATACGATAACGATATTTTAGGACAAGTTGTCGAAATAACGCACGATAATAACTACATAACAGTGTACCAAATGATATCTAACGTAAATGTCAAAGTGGATGATGAAATTAGACAAGGAGACACAATTGCAAAATCAGGTACATCGAAACTAATGCCTACAGGAAACAATCTTCATTTTGAAGTATTAAAAGATGGAACTGTAAGAGATCCTAATACCGTAATTGGTGTTAACACAAATAGTTTATAAAACGATAGACATAATAAAATGTCTATTTTTTTAACTCATATTAATCATTCAAAGAAATAAAATTTATTAAAGGATGATTAAATGAATAAAAGAATACTAAAACGAGTTTTAGATGAAAGTGATTATATTATTAAAAATAAAAGTACAGTAAGAGATGTAGCCAAGCTCTTTAATGTCAGTAAAAGTACAGTACATAAAGATATGCAAGAAAGACTAAGTGAAATAGATAAGGATAGATACATTAAAATAGAAGAGATTTTTAAGTATCATATCGAAATAAGACACCTAAATGGTGGGGAAGCAACTAAACAAAAATATATAAATATAAGAGAAAAAACTGTTAATCAAGTGTGAAATGTTGATTTATAATAGTTTTTTTTTGATTTTTTAGGTATAATACTTTTTGTGGTGGTAAATATGTTTAACGATTATTTAGACGAAATATTTCTAATTGCATTAACAACATTTATATTTACTGCTTTAATTATGCCTTTTACAATTAAGATAGCTAATCATATTGGTGCTATTGATGTACCAAGAGATGATAGAAGAGTGCATAATAAACCAATTCCTAAATTAGGTGGATTGGGAATATTTATGGGGTTCTTATTTGGTTATATGATGTTTGGAGTTCAAAGTATTAAAATGAATTCCATCTTGATAGGAAGTTTTATAATTATTATCTATGGTATTTTTGATGATATTAAAACTTTAAAAGCAAGATACGAGTTGTTAGGGCAGTTAATAGCAGCAGCAACAATTGTATTTTATGGACAAATCTTATTAACAAGTATAACGGTATTTGGTTGTACTATCGAATTTGGTCTTTTATCGTATCCCATAACTTTATTTTTTATTTTAGGATGTACGAATATAATAAGGCTAATCGATGGAATTGATGGGTTAAGTTCAGGTATTAGTTCAATCTTCTTTTTAACGATTGGAATAATTGCTTTCTTTCAAGGACAAGTTGAGACTCTTGAAATAACTTTAACATTTATAATGCTTGGTGCTTGTGCAGGATTCCTTGTTCACAATTTTTATCCAGCTCGTTTATTTGCTGGGGAAGCAGGATCTGCTTTTATGGGATTTATAATATCTGTTATATCTCTTTTAGGGTACAAAGGAACTTTATTAACTTCAGTACTAGTACCTATCCTTATTTTAGCAGTACCAATTATGGACACATTATTTGCAATCATAAGAAGAAAACTAAAAGGTAAACCAATATTTGAAGGAGATAAAGAACATTTACACCACCAATTACTAAAGAAAAAATACTCTCAAAGAAGAACTGTACTTGTAATATATGCCATTAACATAATGTTTTCTATCGCATCAATATTATATGTACTAAAAAGTCCATACTTTGGAATGGTATTCTATCTAGTACTTCTAATAATAGTCGGATGGTTAGTATTTGGAACAAGCATAATCTCTGAAAAATTAGAGAATAAAACAAAGGAATTTGAAGAAAAACACAAAATAAAAAGAAAATAAAAGGGTGAAAAAATGATTAATTTTATAATGAGTTGTAACCATAGTAGTGCAGTAAAATTAAAAACAACAATAGATAGTCATATGATGAATTATGATTTAGAAGTAAAATATCATTTCTTAAATAAAGATTTCAAAGAAAAAGTTAAAACAATATATGGAAATAAAGTTTATATATTTGAAAATGATTGTGAAAACAATGGACTTGAAGCAGCAAGATATATAAGAGAAATTTTAGACGATTGGAACTCACTAATAATCTTAGTAGCAGGTCATCGTGAAGCACGCCACGAAGTTCTTGAAAAAAGACTTTTTCTTTTTGATGTAATTATCAATACATTTGACTTCTTAAAAATCTTTAAAGAAGACTTAGAGAAAATAATGAAAATCTATAATAATAGACACGGTTGTTTAACTTTTGAATCTAATAGAGTAATAAAAAGAATTGATTTTAACAATATCGATATGATAGTTAAAGAAAAAGATAGTAAAAAATGTATGATAAAAGCATCTTATGGAAATTACTATACAGTAGAACCTTTAAATAAAGTAAGTGAAAGACTAGATAAAAGATTTGTTAAAATAAATAGAAGCTGTATTATAAATGCTGACCAAATAGAAGAATATAATACAGTAGAGAATAAAATAACTTTGAAAAATGGATTTATATCTTATGATATATCGAGAGATTATAAGAAAAAAGTAAGTAATTATGTATGTAATTATAAATAAACTTATTGTTAACTTAATTACGGAAAAAGGATAAAAAATAACCACTTAAGGAAATTTTAATCAAATATTATCTTCTAGTGCTATCATATAATTGCGCAAAAGATATGGCCATAGGCAGTAAAAATCATGATAGAGAGGAGCTAGTAGAAGTGAGAGGACGAGTAAAGTGGTTTAATAATGAAAAAGGTTATGGATTTATTGACTATAAAGAGGATGAAGATATATTTGTTCATTACTCTGCAATAAACCAAGACGGATATAAATCATTAAACGAAGGACAATTTGTTGAATTTAAATTATTAGAGACAACAAAGGGTTATCAAGCTTTGGATGTTAATGTTGTAAAAGAAACAACTACCATTAAATAGGTAGTTTTTTTAATGTTTTTGTGTTAAGATATTTATATAGGAGGAAATATATGGAAATATTTGTACGCGGTGATAACATTGAAGCTACTAAAGCAATACAGGATTATGCAAAGGAAAAGTTGGGTAGAATCAATAAGTATATCGGAGAATCTGACAAAACAAGAGCAACTGTTATGGTCAGCGTAAAAAATCATAATCAAAAAGTAGAGGTAACAATACCTTTAAAGAATGTTATTTTAAGAGCAGAAGAAACAAGAGATGATTTATATGCAGCAATAGATGTAGTTGTAGATAAATTAGAAAGACAAATTAGAAAGAATAAAACAAAATTACAATCTAAGAAAATTAAAGATAAACTTTCAAAAGACTTAATGTTTGAAGCTATCGATACTATGGAAGATGATAGTGAAGAAGAAGTTAAAATCGTTAAAAGAAAAACTGTTGAAGTAAAACCAATGAGTGAAGAAGAAGCAGTTCTACAAATGGAATTACTTGAACATCAATTTTATATCTTTAAAGATGCTGAAACCAATAAAGTTGCAGTAGTTTATAAAAGAAAAGAAGGAAATTACGGTATTATTGAATCAGAATAATTTATTCTGTGGGGGAAGTATATGAAAAAAGAAAAAAAAGAGTTTAGAAGTTTAAGAAGAAAAGTTCTTAATTATAACAAGGTTTTAGTTGGTGTATTAGCATTGTTTATGGTCTATGCTTTAGTGTATTCTATTTCTATGCTAGATTGTGAAGGAGTTAATTTTTATACTTTTTCAGGAACAGTTAGTGAAAGTCAGTTAGCTTGTACTAATGTACCTACTGGTTTACTTGCATTCTTTATGAATTATAGGTATGTAATTGCTCTTGTTTTACTTGCTGTTGCCCTTGTCTTCTTAGTATTACAAAAAGTGTGTCTAGTTAAAATAAACGAAATGGATGTTGTTGAATACGAAGACGAGAAAGTAAAGAAAAGCAATCATATATTGACAACATTGCTTTTAGGGTACACAGGACTACATAAGTTTAGAACAGAAAATAGAAAAATAGGATGGATTTATTTAGTAAACTTTGTTTTATTTGTTGTTACATTTATAATGAAGACGTTCTTTGTAGCAACTTATGAGAGCTATTTAGTTTTCTATTGTACTTATGAATTTAGTTTCTTATTCTTAATAGGAATAATAATTATGAACATCGTCGAAGCAGTTTTTGCCTTAATGAGTGCTAAAGATGATAACGATATGATTTTTGCCTAAGAAAGCATTGTAAAATGCTTTTTTTCTTTAAAAAATAAAGATAATTTGATACAATATCTATTATGGAGATGATATAGATGAATTTTATAAAGAAATTATTTGATCATGAATATAAAGAATTAAAAAGATTTGGACTTCTTGCTGATAAAGTTGAAGCTCTTGATGAAGAATACCAAAAATTATCAGATAAAGAATTACAAGCTAAGACTCAAGAATTTAAAGATAGATTAAGTAAAGGTGAAACTCTTGAAGATATTTTACCAGAAGCTTTTGCAACAGTTAGGGAAGCATCACAAAGAGTTATCGGACTTAAACCTTTTAGAGTGCAAATAATTGGTGGTATTGCTCTTCATTTTGGTAACCTTGCTGAAATGAAAACAGGTGAAGGTAAAACACTTGTTGCAACGATGCCAGCATACTTAAATGCTCTAACAGGAGAAGGTGTTCACATTGTAACAGTTAACGAGTATCTTGCAGATCGTGATAGTAACTGGATGGGAAGCGTTCATAGATTTTTAGGTTTAACTGTCGGAACAAACTTGAGATCTTTATCACCAACAGAAAAGAAAGAACAATATAACTGTGATATTTTATATACAACTAACAACGAGTTAGGATTTGACTACTTAAGAGATAATATGGTTGTTAGAAAAGAGAATAGAGTTCAACGTGGACTTAACTTTGTAATAATAGATGAAGCTGACTCAGTTTTAATCGATGAAGCAAGAACACCACTTATTATTTCAGGTGGAGAAATGAAAAGTGCATCTCTTTATATGGATGCTGACTCTTTTGTTAAAAGTTTAAAAGAAGAACAAGATTACTTGTACGATGAAAAAACTAAAGGCGTAACTTTAACTGAAGATGGAGTTAAGAAAGCAGAAAAACATTTTAAAGTAGATAACTTATACGATTTGGAACAAACAAGTTTAGTTCACTTTATCAATCAAGCATTAAAAGCAAATTATAGTATGAGAAAAGACGTTGACTATGTTGTTCAAGATGGTGAAATCGTTATCGTTGACCAATTTACTGGTCGTCTTATGAAAGGTCGTGCTTATAGCGATGGTCTTCATCAAGCAATTGAAGCTAAAGAGGGAGTTAAAATAAATCAAGAAACAAAGACTCTTGCAACAATTACTTTCCAGAACTTATTCAGAATGTACAAGAAAATATCAGGTATGACTGGTACTGCTAAAACTGAAGAGGAAGAATTTAGAAATATCTACAATATGTATGTTATTTGTATTCCAACAAATAAAGAAGTAATAAGAGTAGATGAACCAGATTTAATTTATTCAACACAAGCAGGAAAATATAGAGCATTAATAAACGCTATCGAAGAAAGATACAAAAAAGGTCAACCAGTTCTTGTTGGTACAATTGCTATTGAAACAAATGAACTAATTGATAATTTATTAAATAAGAAGAAAATCCCACATGAAGTATTGAATGCTAAAAACCATGCTCGTGAAGCTGAAATTATTGCTAAGGCTGGAGAGAAAAAATCAGTAACTATAGCAACTAATATGGCTGGTCGTGGAACAGATATTAAACTTGGTGAAGGTGTTAAAGAACTTGGAGGTTTATGCGTATTTGGAACAGAAAGACACGAATCTCGTCGTATTGATAATCAGTTAAGAGGTCGTTCAGGTCGTCAAGGAGACCCTGGATACACTCAATTCTTCGTATCAATGGAAGATGAGTTAATGGTGCGTTTTGGAAGTGACAGAATCAAAAGAACAATGCAAACTTTAGGACTTTCAGAAGATCAACCAATCCAAAGTAAGATGTTTTCTAAAGCATTAACAACTGCTCAAGCTCGTGTTGAAGGTAATAACTTCGATATAAGAAAACAACTTCTTCAATATGATGATGTTATGAATAATCAAAGAGAAATAATGTATGGAAGAAGAAACGAAATACTTGATAATGAATCTATTCACGAGACAGTACTTGGTATAATGAAAAACTATGTTACATCAATTGTTAACTCTCACTTTGAAATAGAAGGAAAATTAACAGAGAAAGACATCGATGAAATAGTTACTACTGTAAATGAAAGATTATTAAAGAAAGATATAGATGCTAAAATTCTATATAAGAAGAAAGAAAATGAAGTTATCGATTTAATCTATAATCATATCGTTGAAGAATATGAGTTAAAGATTAAAGATGTTCCAGCTGAAATAAGAGATGAGTTTGAGAAAGTTATAACTTTAAATGTTATTGATAAGTACTGGACTGAACATATTAATACAATGTCTCATTTAAGAGAAGGAATTCATTTGAGAAGTTATGGTCAAACAGATCCATTAACTGCATATACAGTAGAAGGTTTCCAAATGTTTGATGATATGAATGAGAAAATCGATAAAGAAGTAACAGCATTCCTTATGAGAGCGGAAGTTAAACAAAATATTGAAAGAAAAGAAGTTTCAAAGAATAAGATAACTAACGATGGTAAAGATGCTGTTGCTAAAAGAGCTAAAAAAGAAAAAGTAGGAAGAAATGACCCATGTCC
>CANRDN010000011.1 GCA_947629375.1 uncultured Bacilli bacterium | reverse complement strand
ATATCTTTATTACTTTTATATGCTTTCTTTTCTCTTTTATTGTGTGATCCAATTTGTGCTAAATCATTGATAGTCATTATCGGTTGACTTCTAAATATTCCATAATTCATTATATCATCCTCTCTTTCTTATATTTTTACATAATAAAAGATACTTTTATCAAGTACCTTAAACTCTTGTATTTACTTACCAAAATAGCCATTTCTTCTATTTTTGGATTTAACCGATACCTCCATGTCCAGCATCCACTACAATTCTATAGTCCATTATAATTCCTCCTGAAATATAATATGAAATTATATGGATATAGTGATAAATTGCGAAATAAAAGACAAACAAGTAAAATCTTTTTTACCTATTTGTCAATAATCTTAAAGTAATTTTTTCAAGTATTTTTTAATTTCTGTATAGTTATTTTCTTTGCAAATTCTTTGCAAATTCTTTGCAAAAAACAAATCTATTCTTTTATTATCCAAGAAGATTTTGTTAGTGATCCTTCATTTTCTATTTTATCTTCTTTTTTTAATTGTGAAATAATATATCTAACTCTATTATTTTTATTTTTTTCACTCATATTTATTGGCAATTTTGGATAAATCAAATTATTAATTTCTTCTCTAGATGCTTTTCCAAATTTTTCAATATATGCTAATATATAATCTTTATAATATGCATTATCTAGACCTTTATTATCCATATAATCTTTTTCTTTATTTGTTATTTTTGCAATGTCAGACGAAATATAAATATTTGGATATCTTCCTTCAATTAAATTATCTTTTTTTAAATAATCACTCTGTTCTTTTGTAATTTCAAAACCTTTTTGTACTTTATCTAATAGCATTACTTTGTCTATATCTAAATTTGTTTTTTCAAATAATATTTTACTATATTTTTCATCTATAATTTTACCATACAAAGTAACTTTAACTCGATTATCTTTGCTTAAATCATAATCCGGCATTGGAAAGAATTTTTTCTTTTGAATATCATATACTCTTCTTATTCCACTACCTACAGTATCAATCATATTTAAATTAACCATAGCATTAGCTAAAAATTGATTTCTATAATATGGTGATGAAAAACCATCTTTTAGAACGTTCTCAATTGTTTCAGGAATAAAGTTCCCTTCATTAGTTATTATTAGCTTATCTTTGTATTCCATAACATTTATATTTCCATGTAATTTATAATTTTGATGAACAATACAGTTGTTAATTAACTCACGAAGAATATAGTTATCATATTGATCCACTTCATTTGGAAATAAGGTATTATCATTGACCATGTATCTGTATCTCAAATTTCGTATTTTGGATTTTAATTTTTCTACATTAATAATAAATGGTATACCAAAATGTTCATAATCGATAACATTAAAATCATCATAAAGTTTCCAAGTCATTTTTGGTGTATAACCATTCATTAAATAATCATCATTCTTTCCTAATAATAACATACAAGCCATAGTTATTTTGTTATTTAATGTTAATTTAACTTTATTTAAAAAATCAATATCAGATAAATTATCTATTTCATTAGATATACTCTTTCCTTTATATTTAACTTTGAACTGTTCTCTAGCAACTTTAATCGCTTCTTTATCTAAATTATCTATCGTAGCATCTTCTATTACTTGTCTTGACCAATCACAAATAGCAGTTGCCTTTATTTGCTCAATTTTATTTGCTGTTAAGGGAGCTAAGGACTCACCATTTCTACCATATGGAAATCCTTTCCAATTAATGGGAGTACCAGAAGCCGCTGGAACTCGAAACATAATTACTCGATTATTTTCTCTTGTAAATTCATATATTTCTATAAATCCAATATTATCTGTTGTATTATCAGAGATTTGTTTTTTCACTTTGTTAAAATTATTGTCGCTATAAAACTTAGTATTAGTTAATTTGTGAGTCTTATCATCAATACCGAACACTATCCACGAATATTGTTTATTTTTTAAATTTGCTTCATTACCTAAAGCAGAAAAATATCTACCTAAATTATCTATATCAAATGTATTCTCTGCTTTTTTAAATTCTACACATTCGCTCTCAGGATTTAATAATAACTCGTCTAAAATTTTATTTAACTATTCAGTATTTTTATACAAAGCAATCACCTCTACCTCTATTTTAGCACACCATTAATAATCATAGTGACATTTGACAATTCTTTTCAATAATTTCATATCCAACTTTTTCGTATGCTTTTTTTCTTTTTAAAAACATATTTCTAATCATTGAGAAATTATCATCAACGTAATCATAAACTATTATTTCTTTTTTATTTTCATTCTTTCTATGTAGTCTTCCAGTATATTGTACTATTCTATTTACGCTAGATATTGGCATAGTTAAGAATAATACTTCTAATGTTGGATCATCAAACCCCTCACCAATACAAGAACTAGTAGCAATTATTATTTTATTTTCGTTATTATCTTTAATAGTATTATTTAATTCATCATATTTTTTAAATACTTTTTTACCTAGTCCACCTCGATACATCATTATATTGCCAGTTATTTTTGATAATTTTTCATATAAATATTCTAAATGATCAATTCGTTCTGTTAATACTAATACATTTTTACCATTTTTAAACTCTTTTTCTACATCTTTTATGACTACTTCATTTCTAATAACATCTTTTGATATTAAATCATATATTTCATTAATTTTGTAATCTACTACATTCTTGTTAACAAAATTCAAATGAACACTTTTACTATAGACTTTCATTAATAAATTTAAATTTTTATTATATTGTTTCATGTCAACCTTATATCTAATATCACCACATTGCATTTTAATAATAGGTGTATGTCCATTTTCTTTTTCTGGTGTTGCGGATACACCATATACAAACTTTGCATTCATCATATTTAAAGCAGCCTCATACGTATAAGCTGAAGAATGATGACATTCATCTATAATTATCATTCCATAGTTTTTAACTATATCACTAAATTTTCCGTCATTATATATTGTTTTAATACTAGCAACATCTATTACATTTGTTAATGTTTTTTTATTATCACCGATTTGACCTACTTCTTCAATATTCAAAAACTCTTTTAATCTTTGTTTCCATTGATTTAATAATGATAAATTAAAAGTTACTATAAGCGTATTAACATTTCTTGCTTCAATTAGTTTGCAACAAATAACTGTCTTACCAAATCCAGTAGGTGCTTCAAGTATTCCATTTTCATATTTTAGCATTTCTTTTAATGCAAGACTTTGTTCTTGCCTTAATTCACCATTAAATTTTATATTTATTTTTTTTCCTTTATTTCTTCTATCAGTAATTTTCATTTTTATATTATTTTGATTACATAAGTCACATAGATATTCAAATTTACCTCTAGGAATCATTAAATATTTATCATCTTCCTTACTACAATCTATTACCATAGGAATATTATGAACTGACATTCTCATTCTTTGCTTTTTAAAAAATTCTGGATTTGCAAATGTTGCAAGTTTTCTAAAACAATTTTTAACAGCTGCACTTAAATTTGCTTTATCTATATAAATCATATTATCTAAAATAATATCGATAATTTTTGGAAAATCGAAATTATTTTTTCGTTTATTTTTTATTTCCTTCTTTAATTCTACATATTCATTACTAATATCTATTGTATTTTCCGATAATATTCTTATTACACTAAATACTTCATCATAGTTCATCTTTTTTACTTTACTTAAATAGCAATATTGATTATCATAAGCAATAAAATTTCTGTCAAGAAAAGCAGTGTTATTATATTTCATTGGTTCATTTTGAAATGGAAGTGCAATCAAGTTACCATAACCACCTTTAGGCATAGTATCTTGATTTGGAAACATTCTATCAAAAGAATCAATTTTTAAATTATCACGTATTTCCATAGTTTTTGATAATAATAGGCTTCCCATCTTTCTAGCAGTTAATGCTTTTATATTATTTTCAAAAAATATCCATACATGAATTCCACGACCTGATCTGCTACGTTCAATAGAGATAGGAACACTATATTTATCACATATACTTGCAAAAGCAAGTACATCTTCTTTAATAGCATTTTCATTTTTCTTATCATCAAAATCAAATGCCAAAAAGTAACAGGTTTCGTCCTCTAACATAGGATAAATACCAATTGGATTACTATTAAATAAATGATTTCTTATAACTTCTTTATCTATTGGTTTATCAACCCAATACTGACAATCTCTACATTTTTCACCCATTGTTTTATTACAAACGTTTTTATTCCATTCGTTTGCACATTTTGGTATATAATATTTTTTATTTTGATCTTTTTTATCAATAGAAAGATAAGGATATATACTTTCTCTACCTCTAAAATAATTCATAAAAATATTTATTTTTTCTTCATTAGTAAAATTTGTATTTGATTGATTATCATAATTACTAAGTATCTTTTTTAAGTCATTTATCTCATTAATTAATTTCTTTGCTTCAAGAGTTTTTTTGTTAATGATTTCAATTATCTCATTTCTTTGCATATTACTCCCCTTTAAAAGTAATAAAGTTATCATATTATACAATATTTTTAATTGTTTTCATAGCTTTTTAAAATAATTTCGCATAATAAAAGATACCTTTTACCAAGTACCTTAAAATCTTATATTTACATACCATAATTGTGAAAATAGTATTTATTATAAATCATTTGATTATTTTAATAAACTTATTATAAGTTTATTTAACCTGTAACCTTGCTTTCATTTATTTTATAAGTTTCTTCAAAATACTCTACAAAGCTTTATTTTACACCACATATAAGTTTTGTTGCGGAACAGATATTTTTAATTAAAAGTTTTCCCTTAAATAAATTAAAGATGTTCATCATTATTTTTTTTCAAATCATTATTAATTTATTGATAAATATAATTGTTAATCTCTTTTTTAAATGCAACGTATTTCGAATACTTATTTTCATAAAACGCAATAATTTCACCTTTGTTTTTTATTTTTAAATTTTCTAGACATTCATCTAAAATACAAACTAAAAATGCTGCTTTATGATAAGAACCACGATGTTGATTAGACACAATTGCGTGTACTCGTTTTTCTACTGTTTCCTTTAAATAATTAACATAATCCTGTTTAATTTTATCAGGGATAATAATGTGTTTTTTCCATACGTTAAGGATTTTAAAATAGTCAATTTCTCCTTCAAATGCATTATAAAGAATATAATAATCATCATCATTTATTCCCATTTCAAAGCATATTAAACGAGCTAGTTTCTTTTTTAATTCTGTTTCATTCCAATCACATAATAAGAAAAACATTAACTCTACATAAATGTTCATATTTGAATATGTCCACCCTAAATATTCTTGATTGTCTTTAAAAAAATTTAAAAACATGTCAAATTCTCCTAAAAAATAACTAAACAATACTTTGGTGTTACTATCAAAACTTTTGTATGGATCCCTTTTTATGATGTCTATTTCATCTTTATACTTTACTAAATAATCGTTATTTATAATTCTTATTAAATCAGATATATTATGATTTGATTCTAATGCTGTATATAAATACTTACTAATATCAGAATTTAAATCAATTTTTTTACAAGATTCCGCTATAAGTAATGCAATATTTCTTCTTATGTTATCATCCAAATCATTAATTATACTTTCACCTATTTTAATAACTTCTTTATATTTTTTTAATTCATATATTTTTTTCAATATAAATTCACATAATTCAGGATGTGTTACCTTGTTCATTTGTAGTACTTCTTTATAATTATCATAATTACTATATTCTAAAGAATTAATTAATAAGTCAAAAGAAATATTATCATCTTTTTGGGATAAGAATTGTGTCCAATTTTGCAAAAACATATCAAAATCTTTAATTCTTTCCAATCCAAAACTAAAAGAATCTTCGAGTTTAATGTCACTAAAAGTATATAATTTATAATAATTATATATTTCTTCAAAATTATTGTTACTAACTAATATGGTGATAAATAATAAAGTTAAACACATTTTATTTATATCTATGTTTATTAATTTAAAAGAAACAATATCAATTATTTCATAATCCAAAATATCATTACAATAATCTTCTAAAACAGAATAATTAGTAAAAACAATTAAGTCAAGAATCTTTCTTACATTTCTATAATCTTTTTGTGCAAATAATATAAAAGCTAAATTATAAGCATTTAATATAATACTACTAACATTTTCAGGATCGTAATAACGAGTTTTGTATTCGTCATCCCAATAGTCATAATCACCAGTTTCATATGTTTCACAATGAAATTTCAATTTACCAGAATTAATCAAATCAAACTGCTTTTCAATTTTTTCTATTTTTCTATCCAAATCACCTAAATTAATACTCTGTGTTTCATCTTTAAAGACTTCGTTAATAAGTTCCGCTATTTCCTTATTTTGACTATCTGGCATCTTCTTAATTACACTCAATAAGAGCTTTTTAATTTGCTCTTTTGAACCTTTTTCACATAATTCTAACAATAATTCATATAATTCTTTTTTATTCATAATACTCCCTAAATATTAAATATTATTCTACCACTTTATAACCATTTTTAATTGATAATATTTTTTCCTTTAGTCCTGCGTTATACTTTTTTTATACTATGCTTTCCATAATTATCTTTTCTATTGTTTTAATATACTAAAGTAAAGTAATGATTAGAATACCCTACATTTTATCTATATCGTCAACTATAGCTTTTAAAATAACATCATCTAATTTTGTTTTCATTTTAACTTACTTTCTTTAAATTAAACTCCTACATCTTACAAACTAGCAATTTTATTAAATATACTATTTGCCTTTTCACATATTTGTAACTCCAATCAATTATTTTTAATATTATCAAAGTTTCTAATAAATCTATTACTATTTATTATTTCTTTTCAATTATTATAAATATCATTCATATATATTATTCTAAGTTTTCATTTGGAAATATATAATCTATTATTAACAAATATGTTTTACATTTATTTAGATTTATTTCATTTATCAAAAAGTTAAAACAACTTTATAACTAATAGATATTTTATCAAGAACCAGTATAACTTTAACTTTTCGAAAAAAATCGCTCTTTCAAATTAACAAGTAACATAATATCTTAATTTAATCTATCTAAACTAAAAAACAAAGTCTTTTGATTAACAATTTTTGAGCTACTAAATTTAATTTAATAAAAACACTATTGTCATAATTATAAGTAAACTTAAGCACTAATCGATTACCCTTATAATTTTGTGGATTAAATCTCTATATTTTATCATTTACATTTTTTAATTTTATAACATCTTTTGCCATTACATGTTCGTTATAATAAATACTTGAATAGTTATTTTCACCATCATTTAACAATAATAAATACTATATTGTCAAATTAAATTTAACATTCATTAGGTACAAAAGTTAATACATTACCATATATTTCTAATTTCTTAGACTCTCTATTGTATAAAAGAACTCCATCATCAAAAACAGCATAAACATTCTTATTTTTTTCATTAGCAACACTTTGTAATTTTGTTAAATATCTTTTATTATTTATTGAATGAACATCAAAATAAAAAAGGTCATCTAATACTCCTAAACCATCATAAAAAGCAAAATACTTATAATAATTATTTTTAGCAGTAATAAAATATCTTTTTAATTGTAATTCACTACCAGCACTTTCTCCAATTATTATCCCCTTATAATGTTTAATGTAATATACTAATTCCATATCATGTAAAAACTTCTTAAAAAGCATTTCTGGATTACCACCTGGCAATAGCAAAACATCACTATCTTGAATAATTTCAATAAGTTCATTTCTAGTATCTTTGTAAGGATTACATATTATAATATTTTCTTTTTTAATACCTATTTTTTTCAATTGATCATAATACTTATTATATCTTCTACCATCAACTGGAAAATACTCTTTTACAAATTCTTCACTTGTTAATTCAACAGGAAAAGCCCAAGGGAAAACTGCAACTTTGTACTCTGTCTTAATAAACTCTTTTAGCCTTTCTTTTATTAAATCCATACCTAATTCAATTTTACTAAATAAAACACTATACATATTATCAACTCACCTAACTATTAACCATTATTTTTTCAAAACTAATTTTTTTGATTCTGGAATATTTTGTTGCATATTTATTCCTCTTCGCAAAATATTTTCTAAATATTCATCTAAAGGCATCATATTCTCATCAAATTTATTTCCACAGTTTTCAATAACTTTATATAAATTATTTCTTCTTGTTGTACTTATATTGCTTAGATAAGATATTGTACTAGATGACCAATCACAATTTTTATTCTGCCACTTTAAATTATATAAAATAAATAGTTTTTTATAAATACTATCCCTTGTTTTTTCATATTCAGCCAAAGGATTTAACTCTCTTGAAAGATTCATATAAGGATGCGCTACAAAACAAATTTCATTGCCAGAAATAATTTTATTTAAGTAATTAAGCAAATACATCTTATATAATTGATGATTACTTGCAAGCATTATAATCTGATCGTTATCAAAAAATCTAAAATAATTAGTCCAAAGAAAATCAATGTCAATATTGAATTTTTTACCATCAACATCAAGTTGATATCCTGTATCACGTTGTTTAGAAACAAGCATTTTGCTTCCTTTAAAAGCTTTGGTTAAGTGTTTAACATCATTTTTTAAAAAAGTTGGTACTATTAACATAGAATCATCAACATCTTTTGATAAATCAAGTACCAAAACATCTTCTTTGAAAGACTTGCATTCACTTCCACATTCTTTACAGTAATACTTACCATTTTTTTCATAATATAACTTATTTGTATTTGAATTAATTCCTTGTTTCAAAAAATCAACTTTTCCACAATCACACCTAAATACTTCTTCAGTTGACTTTTTAACAAACCCTCTTTTTATTAATTCTTGAATCAAAGTTAATATTTTATCAACATAATTTTTATCGACAAATAATTTATCATATTTAATACCCTGACGTTCTAAATCATCTATAAAATGTTTCAATTGTAAATCTTTATCTTTATATGTATTAAGCAAATTAACAGCCATAACACTATCACACGATAGAATATCACTTAAAACCTCCATTAATGTTGGACTGATATACATACCTATATTTGTTTCTTCTTGTGGTTTTATTGGCATTGTCATTACTACCTTACTCATATTTCCTCCTACATTTTTATTTTTGTTAATACTTTTTCTAATGATTTATGAAGATTATCAGTAGATTCATTTTGAACACATATTAAATCTTCATTATATAAATCTTTATACAGCTGACAAAACAATTTAGTATCAAAACTATCATAATTTCTAGAACTAAAATTATTGTTACTATATGTAAATAAATTTTCAATTCTCGATAGTTGCCAAAGATACCTAAAAATGTCGGTTTTAACATTATCCAACTCTTGAGACGAAAACATTTTAATAAATTCTGGTTTTTCAAATATTTCAAAGAAATTTAAACCATTAACTGGAATTTTATTAATAAACAAATATCTTCTTATTAAAGCTAGTGTTTTATATATATAACCTATATTCTCAATTTTAAAATTATGATTAACGTCACTGATTAAATTTAGTTTATTAATATCGTAATCACTTTCACTCATTGACTTTGTTAATTCTTCTAATAATTTATTATAACTAACATAATCAGTTCTATCCACTCTATCCTCATCAATATTATTTAATGCTTTATTTATGTCATATTCTTCACAATTAGTTAATATTTGCTCATAAGAATAACACCATTCATTGCACTTACTACTAGTAACATTGTTTTTTACATAACTTAAAAAATCTTCATATTCTCTAGAAGAATTTTTTATTTTATACATTATTTCATCAAAATTTGGTCTACAATGATATTTATAAAGATTTTTATTTAAAAATGAAATAGTACATTCATTAGTAGATTCTAATACCTTATTATTAGGAAGATTGTATGTGTAAAGCATCACAGTATGTATTCTATCTCTACCACTATATCCAAGAACTTTTTGTAAAATTATTGAAATAATTTCTTCAATTGGCAAAATATACTTTTTAAACTCATTAGGGTATAAAATATCTAAATCTACATCACTATTCATCCTATTTAATTCTTTAGCGAAACTACCATGTATAAAAACAATATGTGGCACATTAGATAGTTGAGGAAAAAAATCAATTATATCTTTAATAAGTAACATAATTGTCTTCTTGTGTTTTTTTATTAATTCAATATATTGAGCTTTATCGTAATTTAATAAAATATTACTATTTAACAATTCTATACTTTTTAATTCAGATTTATATTTGTTAGTAAGTTTATTAATAAAGTTCTCTATATCATTAATATCAGGTGTATCATACAAATAATCAAAATTACATTTATTCAATTTAATCATCTCACTTTATATGTTCACTAAGATATAAGTATTTAAATATTAAATAATAATCTATCATCAATATTTTTGGCTGTCAATAATTTTTTACATTCTTTAATGGTTACAATTAATGATTAGTTTTTTTTTACAATTTTAACATATAATTCGATATGTTTACTAAAGCTTAATTTTATTTGATTATTAATTTTTAAGATATAACCACCATTATCCTTATGTTTTTATTATATCAAATGAAAAGATTACTGTCTTTCTTTACAGTAATCTTTGTATACTTTTTCAGCAGTCTCATTTCTAATACCATATTTTATCAAATTCATTTTTTAAATTATTATTTTTAATCTGTTCTTTTATTTCTTTTATAGCATGATAAATACAATTCAATTTAGTATCTCTTATTTCTTCTGATTCAACAATTTCATCAGCCTTAATGTTATATGTCAATTCTTTAAAATCATCATCTAAATCACTTTTATAACTAAAACAAACTAGATTATCATCTAATTTAAGATTTCTTACTTCTATCATTGTATTTATCACCTTTCTAGAATAATTGTTATTTTACTAGTTCTTTATAACATCATTTATTTTCATTTTCTAATAAATATATAAAGTAACATACATTTTATGCATAAGAAATTATCACATGTATTTTGTCTAGTGAGGAATTTTTCCCTTGGACATTTTTTATAATTTTTCGTTTTCATACCATTCAAGATGACATAGATCTAAAACTTTTTTGTTATACCTGGAAGTTCAACACTAGTTTTCATACCATTCAAGATGACATAGATCTAAAACCATACAACGATGTTATTGGGAATTGAAATGGTTTTCATACCATTCAAGATGACATAGATCTAAAACCTATCATTTTTTGTTACAGCACCTGAACCAGTTTTCGTACCATTCAAGATGACATAGATCTAAAACGTGTCGTGCCTATTACAAGGCATTTAACTCGTTTTCGTACCATTCAAGATGACATAGATCTAAAACAAAAGGATTAACAAAGTCATTTGTTCAAATGTTTTCGTACCATTCAAGATGACATAGATCTAAAACTTATAATCATACATACTTTCATTTAACAAGGTTTTCGTACCATTCAAGATGACATAGATCTAAAACTCACCATATCCGTTTGGTACGCAATAAGTGTTTTCGTACCATTCAAGATGACATAGATCTAAAACTCACCGCATCCATTTGGTATGCAATAAGTAGTTTTCGTACCATTCAAGATGACATAGATCTAAAACATTTTACAAGTGCAAATATTTTTTCAGAATGTTTTCGTACCATTCAAGATGACATAGATCTAAAACATAACCTTGATTATTTTCCAATCTTTCATCGTTTTCGTACCATTCAAGATGACATAGATCTAAAACATTCACTAGCAGTCATTATTATAGTATTATGTTTTCGTACCATTCAAGATGACATAGATCTAAAACTATCTTCGCTTGGTAAATCAATAAAAGATAGTTTTCGTACCATTCAAGATGACATAGATCTAAAACACATTAGAGTTGAACACTATCAAAAACTTGGTTTTCGTACCATTCAAGATGACATAGATCTAAAACTATATACTATGTATGAACAACAAAGTACAAGTTTTCGTACCATTCAAGATGACATAGATCTAAAACAATTTCTACCTTTTAACATAAAAACACCTCGTTTTCGTACCATTCAAGATGACATAGATCTAAAACATGGGTGACGCGTGACAAACGATAAAAATTGTTTTCGTACCATTCAAGATGACATAGATCTAAAACTTACAGGACTGACTTAGTTGACATTTTAGTGTTTTCGTACCATTCAAGATGACATAGATCTAAAACTAACTAAACTAAAAATACCATTAATAATTAGTTTTCGTACCATTCAAGATGACATAGATCTAAAACCTTTGAACTTCAATATATGCTTCATTAAGAGTTTTCGTACCATTCAAGATGACATAGATCTAAAACTTTGTTTAGGTAGCATAACCTAATTATATTGTTTTCGTACCATTCAAGATGACATAGATCTAAAACATGAAGGCAAAAAAAATGACGAAGTAGGGGGTTTTCGTACCATTCAAGATGACATAGATCTAAAACGTTGTATCTGTATCTAATGCTAGTATTAAAGTTTTCGTACCATTCAAGATGACATAGATCTAAAACCTCAAATTTAAATCTATGCTGACACAGAATTTCTTCTTGAATGGCTCTATGTCAACAATAATTATAACGCAAATTCATCTAATTCGCTATCTATAATCAATTTTTTCTCATAATCACATTTTTTATCATATTTAGTAGAATCGATTAATAAAATTTTAACATCGTTATATATTGAATACTTATATAATTCTATAATTTCATCAAAACTTAAATATTGCTTAAGATTCACAAAAACAATGAGCCTATTTAATTTAAAAATTCTTTCAATATCTATTAGTAATAATAGGTTATCTAATAAATCTTGTTTTTTATCTACACTATAACCAATTATTTTAATCAATTTATCATATTGAATTTCATCATTATAAATTAAAGGTATTTCTAACTTATTAGCAACAGAATTATAATTTTTTAGAATTTTTAAATATAAGTTTATTATTTCTTTTTTTGCTTTATCATCAATATTTTTTAAAATAAACTTTTCTATTTCATTTACTGTTTTTTTATCATTTAGCTCTATATTAAAATAATCAATAACCATTTTTATTTTACCGGATAAGTCAATATTGTTAAAATCTGCATCAAAAAAATTAATATTGTCATTAACTATCCCGTTAGAGCATTCATTTAAATCATTAACAATCCTATAAAAGTATTTTTGATTTTCTACTTCTATTACATTGATAATATTTTCCTCAAAAGATATTTCATTTTCAAAATAATTTATAATTAATTTCATAATATTACCAATCTATCCTCACTGTTTACAATTTTTGTTTTAGAATTTCCTATTATATATTCCATCTTAGCATATTGTTTTTCAGTAATAATTAAAATTTGAATTGTTCCCCTTTTAGGAGAATTCTTTTTTAATCTATTAATTAGCAATGTTGCTTGTTGCTCATTTAATATTAATTTGGAGTAAACAGATTCCTGTAACATTATATAACCATCATTAACCAAAAAGTTTCTAAATCTAACATAATTTCTTTTGTCAACTGAATAAACATTTGGCAAATCAAAAAATACTATCGCTCTCATTATTCGATTCCTCATATATAAATGAATAATAATTTGTCCCTTTCTCAATATTTTCTAAATTATCTGCAACATTCTTTTTTATTATATCTTTAAGTGTATAGCTCTTTTTCATATATTTGAACTTTTTATTAAATAGGTTTACTAAATCCATTTTATATTCACTATCTAACTCTCTATCCTTATTATTAAAAACATAAAAATCTACTACAGGTCTGAAAATTTCCATCATATCACAAGCTAAGTTATATTCATTAAATTCACTTTTATGATGAATTCCCAATTGCGTAATATATCCATTACAAATAATCTCTTTGTTAACAGTCGATAATAAAATTGAATATCCATAGTTTAATGCTGCATTTATATTATCACCATTATTTCTAACAAATTCTTTTCCAAATAAAGAATAAAAATAAACTTTTGCTGCGTGACCTTCTCGATTTGTTTTATCTCCAACTTTAACATCATTCAAATAACTTAATAGCATTTTTTCATTATCAGAATTTACTTTTTGTAAAATTAAAGATTGATTAAGAATTTTATTTTTTACAATATTTTGCCACATCAAATCTTTATTTTTTTGAGTCCACTTACTTTGAATAATAACTTTTTTACTAGTATTATGTTTTCCATATAAGTATTTTAACTCACCAAATGGATTATGTTTTTCATCACAGAAAATAATATTAATTTTATTATCATATAACTCTTTAAGCAAATATGCAGAAATAGATACAGAAATCGAATCAACAATAATCGTATCTATTTCTGACAAATGCACATATTTTTCATCTTCTTCATTTCTTACAACTAAAAATCTATTTTTATAGCTAATTTTAGATTGATTTGATATAACAACTGTCCTAAAACTCATATTTATAAGACCATATACCAGTAACAGAATTATAATATAGAACACCATTTGTTATCGTTCTTGTGGTTAATCTACCAACTCTATTTGGAAAATATTTATTTGTAATTGTTTCTAAATTTGCATTATGTCCATTTAATAACTTAAAGAACTCTTTAACAAATTTTATTTTATTATCAAAATCTAATCTATTATCCTTTAAATACACTTCAAATTTGTTAGCAATTTCTTCATATAATGGATAATGCTTTCTAGTTTGAGTTAAAAGGAATGCCAATATTTCATCTAATTGCTTATTTTTTTCTTCTTCAGATAAAATAGAATTTCCATCGCTGTCTTTAGGTATATCTTTACCATTAAATATCAAGTTCAAAAGATATTTCCATTTTTTTGCTGAGTCTTTTGGTAAATGAAGTTCCACTGCAGAAACAAGTTCACAGCTACTTCCTGTTATATAAACCATATGATTCTGATATTTTAATAACTGCTGAAATGGAATTTTATCGATTAATATTTGAATTTTTTCGGTTTCTTTTAGATTTAAACATCTTTTTATATATTGTTCCTTTAGGATACTATTTTTTTTGCTTTTTTCTTCTATAAGTATTGGAATTCCAATAACTTTTTGCTTAGTTCCATATTTAACTAAGCACAAATATGAAGGGTATATTTCAGTATATGACCCATATTTAGTCATATCTAGACCATCTTTTAATGGTACATCATTCTTACCAAGTTTATTGTGAGAATTTTTTGTTTCTTGATAAAAGGCTCCACTTTTTATTTCCGTTTTTTTACTTACTAGAATATCATTGCAATACATAGTATTTTCAATCGTCTCATTTAACTTTTTGTTTTCAAGTATTACTTCTCCAGTTTGTTCGTTTATTAAATTAAATTTATTATCCAAACTATTTATAAAGAATCCATATTTAAATTCCTTATAATTTTTACTTTCTAATATAGATTCATTTATTTGTTTAAACCTATTATAATCAATTTTATTTTTTAAATATTTAGACTTATATTCACCTAAAACTGCAGCAAGATATGCATCATGAGCATGATGGTAATCATTCAAATCTCTGTATTTAAATAATTCAAATTTTTCTCTATAGTTATGCGATAAATCAGCATGTAAATATATAACATTTGAACTTTCATAATAATTTTTTAATATATTAGCGACATGCTTAGTTATTTGTCTTGTTTCAACCAGTTGTCTATTAATAAAACCTTCTATATCTGAATCACTATAATGTGATCTTATTAAATTATTATATTTTTTTGAAGATATTAATTTTCTTTTCTTAAGTAAGTCCCACCATTTAATTTTATCTGGAGTTCTAAATTTGGCTGGTAAAACTAAACTTGCAGCTTTTTCCTGGTTTTCACTTCTTAAAACAAGTGCTTTATTATCAATAGAATTATCCTTTATTAATGTTTGAGGTAGGATATGGTCAATTTCATAGTCATTTAATTTATTAATATCTAATTTTTCTCTAGAATATAAGCTTCTTCCTTCTTGGATAAAATACAAGAATAATTTTTGATCTATTTTTTCAAATGACATTAATTCTTTGTTTAGTTGTGAATAATTCTCTATATCTTTCTTACAACTTTCATACAATTTTTGAATGTATTTTTTTCTATCGACAGTACGTGTTTTTTCTTCTTCACTTCTAGCCATTTCAATTACAATATTTTCTGGATTATAACCCATATAATCAATTATTTCTTCTACAACTTTTAATGCTTGATATATTCCTCTTTTTGTAGCAGGTGAAGTAAATAAATTATCAACTAGACTATAATTTATTTTTTTAGTATTATCTACTTCGTTATATTCATCAATCATTTTTTGAAAATTATATTTTGGCTCATTTATTATTTGCATAAAATTTTTACTTGTTTCTTCCATTAAGTCCATTATTGATTTTTTAACATTGCAAGACTTGTCTAAATAATATTTTGTTGTAAGTAATTTTTCAGATAAACTACCCCATCCTTTATATTTTTTATTTACAAGTTTCTTTATAATATCCTCAGAAAGATTTTGATAAGAATTTCTAATTTTTCTTTCCAACATATCTTTATCTTCAAAAATTGTAATCCACCTAATTAATTCTTCAGCATTTTCAATAGAATATTTTGTTCCACTAAAGAAACCATCATCACCAAAAAAGTCTACATAAGGTTGCATGTTATTTGCAAATTTATTATCACTTGAATAACCTTCAATACTTATATCTAAACCATACATTGAATACTCGTTAGATTCATATAAATATTTTTTGAATAATTTATCAGTAATTGTTCCTGATTTTTTCAAGAATAATTCTCTATAGATTTTATTTTGAATATCTAATGGTATTTTCTCATTATTAACTTTTATTTGTTTTAATTCATTTAATACTTTAAATTTGCAATATAAAATAGAATTATTTGGCATAGCAGGTTCATCAAGTAAATAACTACACTTTGATATCATACGATTAATGAATAATTCAGCAGATCCTTCTAAATCGACTACTTCATTAAAATTATAAGGTGTTATTTTAGTGTTTTCTTGTTTTCTAATAATCCATGAATTTACATTATCTTTTCCTTTAACTGATGTAGTATTGTTTAGTGGTCCAACATAATATGGAATTTTAAACTCTAGTAATTTTACTAATTTATAAACATTATCTTTTGTCTTTTCAAGTAAAAATGGATAATATTTCCCTTGATTTTCTATAATTTGAATTAATTCATCTTCATTTAGTTGATAAGGATAAATTCCATTATTAACCGTAGTTATTCTTGGCATAAAATCATCTTGTTCAATTCTTTTCTGAAAATTAATTGTATAATCATCAATTATTTTTTGATCAGTTATGTATTCTAGAGATAAAGAAATACTTTTTTTAACATCATTTATAAATTCATCAAAAGAAATAGAATTGCATAAATATTTTTCGTATAAGCATTTATTAGCAGCAGTACTTCTAAAAATTTTGTTATATTCCTTACGATTAAAAGATAATATTCTTTTTAAATTTTTTAAATCTAACTTATGTTGCTCATAATTTTTCATCATCAAAGATGAAAGACATTTTGTATCATCATCTTTAAAAAAGTTTTTTAAAATGATAGAATCATATAATTCTTTTATTTCGTCAACAATATCTGCATTATCGTTCAATAGATTAATTACTTTATCCAAGTTTTGCTCATAATCTTCCTCTAACGAAATTTTTACGTCTTCTGATCCATCTAAATCTAAATTAAATAGTTTTGCTAATGAAGCACTTGAACCACATATTAATTTTGAAAATTCATCACAAAAAGTTTTTGAAAAATTCAATGATAATAGTTCTTTTACTTTTTGTTTTCTATCAGACTTAGAATCAATTAATAAAACTTTTGATAATTCTTCCAATGGAATGTTTTGTAAATCATTTATTTCAACATTTGTGTTATTTTCAAAATCTTTAAAAATTTCTTCGAGATTTTCAGAAATATTTAAATTGTTTACATTAAATTTTCCATCACGTAAAAAGTTTCCTCTATACTTAATAATATGATGGATTGCTAAATATACTAACCTAATATCCTTTTTCTCTCTATTTATGATCAATTCATTTCTTAAATGATAAATAGTAGGATATTTTTTATTATAATCTTTGCTTTTTTCTAAATCTTCTTTTGATAACTTTAAAGTTTTTTTATTGTCATCATTTCTATAAAAGCTTTCTTTTAATTTCTTAAAGAAGTCTATATCAACTTTGTTAATTTCGTTTTTGAATTCTTCTTGTAGTAATTTTATTCTTTCTCTTCTACGATCATATCTTCTTCTAGTACTCCTAAATGCTCTTCTACTTTCTGCTGTGCTAGCTTCTTCAAAAAGTCTGACACCCCATAATTTTTTATTTCCTTTTCTTACTATGTTAAATTTTTCTTGATCAACTACTGCCCAACCGACTGAAGTTGTTCCAATATCTAATCCAATATTATATTTTTTCATTGACTACCTCCAATAATTATGGTACTATGAAGATGTCTTGGTACCATTCAAGATGACATAGAGAGTTAAAATAAAGGTTTTACCCTAAATACTTACTCTTGTAAGAATAACTGCTTAGGCAGTTTTTTTGATGTCTAAATATATCATAACACATCGTTTCTATAATCTATAACAAAATATTATTTACAAATACAAAAACCCCTATTTTAAGGGGTTCATTTTATTTATTCTTTCTTTTTAAAACTAACATTCTTTCCATGAATCTTGCTGTCTTTTCGACATCTTTATTCACTGGTTCACGTGTATCATTACTTACATTTATACTTGCAGAAAACATATCAAACTTTTTAACAAAATCAACCATATAATTAAAATAATTAATATTGTTGTTTATAATTTCTGACATAGGAATTTCTTCGCTAATAAGCAATTCTGTTTTAGATTCACTTTCTTTAGCTAAACCAATTTTCTTCATTACATCAATTGCATCTTTCAAATCTTTAGCTAAAGTTTCTTCACTTATATTACTTAAAAGTTCTTCAGATAAACCATACTTCTTACAATATGTAATAAACTCATTTAACTCATCAGAGCTTATTTTATATTCTCCTCTACAAGCACTAACAGCACTAAATAAACTTACAAATTCATATGCAGAAAATCTATCAGTGCATTCACAATTATATCTTTTATTTTTATTCATTAAAACCACCCTCTGACATTCATTATAACATCTTTCTAACTAAACGCTTACCCCTAATTTTACTTAATGAGTTGCTTTTCTTTTTATTAAATATTTCATCAAGAATTTCTATTTCTCTACTACTAAAAACATCACTATCAACTTGATCTAAATTAGTAACATTTAATGAATTTGCTTTAGATAAAACAATATCTTTAAAATCCATTTTATTTAAACACTTCATTAACTTTTCATTAGTTGCTAATCTATCTCTAACTGGTATATAAAAGTCAACAAGTTCACATACATCTGAATCTAAAGTTAATCCATTTTTTAAAGTAAAAACTTTATCATTAAAAGTAACATAATACAAAAATTCACTACTTAAAGGTTCATCTACACATTCAAACTTACCTGGATTTTCCTTAGTAACTTTACCTAAAACAGAAGTAAACAAAATGGAATCAATTTTATCAAATCCACTACAAAATAAAGATGATAAGACTGTCTCTGTATTAATTTTTTCCACAATAATCACTCCTTACTTTCCTTGTTTGTATTCTTTCTTTAATGTTTTTTCTTTATCATTAAAGCTTCTTTGAGCATCTTCACTTAATTCATTAAGGAAACCTTTTTCAACACTTAATCTTAATAAATCTTCATAAGTTATATAATATCCTTTATCAAAAATAATAGCATCATCAGATGTTGCATATCCTTTTTCATTAAAAGTCATTCCTTTTGTAAAACAATCTCTTTTAAAATTCTTATCTACTTCACCATCGTATTTATAAAACTCTTTAATTTTTCCGTCAGTACCAAAATATTCATAAAGGTAATCTCCATCCCAAATTAGAGATAAAGGAACACTACTTTTACTAAAGTCTTGTACTTTTTCCCATCCATCAAAATAAGAAGTAACTTGATTCAAATTTTCTTTTACCATCTTACCTTTAGAATTAAGATATTCAAAGTTTTTATTTATCCAAGAAACTTTTCCATCTTTAGCAACCATAGCATACCCGTATTCATTAAAATCAGTTGCTATGTCATATCTATATGGCATTAAAGAATTATCTACTTCTCTTACATAAGCATATTCACCATTAGAAGTTCTAACTACTTTAAATCCATTAATAAAATCATTAGAATCTTCTGAAATCTTATTAGACTTTTTAGGTCTTACATAATTTGGTAATTGCACTAATACCTTTGTTTCTGTTTCTTCATTTTCATTTATTACATAATGTATGTCTTTTGTATATTCAAACTCATATTTATTTCCACATATATAGTATTGAGCAATACTATTTATTTTTTTTGGTATCTTTCCCATAACCTAACCTCCCAATAAATATTATTATAGCAAATGCACTTTTTCATTTCAACGATTTACCTATAACAAAAAAACATTTAATTCATATTCTAATTAAATGTCCTATTTTTATTGTTACTCGAATTTCCGAGTTTATCATCAATATGGTGCTGAAAACAGGATTCGAACCTGCGACCTACTCTTTACGAGGGAGTTGCTCTACCAACTGAGCTATTTCAGCATTTAACTAACCTAAAATTCATTTAAGGATCTAGGTTATATTACTTTATTTATTAAAATCTACTAATAATTCGTGAATTAATTCCTCTTGATTATTTAAATCAAAGTCTTCAATTCTATCTACTCTACAGCGTTCAGCTAAAATTATTGCCTGTACTTTTTTTACAGCTAGCTCAACTAAATCGTTTATAACAACGTAGTTATACTTAGACATTTCGTTTATCTCTTTATACGCTGTTTTAAATCTATCTATTATTTTCTCTTTAGATTCTGTTCCTCTTTTTACAAGTCTATCTCTTAATTCTCTCATTGATGGTGGCATTATAAATACAAATATTCCATCTTCATTATTTTCTTTAACTTGCAAAGCTCCTTGAATATCTATTTCAAGAATAACATCGTGTCCTGCATCTAAATCTTTTTCAACAGGTGCTTTAGGAGTACCATAATAATTTCCATGTACAAAAGCATATTCAAGAAAACTTCCTTTTTTAATTTCCTTTTTAAACTCTTCTTCTGTTACAAAGTAATAATCGACACCATCTACTTCGCCATCTCTTGGACTTCTAGTCGTCATAGAAATAGACATTCTTAAATTATCATCTTGCGCCAATAACTCTTTATGAATAGTACCTTTTCCTGCTCCACTGGGTCCAGATAATACAATCAAACTTCCACGTGCCTTCTTCTTATTCATAAATTTGCCTCCTGTAACTATATTATATACTACCAAGAAGAATTTTCAATTATATTTCTATCTAAATCTTTTAAAAAGATTCCTTTATCATCCATAATTAAGTAACTATTAACTGATCCTCCTCTTGGAAAAGAAATAGAACCTGGATTTAAATAATATTTATTATTTTCTTTGACAATCATTCCTCTATGCGTATGACCATACACAAGACAATCAAAATCTTTTGGAGGTAATTTAGATATATTATAAATATTTCCATGAGAACAAAATATTTTCTTATTGAAACATTCAAAATAGTAATAATCCATAAATGTTAAACGAGAAGTCATAATATCTGTTTCACTGTCACAATTACCTTTTATGATGTAACAATTTATAAAAGAATCTAATATATCCTCAATATCTTTAAAAGAACTGTAACCACCATAGAAAACATCTCCAAGTACAATTATCTTATTTGGACACTCATAGTGATAAATTTCTTTGATTTTTTCTAAATATTTTAAAGATCCGTGAATATCAGAAATAAACATAATTTTCATAGAATCACCAAGATTATTATAACAAATAAAAGAAAAAGATAAAATTATTATCTTATCTTCTTCTACATTCCTCCATCCATATCTCTTGGTCTTTTACCTTGACCATCTGGTCGACCTCCAGGATTCATTTGTACTTGGTGATCCATTGGATTTCCCATACTGTTTCCAATAGTTGTATTAACTTTATCTATTTTAAATTCTTGTACTTCCTCATCGTTGATTAATAAAGTATATGTTTCTCCTTTTTCTAGTTTTTCGGAAGACACAAGAATAGATGAGAAACTTTTACCACTAGTATATTCAACTATTTGCTTGTTATTAGAGTCCACTAGTTCAATCTTAGAGTTTTCTAAATAACTATTACCTAAGTTAATTAGTACTCCATTTTGTTTTGAACTATCACTAATTCCTTGAGCCATTCCACTTGCACCAACTGCGACTATTTCACCACCAGTAACTACAAATTCTTGGTCGTAATCAATTGCTCCGTTACCACTATTTGTAGGTCCATCTACTCTAATTGTTCCACCATTTATATAGATACTTCCATTAGCGTCCAACCCATCACCTTGCGAATTTATTTTTATTGTTCCACCATTAATTGTTAATTTAGAACTTCCTCCTGATTTAAAGTTATTAGCACCTTTTCTATTTAGTCCTGATGAATCATTTCCACCAGCTGCATTTACCCCGTCATCACTTGCTACTACTTCTATTTCACCACCATTAATCGTAAGACTTTCTGCTTCTAATCCTTCGTAGCTTTCTTCTATATTTATTTTTCCATTATCGATAACTAGTGTTGCATCAGCGTGTACGCCATCATCACCACTTTTAATTTTAAAAGTTCCACCAGCTACTCCAACATAGTTATTTGAGTGGATTGCGTCATCAGAAGTATCCAAAGTAAATGTTCCATCATTTATTACAATATTATTTTCAGCTTTTATTCCCTTAGCACTTTCAGAATTTGTATCAGTAGTTACTTTATTATTTCTTCCCCAAGCACCCCAGTTAGATGATGTAGTAGAACTGTTTACACTTCCACCACCTGTTGTAATATCAAATGTTCCATTATTAATAACTATTTTATTAGCAGATTGTACCCCGTCTAGATCGGAAACAATTTTAAAAGTTCCATTTTCTATTAGAATACTACCTTTATTCGTATCTTTATCATTAGATGATTTTAATCCATCACCACTACTGTCGATTGTAAAGTCACCACTTACTATATGAAGAGAATCTTTTCCTCTAATTCCATCATCAACTGATGTTATTTCATAAGTACCACTATTTATTGTTAAGTCGTCACTTGATACGATTGCATCTTGATAATTTGCTATCACTTTTAGGTAACCATTACCTTCGAAGAATAGATCATCGTGTGAGTAAATTGTTGCTTCTTCGTCACTATTTGGATAATCCTTACTATCTTCAATATAGTTTTTACTACCATCTTTTAATGAGATTACCACATTATTTGCTTCTTCTACTAAGATAGCAGGTCCATTTGATGACTTTATATTAACATCATCTAATTCGATTAAAACATTACCACTCGTCTTAACTCTTATTTGTCCATTTATGTCACCAGATAGCGTATATATTCCATCTTTTGTTATATTAACACCATTTTCGGTATCATTAAGAGTAATCTCTTCGTATTCACTCCAATCTATGACGGTATCGTCAACATCTACTTCGGTATCGATATCACTTACCTTTAACTCTTCTTCATCTTTTTTATTATTGTAATAAAAGTATAACAATACAGAAAGAGTAACTACTATTAATAAGGACAATGTTATAAACAATATATTTTTCTTCATAATAAGCTCCTACAACAATTCATTTTCTATTGGATGGGATAACATAACTTTTAAGTTAGCATTTCTAACTCTAATCTCATCAATAAATTTCTTTTCATCTATATCTTTTTTCAAATTAACTTTATATGTTAAATCAAATAAACTTCCCATATTGACTGTTTTTACCTGTTCAAGGGTATAATCCTTAGTATATTCCTTAAATAGATCATCAAACATTTCAGTGTAATCTAAATTTTCAGGGACAGTTACTTTCAATATTTTTTCATTTCTATTCTCAAAAACATTTGATTTAACTAAAAGTATCCATACTAATAATACTATAACTGAGATAATTAACGCAAACCAAATATATCCCATACCAGTTGCAACTCCTAAAGTCATATCTAAGAAGACCATCACTATTTCTTTTGATGTACCAGCAACACTTCTAAATCTTATAAGACTAAAAGCTCCTGCTATTGCAACAGACATTCCAAGATTTCCATTTACTAACATTATTATCGTTTGAACAATTACTGGAAGAACACTTAGACATACCAAGAAACTTTTACTTCCTTTTTCCGTCAATTTATAGACGATTGCAACTAGAAATCCAATTACTATCGACACTAGTGAACAAATTAATACTGAAGTTATTTCAGCACTTCCCCCTAATCCATCATTAAAAATACTATTTAACATACATTTCTCTCCTTTATCTCTTTATTGTAGATAGAACCAAACTTAGAAAAAGATACCGGGTATATCGCTAACTCAGACAATGCTTTAACAAGCCACATCGGATATCCCATAAGTGTTTTTATTTCCATTATTGATTCTTCATTTTCAAAATACTTTTCACCATAATTACCTTTTTCTAATCTTAAATCATAATTTCTACTCGTTAAGTTATTATCAAAAGTAATTCTTAAGTTCTCATCATCTTTAGATTCATAACTATGTCGATGATAAGAGATATACATAACTGGTACCAAATTATAAAATTTAACAAGATAATCTAGTTCCTTCATTATCTGACTATCCGGTTCTAATTTTCCATCGATATAGTTATAAAAATCTTTAAGTTTAATTGATATACGCCTTTTACCTACTATTCCTTTATACTTGTTTTTTATTTCAAAAAAAACATAAGAGTCCATATTAGGAACTCCATAACTTCTAACTCTTATTTTATCTTTATATAAAGGCTTTTCTAAAGAATTAATTATAAGTCTAAAATTACTATCATCAAAGTAAACATTACAGATTATCGAATCAAAGTATTTATCTTTCTTTAAATATTTTCTTATTCTCTTTAATAGTTCATTTTTTTGATTCTTATCCAAGATGTATTTTTGTTCTACTCTATTAAATATATTGTTATACATATTTATTCCTTTCTGTTTAGATTTTAGGAAATGAACTTGAAAAGCATTTGTGAAAATTGTGAACTTTTTATGAAAAAAAGAAAGATTTCTCTTTCTCTATTATTAATATGTTTTATTCATTCGTCTTATTATTAAGAATTGTAAAATGTTTAAAAGAATTAAGACTGTTATTATTCCAAATAGGACATAAAGTATTAAGTTGTCACTTGGGGTTTCTTTTTTATCTTCTTCTTGTTCTTCTACTACAGGGCATTCACAAGGTGGTATTTCTTCTTCGATTGTGGAATCGTTTATTATATCTGATAAGTTCATTCCTACTACATCAGTGTTATTTAGGTAAAGAGTAGATATTTCTAGGTCTAAGTCAAGCCCATCATTAAGCATCGTGTAATATATTCTACCTACTATAAAGTTACCAGTTATTCCCTCATCACTTTTTAAAGTAACTTTTCCATCTTTAACTGTTGCTTTATCCCACAAAGAAGATTTTTTAAACTTCTTAAATTCAAAGTTTTCATTATCTAATATATCAAAGGTTGCTTCTTTTACTTTGGTATCACCATCGTATAATACAGCAAGATAACATACTACTTCATCACCTTTAGTATATCTAACTCCACTAGGATATCCATTTTTATACTCGACCATTTTATCATCGGCACTTGTAACATTTCTGTTACAGAATAGTCCCGCTCCTATTGTCTGAGCATTAACTTTTTTTAAATTAAAGAATACAAAGAAAGAAAATAATATTAATAAAAAGAAGATAATTTTTTTCATATAATCCACCTAAATTAATGATAACAAATAACTGTTGTTATTTCTATTTATTTTTAATATTATTAATGCCCTAAATGTAAAAAAAGTAAACCTTTTTTGGTTTACTTTTCATTGTGTTCTTCTTCTTTTGATTTTTTTACTGCTTTTACAAGACTTGATACATCAGTTCCTTCAAATGCTCTTAAGACTTCTATTGGAATAGCAAAGATAATTGTATTTGATTGGTCACTTGATACATCATTGATTGTCGATAATGTTCTTAAGTGAAGAGCACCTGGTGTTTTATACATATTTTCAGCCGCAAGTGCTAAGTTTTTAGATGCTTCTACTTCTCCAGCAGCTTTTGTGATAACAGCAGCTTTTTCTCTTTCTGCTTCAGCAACTTTAGCAATTACTCTTTGCATTTCATCAGGTAGAGATATGTCTTTTAATTCGACATTTTCTACTTTGATTCCCCAAGGGTCTGTTAACTCATCGATAACTTTACAAATTTGTTCAGAGATTTTTTCTCTTTCACCTAAAAGTTCATCTAGAGTTACACTTCCAACGGCATTTCTCATAGTAGTTTGAGCAAGTTGACCAGTTGCATAGTAGTAATTTTGTACTTCTAGGATAGCTTTTGATGCATCGAAGATTTTGTAATATAACACTGCATTTATTTTTACAGTTACATTGTCTTTAGTAATCGCATCTTGGGCAGGTACATCATCTGCCGTTGTTCTTATATCAACCTTTTTATAGCTTTGAATTATAGGAATTATTAAACTCCATCCCGGATTCAAAACTTTTTTAAATTTTCCTCTTGTAAATAACACACCACGTTCGTACTCATTAATTTGCACAACACATGCCGGTAAAATACAAATTATTAAGATAATTGCTATTATGATTATATATATCATACTATTCTAACTCCTCACTAATTAACTTTTTATATTCTTGTACACCTGGTTGATCAAATGGATTTACATCAATTAATAATGCTCCGACGATTGCTGTTAAGATAAAGAAATGAATAAGTTCACCTATCGTTTCTTCGTTTTTCTCATCGATAGTAATTAAATTAGTTGGTGTATGTCCATTAAAATGAGCAAGACCTACTTTATCAAGAGCTATTTTATTAAGACTATTTAATTCCATATCGTATTTTTCTAAAGCTACTTTTTTATCTTTATCGATTCCAATTACTGTTTCAAATATTATGTCATTTCCCTCTTGTAAGAATTGACCTAAAGAATGTAAGTCTCTAGTGTTGACACAAGATATTGGAAGTATTCCTTTATTATCTTTTCCTTGAGTTTCAGCAAAAAGTTGTTTTAACCACTCAGTGAAATAATAAAGTTTAGGATTATATACCGTAAATGATTCGATAATCTTTCCTTTTTTAAACATTATGTCTCTTATTACAGCATATTCAATAGCTCTATCTACTCTTTCATATGAAAGTCTAGCTCCTTCAATTAATTTAACGACATTGATACCTGCAACTGCAATAGGTAGAAGTCCAACTGGTGTTAGACAAGAAAATCTTCCGCCAACCTGTTCTGGTACTGTGAATGATACATAACCCTTTAAGTTAACTAGTTCTCTTAAATCACCTTTTTCTGGATCAGTCGTAATAATTACTCTATCTTTAAGGTCTTCTTCACTATACTTTTCTTTCATAACATCCATAACAAGAGAAAAAGCAATGGATGGCTCTAAAGTAGTTCCTGATTTAGATATTACATTAACTATTACATCTTTATCTTTAATATATTCTAAAGTTTCATAATAATCTTCACTACATAAATCAGTTCCTAGAAAGATTATTTCTGGTTTCTTTTTATTATACATAGGAGATAAGGCCTCTATAACAGCCTTACTTCCCATATATGATCCACCTATTCCAATTACTATAAATACATCACAATTAGACCTTATATAGTCAGTCATATTAACGATTTTTTTAAGTTCTTGACTTGAAACAAAAGTATCAAGTTTATTCCAATACTTTAAATCACCTTCCAAGAATCTTTTCTTTATCTCTCTTGCTTTATCAAGATAAAGACTTTTATCTTCTTTTTTTATGTAGTTACTTGCATATTTGTGAAAATCAAAATTAATCATTAGTACCTCCATTAACTATTACGGCGTGTATTCTCTTATCATTCTTAAGAGTTATATAGTTCTTGTTAATTTTATCTCCATCAACCAAAATACCTTCTTCTTTATTATTAAAGTTAATCTTAATTTTATATAAAGTATCAATATAACGATATTCTACTTCAAATGATTTCCAATTCTTAGGAACTGCTGGTTTAAATCTTAATGTATTTCCTTCCTTCTTTAAACCAAGTATTTCTGTAATACCGATGTTATAGAACCATCCAGCACTACCTGTATACCAAGTCCATCCACCTCTTGCTGGATACATTGGACTGCTGTAGATATCTGCTGCTATTACATAAGGTTCAACTTTATATTTTTGAACACTATTCTTATTTAATGATCTGTTAATTGGGTTAATCATTTGGTAATATTCATAAGCTTTATCTTTCGCACCCAATTTTATAAGTGCTATCAAATACCAAGAAACAGCGTGTGTATATTGACCTCCATTTTCTCTTATACCAACTGGGTAATCCATAATGTATCCTGGATTATCAACTGATTCAGAGAATGCTGGTGTAAGTAACTTAACAATTTTTAAATCTTCATCTACTAAATTATCTTGAACAGACTTAATAACACTATTTACTTTATCTTTATCGACTACTTCAGATAATATAGAGAAGCTTTGACTTATTAAGTCTATCTTACATTCTAGATTCTTAGAAGAACCCAAAACAGCACCATTATCGAAGAATGCTCTTAGATAGTAATCTCCATCCCAAGCATTTGTATTTAAAGATACTTTTAAGTTTTTAAGTTTTTCTTCATATGGTTTAGTATCCATATCTTTATATTTTTTAGCAAGTGGTATGAAGTTTCTTACAATTGTATATAGGAAGAATCCAAGCCATACACTAGTACCTTTTCCTTCGATACCTACTCTATTCATTCCATCGTTCCAGTCTCCTCCACCAATAAGAGGTAAACCATTCTCACCTAACTCACTAAATGATTTATCAATTGATAACAAGCAGTGTTCATAAAGACTCTTTTTCGTATTTGTATAAACATAATTAATACCTTTTTCAGCATCTGCTGGTGTAAGTTTTTCACCATCGACAAACTCGATTTGTTCATCGAGAATTTTATAGTCACCAGTAATTGTTATATAGTTATTAACTGCATATACAAGCCACAAGAAGTCATCTTTATATCTACTTCTTAATCCAAGTCTTATAAACTCGTGCCACCAGTGAAGGACATCACCTTCCATAAATTGATGTTTAGCGTTGTTAATAATTTGTTGACGAGCAAGTTCTGGTTCAACAATACAGATATTAGTGCAATCTTGTAATTGGTCACGATATCCATAAGCTCCACCTACTTGGTAGAATCCTGCTTTAGCATTTATTCTTGATGCGATTGTCTGATACAAGTACCAGCCATTAATAACATTATCGAAACTCTTATCAGGTGTCTTAACTTTGAAGACAGAAAGTCTATTTTTCCAATAATCTTTAACGATGCTGTACTCTTTAGCAATCTTTTCATTGGTATTAAATTTATTAATCAAATTTTGAATATTTTCATTACCAATTTCCGTTCCTAACATAAATGAGAAATTAGTCTTTTCGTTAGGTTTAAGTTCTAGTTCAACTTCAATAGATTTAAATAGAATCAAATCGATAGACCAATTTTTTATTGGCAATGTTGAACTTAAGAAAGCTGTTACACCAGAGAAATTAGTGTTATAAACATTTCTTATTAAGATAGCATTCATCTGTTCATAGTAATCAGATAATAAGTATCTACTTGATTTTTCTTCATTAGGTCCAAAAGTAGGATTAATCCAAAAATTTAAAGTAAATTTCTTTATCTCATTTGTCTTGTTTGTAAATTCAACTTTATAGAACTTAATCGTATCATTTAAAGCAACAAAGTGAGTTGTATCAAATCTATAATCTTTAGTTTCGTGATTAAATATTGAGTATCCAAATCCGTGAGTACAGCTACTTGCATCTACTCTTTCACCATTTACAATTATTCCTTCAGATTTGTCGTTTAAGACAATATCGTTAGTCCAAGATGTTACTTTAAACATTTGACTGTTGTAAGCATAAGTAAATCCACATTCGTTGTTGCTGACAATCGTTCCAAATTTATCGTTTGCAATAACATTGAACCAAGGTGTTGGTGTATCTGGATTAACAATTTTATATTCGTTACCTTCTTTATTAAATCCACCATAGTTATTGAAAAACTCAAGATTTTCTTCTTTAGTATCTTTTATAATCTTTGCATATTTAATTGGATCGTATGTAATCATCTTATTATCTTTTTGTAGTTGTTGAATACTTTCAGTAAGGGAAGATGATTTACTTGAATCAAATCTTAATCTTGCAACCATATTAAGAAGGATATCTTCGGCATATGATACATCGTTTCCATCAAGGACATAGATACATCCTGGTGTTGCGTTAAAGTCATACAATGTATTCATTCGATGAATTTCTTTTTCAATTTCTCTTTTAACGATTGGTTTAAACTCGTCACTTTCACGGTTAACGATTACTACATCGACAAAGATTGATCTTGTCTTATAAAATTCATAAGCTTTTATTACTTCTTTTACAAGATTTATTGATTCACTTTGGTATATCTCGACAAGCATAATTGGACGGTCTCCACTTATACCATATTTCCATAAGTTAGTTTGATTCATACTGTTCTTTGTAAGAATATCTTTTCTTTCTGGATTTATGAAGTGTCTACTTGTCTGATATAGGTAGTTAAGCATCATATTGTAATTTCTCATATCAGGTCCATTTATACCTAAAATCTTAGTATTTATGTTGTTAGCAAGAGTTGCATATTCAAAGGCTGTCTTGATTTTAGAATAATCGTTATAAGCAGTTAATAATTCATTTACTTGTTCACGAGATTTGCAATATCCAGCGATAAAGTATACCGTTCTTTCTTTACCACTTGGTACGACGATACTAGATCTTAAACTTATAATTGGGTCGATATTAGTACCTACTGTATTAGTAAGCTTACTTTCCATAGCAACTGGGTTATCAGTATTTCTATTTCTTCCAATGAAATTACTTCTTTCTGTTTCATAACTAATCTTATGAACATCATCTTCAATTAATAATCTATTAACAAAGTATTCAGAAGTATTATTAGAATTATTTCTACGACACATTATAATACTTTCATTTTCTTTATCGTATTCACTACCAATAAATAAGTTTCTAAATGTTCTATGAGAAATATCGGCAATATTTTCAGAAATAATTGGTTCATTATAAGTTGTCAATTCTAAGTATTTATCTTCATCTGAATTATTTTTAAATGTTACTCTTCTTATTTCCGCATTATGTTCTTTAGTTACGATAATTGCTGTCTTCGTAGTGATATTTCCATCTTGTCTTATAAAGGTAATTCTATCACTTGCAAATACAACATTATATTTATCTGGTTTAACATAAGTTGGAGAATATGTATTAGAGAAGAACTTAGAAGTACTCAAATCTTTAATATACATAAACATTCCATAATCTTGTTCTGTTATTTTTCTATATCTATTAAGTTGTATTTCTTTATATCTACTGAATCCGTTACCTCTATCGTTCATAAGTAACATATAGTTGTTGTTAGAAAGCACTGATACTTCTGGAACATCGGATAAGTAATCGAATGCTCGAATATCGTTTTCGACACTTTCCTTTTCATAGTGGTATCTCTTATATCCATATATCTTAAGATCGATAATTGGGTTAAATTGAACTTTTTCTTTCAAAAGTATTTCTACTGATTTAATTCTAACATCGTTGTGGAAATATTCTTGAATACAGTTATTCTTTAAGAAGTTACATAAACTTGCTAAAATCATTCCTTGATGGTGTGAGAAATATGATTCGATTACTTCTTTATCGTCGTAGTCATATGATTCATAGAATCCCCAATCACCATAAAGTCCAATCTTTTTAAGTCTATTGATATTTGAGTATACTGCACTTGGATTATTAGCAATTGCTAAGATTGAAGCATAAGGAGATACAACTACTCTTTGATTAACATCTTCTTGAACTTTTAAATATGGTGTTGAGAAAGCTTTATACTTGTAGTTTGATCCATCATCAAGTTCACCGTAAGCTGACTCAGAAATACCCCAAGGCATATCTTTATCTACTTCTTTCATATATTCTCTTTGACAATATATTGAGAAGAAATAACTTTCATCAAGTAAAGTATTTGGGTAACTCTTCATAAATATTTCAGGCATAAAGTATTCAAAAGAAGTTCCTGACCAAGAAGTAAGTCCTTTATATCTTCTATATTTTGTAAGAGATTTATCAAGACATAACCAGTGTTTAGATGGTACATCTCCCTTAGCTATTGCTACAAAGCTCAATATTCTACTTTCACTTGCAAATTTGTTGTAGTTATATGAAGAAAGTTTGTCTTCTACACAGTCATAAGCGATACTGAAGACTTCTTTTTCACTAGAATATAACTTTTTAAAGTCCATCGCATTAAACATATCTTCAAATCTTTTACCAAGAGTCTTATTGCCCTTAGCGTAACAGAATTCCTTAGCAACAATATAGCAAGCGGCTAAGTTTCCATTATCTACTGAAGATATATCGTAAGGTTGTTTCTTAACAAGTGTTTTAATATTGTACCAGTTATAGATAAAGCCATTCCACTTTTCAAGAGAATCCAAAGTATTAGTAATTTTTTCTAAGTAATCAAAAGCTCTATTATTATCGATAAATCCAAGTTCGTTTGCTGAAATTACTGCTGTTATTGACATACCAATATCAGTTGGTGATGTTTTCAAATCAACTTTGTTTTCTCTATTTAATTGATAGTTATCTGGTATTAAATAATGATATTCTTCTTTAAGTAAGTTTTCAAAGAATTTCCAAGTATCCCTTGCAATATCGTTAAGATTTTTATCTTCTTTTTCGTCAAGCTCATCTACTACTTTATAGTCTCTACTTACAAACCAAAGGACAACTGGTGCAAGAGCAAAACATACTGATGCAATTATTGTTACATAGATATATTTTGGATATAAGAATGTTACTAAGATAAGAATAATTATATAGAAGTAATTAGCTTTAAAAGCCTTTAAGTAAGTTGTAAATTTATTATTAATTGTTTTAGCCGCATCTTCAGCAGTTACCCAGTTAAGTAAGTTCTTGTGACTTATAAACATTCTATAAAGTGATTTACATATCGCATTTATATGCATATAAGATACGTAAGGCATCGTTATAAAATCAATGAAGATTCTACCTACTAGAGCACTTGCACCGTGTGCTAAAGAGTCATAATGTTTGTATGATAAAGTTGAAGTAGACCCTATGTGCAATATTTCTTTTAAGTAGAAAATCATTGGTAAGAATATTACTAAAATTGATGTTAATAAAGCATATAATGGATTACCACATACAAATGATAAAGCAATTAATAGAAGTAATGCTGGTTCTTTTAAAGTCCTTTTTAAGTTATCAAGTATTTTATATTTTTCGATACCATTCAATGGATTTTTAACTTTAATACCGTTTCTATTTCTTATTTTTCTTTTTAACCATCCTAGTATTTGAACATCTCCTCTTGTCCATCGATGTTGACGAGACATATCAACTAAAAATGATCCAGGGAACTCATCGATTAATTCAATATCAGATGCAAAACCACATCTTAAATAGTTACCCTCTAATAAGTCGTGACTCAATATTAAGTTTTCTGGGAATTTATCACCAATAACTGTATCAAATACTTCTACATCATATATTCCTTTTCCAACGAAGCTTCCTTCATCAAAAACATCTTGATAGAAGTTAGGAATAATTGAAGAATAAATATCAAATCCTCCAATACCAGCAATCAATTGTGAATAAATTGATTTATTTGTAGATTCAATATCGACACTAACTCTTGGCTGAACAATTCCATATCCACTTATTACTTTATCTTTATTTTTACTTAAAACTGGTCTATTGGATGGATGTGCCATAAGACCTACTAAGCTTTGAGCAGTATTTAATACAAGTTCAGTGTCAGCATCAAGGGTGATAACATATTTTATTTTAGCTTTAAGATTACTAACTGTTTCAACATTTATATAGTTTTCTTTTTCTTTATCAGTAAGTTTTCCAAGAAGCAACTTATTAAAATGCATAAGTGCTCCACGCTTTCTTTCGTATCCTAAAAACTTACCTTCAGATTTAGAGAAAGCTCTTCTTCGATAAACGAAATAAAAGAGTTCTTTTCCATATTTGTTATTTAATTCTTCTGTTTTTCTAATTCCGTATTCTTCTACTTCTTTATCGTAGTCACATTCTCTTGTATTAGCTTCCGCACAGTCTCCAAGTAAAGTGAAGTAAAGATTTGGAGTTTTATTAGATAAGTAATACTTTTCAAGTTGTAAGTACATTTCATCTATTTTCTTAGTATTCTTAACAATCGTTGGAATTACGACCATCGTCGCATATTCTTTAGGAATACCACGAGAAAAGTCAAGTTTAGGAAGTGATTTAGGTCTATTAAACCACATAAAGACTTTATTAAGTATTTGAGTAACTACTTCACCAACTGGAATAATTAATAAAATAAATGAAAGCCATCTAATATCTAAAATATATTTAGATAAAAAGAAACATATTAATAGAGTAAATACAATTATAAGAGTTATATACAAACAATAAACTTTACTAGTCTTTTTCTTTTTGAATAGGTAATCACTTATCTCTTTATTTGTTGATTTTACTCTATCCATAATGTTTGAAACATATTTGTATTCATCAACTTTTTTAGTGTTTTTGACAATTTCTTTTCGATATAATCTTTTAGAGTCCACTGTCATATTTTTATACACAGGATCTGTTAATAATAATTTTTCAGTTTTACTTACTTTTAAATAAAGTTCTTCTGGTTTTAATCGAGAAATTGATCTTAAGTTATTGAAAATATTTGATACAAGAAGATTATCATTAATACTTGATAAGTGCTCCTCATTTATAACATCTTTTATATCGATATCATTTTCCCTAAGGAATTTAGTTAGTTTTTCAAACAAGTCATTTGAAGATTCACCAAACTCTTTAAGATTAGCATTTAAGTTATATAAGTAATAAGGATGGTCTAGAATGTAATCATCTATTTTAACATAGTCACTTAATTTAAAGTCAGGATTTACTATTTTTTCTTCATCTATTTTAGCAATAATATCGTTTACTTTAGTTAAATCTTCTAATTTAGTCTCTCTTTTAATACAAAGTTTATTAAGTTCTTCTATAAATATAATCGTTATAAACAACGGAATTATAGAAATAGTGTTGTAAGAAAAATAACAATTGTTTTTAGATTGATAGCTGTTAAGTTCTTTGATGATTATATCTTTATCAGCATTATAATTATACTCTTTAAAGATATCTTTTAAAATAGAGTACATATCTTCGTTGATTGCAAGCATATCTTTAACATTCTTTTTGTTTTTAAATATCTTCTTTAAAGCATTTCTTTGTTCTACTACTAAATAAAAGTTATCTATAATCCACTCGTTTGTGGATCCAACAAAGTTATGGTTCTTTGTAAGTTCTACTAATTTTTTGTAATATCTTTCGATATTGTTACAATCGTCTATAAATTTTGTATAAATTTTGTTCATATATCTACTCCTAACATACAAGGTATAAGCCCACAAAATAATTATAACATATTTCAAAGGATTGTGTTAAAATATTAATTGCAAGGTGGTTAAATGAAGAAGACTGCAATTTCTAAAATCACATATTTAATTGATTCGATACTATTCATAATAGTAGGTTTAACTTTGATTATTTTTACTAATAGATATCTAAGTATTTTTCATCTTGTTACTTCATTACTTTTAATTGGACTAGGGTCTATTACCTTTATTACCAATATTATTAAGGTAAGAAAACCTAGAGATATTTTTATATCTATTTCAACACTTGTTACCGGATTATTTATTTTATATAATAAAACGAGATTTTTATCTCTTTTTCCAATCATTTTTGGAATATATACTTTAGTAAATGGAATAATTAAATTTGCTACTTATATAATCTTTAAGAATAGAGAAAATAGAACTTATTACAATGTTTTAATAGGTAGTATGATAGACTTTATCTTTGCTTATATAATGATTACTTCGCCATCTAAAAACATCGATGGATTAACAGTAATATTAGGAATTTATTTAATTCTATTTGGTCTTACTTACTTTTATGACTTTTTAAAGGAAATGTTTCCTAAAGGAACAAATAGCAAAAGAAGAATTAGAATTACACCACCAATTATCGTCGCATCTTTAATTCCTTACAATGTTTTATTATCTCTTAATAAGTTTATAAATAAATGGAAGACTCCAGTTAAAATAGATAATAAAAATACAAGTGGAAAAGTGGATCTTGAAATACTTATTCACGTAAGAGAAGATAATATTGGAAGATTTGGTCACGCTGATTTGGTTTTCGATGGTAAAGTTTATTCTTATGGTTGCTACGATGAAGACTCTAAAAAACTTTTTGAAGCAATTGGTAATGGTACTTTATTTGAAATAAAAGGTAAGAAAAAATATATTAAGTTTTGTAATGATTATTCTGATAAAACTATATTTTGTTTTGGAGTAACTCTTACGGAAGAAGAAAAAGAAAAAATTAAGAATAAATTAAAATCTATCCTTAAAGATACATATAGATGGAATCCAGAAATTAAAGAAGGAAAGAAGGATAATGGATATGCAGTAACGCTAGTCGATAGAACCGGCGCTAAGTTTTATAAATTTAATAAAGGAAGTACTTTTAAAACTTATTTTCTTCTTTCTACAAACTGTGTAAAACTAGTCGATGAAGTTTTAGGAGTAACTGGAAGTGACATCTTAAAAATAAATGGAGTAATAACTCCTGGAACATATTATGATTATCTAGAAAAAGAATTAAAAAGAAAAAATAGTAAAGTCATAACTAAAGAAATATATACAAATAGAAGAAAAGATTCAGAAAACAAATAATCTGAATCTTTATTTATATATACATTTACTATCGTAGTCTTTGATTAACTTATCGACATCGTATGTTTTTTCTTTAATTTTATTTAAAGTCCTATTCTTAAAGAGCTTTTGATCATTATATTTAAGAATTAAAGTGTGAATCTCAGTAAGTAATTTATTGAGTTTTTTATAACTACCAGAAACGCCAATAACATCATCGAACAGATGAGGAATATCAGTAACAAAACCTTTAAATCTTAAATTATTAACTGTCGGAGTAAAAGTCTTATTGTTTAATAATTCTTTGCAGATATATTTCTGATAAGAGTACGCTAAAGACTCAAATTTTTCACCATTAATTTCACTTTTTAAAGCATATAACATATTACTAAATTCAAGGTTTTCAATGCTATATTTACCAAAAGAGTTAATGATGTTTATTACTTCTTCAGTCTGTATCGTATTAAGTATTTCTTCTAAAGATACTGTATCTGATTTACCAATAAAATTAAGAGTCTTTCTATCGTAGTTTAAAGTACTTAGTCCCGTTCTAACCATTACTGTGTTATCATCGTAATAAATTTCATTATTTAAAGAATTAATAGCGTGATTAAATTCGTGGACGATGTTATCGATTAAATCAGGTAAACTAGAATCACTATAATTATTAATAACTACAAACTTTTCTGTATAGTAACCACTTGAATTTCTATTTAAGGTTCTATTAAAAGATGCTGTTACTACCTTGTCTTTAGTATCGCTTATATAAATTTTTACTTTTCTAAAACACTCTAAAATACTATTTTCATAACTACTTCCATATTTAACAATAAAAGCTGGAATTATTAAATATAATAAATGTCTTATATTATCAGTATAGTTATATTCTTTAGATAATTCATTGACGAAATTTATATATTTACTTAAAAATGAATTTATATTTTCTTGAGATAGATTCATATAAGTACCTTTCCCTATTTAATTAAACAGTCACCAGTCATTTCTTTTGGTACAGGAAGTCCCATTAAAGTTAACATAGTAGGTGCGATATCTGCTAGTTTTCCATCTTTAAGTTCTATTCCTTCTTTAGTTATAATACAAGGGACTGGGAATGTTGTATGACTTGTTACAGGGTTGTGATTTTCATCCCACATCATATCGCAATTACCGTGATCTGCAATAACTATTAAGATACCATCTAGTTCTTTTACTACTTTATCGTATATCTTAGCAAGACACTTATCCATATCTTCTACTGCTTCTTTAGCAGCATCATAATTACCTGTATGACCAACCATATCTCCATTGGCAAGATTCATAATTGTAACATCATAATTAGAAACTTCTTCTAAGAATTTATCAGTAACAAGATAAGCACTCATTTCTGGTTGCAAATCGTAAGTTGCTACTTTAGGTGAAGGTATTAAAATCTTTAACATATCAGAATATTCAACTTCGCGACCACCATCAAAGAAGAATGTTACGTGAGCAAACTTTTCTGTTTCAGCAATCCTTAACTGACTGATATTATTCTCGTGTAGATAATCTACTAAAATATTTTTTAAATCCAAGTCGTTAAATGCGTGTGGAGCACGAACTGACTCTACTACTGGAAACATTGTTAAGACTTTTAAATTTTTAAATTCTTTTAATTGAAGATTTTTTTCTTCTGCTTTTTCTTTTACAAAAGGAACATTGGTAAGACAAGTAAAGAATTCTCTTAATCTATCTTTTCTAAAGTTAAAAGTTATAATTGCATCATTATCTTTTAATGGTTCATTATCGATAAGACCTGGTACTAAGAATTCATCATAGACTCCTTTTTCGTAGTTACTTTCTACTAATTCTTTATAAGAATTATATTTAGGTCCTTCACCATACACAACTGCGTCGTAAGAAAGTTTTAATCTGTCGTAGTTATCATCCCTATCCATTCCGTAGTAACGACCTGAAATAGTAGAGATATGACCAAAACCTAATTCTTTAAGTTTATCATTTAATTTATCAAGATAAGTTAAAGCACTCTTTTCATAAGTATCTCTTCCATCTGTATATAAATCTAAGTAGACATTAGTTACATTTTCTTTTTTACACATATCTAAAAGCCCAAGAAGATGATTGATATGAGAGTGAACTCCCCCATCAGATAAAAGACCCATAAAGTGCAGATTAGAGTTATTCTTTTTTACAAAGTCAAATACTTCTAAAAGTTCTTTATTTTCATTAATTGATCCATCTTCAATAGCTTTTGTTATAGCTTGTAAAGGTTGAAGAGCGACTCTTCCACTACCTAAATTCATATGACCTACTTCACTAGTACCCATCTGTCCTTCAGGAAGTCCAACTGCTGTTCCACTTGCTTGTAAAATGGAATGTGGGTACTTGTTCATCAACATATCAAATGTTGGTTTATTTGCATTTTTAAAAGCATTTCCATCTGGATTGTCTCTTACTCCACAACCATCTAATATACATAATACCAATTTTTTCATATTCTCCTCCTATACTAAATCACATAAGCAAAATGTTGCATAAAGTGGTATATATCTAACACCATTCTTAAGGCAAAAATTATCTTGTGTTATTCTTATCGCTTCATTTGGTTTAAATTTATCCATATATACTTTTAAAGCTTTAGATTTCGTTTTATTAAAAGGTACAAGTTCTATCGGAATAATGTTACCACCTCTTGTTTGGATTACAAAGTCGACAAAAGCTTTACCCTCTGACTGATAATAATAGAGAGTATATCCAGCACTAATTAAGGAATTAGCAACACTATTCTCATAAAGAACAAGTCTTGTGTTATCATTTGTTTCATAAATATTTTGATTAATCTTTAGTTTTTTAAATAATAGACCTGTATCATTCATATATACTTTGAAGTTATCTTTATCTTTATAATTACTAATTGGTGATTTTACTTCAAGAAGTTTATAACATTTATAGATAAAGCCATTGTTATGAAGAAATGTTAAAGCATTTTCATACTCTTTACTTCTTCCGCCATCTTTTATAAGTCCATATTGGAACTTTTTATTTGATTTACTAAGCTGTTCTGGGATACTGTCGTACACTTCATTACTTCTTATTATGTCTATTAAATTTTCTTGCAAAGACATTTCTTTTTTGTAAGAGTCGATAATCTTATCGAATACTGAATTAAGAAGTAAAAGATTAGGATCATTAATTGAAAGCATAACTGCTTCAGGCATTCCACCAGTCATAACAAAGTGATCAAAATACTCCATTGCTACTTTATGAAAAGGCATCTTGGTATTATTCTTGAATGAGTTTTTAATAAAGTCAACAAGTTCTTCTTTTCCAATAGCCATTAAATATTCTTCAAAGTCCATTGGAAGCATTGACTTAAATTGAAGTTCTACACCTTTAAATTTAGATAAGTTATCTCTTAAGGATGTTATTACGATAACGTGATAATCATTTTTAAATTTTCCAAGAGTCTTTATTGTGTTAACTATTTCAACATCGTTAACATTATCTATCACTACCAAGGTATCATTCTTAACAATTTCAGATTTAGTTATTTCAGATATTTTAGAAATAATGCCATCTATTGTATTTTGTTTTTTTAGTCCTTCTAAAAGTTCTTTGTTGTTGTTTGCATCGACATATACGATACTTCCATAATTATCTTCTCCAAATTTTAAAGAAGTATAAGTTTTTCCTACTTGTTTACTACCATAGATAACAAGTGGTTTTCTATTAATATCAGTTTGCCAGTGTTCAAGGAATTTATCTATTTTACGCTCCATAAAGTGACCTCCAATATCATTTTTCTTACTTTATATTATAGTATTAACACATTATTAAGTCAAGTGAGTGAAAATGAAAGATAAACGAAAAAAGCCCGAAGGCTTTCAAATATTTTTTAGTTTTTTTATTCATCATCTTCATATCGATATTTAATTTCTAAAACTGATCCTTTTAACAAAATGTTATCTATTTTAATATCATAGTCTCTATAATCATACTTTATTGGTCTATCATATCCAGGAGTAAAGTAATGGTTAGAGCATCCCTTTCTATCAATATCATCAACAATTTCTTTTAATTCGAAATCAGATAAATCATCAATCATACCTCTACCTGCACCATCAATTACATAAGGATAGTGAGTACCCTTGCCTCTTTCTAAATCTCTTGAACCTAAAAGCTTGATTTTAAACGTTGTTGTCGAACCAGTGTCATATTCCATTTCCATCGTATTGTTTTCTTTCAAATCAAGACAACTTAACTTTGTGATAACTGCGTTTATTGGTGGTACTTCACTATAATCATCTTCTATACACACCCAACAATCGTATACTAAGTTTTTGTATTTTATTTTGTACAAATGATATGCTAACGAATCAAAACTAGCAAGAATCGTATAAGCTAAATCTGCTACTGTTCTCTTGTCTGTAATCTCAATTTTTCTCCATATTTTCTTTTCTAAACCGTTGATTCCTACTTCAAATGTTAATACTTTTGTCACTTATCTCACTTCCTTAACTTTTATGGTTTTAAAGCAGTTATTGGAATAACATATATTCCATCAGGTCTTTTGTAAGCATAATCAATCATTCCACTAATTACGCACATAAACTTAGGTTTAACTTCACAACTTTTTGAAAACTTAAGTAAACTGTTAACAGCTTCTTCTATTTTCCCAACACCTAATTTAACTTCTATTGCTCCATAATTTCCATCACTTAATTCAACTATAGCGTCTACCTCTTCACCCGTATTATTATCGTGATAATGATAAATATGACCACCTAAATATTCTATATATATTCTTAAATCTCTAACAACTAAAGATTCAAACATAAATCCAAATAATTCTAAGTCATTAATTAATTGTTCTTGTTTTAATCCTAGAACAGAGCAAGCAAGTGAAGGATCGATAAAATGTCTTTTTGCAGTTTTTCCTACTCTTACACTTGAGCGTATATTTTCTGAGAATGGTAATTGGTCTTGAAGTAAATGAATATTATTTAAAACATTTAAATAATCAGCAACTGTATTTCTAGTTATTTTATATTTTTCTTCTGTCGTGTAATCTTCAATATCGTTAACTAGTTTTTCATTTGTTACTAGTGTTGTTTCGTTTCTTGCAAGTGATCTTAATAACATTTTCATTTTTTCTTTGTCTCTTGTGACACCGTCATAATTAATATCGTGATCTAAAACATCCTCTATATAACTTTCAGATAATCTATAATAATTTTTACTATCAAATTTTAAGCTAGCAGGCCATCCACCTCTAATAATCAAATCAGCATATTTTTGAAGAGATGGTTTAGTTTTTAAATTAACTGCTATATCTTTATTTTTAAATAAATCCGAAAGAGATACTGTTCCTTCCGAATCCCCCGATTCGTATAATGACATCGTATACATATTCAATTTGCAAATTCGACCTGCACCAGAATGAAATATTTTTTCAGGTCTAACAGGAACTGAAGAACCAGTCAAAATAAATTTACCACTTTTTCCATCCTCATCACATTTTGTTCTTACATCATCCCATATTTGTTCAATAGACTGCCATTCATCAATTAGCTCAGGAAGCTCTTCTTTATAAATAAGTTCTCTATTTATTAAAGCTTTCTGATAATCAGAGTTAGGATTATCTGACTTCGTCAATAAAACGGACGAATTCGCGTGATTTAATGCTGTCCAAGTTTTTCCACAATACTTTGGTCCTTCTATACTTACTGCTCCAAATATTTTTAATAATTCTTCTATTTCGTCATCCACTAATCTTTTTGTGTAATTCTCTTTTGTTAAAGGCATAAAATATCCCTCCTATGTGATTAATATACCATATTATTTTACTTCAATCAATAGTCATTGTGCAAATAGCAGCATTTTTGTTGTGCAAATAGCACGACTTTCATTGTGCAAATAACAGAACTTTTGCTGTGCATTTAGCAAAACTTTTAAAATACATTTAACATAAAAAGCTATAATGAATTATCACTATAGCTTACTTACTTTTTACTTTTTCTTGTTCTTCCTCTTTGTTTAAGAAGAAATCACTTACAACCCTTGCAAGTTCCTTTTCTGCTACTTTTGGGTCATATGCTTTTATATCTTCGTTTATGTCGACAATAGCAGATGTTAAATCCTTAGACATATCTGGGTCATTTACTGCTCTATCGAATTTGCCACGCCAGAATCCTCTAGCAAAATTAATATCAATCAACAGTTTATAGTAAAGTCCAATTTCTCCAACTTGTCCTAAAGCATAACCAAACTTGTATAGTTCAGTTTTTAAAGAATTATTTCCAAACGTATAACGAGGTAATGGGTCAACATCTACTAATTCGGCATCATCATCTACAAATAACGATTTAGCATAGTAACGATTGTGTAATCTCAAAAGTTTTTCTTCATCAGATGTATCAATATTACCAGTTATGGTAACACCTAAATCTTTTAAAATCTTTTTTACATCTTCATCCCAAAACATCATCTCTACTTGAGGATTCAATTCTTCTAATTCTTTAGCACTTTTATATAGTTCTTTCTTAAGATCAATATCATCTCTAATATCTCTTATTTCTTTATCTTCTGGGTCAGGGCGATACATTCTATTGATTCTATCTAAGTTTTCAAAATCTGCCATACTGCTACCTCCAACATTAAATTGCGTTCTTGCAATAATCTAATCTTAATTTATCTGCTACTGTTACAATAAATTCAGAATTAGTTGGTTTTGCTTTGTCGATATCGACACTGTGACCAAAGATTTCTTCCATTAAGTCCCAGTTACCTCTATTCCAACTCACCTCGATTGCGTGTCTTATTGCGCGTTCAACTCGAGATACTGTTGTCGAAAAGGTTCTAGCAATATCTGGATACAACTCTTTAGTAATTCCCCCAATAAACTCCGGATTATCGTAGATAAGCATTATCCCTTCTCTTATATATTGGTATCCCTTTATATGAGAAGGAACTCCAAGTTCGTGTAATATTTTTGTAATAGATATCTGCAAATTATTATGGAAGACATCTACTATCTTATTATCTTTATTATCAAAACAACTTAATATTCTTCTTTCTAAATCAGAAAGGTCGTAAGGCTTCAACATAAAATAATCGATACCATACTCCGAAACTTTTCTAATCATTTCATCAGAATTATAAGATGTCGATACAATTACTTTCTTATTAATGTTTTCTTTCTTCATCTCATTTAGTACATCTAAACCATCTTTTTTAGGCATTATTAAGTCTAAAATAACTACATCGTAATCACTTTGACACTCCTTAATCAATTTTAGTCCTAGATTACCATCATAAGCTTCTAAACATATATTGATATTTGCGTGATCACTAAAATACTCCTTTACCATATTGACGAACTCAATATTATCGTCAATAACAAGCACTTTAATGTTATTATTCATATTTATCCTTTCTATAACTGCACGCAATTTTATTATAGTAAAAGATAAAAATAATGTACATAGCAAAAATTATCTAGTTATGTAAAATACTGTCGAAATTAATAATATTATAGGATATTGTGACTTTTTTCCTCTAGATTTAAAGAATTACATAGAAAAAAAGAAAAGTATTATTGTAAACACTTTTCCATTATGTAGTTAAATTCATCAGGTTTAACACTTGCTCCCCCAATTAAGTAACCATCTACCTGCGTAATCTCATTTAAAGTTTCAATATTTTTAGAGTTAACACTTCCTCCATACAATACTTTTAAAGAAACTTCATATTTATCATTTACTAAATCTTTAATGTAACTTACAACATCCGCAATTTCTTCATTAGTAGGTGTTACGCTTGGAGCACCACCTGTGCTTATTGCCCATACAGGTTCATATGCAATTACAAGAGAAGCAATCTCTTCTTTTGTTAGATTATCTAAAACATCTATAAGTTGTTTTCCCACAAAGTCTTTTGTAGAATCTTGTTCTTTAACTTCTCTTCCCTCTCCTACACAAAGTATTGAAGTTATTTCATTTTCATATAACCTTTTTATTTTACCTACGAGCATTTCGCTATCTTCTTTTTGATTTGCTCTTCTTTCAGAGTGACCAACGATTGTGTACTTGGCATTCATCTCTTTTAATTGTTTAGCAGTTATTTCCCCTGTTGCTGTACCAGTATCAAGCATAGCTACATTTTGTCCACCTAAAATATAGGAAGAATTTTCTTTGAAATACTCCATATACAATGAAGAAGGACAAATAACGGCATTCTTGCATAACTCACTTTTTGTTTTTTCAATAAAATTAATTACTTCGCTTTTTTGAAGATAAGCCTTTTGGTTTCCTACGACTAGTTTCATTTTTTGTCTCCTTGTATTTTATTTTTTCTACTATTTTTCCAATAACCCCATAGTTATCAAATTTTTTATGTTCTATCGCATGCTGGTAAACATCGGCAACTCTTTCACCATAATATTTAGAACTGTGTTGGTCAGCATTTAATCGAGCTTGCTTTTGTAATAACGAAAGTTCTTTTTTATTCTCATAAAGATCATTTATGATTTCGATATATTCTCCTTCATCTTTAAAGATTCTTCCGTTTAACTTATCGACAACTGTATTTCTAAAGCTTTCATCATCGATACAAATTGGTGGAACGGATGCTGCCATTGCTTCTATAACAGTAAGTCCTTGTGTCTCCGTTGTAGATGCTGTTGCAAAGACGTCTGCTAAATGATAATATTTTGGAACATCTTCCCAAGGAACTTTTCCACAAAAGAAGACATTTTTATCAATTCCTAACTTTTTAGCTCTTTTTTTGTACTCAGGTAAATCTGGTCCATCCCCAACGATTATCAAATTAATCTTCTTATTTTTTTTATTTATCATTTGTTGAGCATCAAGTAACAAATCGATATTTTTCTCTTGAGCAATACGTCCTACAAACAATATATTAAAGCATCCATCTGGTATTTTATTTTTCTTTTTTACTTTTAAGACATCTTCTTTATTCACATTTTCTGTGTAGAATCTATCTATCTCAATACCTGTTGGAATTATATAAATATTTTTTTCAACATTATATTTTTCTCTAAATAAATCATAGATCTTTTTAGTTGGTACGATAAGCTCATTAGCAGTATTATCACAGTAAAACTTCGTTAAGTACTCCACTATTTTTTTACTTGGTTTATCGAAGTAACCTTTCGTAATGTAGTAAACATAATCTTCGTATAACGTGTGATATGTATGAACAAGTGGAATGTTATACTGACGAGATATAAATCTTGCAAATGTGCCTACACTGAACTCCGTATGAGAGTGAATGACATCAAGTTTCCATTTTCTAATTATATTAACTGCTTTCAATGGATAGACAGATGTAACACGATAATCATATATTCCAATAGGAAGTCCCGGTATTCTTATAACCGTATTATCTTCATCAAAAGAATAATGAAGACTTTCTGGATTTATAGTTACAACAAAAACCTGGTGTCCTTGTCTTTCAAGAGCTTTCTTAAGCATAAAGACACTAGTAGATACTCCATTAATAAATGGAGGATAGGTATCAGTAAATAAACCTATTCTCATTGTTTTTCATCTCCTTTAAAAAATCCAAGAGCACAACCACCTATTATTATTCCTAAATAGTATGTAATTCCTCTCCATACAATCAAAGCTGATTTAAGTGGACCAGTCGGTAAGAAGTTCTTGAAAAATGCTAAAAAGCCAAATTCTATTCCACCACTACCACCAGGAATTGGTACAAAGTTACCTATAATCAAGATGAAAGCAGAAGACACAATTACTTGCATTAATCCGATATTGTATCCTAAACTCTTAAATATAAAATATGGAATCATATAATAAATTATTAAAGACACAAAATTTATAAGGACACAGATAACCATCAAGCCCATATTTTTCTTTAACATTGTTCCACTTTCATTATATTCTTCAAGTCTTTGGTTCCAAGACTCTTTTGCTTTCTCAACATCTTTAACAATTCTAAATTTAATAGCAAACTTAAATCCAAAGTTCACAATAAACTTACTAAACTTTTTAGAGAAACTTACAAATAACAAAAATAAACCTATAATTATGTTAATAATAAATCCAATTATAATTAAATTTTCAAGCACAGGAGTAACAGAACAAACATTAAATATCATATTTAAAATTAAACATAAAAGTCCAATTACAACCAAACCTATTTGGTACATTATAAATTCTTGGACAATAATATTTGTTGCATTAGCGACCTTTATTCCACTTTTAGTAAGCATATATACTTGCATTGGTTCTCCACCAGAAGAAAAAGGCGTTACTCCATTAAAGAATTGAGTAATTACCATTTGATGAAACATCTTTTTAAAAGTTATTTTCTTTTTATATTTTTTTACTATTAAGTAAAGTGCCAAAGCTCTTAGAGCCCAATATAATACGATGAAAACAACACTTAAAAGAATTAACCATTTATTAGCAAGAAGCAAACTATCGACGATGGATTGAAAGTCATCTTTCATTACGAAATACATAACTATTACTGCAATTATTAGTAACGTAATTGTATTTCTTTTGGTATTTTTCATTATTTATCGGATATAGAAACTACACCAGGTAATTCTTTTCCTTCCATAAATTCAAGTGTAACTCCTCCTCCTGTTGAGGCATGGCTAACTTTGTCTTTATAACCAAGTTTACTAGAAGCAGCAACGATATCTCCTCCACCTAATATTGTAGTAGCAGAAGTACTAACTAACTTACTTAAAACTTGTTCTGTACCTTTAGTGAAGTTAGAGAATTCATAAACTCCTAAAGGTCCATTCCAAAATACCATTTTAGCTGTATCTAAAATTGAAGAGAACAATTCGACTGTTTTTGGTCCAATATCAAGACCCATTTCGTCATCTGCTAATTCATTAACAGATACTTCTCTATATGGAACATCATTTGAATATTCTTTAGTAGCAAGGTTATCAACTGGAAGAACGATTCTATCTGGATATTCATTTAACATTTTCTTGCAGAATTCAAGGCTTTCTTCATCTAAAATAGATTTACCGATATTTACACCTTTAGCTTTTAAGAAGGTATAAGCCATTCCTCCACCAATCATAATTTTGTCAGCTTTCTTAACAAGGTTTTCAATAACACCTATCTTATCTGATACTTTACTTCCACCTAGAATAACTACGAATGGGTGCGTTGGTTCAACAAGAACTGATAGAGCATTGTATTCTTTTTCTACTAAGAATCCAAGTCCACTTGGCAAATGACTAGCAATACCAACATTTGATGCGTGAGCTCTATGAGCAGTACCAAAAGCATCGTTTATAAAGATTTCACCTAAAGATGCCCAATATGCACCAAGTTCAGGATCATTTCCACTTTCCTTTTTACCAGGAACATCTTCAAAACGAGTATTTTCCATCAATAATACATCACCAGGTTTTAAAGAGTTTACTAAGCTTTCTAATTCTGCTCCGTGAGTAGTAGAAGAGAATTTAACAGGCACTAGTAAAAGTTCACTTAATCTTTGTGACACTATCTTTAGACTGTTTTTCTCTTTGTCAGCTTCTTCTTTTATTCTTCCTAAGTGAGACATTAAAATTACTTTAGCATTATGTTCAAGTGCATACTTAATTGTTGTTAAACTTTGAACTATTCTATTGTCATCTACGATTGCTCCATCTTTTATTGGAACATTAAAATCACATCTAATAATAACTTTTTTATTATTTAAATCAAAATCTCTTATTGTTTTCTTCATATTTATCTCCTATACAACTTATATTATAACAAACATTAAATTATTTATAAAGAATAAAATGTTATTACGTTTACAAGAAAAAAGCACCTCCTAAGAGATGCCTTTAATTATTTTAACATTAAGTATTTAGCTGTTCTAACCATTTGAGAAGAATAACTCATTTCGTTATCGTACCATGCAACTACTTTAACAAGTTGTTTTCCTTCTACATCAAGTACACTTGTTGATAATCCATCGACAACTGCTCCATAGTGAGAACCGATTACATCGCTTGATACGATTGGATCCATTGTGAATTTAATAGATTCATTTTGGTTTTCTTCAAATGCTTTATTGATTTCTTCAGCAGTTACATTCTTGCTTAACTCAAGAGTTAAATCTACTACTGATCCAGTTGGAACTGGTACACGCATTGCATTACCATCTAGTTTACCTTTTAATTTTGGAATAACTAGTCCAATAGCACTTGCTGCTCCAGTAGATGCTGGAACGATATTAGCAGCACACGCTCTTCCACGTCTTGCTTTAATTCCTTTTTTGTGGGCTATATCAAGAGTTGCTTGGTCATTTGTATATGCGTGAACTGTTGTCATATAACCTCTTTCAACTCCAAATACTTTATCAAGTACATTAAGTACAGGTGCAAGACAGTTTGTTGTACAGCTTGCTGCAGAGATAACTTTTTCACTTCCATCTAGAGTCTCGTGGTTAACATTGTAAACGATTGTCTTAAGGTCTCCCTTAGCTGGTGCTGAAATAATTACTTTCTTAGCTCCTGCAGTAATATGAGCCATTGCTTTTTCTTCACTTGTGAATACTCCAGTACATTCGAATACGACATCAACATCTAAACTACCCCAAGGAAGTACAGATGGATCCTTTTCAGCATATACAGGAATTTCTCTTCCTGATACTACTAACTTATCTCCATTGAATCCTATTTCATCTAATTTGTAATTTCCGTGATTAGTGTCGTACTTTAACAAATATGCAAGTTGTTCTGCATCTGTTAAATCGTTAATTGCTACTACTTCAAAATCAGGATCATTGTCCATCAATCTGAATACTAATCTTCCTATTCTTCCAAATCCATTAATTGCTACTTTTACCATTTCTTTTTTCCTCCATTTTTTATTTAAAACAACTTCCACCAATAAATTCTCTTAATAGAGAGTCATCAGGTACTGCATCTGATGGTATTGGTAAAAATGTTTTTAACATATTAATAAGTCTTGTGGCGTCTTTGTAATAAGGGCTTGTTGGTGGCACTGAGTATAATAGTGGTTCAACATAAGTCTTTAAGACACCTATTTCATAGATTAATGCTGTATTAAATACTACATCTGCTGCATCTTGGTTAGGGAAAATATGTTTCTCTTCCCCAAGTCTTACTTTCTTCCAAGCTTTAAGTGTATTTTCAACATTATATCCTCTTGTTCTATTATCTCTTACTATTCTTCTTAACAATCTATTATCTGTTGTAGATATTCTATTATGAATATCGATTGTCAATATTGTAAGAGGTGATAAATATATTTTAAATTTATTTTTTCTATCGATTGATGTTAAAATTCTATCATTTAAAGCGTGAATTCCTTCGATAATTAAAACTTCATTTTCACCAAGATGCGTATCTTCTGTACCAGGTTCTGATTGACCTGTTATGAAGTTATAAGTAGGTAGTTTAACACCTTTTCCACTTAATAAATCTTTAACATCTCTATCGAAGGCTTCAATATTAATTGCTTCTAAACATTCAAAATCATATTCACCATTTTCATCTTTAGGAGTCTTATCTCTATCGACAAAGTAGTTATCCATTGATATTTCACGAGGTTCTAATCCAAAACTTCTTAAATACATTGAAAGTTTTCTACAACTTGTCGTCTTGCCAGAAGATGATGGCCCAGCGATTAAGATAATCTTAACATCCTTTTTCTTGTTTACTATTTCTCTTGCTATATTAAGTAATCTGTTACTTTGTAATGTTTCATCTATTCTTATTATGTCGTCTGCTCTACCACTTGATACTACTTTATTCAAATCAGGAACATTGCCTATCTTCATTATTTCAGCCCATTTATGATATTCACTGAATACTTCAAATAATTTAGGATGATGTTCATAAGGCTTTATTCCATCCGTATAAATTGTTGGGAATAATAATACAAATCCTTTATTACTTAACCAGTGCAAATCAAAATCAGTAAATACACCAGTTCTTGTTGGCATCAAACTGAAGAAATAATCATATGTACCACCTAGTTTATATAGAGTTAAATTATTATTCGTATTATATGTTAACAAATTTACTTTTGACATATCTTTATCAAGTTTGAAATACTCAATTGCTTCACTTTTTAAGACATTACATCTAACGATACTTAAATTGTTGTTTGCAATTTCTTTCATCTTGTCTTTTAAACTTTCTAATTTCTTTTCAGTTAATTCAAAATTAGGTGTTATATATATACCTTTGTCGATTGAATATTTAACTGATACTTTAGAACTTCTTCCAAACAAGCTTGTAACTGCATACGAAAGTAAAAGAATAAGACCATTTACATAAACTTTGTTAGCAGTTGAATCTTTTAAATCAGCAAAAGTAATCTCTTCTTCTTTTTTTATGTGTTGTGAAAGTTCACGATATTCGTTACCTACTTTAGCAAGAAGTATCTGATATTTAAATCTATCTTGAAACTCATTTGCTAAATCTTGGTAAGTCATTCCAAGAGGAATAACCCTTTTTTCACCCATAACTTTTACTTCTATGTTTCCAATCATACAATCCCTCTATTCTGTAATCATTTTACCACATTTATTAATAAATTAATAGAACTAATTTTATGTATATAATTAAAAAATTAAACTATTATAATTATAGGTGATAAAATGAATTTAATTCCAGTTGTTATAGATAAAGAGCAATATGGAGAAAGAAGTTATGATATTTTTTCTAGACTTTTAAAGGATAGAATTATCTTTTTAAGTGGTGAAATAGATGAAAATGTTGCTAATTCGGTAGTAGCAGAACTTTTGTATTTAGATTCTTTAAATAACGATGATATTTTTTTATACATTAATTCAGTTGGTGGTGATATAACAGCAGGAATGGCTATTTACGATACGATGAACTATATTAAAAGTGATGTTTCAACTATATGTGTTGGTCTTGCTGCATCAATGGGTGCTTTCTTGTTACTATCGGGTACTAAGGGTAAGCGTATTGCTCTTGAAAACAGTGAAATAATGATTCATCAACCTTTAGGAGGCGTTAAAGGTCAAGCGACAGAAATTAAAATAGCTGCTGAAAGAATCTTGAAAATAAAAAGTAAATTAAATAAAATAATTGCTGAAAAGACTAAACAAAATATTAAAAAGGTCGAAAAGGATACTGAAAGAGATTACTTTTTGGATGCTAAGGAAGCTAAAGAGTATGGAATCATCGATAAAATTCTAACAAAAAAAGAATAATTATCTTATTCTTTCAGCAATTTCTCTTATCTTTCTAAAACGGTGATTAAGTCCCGATTTAGTTATTTTTGTATTTGTTTCCATATAAATTATATTACTTAATTCAGTAAGCGATGTCTCAGGATATTTCTTCCTATATAGACACGCTTCTTTTAGTTTGTCATCTAGTAGGTCTAATCCCATCTTCTCCTCAATAAGCTCAATATCTTTTAACTGGTTGTTACAAGTTTCAATGATTTTGTCCATATTCGCTTGTTCACAGTTATTAAGTCTGTTTGTATTATTCTTTTGCTCTTTATATATTCTTATGTTTTCATAATATAATACAGCTTGGAAAGCATTTATTATCTTTAAAAAGTCACTTATCTTTTCTGCTTCTTTTATATAGACCATATATTTAGTATCTCTAATAATTATTTTAGAGTTCATCTCAAATTCATTTAGTAAGCGCTGTACAAAAACAGTTTCGTGTTTATTTTCATAACCAAACTCCAAGTGATACTGACTAGTTTTAGGATCATTTATACTTCCACGAGATAGGAATGTTCCTCGTAAGTATGCCTTTTTGTCTTCTTGAGAATCAATTATATAATCTTTTGGATTTTCAATAAATTCTTTATCGTCATTTAAAACACATAAATCGGATAATATTTCGTCTATATGCGTACTTATCGTGATGATAAAGACTTTCTTTTTACTAAAATTAGCAAGTTTTCTCTGCTCTATTAAAGCATCTATTCCATATAAAGACTTAAAAAGCAAATAAATTCTTTTAGCAACTTTAGCATTTTCTGATGATAGTTCTATAGAATTATCTAAAAGCTTGCAGTTACTTCTCACAAAGGCGGATAACTCTGCTATTTTCTCTGTATTTGAAAACTCTAATGAGCATATTTCATTTTTAACTGTCGATGTAAAAGACATAATAACACCCCACTTGCTTATTATACATCAAAAAACCACTTATAAGTGGTTAATTATTATATATCTTTATAAATATGGCAACAGAAACCGTAACTAGTAGTGAAAGCCCAACAAGGATTGGATAGAAGTAAGCACTTATCGATGCTGTCTTACTTTCAACAACTTCCGGTACTTCTTCACTTGCATCTTCATATAGACTACTTGCTGCTGTTCTTAAGACTTTTTTGTAACTATTAACATTTTGGGAACCAGATAAGTTATTCATTTGTTTCATTCTATCTAAATAATCAGAATAGTACTCGTCACTTCCTGAAAACAATTCACTATAGTAATCCTTTTCAAACCCTTCTGCCATTACTGCTTCATTAATATTATTTATATTATTAGCAAACCATTCATCATCGACATTTGAAAAATCTCTAAATCCTGTTTCTAATGATAAATAGGCACCCAAAATTATTTTAGCTAAGTCGACAATATTTCTTCTTTTTTGCAACACAAAATCGTTATCTTCAGCAAAATCCATATTGGCAAACGAAAAATTATAATCTTCATCAACTGCAATACTGTCACTAGATAAATTAGGCACGACCATATTATGACTATGAATAATTTTTAATTGCTTAGAAAGATTATTATAAATGTCACTTATATTACTTGTATCATCTTCATACGAAAAATAACTTTTAAGCGTATCCATATTATCACCTATTATTATTTTATCACACTTTTTTATTTTCAAATAAATTGTAAAAGTTTTTTCCTTATCTTATGTAAATGATTATCAATATATTTATAGTTTTTATCTAGTAAAATGGCTATTTCATCTGTTGAAAAGCCATTGAGTTTCAATTCATAAATAGGAGAATCATCTAGGTCTAATTCGTATTTAAAATCGATCATTTTATTGTAATTACATTCACTGATGTAATATTTTTCTAAATTAAAGGGCGATGGTATTAAGTCTTCTAAAACAATATCATCATTATCTTTAAGAGTTAAATTAAGCGATACTGCATTATTTAAAATCATATGTTTGTTTCTCTTATGAGCCTTGATTAATCTTTCCATCTCTCTTTTAGCACATAAAGAAGCATAAGTATAAAAAAGAGTTTGCGCGTCATAGTCATCCAGTGCTTTTAAAATTCCTACCATACCTTCTTGAAATAAATCTTCGTACTCGATTCCTATATTTCTATTCTTTTTCAAATAAATTCTTGCTAACATATCTACTAAATGAGAATACTTCTTTACAATAAGTGAATAAGCTACATCATCACTTTCTCTAACTTGATATACAAGTTCATAATCGTTTAAATCTTTATAGTCCAAGTAAAATCCCCCTACTTGTCTAAACTTATCACCTCATAAATCATAATTCCAGCGGCAACGGATGCGTTTAGACTATTTATTTTTCCATACATTGGGATTCTAGCTAAATAATCGCATTCTTCAAGAACAGATTTACTGATTCCATTTCCCTCATTACCTATAACAAGAGCAATCTTACCAGTATAATCAATATCTCTATAATCGATGCTTCCATTCATTTCTGTTCCAACAATCCAGAAGCCATTTTCTTTTAATGTTCCAATAACATTAACTAAATTAGTAACCTTAGCAATCTTGACATTTTCTAGTGCTCCTGCACTTGTCTTCATAACAGTACTATTAACATCTACACTTCTATCTTTTGGAATAATAATACCCGTTATACCAGCAGCTTCACAAGTTCTAATTACTGCTCCAAGATTGTGTGGATCTTCCAAATGATCAAGAATTACTACCTTGGCATCATCGACATCTAAGAATTCCTTATAATCTGTGTAACTAAAATCCTCAATGTCTAAAATTATACCTTGATGAGAATATTTATCAAATTTAGAAAATCCTTTTTTATCTAGGTATTCTACTTTGATTTTATTTTTTTCTAATAAAGAATTTATTTCTTTGTCGTTAAAGTCTTTCTGTAATGTAACTTTTCTAACTTTTTCAGGTTTTTGCAAAACTTCCTTTGCAACATTTCTTCCATATACTAACATAAATTACCTCCAAGAATTTTTTCCATAATAAGTTCTATGCGTTCTTCTTTACCTTCTAATTTCAAATATCCAATTAAAGCTTCGAGTGCTGTCGCATATTTATAAGTGACAATATCACAGTTTTTAGGATGTCCTACTCCTTTATGATTTCTTGCTCTTTTAATAATAGACATCTCTTCTTCATCAAAGAACTCTTCTTTTATAAGAGCATCAATAAATCTTGCTTGATTTTTAGCACTTACATAATTAACCGCATTCTTCTGTAACTCATTAACATTTCCTATTTTCTTCTCGATTAAAAATCTTCTTACATAATACTCGTATACTGTGTCACCAAGGTACGCAAGTATTAATACATTAATATCTTGATTATTAATAATATCACTTCCCTATTTCTTTAACATAATTACTAGATATATCTAATACTAAATCTGCTCTATCAATTATTCTTTTAGAATGAGAAACTATCAAAATAGTATGATTTTTTTTCATTTCTACAAGTAAATCAATAAGTCTTTTTTCACTTTTTTCGTCTAATACATTTATTATATTATCGATAAGTAAAACTTTGCTTTCTTTAAGAAGCATTCTCACAATTACTAAGAGTTTTTTAGAACTTACTGATAGAGGAGTATTTTCATCAATTATTGTATCATATTTATTTTTAAGTTTCATTATTTCTTCATCTAAACCGACATTTTTACATATTTCTAATACTTTATTAAAGTCACTATTGATCATTAAATAATTATCTTTTATCGAGATATCAAAAAACATTGTATCTCTTCTCACTGATGATACGAGATAGAAATAATCTTCATCATTAATTTCGTTGATATCAATATTATCAATACTTATTATTCCTTCGTGTTGTCTATTTAATTTTAAAAGTAAATCATAAATACCAGTTTCCACTGTTTCATTACTTCCAGCAAGTACCGTAATAGAGTTCTTGGGAATTTTTAAACTCAAGTGATCTAGAATAGGATTTTCTCTAAAGCCATATAATACATTTTTAAACTCGATTACTCCTTCAATTTTGTTTCTATCTATATTTAAAGTTTTTTGCTTCTTAGATGAATATTCTCTTAGATGATTTAATCTTTGAAGTGATACAGATAGGTTTCTAAACTCGACATTGAGAGTTAGTGCGATAGTGAAGTTATCTATTATCTTTTGATAATAATTGTATATTACTAGAACTACCCCAACATCTTTAACCCCCTCTATTGCTCTTATTCCAATATATAAAACCGCAATCAACCTTGCTAGTTCAAAGACAAATAATATAGCACTGTTAATACAGTTAAATCTCACATTATACTTCGTATTTGCTTCCAAATATTTTTTTCTTTTATTTTCAATTAATGGATGTACTTTATCATAAATATTGAAGCTTTTCACTTCTCTTATTCCACCAAAATAGTCATAAACGGATGAAGTAATCTTATCGAGTTCTATTTTTCTATCCCTATTGTATAGCTGAATTCTATCACCTATTTTTAACGATACGACAAGCATCACAAAAGTTACGATAAAAGTAAATAAGAAAACATATATGTCTATAGAGAAAAAATAAACAAAAATTACTAAAAATTCAATTAATTGTACAATCCTTATAACACCATCACTAAAAAAAGAAGAAATAATACTTACATCATTTAAAACAATATTGGAGTATTCTCCTAAAGAGAACCGAGATAAACTGAATATTGAATTATCTTTAGTTAGTGAAATTGCTAAGTCATTATAATAACTAAATATTTTATCGTATAACTTATAATATGCAACCTGGTTATAACCTTCAAAGAAACGGTATATTCCCACCAAAAAAATAGATATGACAATCATTATTACTGCCATATCTTTATCTTTACTTGTTATATAATTAATTGCAAAACTAAATAGTATAGGAATAACTAAAAGTATTCCTCTCATCACTATTGAAGTAAAAGTTTTTAAAATGAACTCCCATCTAGCAACTTTTAATACTGCCTTTAATTCATTTTTAAAACTATTTGTCATTAGATCACCTTTGTGCTACTCTTTCTTGAATTCCTAATTCTTCTCTTTCAAATTGACTATTATAATATACTTGAGAATTTCTTCCAAGATAACCAACATATCCATTAAAGTGATCAACCTTTCTTTGTAATCTTTCACGACTAATCAAATAATTAGCAACATAATACTTGAAATCTGGTTCATCACTTATTAAATCACTTTCACTTAATATTGTTTCCCTTTTTAAAACTAGTTGTCCATCTCTTATACAAGGTTCAATGCAATAATACTCATTTAAACCATTCTTTAAACCGGTCTTCGTTCTTAGTACAACAAAGCTACTTCCATCATTTCTTCGATATGTTTTAAACCTTTTTAATGTCTCTGGAAGAATATCTCCACTTATATTATGGTCATTTTGATTAGAAACTATATCTAAATTTCCTCTTTCTAGTGCATTTTTTATATCTTCTTTTTCATTCAAGTAATAATAATTAATATATCCATTATGAACAACCATATATACTATTATTCCATCTTTCTTGGCAATAGGACTATAGTAATATGTTTCACCTTTGTTATTTCTATACCCACTCATTGCACCACTATACTTCTGCTTTGATCCAAGAATTTTTCTATAATTATTTGCTATTTCTTCAACAGGCATTTCTTGAGCAGGAACACGAATTTCTTCAGAATCTCCAGTTATATCATGATGTCCTTTATAAAAGTCTCCACTATTTTCTCTACAAAAATAGTAAAATTGGCATTGATTGTTTTTCTTACTAGAAACATCCCAAGTTAAATCTATCAAATGGTATTTTCCATCAAGTTTAACAGCATTCCAACAATGATCATGTCTTTTATTTTGATAAAGACATTCAATACCAAGTCTATCCATTGCTTCTTTAAAAATTAAAGAAAAGCCTGCACAAACAGAATAATTTGTTACAAGTCCATGAAGGGATCTACAAACATCCTTACTATTTATAAATGCATAGTCAAATTTTGGATTAAAGATGTGCATTTTTTCTACTAAAGTCTTATATACAAACAAACACTTTTGAGTTTCAGTCCAAGAATAGTCGATTTGTCTTTCTATCTTTTCAAATTCTTTAATTACTTTGTATAGTTCTTGAGGGGAATATAAAGTTCTATCAATATAATCAGAATCTCTGTATTTTGGTCTTTCTATATAATTTAATCCACCCATAACACTAATATCAAATTTTCTCGGGTCTAATTGTCTAATAATTTCACTATTCATTCCCTTTGTATTTTTAAATATTAAAACAAACTCTCCATTTAAGTTATTTAATTGATTAACATCGGCTTGGGTTAATTCTCCATCGACTTTATACCACTTCTTTTTATTTAAATAATCTGAATAACGAAGAGGTTCTGATAAATCACACCTTCTAAATGTTGCCATAATTATCATCTCTTTTCATTACAAACTGACCATTTTCTTCCATAATAGTCACACTTTTATCTAATTCATCAAATAATAATTGATTATTAGAATATAATTCATAAGAAATAATAATTTCATCGAAATTGCACTTAAGTAATAAATCTAAATTATCTATCTTGCAAGATGAAACATCCAAACTTTTTACAAAGCTATTAAATGGTCTAAATTCTACTGATGAAACTTTTAAATTTTCATAATTATGAGAAAGTTTTGTTAAATCAAAATTAGTATTATCAAGTAATAAATTTTTTATATTTATGTTTTCAAACAAGTGATATATATCTTCAATTACTTCACAATTGTATAAAGAAAGACTCTCTAAAGAAGTAAGTTTTTGAAGTACTAACATAAGATTAAGATCTAGCATACATCCATCAATAGCAAGATTCTTTAAATTTTTAAAATTTAACAAATCGTTAAAATCAACAGAAAGGATTTCACCATCATAATCTAATTTTTTAATCGTTAAAAATTCTACTTTATCTAGTTCTTCACTAGAAAAGTTTTCTCGTTTAGAATATAGCAATTCTAAAGCATCTAATATACTATCCGTTATCATAATATCACCTATCATCTATTTTAATTTTATCATAATAGTGTTTCATTTCAATCATTTTTGCTAAAAAAAGAATCCACATATAGTGAATTCCCTAAACTCTTCTTATTGTTACAATCTTATTTGGATTACTTCCTACTCCTTCTTTCCATCCATTTACACTACTTTTAATAACTCCTTGTCTTGGGTTAGTTGCGTGAATCATTTGTCCACCACCAATATATAGTGCAACGTGAGTTGGAGTTGGATAACTTCTTCCTGTAGACCATACGATTATGTCACCAGGCATCATATTTGATTCTGATACTGCTTTACCATTATACTGCATACCTGATGTTGTTCTTGCAAGAGTCTTACCTTGTAACTTATAAATGTAATATATAAGTCCACTGCAATCAAATCCTGTAGATGGGCTTGCTCCTCCATAGACATATCTATATCCTAATAATGATTTAGCTGTATTAACTGCAGATGATGTATCTATCGAAGATGGTCCAGTGTAGCTACCAGTAACTTTATTACTTGTTGTTGTAGTTGTCTTAGTTGTTTTTTTCTTTACTACTGGTTTTGCAATTACTTTAATGTCATATGATGCAGTCGTAACATTTTCATTTTTGTCTACAGCATTAACGGTAACTTTATAAGTTCCTACTTTTTTATTGTTTAAATTAGATGTTATTGTATAATAACCTTTCTCATTGACTTCAGGCTTTTTACTTTTATAAGGTAATGCCCCATCAACTTGATCTGTAACAGATGAAATATTACTTTTATAATCATAACTTCCACCAACATAGATAGTTATTACATTCTTTTTAAATTTAATAACAGGCTTTTTAGTATCCTCTATTAAAACATCTATCGAGTACTCTTTACTTATATCATCTTGTGATATTTGGTAACTAAGTCTTTGAACTCCAACAGTTTTCGTGTCCAAATTCTCTGTATACTCACTTAGTGAACCATTTTCCATTGTTTCAACGAAATCTAATGTACTATAGTTTTCTGATCCATATTCTATTACTTTAACATCAGAAAATGACATATATAATGCATCGTAGATTTCTTTATTTTTAAAATTTTGGTAGAACGCTACCCCATATGTGCTAATTGTTATTAATATGAAAAATATATTAGCAAAAAAATTCATTTTTTTAATCTTCGACCCTCCCTTAGAGGTCGGCACTGAATCTTTCATTTCTTTCACCTTTGTATTTTACCTTTCTTAAAGTGTACTTTTTCTATTCTAATATATTTTATTAAAAAAAGCAAATTCTTTTCGTGCTAATTCCTCAAAAGCCTTATAATTACTGGAAAAATTTATTTTAATTTATCATACATTAAGGATGTATTATGTCGAATTTTAATATACTAGATTTATTATAATATTTTTATATGATAAAATAATTATGAGGTGTATTTATGCATTTTTATGAATTAATTAAAAACTTAGCAAAAAAGGAAGTAATAGATATTTATGTCGATATGGATGGAGTTATTGCGTCCTATAATTTTGGAGAACCTCTAAATTTTAAAACTAAGAGACCACTTATGACGAATATCAACACTCTAGAAAAAATAAGTAAACTTGAAAATGTTAATCTTTATATATTATCAATCTGTAGAAAAGATTTTCAAATAGAAGAAAAGAATGAATGGCTTAATAAGTATGCTCAATTTTTTGAAAAGGATAAAAGAAACATTATATCTAAGGAAACATATCCTAATACAAGTTCTAAAGACTTAAAAGCAAACTTTTTATTAAATCTAGAAAAGAAAAATAAAGTTATAATGATAGATGATGATAATTCTGTCTTAGAAAGGATAAACGAAAAAATACCAGAAATAATTCTTTATCAAGATTCAGAATTAATTGATTAATTTACGTATTTTAAAAGTCGAGATTTTACTCGACTCTTTTTTACATACAAATTTTATCTATTATTTTTTTATAGATATCAACAGTTTCCATTAATGAAGATACATAAATGTACTCATTATTTTCGTGTGCCGTAATTGGCCCTGGTCCTAAAATAAGACGATTGTTATTTATAAAACTGGCTTCACTTACTCCAAAGAATGGTTTTCTTTGTCTATTAGTTATTTTTTCATAAAAATCAATTATTGCATCTTCATTATAGAATGGCTTAATTTCATTTAAAATCTTATATTCTACTTTTGGATATTTGTTAACTAACTTTTCAATACGAGATTTAATATAATCGATATCTTCAGATTTTTTAGTAATCCTGAATCCTAATAATACTTTCGTTAAATCTGAAGTAGTACATATATTAGTACCACCATTTATTGTTCCAATATTGATTGTGTTATATGGTACTTCAAATAAATTGCATTTTTCTTTTTGGAAAACTTTGTTTAGTTTTAATAGTTCATTCAAGAATAAGATAGAGTTTTCATTGCTTGATTCGTTTGGTATAGGTTTACTCGAGTGAACTGCTGTTCCTCTAAAAGTTAATTCATATTCTAATAGACCTTTAGAACCAATACAAGGGTAATTATCTGTTGGTTCACCAACAATACTATAATCACAAAAATCTATCTTTTTAGAGACAAGTTCTTTAATTCCTTTAAACCCCTCTTCTTCATCGTATGTAAAACATACTCTAATTCCTCTTTTTAATTTTTTCAAATCAATTTCTTTCAAAGCATATAAGAATGCTGCTATTCCACCTTTCATATCACAAACGCCTCTACCTATTAACTTATCTTCTTCTTTTGTTAACTTAAAGGGAGGATATTTCCAATCGTTTGAAACTGATACCACATCAGTGTGTCCGATAAATGAGAGAATTGGATTTTCTCCATAACTCATAACTAAACATTTAGATTTATATTCGGTTTTAAAACCAATCTCTTTTAAATATTTTTCTAAATAGTCTATAATCTTTTTATTTTCTAAATCATTAACTGTATTAAATTTAATTAAATCATCTAATAAATCTTCTATTTTCATAATATACCTCTTTCTACATTTTATTAAAAAAAGCTATACAAGTAGTACCTGTATAGCATTATAGTTTATATAATCTAGATACAAGCACCACAAATAGCACTTGTATCTACAACAAATTTAATGTCGTATTAACAAGTGCAGACTATTATAATGATGATTAAGTAAAATCATATTTTTAAACATAATAATCTCTTCCTTTCATAAATTGACTTGATTTTAGCATATTAAAAGCAATTTGTCAAAATTTTATATTGTTATTCTATATTTATATCCATACTTGAATTGTAAATAATTTGATAGAAAGTTTATTGAATTATAAACAAATGTTTGATATAATTTTCGTAGGGAATATTAGTTGTTGAGTGTCTACCTCTAATCTTTGTAGAGAGGAGGTTTGATAAAATGAAAACTAAGACTTTTATTGTAAAAGTTTTAAAGCTCATTGCTATCATTTTATTTCTCCTTATCATTATGATAGTAGTTATAAAAAAATGACACTTAATTCGCATTTGAATTAAATGTCTTCCTAAAAAATATTGGGTAGACATTCAACATAGCAAAACTGAATGTTCCCTCTTTATTTTATGCAAGTTTCCTTGACAAATACATAATAACATAAAAACGACCTTTTTACAAGTCGTTTTCTTATTTGAGTTTAGGTTTTTTACGAAAAATTTGAATAAATTTATATTATGTATTAAATAATGAGTGTTTCTTTAACAA
>CANRDN010000010.1 GCA_947629375.1 uncultured Bacilli bacterium | reverse complement strand
TGGCATTTAAGTTTTGTGATGCACATTTAATACTAGATTTATCATATTTGCAAGAAATTTATGGTGATAAAGTTTTAGAACAGCTATTACTTAAGGGTGGGATTTATAACATTAGGATTGAAACTAATGATGACTATCCTCTGCAACTAGATAATGGTATGTTATTGTTTTTACCAAAAGATTGTAAGGAGGAAGCATTACTTGAGGATGATTCAATAATAATCTCATGGAAACATAATGAGAGTTAAATAATATGCAATAATATGTTGACTTTTTATTTTAATTAAGTGATTAATAAGATGTTATTAGACAACATCGAGAACTAGCTATTCTCGTGAAGATACATAGTATGGTTTGAATCCGTTTTAAACTATGGAAGGTTTATGGAGTGAACGATTTGTACCTAGTGCAGTAAACAAATCGCCACCCTTTGTCTGTAAGTCCGGTTATGAAGTATGAGGTTTGGTTCAACTCACATTACTGGCTTTTAATGAGAATAATATATACTTTATTCTCTTTTTTATTTGACTAATATTAGAGGACACGTTAAAACAAACACGAGGTGATTTTTATGTTGGATTGTAATATTGTTGTTTGTGATGAACGCAAGGACATTGATCCTATACTAACGACTAAAATGATCATTGAGGATTATGCCAATTCATTAGATGTTAATAAAGGGACAAGTTATAATTATTTGGCTAGTATTCGGTATTTTTTGAATTGGCTTATCAATAATGATATAAAGTCAGTTAATAGACAGGTTATTCTGGATTATAAGCGGTATCTAGTTAGTAAGTATTCATCTGCTTCTACTGTGAATCAATATTTAGCTGGGGTGCGTTCGTTATTCCGATATTTAGAAACTATTGGAATACCTAATGTTATGGCAACAATAAAAAGTGTTAAGCAAAGTAAGAATCATAAAAAGCTTCCATTAACTAGGGAACAGGCATTGACTATACAGAATAATATTAAAAGAGAAACACTTCAAGAAAAGCGAGATTATGCAATTTTTGAGTTATGTCTTCGTAATGGTTTGAGGGAGTGTGAGCTAGAACGTGCAAATGTAGAAGATATCAGCACACGTGATAATGAGAATATCTTGTATATTCAAGGTAAATTTCAGAACGAGAAGAATAGCTTTATTGTTCTTTGTCCAACTGTTATGGCGGCTTTAAATGATTATTTAGTGGCTCGTAGTGATTACAAATTTACTGATCCTCTATTTGTCGGTCTTGCTTACAATAAACCGAATACAAGGCTAACAACGAGGAGTATAAGGCGTATTATTACTAAATTATTGGTAGCAAATAATGTTAAGAATAAGAGAGTCACACCTCATAGTTTAAGGCATACTGCCATAACTTCCGTTACAAAAGCAAGTAATGATGATCTTCTGCAGGCACAAATATTTGCAAGGCATAGTGATATTAACACAACCACAATATATGTACATGAAGATCAGCGCATTTCTAATGCACCTGAAAAACTACTTGAAGCTTATTTTAATGTTAACAACTCTGATAAATAGGGTTTGAAAAAGAGGCAATTATAGCCCCTTTTTTAATGCTTAATTTTGTGTCCTATATCTCAAATTATAGGACACAATTACCATTATTTTTTATTTTTTCTAAACCTATTTTGTCTTTCTTTACCCTGAATTTTTTTCCTTTTGGCAAAGCATTCATTACAAAGATGTAATCCGGATTTTGTAATATGTCCTGATTCTTTTATTTCTTTTTGACATTCATCACAAAATTCTATAGGTTCTGAAAGAGGAAAGTTTGGATTACCAAAGTAATCATGGTAGAAAACATCCCATGCTGCAATCGCTACACTCTCATATTCTTTTACGTTATATAATATTTTTTTATTATCTTTTATTATAGGAATCTTTTTTTCATATATTTTAAGCGGAATATTGAAGATATTGTTATATCTTTCCATAACTTGTCTATGATAATATTCAATTAGCTGAATATCCCAATTATCATAACTTGTAGCATTATAAAATTCATATATTAAGAGACAAATTCCAATGAAATTGTTGATTGGAACAGTATTTTTTGCATACTCGCCTATGCTTAATGATTCATCTCTTACATTACTACTATCCCAACATTCATAAATTTCCCCATCAGTAATAATTTTATCTTTTATAATTCCATAAAGTTTTTTATTTTCTGAACAAAATGGCAATCCAAACTCTTGGCACCATTCTACTATTGCTTCAAATATTTTTTTTGCACTTTCTTGGCTTGAATCTTGTCTGATATTTAATATTTCTTCATTAAATTTTGAAATAGTATATGGGATGTCACTTAAATAGTTAATTAATGAAGTGAAATTATGTGTATCAATGTTTTCTAATACTTTATTAAATATGTTTTTATAATTACGTTCAAGTTCCGATAATTCTTCAGCAGAATATACCAAATTGTCAATAATATCCCAGTTTTTTATTTTACTCTTTAATGTTTGTTCAATTTCACATTCAATATTGTATTTTTGCAATAAATCTATTGCAGTACCATAAAATTTACTCATGGCTTTATAATGTGGATAGTTTTTATTAGGCATTGAGATGAATTTTTCTATACGTTCTTTAATTTTATCATTGATTGTATTTTTATCATACTTATCCAATTTTCTTGTATCATCTTCATTTATCCCAAGTTCTTTACTTCGATCATTAATTATTTTAACTAACTTTTTACCAAGGTTATATGTCTTTTTAACTAATTGTGAAATGTCTAGTGAATCCTCTGATGAACATTCTAACTGGTTATATCCTGTCAACAATATGTCTCCAACTGCTTCGTCAACGCTTAAATTGTACTTTTCATATTTTTTAAATCTATGAATTTTAACTAATGTTTTCATAACACTATCCTTTCTTTTTAAGCTTTTAATATCCTTTGATAATTTTTGATAATGATGTTATTTGATTCTTGTAACGCTTATTATAACGCTTATTTCAATTTTGGTCAATTGCGCGATGAGTATAATCGTATTTGTCAAGAGCCAAAACTGCACTAAAAATGTAATGAGGACTTGATTAAGTTTAATAGAAAGGAAAGCTTATTTATGATTTGTAATAATTATAAAGAATCACAATTGAAAATAGGAACTAGCGTTGTTAGAGCATATCGTTTTGAAGACATAATAAAGAACCTATGCAATGCAAATGAGAATCTAGTTAAGGATTGTATTAGTTTCATTAAGAGTAGTCTTTTGGACAATAAGTTATTATCCAATAATGAAGAAACAATGCTTTTTACTTTTGAAAATTTATATAAGAAGTTAAATGCTATTCCTTCTTTTGAAATTTTTCAAAATCAATTTTCAAAGACTAAGGTTGATTCTAACGTTGAAATGCAAGATGTGCTATCGCTTGTTAAGTTGTTTGTTACCCAAAGAAAGGATTTAAACACTAGTAAGTTGTTAATTAATGAGGCAAAGCGAATTCCTGTTGAGGGAAAGACACCAGAAATTATGGAACATTTCACAAATATTTTGAATTCGAGTTCTACCAATGTAAAGTATGAAAACATTATGGATAGAATAGTAGATTTATATGATCGGAAATTAGATAACTCTGGTATCAAGACTGGTATAGAGCAAATAGATAAAGAGATTGGTGGTCTTAAAGCTGGTCAAGTTTCAGTTTTAGCTGGTTTTACTGGTATGGGTAAATCTATTTGTTCAGTAAGTATTATGCATTCTGCTATAACACAGGGTTACAATGTTTGTTACATTTCTTTGGAAATTTCAGCAGAACATTTAATGTATAACTTAATTTCTAGACATTCTTTGGAACCTAAGATGACTAAGAAGATTGAACACAAGAATCTAAAGTCTAAATCTTTAACAAAAGAAGAAAGAGATTATGTTGAGAGTGATATTTTACCTGATTTAGACTCATTACCGGGTAAGTTCTATATTTTGGATGAACAAGACATCGAGTCTTATGATTACTTTGTATTTGATAGTAAGCTACAAGAGATTGAGAATTTATGTATTGAGGAAACTGGCAAAGGGTTAGATTTACTTATTATTGACCACATTCAAATGTTAGCTTACTCTGATCAGTCATCAAATCTTTCAGAGAATACTGTTATCAATAGATGGTGTAATTACTTTAGAAGTAACTGTTTAGATTTTCTTAAGACAAAGAGACAGATTCATACTATTCTGGTTTCACAAATTAATCGACAAGGTTATCAGAAAGCGATTAGAAGAGATGGTATGTATGATATGACAGCTCTTAAGGAAGCTAATGAGTTAGAGACTTGTGCTGCAGTTATTTTAGGTATTTTCTCCGATCCTTCATTAATTGTTTCTAAACAAGCCAAGATTGGTATCTTAAAGAATAGAGACGGCAATCGTTCTAATGATGCGATGGTTGTTCCTGCAGATTTTGCTCATCAATTAATTGGCAGTACAGGTTCTACGATTCATACGACCATGGATGATGATACTTTCCAAGATATTATGGGTGTGTTTGATAACTATAGTGATTTTGATGACTTAGGTTTAAATACAGCTATAGGTAGACAAGGTGGCATTGGTGATGAGTTTGGAGAAATTACATTTGATTATGGGAGTGATTGATTATGTTTAATGCATTAAAACAAATGCAAAAGGATGGCATCTTTAAATTACAACCTAATGATGGTTTAGATGCTACTATTGCTGAGGCAACTAATTATGCAGCAATTGATCCATTATATGATTCAATACAAAGCTATTTGAAATTTTTATCACATGATTTGGCTTATAGGCATAATGTTGATATATCAAAAACTATAAGTGATTTTGGTGACAAGTTCACATATGAGATGTTTGATATGAGCATTACATGTAATGATTATTCAAATAACATTTATCAGAAAGAAATCTTATATGGTAAGGCTAAGAGCTTTTCTTTTGGAATAGATGTGCATAATGCTACTTTTACTCTAGCAGAAATGAAGTTATTAAAACTAATTAATCATTATTATATCTCTTTAAGTAGTAAAGCTGGTTTTAATGATAATTATGTTTATATACCAATTTCTTCTTTAAGGTTAATTTTTCCACATATAAATAATGTAAAATTAAAGGAACAGATTGTCATTACTTGTGAAAAGTTAAATACGAAGAAAGTGTACTGGAGTTTTAAGAATTCATACTATGCTGACAAATTAAAGAAAAGTCAGTTAGTAGATGGTGATAGAGAAAGAATTGCAAATATTAGTATTCTTTATTTACCTAAGAAGAATCGAAATGGTATTGATGGGGAATCAGTAGAAATTAAAGGTATTATATGTCGAATTGTTAATTTTATGAAATTAAGATATACCTTAAAGCAAATTTATAACTATTTTCCTATAGAAAGTCTTAGACTAAATTATTTAGGATATACAGTTGCTAGTAAGCTTGATTATTATCTTAATTTGAAGTTAAAGGGAAATAAACACAATCTAGTATATAACAAGAAATTAAGTGATTTGACTAATGAAATTTATGTTTATAACAATTCAAAAATTGGAGGTTACACTTACTTTTATCAAATTGTTAATCAAGCAAATTCGAAAGAATCAATTTGTAAACTTTTAAAAGCAATTCTTTTATGTTTAACAAATTTACAATGTGTTCGTCAATTTTCTGCTTACTTTGTAATAAGAAATAAAGAAATTGATCTACACAAATATATAGTTGCTTCTAAGGAATTAACCAATAAAGAGGATATTAGTGTTCAAGTAGTTAAACTATATAATGAAATTTATACTAAGAGTAACTTAGCTTTTGACAAAGCTAGATTAGCATATCTTATCAGGACAGGTGATTTATTGATTAAGTTGAAATTTTAAAGTTTATTTTTAACTTTAAGTTTTGAATTTTTAGATTTTTAAAGTATATTTTTCTATTTTCTAAATGCTAATATTGTTGAGCAAATCTTGATGCTTTGTACCTTATGTTAGTATGTACTAATCGCTCAACAAATCATTTTGAGAATTATTAATACCTTACTCTCCCTTACTAGATTATATAAGTTGAGGGATTAGGACATACTGACTTCTTACAGAAGAAATATTCCGCGCTTTTGCTGTTATGGCATAGAGACTTCCTATTATTTTTAGTCTCCGCCAAATGCATTTTTAATCAAATATAAGGAGGGATATTTATGATTAAGAAGCTATGCAATAATATAGTGATTATTAACAGGATGGAGGTGAATAGTGATGTTTATTTTTAATAACGCCAAGGGAGAGACATTATATAATAATGAGGTTTATGAGGAAGGTTTTAATAATACGATTAGAAGATTTAAGGAAAAATCTATAAGCAGTTTTAAGAATGATGTTATAGGTAATTACTTAAAAGGCTTACAAGATACTAAAACGAATATTAAAAAAAGCGAAGTCATTCCTACAGGTATCAAATCACTTGATGAGAAATTGGGTGGTGGTCTTAGGGCTGGATTATATGTTATAGGAGCCATCCCCGGTATGGGAAAAAGTAGTTTTCTATTGCATATTTTAATGAATATTGCAGAACACAAAAGGTGTAGTCTATACTTCAATTTAGATATGTCTGAGCTGCAAACTAGTCTAAGGCTTTTAGCAAACTCTACATACAGAAATCAAGATTTGGAAAATATGACAATTAATGAGTTGTCTAATCCAAAGTTGTTATTAGATGGAGAACATATAAAAGACAGTATAAGGGAAATTTACAGAAAATATCACACAACTTATGATCCGTATATTAATGTTATTTCACCTACTCTAGATAATAAAGGAAATGATTCAGCTGTAAACGATGTTGCTTCTGTGGAGGTTGCTATTAAGAATGTTCAACTTTTCTTAAACGCTAACCCTGTAGTAGTAATTGATTTTTTACAAAGGATGGAAAATAAACTCAGTTCATCTACAGAAGAAGATAACTCTTATAGTGTCTATGATAAGAGATTAGAAATTGATAAGGTCATTAATGAACTTAAGAGATATAGCAGTATATATAATGTACCTATAATCGTGATTACATCCATGAATCGTTCTTCTTATAGCAAGTCAAGTTTTAATGAAAATTCTGAATATGACCTTTCTTTTAGTAAAGAAAGTGGCAACATAGAATATATGGCTGATGTTCTCATCCGAATAACAGCTGGTGAAGAAACAACAGTTTTAGGTGGTCCAAAACAAAAGAAAATTTGTTTAAATATTGTGAAATCCCGATTTGGACTAGATCATGTTTCTGTCCCTTTGGATTTTATTCCTGAATACGCTTATTTCAAGGAATTGGAAGAAGGCGATCAACTATGATTACCCAAGTTGCTTTAATTCCTATTGTACGTTTAAATACAAAGAAAACGGAGGGAATTAGCTAATGATACGTTGGAGCGATAAGATTATAAAGTCCGGGAAAATCTTTCCTGGTGTAAAAGATTTATTACAAAAAAATAATATTGATATCGATGGTGTTATTGAAGTTTTCAATGATGGTATCGAACAAGGAACTTTATTGAAAATCTTTGATACATATAATCCTGAGATAGATCTTGTTATATGGACCTATTTGCCAAGAAAAAGAGATTTCAATAATCAAATGGTTGTTTTGATTGGTCACCATATCGATTGTACTGCAAATAATATGTGGACAGATAATGTTAAATCAAGAGTATTTACACAACCTAAGGCAATAGATCTTCACAATGAGGTAAGGAACTATATTGTAGATGAAATAGTTTCTAGATTAGACAAAAGAATTGTATTTAGAAAGGATGGTAATTAATGAACAAAGAATTTCGTTTAAGCGATGTGGCTATGGAGTTTTATAAGCTTATAAAAGTATATGAGGATAATATGGAAATCAATAAGCTTAAAGAGAATACAGATCAACTATGTAGTATTACTGAGGTTACAAAGATATATCCAGCGTTATCTAAGTATATTTTAACAAAAGCAATTAATGAGGGTTTACTTCCTGTTGTACGAATTGGAAATGAAAGACACTTCTATATTAGTGACATTGAGAAGTTTCTTAAAGAAAGAACTCATAAGAATCCACATAGTTTAATGTCATGGAGAACTCATGAACAAATCTAAGCTTTCTAAAGAAACCTTAGAAAGGTTCTCCATTTCCTTTAATAAGGCAAAAGAGTTAAAAATAACTGACGAGGACTTAAAGTATATTTCTGAAATTGGTCCTGATAAGTTTAGAATTTCTATAAGAAAGCCAGGCAGTAAGGAAAGATATACTGAGGTTGTATATGGTCTTCTTAATGCTATTAATAGGAAATGGGAAATTCTTGACTCTATTAGAAAACAATGTGTAAGGACACAGCGAGAAGGTATTAATGCTTATATTGATTTTACTGTTAAAGATGGATTTGAGAATTTTCTTGAATATAGAAAAGAATTAGTTAATAAGAAAGGCCCTTCAGGTAAGCCTGAGTTGCGTAGATCTACTTACGAGAAGAACCTAATTACATATAAAGATAGATTAATCAGTGAATCGGATTTGTTGAATATGAAAATAGTAGATGTATCTACTGAAATTGCACAAGCTTTTGTTGATAAGCTACTTTCTACTAGAAGATTAGATAGTGATGAATTATTATCAGAGAATACAACTAATAGACATTATGCATTCGTTCATATGGCATTCGAATACTTTAAAAATACATTAAAAGTCATTTCTTCGAATCCTTTTGATGCTACTAAGGGTAAACCTAAATATAGACCTAAAAATAGAGATTACCTAGCTACTATTGATATGCATTTTGTATTAGATGAGATCAGTAAAAAGAATATTAGGTTTAAAACCTTAATTAACTTGGTTTTAGAAACAGGCATGCGTATTGAGGAAGCGGTAGCAATTAAGTTTTCTGATATTAATAGATATAGAAGCACAATTAATATTATGCGTTCAGTTACTAAATCAAGATTAACAGGCGAATTGATTGTTGAAGATCTTCTTAAAACAGATGCTAGTATTCGAGAAATTACAATAAGTGATTGTGTATTAAGCTTAATAGATCATTATAGATCTTTTAGAGAAGAATTAGGTATGAAAGTGTCAAATGATGATTTTATTTTTACTTCATGGGATGATAATGAGTTAATTAGTCCAGATAGATATACCGAAGAGTGGAACAAATTCCTTGATCAGTTAGGATACAATAGTCAGGATTTACCTCTAAGAATTGTTAGACATAGTTCGGCTAGTTTTATGTTACAAGGTGAGACAAATTTTAAAGCTGTTAAGAAGCGCTTTGGATGGTCTAAAGATAGTACGATGATGGCAGTATATGAACAGAGTAATCTAGATGATGACAGACGGTTGTTAGAAAAGTTTGATGAGGAATTTAGAAATGCTTTAGGTGTTAGTTATGCTGAGTTATATAGTATATGCATGGGTAGACTGAATAACAAGCGCAAAATTAATAATGTATTGCAAAAAATATTGAATAAATCAGTTGATGAGATTGATTATGATACTGATTTGCAATTGTGTAAAAACTATTTATTTGATTTGTTTCCTATTTTTAATAAGATTGCTAAAATTGATGATGAATTAGATGATGAAGATATAGAAGCATTGCTGATAGGATTTAAACCAATTTATAAGAAGATAAAGATTGAACCTTTAAAGGAACAAATAACCCAAAGATAATGGTCTTTGGGTTTTATTACATAAGAAAACCTCTAAAAATAGAGGTTAATTAACTAATGGAGCAAGTAAGCAGATTCGAACTGCCGTTCCCGCGTTGGCAACGCGGTGTACTAACCACTGTACTATACCTGCATAAGCAATTTTTATTATAACACAGATGTTAATTTTTTGATAGATTTTGATGTAAGGAATAGTTAAAAATAATTAAAATCAATTTCACTGAAGTTTGTTATTTTGGTACACGAATTGGTACACGAAATTGATTTTTTAACTATTTTTTACTTTCCTTACCTCATAAACCCTTTATATATCAAAGTCCAATGGCTTTAAATTTGACCTCTACCAAAGGCCTTGGCAAGGTTATATTCTGCCATTAAATCATGTCCGCAAAAAATATTAAAGTCAAATGTTCAAATGACTATTAATATTGTATCATAAAATTTATATTTATAAACAAAAATGTTGAAAAATTCTAATTATTTTAAAATTTCAACATTTTTTATTATATCCCCTACTCTTTAGCTTTCTTTGTATTTCTACTAGCATTTTCTCTTAAATTTTCAACAGCTTCACTAAAGTCATCACTATTTGTTACATAGCTACCACTTACAATTATATCGACAAAGTCAAGTCTTTTAGCTACTTCAGCATCTACTCCTCCATCGACACTAATTTTTACTTTTACTTTTTTAGATACTATAATCTTCTTTATTTTTAAGATTTTTTTAATTGTATCATCAATAAATTCTTGTCCAGGTAATCCAGGATTTACTCCCATTACAAGAACCATATCAATTTTAGATAAATATGGAAGAAGAATAGATACATCAGTATCAGGATTAATAGCTAGTCCACATTTAATACCATATTGCTTAATTAAATCGATATATTTATCTACTTTATCAAGTTCCACGTGAATAGTAATGTACTCTGTATTTAAAGAAGCAAAATAATTGATATGTTTCAATGGATTCTTTTCCATTAAATGAACATCTAATCTCTTATTAAGAAAATTACCCATTTTGTAAAGCATCTTGTAAGGTTTATGTTTCTTCTTTACAAATTTTCCATCCATTACATCAACGTGAACATAATCTGCAGTTGATCTATTTATTTTTAGTATATCTCTTTGTTCATCCTTTGACGCTAAAAAGGATACTGACACCTTTTTCATAGTCCCTCCTATCTGCTGTCTTTATCTAAAAACTTAATATAATCTTCATATCTTGAAGAAAGTATTTCTCCTTTTTCGACAGCCTGTTTAATACTACATTCATCTATTCCTTCAGACTTATGTTTGCAATCTTTATACTTACACTCATAATTTTTAAATTCGATAAATGCAGCTTTTATGTCTTCATCTTTATAGTATGATAAGTCTATACTAGAAAACCCTGGTGTATCGACAAGTTTTCCACCGAATAGTGAGATTAACTCAACATATCTAGTCGTATGTTTTCCTCTTCCAAGGGCAAGAGAAACTTCTCCTACATCAAAATTTAGATTTTTATCTAAACGATTAAATAAACTTGATTTACCTGCACCCGTTTGTCCAGTAAAGACTGTTGTTTTATCTTTAAAGATTTCTTTAATTTTATCTACTTCATAATTATAGAAAACACTATAACCGATAGATTTATAATAATCTATAATCTTTTTAAACTCTTCTTTTTCTTCTTCAGTAACTAAATCTTCCTTGGTAATACAAATTATAGGTTTAATCTTATTGATTTCCATAACAAGTATTAATTTATCTAAAAGATTAGTACTAAAATCTGGAGTTTTTAAACTTGTAACAATTAAGCCTTGATCTATATTGGCTACTAAAGGACGAATCAAGAAATTCTTTCTTGGAAGTATTTCTAATATATACTTATCATCTTTATTTATATTGCAATAGTCCCCTACCACAGGAGTTATTTTTTTATTTCTAAAATTCCCTCTACTATGACATTCTATTATTTCTCCATCACAATTTACAAAGTATAGATTGCTAAGTATTTTTACGATTTGTCCTTTCATAACCCTCCTAATTATTGCGTTGAGCCTTCTCCACCTTCTGTACCACCAGTGTTTTCTTCTTCATCTACAGGTGGTTCTGGTTCTTCTTCCTTTTCCTTAGTAACTGTTATTGTAAGTGTAGCACCATTTACAATTTTTCCAGTTCTTGATTGTTTATAAACAGTACCAGGTGGAAAATCATTTGTTTCAAAGTATTTTACATCTACTTTTATTTCATATTTTGCAGCAAATTCTTCAATTTCTTCTAATGTCCAACCTTCACTAACGAAATCTGGATACTGTTCATAAGCATTTGGAATATATAATGTTATCGTTGTTGGATTATTTTCATCCACTGTTATTTCAGTACCTGGTTTGATATCTTGCTCAATTATTGCTTGCAAATCCATATCTTCTGTCAAATCTACATCCTTTTTCTCTATCTTAACTTTCATCTTATACATTTTTTCAAGTGTAGTTTGAACTTCAATATAATTTTTACCTGTGTAATCTTCGATAACATAAGTATCATTTTTTCCAAGGGACTCAATTATCGTTATTTTTGTTCCCTTAGGTCTACTTCTATTTATTGCAGGATCTGTTCCAATAACTAATCCTTCTTCTACTTCGTCACTAAATCTCTTCTCAGTATCATCTTCAACTTTGAAGCCTTTCCCTTTTAGAACTTTTTCTGCTTCAGTAACTGTTAGTCCTGAAACATCTGGTACTTTGATATCTTCATTATTCTTAAATGTTGGTAATAACACATATCCAATAGCACCTATTCCACCTAGAAGAACAAGTAACAAGAAGACTATTATGATAGTAGAGATTTTACTCTTACCTTTTTCTTCATCCTCTTCTTCTTTTTTATCCACTTTTTTAGCAACAGGAGTTTCTTCTCTAACAGTATTATCTGTTTCTTTAATTTCTTTTAAAGAAGGTTCCTTATCGTCTGCTTCAAACTCTGGATATTTATATACATAAGGTGGTTCGTTAAGTTTATCTTCATTTAAACAAACCTTTAAATCTTGGTGCATTTCTTTAACATCATCATATCTATTTTTAGGATTCTTTGCAGTAGATTTTAAAATTATATTTATTAAACTTTGAGGAACATTAGGATTTAGTTTCTTAACATTTGGTATTTCCTCTTTCATATGTTTTAAGGCTATTTCTACGGCATTGTCTCCTTTAAATGGAAGTTTACCAGTAACTAACTCGAATAACATTATTCCCATTGAATAAATATCTGATTTAGTTGTTGATCCTTTTCCACTTGCTTGTTCTGGTGGTAAGTAGTGAACAGACCCCATAACAGAATTAGTTTGAGTAAGTTGTGTTGAATTCAAGGCCATCGCTATCCCAAAGTCCGTTATTTTAATCTTACCATCGTCTGAAATCATAATATTTTGTGGTTTCAAATCTCTATGAATTATATACATATCGTGAGCGTGAGCAATTCCATCAGTCAATTGAAGCATAATATCGACAACTTCAGGAGTTGTTAAACTTCCACGCTTCTTTAATAGTTGTTTTAAAGTTCTTCCTTCGATGTATTCCATTACGATATAGTAAGTTCCGTTATCTTCACCGACATCGTACATTTCAACGATATTAGGGTGAGACAAAGTAGAAGCTGCATAAGCCTCTCTTTGGAATCTTCTTATAAACTTTTCATCAGTTGCAAGGTCACCTCTTAAAACTTTAACTGCAACTTTTCTATCTAAAAATGTATCTGTAGCTAAATAAACATTAGCCATACCACCTTCGCCAATACTTTTTATAACCTCGTATCGATCATTAATCATTTGCCCCTTTGTAAACAACGCTAATCACCACTTTCTGATAAATCTAAGTATGCAATTGATATATTGTCTGTTCCCCCACGATTGTTACTCTTTCTAATTAGTTTTATTACCTTATCTTCTATTTCAGCTTCACTTAATAAAACTTTTTCAATTTGTTCTGTGTCAAGCATAGAAGTAAGTCCATCACTACATAAAAGTACTGAAGAAATATCCATATCGCAATCGAATATATCTATATCTATTGGGTTATTAGCTCCAAGTGCTTTCATTAAAACATTTTTCTTAGGATGATTTTTAGCTTCTTCTTCCGTTAATTCTCCTGCTTTTATAAGTAAATTTACAAGAGTGTGATCATAAGTTACTTTATGTAGTTTTTCATCTTTTATAACAAATCCAGAAGAATCTCCGATATTTCCAATTAAGACGTAATCATCAGTAATTACTGCCATTACAAGAGTTGTTCCCATTCCTTTACTTTCAGGATGATCTTTAGCATAATCAAATATCATATCATTAACTTCTGTAGCCATTTCACGCATCCAGTTTACTGCTTTTGATTTTTCCATATTGCAGAATGATTCATTGAAACATTTGCTAATATGACTTACAACAATACTTGAAGCTATCTCACCAGCAGAATGTCCTCCCATTCCATCAGCAACAGCCATCAAGTAATTCCCACTTTGATTTTTAGTGATTATAACACTATCTTCATTATGAGATCTAACTTTTCCAGCATCTGTTAAATAAAACGATTTCATAGTTCCTCCTTCTTACTTCTAAGTTGTCCACAGGCAGCACTTATTTTACTTCCAAATTCTCTTCTAATTGTTACTCCTACATTATTCTTCTTTATTATATCATAAAATTTCAAAATTCTATCGTTTTTACTTCTTTTATATTGAATATTATTTGTTTCGTTATAAGGAATTAAATTTACATAGCAGTTTAAGTCTTTTAAAAGGTTACATAGTTCTTGTGCATCTTTATCACTATCATTTATTCCATCGAGCATTATATATTCAAAAGTAATTCTTCTATTTGTCTTTTTATAATATATTTTTAAAGCATCTATTATGTCTTTTATTTTATATGCTTTATTTATTGGCATTATTTCATTTCTTATTTTATCATTTGGTGCGTGAAGACTCACTGCCAAATTTACTTGATATGGAAAATCTGCAAATTCTAATATTTTAGGAACAATACCTGATGTTGAAACGGTTATGTGTCTACTTCCTATAGCAAGTCCCTTCGGATGATTTATTATTTTTATGAAGTTAGTTACATTTTCGTAGTTATCAAATGGTTCCCCAATTCCCATTATTACAACGTGAGATATTCTTTTTTCAATATCTTTTTCCACTTCAAGAATCTGCAAAACCATCTCGTACGCTTTTAAGTCTCTTACTTTCTTTAAGCGTCCGCTTTCACAAAAACGGCATCCCATATTACATCCAACTTGGCTTGAAACACAGATACTTGTACCATAGTCGTGTCTCATAAGAACACTCTCTACCAAGGATCCATCATAAAGTTCAAATAAATATTTATTTACTTCTTTATCTCTTTCAACCTTGATTACTTTTAAAGACTCTAAAGTAAAATCTTCATTAAGTTTTTCAATGACACTTTTTTTCATATCAGTCATTTCATCAAATGAAGATATTCTTTTTTCATATAACCAAGAATATGTCTGAATAGCTTTGAACTTTTTTTCTCCTATACCTAAAAAATATTCTTCAAGTTGTTCAATTGTCAAATTATAAATGTTTTCCATATACTATTCCACCAATAACATTATTATAACATCTAATTATTACTATCTAAAAAAAAAGAAAGATATTTACATCTTTTTACATTTCTTTTTTATTAGGTACATATGTAAATTTCTTTATAAGTTCAGGACATTTAGAAAATAATGAATCTACAAAGTTAACAGAATTTTCATCATACTTTCCTTTTGAGTACTCCATAATTTTTTGAAAAAACAAATAAGTATCAGAAAGAGTAAAAATTTCCATATTCAATAAAATCGTCAAAATGTTTATTTCGTAGTACATTTTGTTTTCTTCTGATTTCCCACTCTTTTTTAAAGCAAGATCTATCATTCTTTTAACCATACTAAAGAGATGATTATTTTTAATTATTTCAAAATTATCGATATTCATATTAAAGGAATCCGCAAGTAAAAAATCACTTTCAACAAGAAGAGCATCATTACTTGGTTCAAAACCAAAGTACCAATTTTCTAGTTCATTACAAGTTTCTAAACTTTTATACTTCATATTTATTAGATAATTTCTCATCTTTAAATCTTTACAATCTTTTAAATATTCATCGATTAATTTTATATACATTTTAGAAAGCATTAGATAATACACAGACTTAAATTTAACTTTGTTTCCATTTTTAATAATTTCGTTTTTTATGTATTTATCCCTTGAAATATCAACATCAAAGTAGTCGATAATCCTATCATAAGTGTCATTTGTTTCAGCATAAAAAATAAGTTCTGCAAGGTTATATTCATTTACAAATTTAGATGATAATCTTTTACAATCTCTTTCTTTGACATATTTTAAGAAAAGAACAAGAACAGATGGATCAATAAAAATATCATTTAGTTTTTGTTTTTCATAATCTAATGCACACTTTATTTTGTTTAATACTTTTTTATATTCTTCACAATTTCTTCCTTCACTATATTCAATATATTTTAATTCATCGTAGTAACTATCTATTTGATTGGAAGTATTAATTGCATTATCAAATTGTACTATGTATTCATCGTCAATCGAATCATTCATATCTAAAACCTCTATCGCTTTATTCTATCACAAAGAAAAAAATAAGCAAGTACAAGCTTATTTAATTAGTCTTTTAACATATTCTTCTCTTATAAGTGGTTCACCATTTATATTTGTTTCTCCACAGTGTTCTCTTTCAAAAACAGAAAGCAATTCATTTATTTTTTTTAAATTTTCTTCATTTATTGTTCCAAGTTGATTTTCTTTCATCATTTCTTTTGTTATTTGAAAGAAGATATCATAATCTTTAAGTTCGATAATGTGTAAATATGGATGAGATGTATCTTTATTAAGTATTGCTCCATTAGAAATTGTTTTCGTTCCGTGATTTCGTTTAGGAATTATCAAATGATGAAAATTTGCTGTATCTCTACTAATTGAATATCCCATAAAATCAGTATCAGTAATGTTATAAGTACTTAACATTATTCTAGTAATATGAAGCATAATGAATCCCCCTATATGATATCGTTCAATTAAATTATAACAAAGCTAACTCATTAATAATATCCTTTTAACACATTTTTACAGAAAAAAATCCTACAATTTAACTTGAAGGATTATTCTTATTATTTAGATATTCTTTTTTTCATTCTATCTTTAAATGCTTCCCTATCAAACATAGCATAATAAATCATTCTTTCTAAAGTATTTTTTCCATATAGATCTACAAATTCTTTATTAAGATAATCTTGTAAATTTAGAAGTTTTTCTAATTCGTGTTGATTTTTCTTTTTTAACTCTTTCTCCCACTCATCCCCTATAGTTACTTGACTATCTGGTGCTACTTTATCTTCGAAGTTAATAGAATCAAATATTTTTCTATCTAATCCATTTACAGATTGAATAAATGATTCATAAGGCATCGAAATATAAGTCCTTTGATAATTTAATTTAAAGATATCTTTATCAAAGATTGAAATCATATCTTCTACAAATTGTAAAGCTTCTTTTTGAATTGTCTCTATAATATTTTTAGATAAATAATCTATTGTATAGTTTTCAAATACTGGTTCTACTTCTTCAGTTTTTAAATTTATTTTATAACCTGTACAAGAAGGTGCACACATAGAAAATAAGAATTCACGCATTAATCCTGTAATTTTAGGCTTATAATCGTAAAATGTCTCCAATTGAAAATTAGCCATCTTAGAATACTTCATTGCTTCTTCAGCATTGATATTGATAAAATAAGTATCTATCGGTTTATTAATTAAATTAGAAAGATAAAACTCTATTCTTGCACTATAACCGACATCAAAGGCGCAAGTTTTTCCATTAAATATTTCTTCAAAGTATTTTTTTAATACTTTTATTTTTTCTTTTTGTTTGTTTGAATCAAAAAAGTTATTGGCAATTATCGATAGAAAACTATAGAAGTTATTTTCAATATCTAGTTTTTCATCTAATTTTATTTTCTTTTCTTCACAAAGTTTATTTAATTTTTTGTAATCTATATCAATAATGTCGTCTAAGATTTCAATTATTTCATTAGGTGTTTTACGATAAACAAAGTTAGACAATTTATAGAAATCTAGTTTTTCACTAATTATAAAAGGAATTGATGCTTTTCTTGATGAGTAAAAATACTTTTCTTCTGGTACATCTTTATACAATCTTTTCATTATGTTAAAGGATTTCATAGGTAAATATCCATCTCTTGCCATAAAAATTATACTATCGTAGTGTTTGTTTTCACAGTTATCAAGTAACCATTTTGTAACTCCAAATAGATGCATTCCTAAAGCGTAGTACCCAATTAAATTAGGATCTAAATTAAAATCAGTTTTTTTATTAAATGGTCGATATGGATTATCAAAATATTTATTTGCAACCACTGCTATCATACATCTAAGTCCAAGATAATTAAATTTAGAAGATAAATTGTCGACCCAATCAGGTAAATCTTTTATAAATATTTGAGCTAAGTTATTTGTATCGCTTTTATCAAGTAATACATCGATAGTCCTTTTGAAATAAAAGGCCTTAAGTCCCATTTCTTTAGCTTTTAAATAATCAGTATCAAAGTTATCACCAATATGAATTATGTTTCCAGGCTCTAAGTTTATCTTTTCTATTACATATGCATAAAGAGTTTTATTGTACTTTGTTTTTCCAATATCATTAGACAAAAATATTTCGTCAAAGTCTTTGTAATTATTTTCCTTTAAAATATCTTTAATTACATCTAAAGGTAAATACATATCAGATGTGAATATTACTTTCTTTTTTAGAAATTTAGCCAGTTCATATAGTTCAAATCCTGATTTTCTTTGAGCACAAAATCTTTTTTCGTATTCTATTTCCATCTTTTTCATTTTAGAAAGAATACTTTTTTCTATACCATAATTTTTATTTAATACATCATAGATATCATCTAAAGAGATTTCTTCTACTTCTATTTTTTCTTTTCTAGCATCTATAGAAGCTGCAATTCTTAGTTTAGAAAACTCTATTCCTTTATTGTTAATTAAAGTTTGAAATTCATCGTCAAGTAAAGAAAATAAGTCTTTAGCTTCTAGAAATGGTCTAGTTATAAGGGTATCAAATATATCAAAACTTACACATTTAATTGAAGAATCACAAATAGCTTTCTTAATTTCTTCAAATCTATTATCCCAATTTGACTGATAAATAAGATTAATATGTTGCTTCTTGTTATTTTCTTTGTAATAGTTAATTAGTTCAAAAATAATTTCTTTTTCTTTAATTCTATTTTTTCTGTAACTCAATTCAATATCAAAAATGTTATTTAAGTCTTTATAATCTTTTTTATAGCAACTACTCCACTCATCTATTTCTTTTTTATACTGTACATCTATTTTTTTAGATTTTAAAAACTCTAAAACCAATTCGAATGTTTTAGTAATAAAAGTATTATTTTCCTCTATTTTATTATTTTTGTTTTTAAGTAATTTCCCATAATCATTTTTGCAATAAAAGTAAGCATCGTTATTAATCTTAGTTAATTTCTTTGCGTAATAAAGCAAAACAGTCGATAAGTAAATATCTTCAAAAATAGTTGGTAATTCTTCTACTTTTTCATAATAAGATAATGCGTCACGCCACAATTCTATTCTATAAACTTTATTCCATAATGTATGCCACAAAAAGTTAAGACCTTCCTGTTTGAAGTAGCAATCAATTATTTCTTTTCCTGTTAGTAAATCAAAATTCATATCGTTTATAGAAAAACATTTTTGATTATTAGAGTCATATTCTAAAACGACATTTCCAATAGCTATATCTGAGTCATTATTTTCCAAATTAAAAATTAAATTTCTGTAAAAATCAACGCTTACATAATCATCGGCATTTAAGAATGCTATATATTTTCCAGATGCTATTTTACTTCCACTAAGTTTAGATTTAGCATCACCCATTCTTTCAGTGTTATTAATCTTACTAAATCTTTTATCTTTACTACAATATTCATTAATTATTTTATCACTGTTATCTTTAGAGCAATCATTAACTAAAATAACTTCTAAATCTTGATAACTTTGATTTATTAAACTATCTAGACATCTATTTAATGTTTTTTCATCATTATAAATAGTCACTACAATCGATAATTTTCCATAATTCATAGAACTCACCTTACAATCTTTTTAGCTAAATAAACTTTGGTAGAGTTTAAAAGTTCTTTATTGGGATAAAGTTCTATACTTTATTCCACATATTTTTCTCTACCAGCTAATAAAATTATAGCATACATAATTACTTTTTCGATTTATAAACGCAAATTCTCTTAACTTTCCTGCCATATATCTTTTATTTTCTTATTTAAAAGTCATTATTTCCTACACAAATTCCAATAAAAGAAGTCAAATAAGAAGTCATTTTTAGTTAATAATAGTATTAATTAAATAATATTTGTTTTTTTTGCTTAAGTTTCATAGAAGTCATCAATAATGGTCAAATAAACAAAAGAATTTTTAAATTAATGATTTAAAGTTTAAAGATTAAAGTATAGAAATTTATCCTTTATATATAAAAGAAAAGAACATATTTCTATGTTCCACTATTTATTTAATATTCTTTTCTTTTCCTTTTCGAATTCTTCTTCCGTTAGTATTTGATCATCCAATAGTTTTTTTAATTTTTGTAAATCATCATACATTTGGTTTATATTTGATTCATTTTTTTCTTTACTTTGTTCTTGCTTACCTTCCTTTATTTTTTTATATGATTCTTTTCCTCTCATTAAATTATATATTGCTATAGAAAAGATTAAAGATCCGACCGCACCAATATTTCCTGTCTCAATCATTTCCTCAAAGCCAAACAAATCATTTAATACCCATTTATATACAGGCATTGATAAAAAAATACTTATAATACCATTGATGATATATATAACAATAACATTATTTCGATAAATATCCTTACTAATTAATCTAATAATAACAGGAATAAATCCAACTATAACAATGTTTATCACTACATTTATTGTGGCAAGAAGCGTTGAAAAATAAGAAGCATCACCATCAAAACTTGCCCTTCTTAGTAAGGAATTACAACTTCCCCAATAGCATAGGAACATAAAAAGAATTATAATTATTCCAATAGTATATCCATTTAGTTTTTTTTCTTTCATTTAAAACCACCTCTTAAATATCAACATTGTTTCTATTTGCTTTTTTCAAAATTTTATTATGCTATAAAAGGATTTTAAAAAACAAAATAACAACTTTATATATTTAATTATAACACGAATCAATAAAAATAGTACTTAATCGAGTAGATTAAGTACTTAACCAATTAAACTAAGGTAAGTACTCAACAAGCAAAAGTTAAGTACTTTCCTTTTTATCTTGTGCAAGTTTCCTTGACAAATTCATAATAACATAAAATAAGATTTTTGCAAGATAATTTTTCTTTTATTTAAAATATGTTATAAAATCGTAGAATTTATATAAAAAATCATATTGTTCGATTGTTTTTCTTCTACATTTTAATGTATAATTTTAACGGGAAATATTTTAACTGTTGAGTACTTGCCAACTTCTTATGGAAGGAGGCTTGATAATATGAAGAAAAAAGATTTACTAATCTCATTTCTAATAATAATTATCATTTTATTGATAGTCTCTTTAATGATTCTATGCATAAAAAAATAGTACTCAATCTACTCGATTAAGTACTATTCTCGATTAAGTACGACTTAATTTTGAGGTAAGTACTCAACATCGCAAAGTTAAGTATTTCCCTTTTTTATTTTATGCAAGTTTCCTTGACAAATTCATAATAACATAAAAACGACTTTTTTTCAAGTCGTTTTATTATACTTGGAATAATCCAAGATTTAATCAATATGGTGTCCCGGAAGGGATTCGAACTCTTGACCGACGCCTTAGAAGGGCGTTGCTCTATCCAGCTGAGCTACCGGAACATAACTCAAGTACAAATAGGATTATACAGCAAAAAACCGAATTATTCAATAATTTTTGCACTTTTTTGCAAAATTTCTTCCCCATTTGCCTTAAATACTATTTCATTAACATCATAATTAGCAAAAACTGAATAAATTACTTCTTCTAAAATACTATCCTGTTCCATAAAAATACTATTGTTAAAATCTAAAATTATCGAATCATTAGTAATCTCATAATTTAAAAGTTTAATATTCTTATCAAGTAAACTTATTAAATTAGATTCATAAACATAATTGCTCGATAACTCATCGATAATAATCTTAATCTTATCCCTATTATCATTTACATATTTAGTTATAGGAACATAATAATTGCTATCATCAACATTATCCACATAGTAGATAACTACTTTAGAAATATCTTTCAAATTTTTTAACTCTACCCTTTTATTTATTCCATATTCTTTAGTAATTATACTTGGAATAATAGAATAATATTTAGAAATATTTTCCCCATTAACATACAAAGAGACACCATTAATTTGATCAAGTTCTAGTAACGAAAAAGAAATTGCTTCCACTACTTTTTCAATATCTTCTTCTTTAATATTTAAAAAATTCTCTGAAAAATCTAATCCTACAATGTTTTCATCAAAGAAAATATCATTTAAATAAACATCTTTTGGAATAATCTGCATAAAAGATTCTGGAATAGTTGCATCTTTAGAAATAGTTAACTTATTTATAATTGACTTAATTACTTCTTCGATTTTAGAATCCTTTACTTTAAAGTCAACTTTTGTTAGCTGATTATAATCATTCAAAAGATAGACACTTACATCTTTAGTATCCAAATAATGATAGATAGATTTATCAGTATTCTTCTTTCTTGACGGAATCATATAAATACTTAACACTACAAAAAAGACAAATGTTGTAATTAATATTTTTCTTATAGCTTTCTTTTTAAGCATAATATCACCTAATAAATAGTATGCAGGATTTAAATATATAATTCTTTTAATTTAATAAGTTCTACAACGGCACTACTTCTTGACTTAACACCTAGTTTTTGCATCGTATTAGAAATGTGATTTCGAACAGTTTTCTCACTTATATTTAATTTTTGTGATATTTCTCTTGTTGTCATATTTTTAACTAGAAGATTAAAGATTTCTTTTTCTCTATTAGTCAATATACTTTTAATAATAATCCTCCTCTCAATAAAAAAATTCCCATAATATTTTATGAGAATTATATTTATAGTTGAGGGCAAATTACTTAAAGTTAACTGTTACATTTACTTTGTTTTCATATTCTTCTTGAATTGCTCTCATTATATTATTGGCAAGTGTTACATCGTGGTCATTTGCTACTCCAACGACATTTATTTCATCATTATTAACTTCAATAAAAGAATTAATATTACAACACTCTTTAACTTTATTTTCAAGTTTTTCTTCTACTCCATAAATACTATTTAAATAGTTAATCTTTTCATAAGCTTCATTTTTTTGATCTACAGATGCTTCACTACTTGTTAATACTTTTTGTAAATCTTGTTTTTCTTTTTCTCTATTTTCTTCTAAATCAAGTCTTAGAGATACCAAAACATCACTTTCTTCTACTTCTAAATTAACTTTTTCATCTGTTTCTTTACCTTCTTTATTTAATACTTGTGAACTTAAAAGTAAATCACTTGGCATTGTAATATAGTATACACTTAAGACAAGTATCAAAGAAAAAAGTGTCAAAAACCATAAATGTTGTTTATTTATCATATTATCCCTCTTTCATTAAAATAATATTAAAGAAATGAAATAATAGAACAAAAAAAGATAAAGATTACTCTCTATCTAAGTTGCTTACAGCCATCATAACTGCTATTTTTCCGTAATTATAAGTTAAAGAACCTTGCTGATAAGCGATATATGGTTCTCTTATTGGTCCATCACACGATATTTCGATTGATGATCCTTGAGTGAAAGCGCCTGCTGCCATTATTACCTGGTCAGTGTAACCTGGCATATCCCAAGGAAGTGGAAGAGCATTAGAGTCAATTGGACTACCCATCTGAATTCCTTGACAATATTTAATTAACTTATTCTTATCGTGAAAAATTATATTTTGAACAATATCACATCTTTCATCGTTATATTTTGGTTCAACATCGTAGCCTAAACTTTCTAAAACTTTACTTGTTAAGACTGCAACTTTTAAACTTGAACATACGACACTTGGTGCCATAAACAGACCTTGTAGAATCATTTTATTGATTCCTAAAGTTGGCCCTACTTCTCTTCCTTCACCTGGCACTGTAAGTCTATCTGCAACAAGATTTATTAAATCCTTTTTACCCGCAACATAAGCTCCGTTTGGGGCAATACCTCCACCAAGATTCTTGATTAAAGACCCTACTATAACATCAGCAGGATTATCTATTTCAAGAGGTGATTTTTCTTCGACAAATTCACAGTAACAATTATCGATCATTATTATTACATCTTTATCGATATTTCTTATAAAATTAATTACTTTATCTATCTTTGATAAAACAATACTTTTTCTTGTAGAATATCCTTTAGATCTTTGAATTTCAATTACTTTTATTTTCTTTTCTTTTAATTTCTTTTCTATTTCTTCGTAGTTAAAATCGTCATTAATTAAATCAACTTGTTCATAGTTAATACCAAAAGACTTTAAAGAACTTTTATTTTCTACAATTCCAATAACTTCATCTAAGGTGTCATATGGTTTTCCTGTAATACTTAACAAAGTATCATTAGGTCTTAAAAGTGCAAATAAAGTGACAGTAAGAGCGTGACTTCCTGATATAAATTGACTTCTTACAAGAGAATCTTCACTTCCTAAAACTTCACTGAACACTTTCTCGATGGCATCTCTTCCTAAGTCGTTATAGCCATACCCAGTAGTCGAATTAAAGTGAGCTTCTGATATGTTGTTGTTTCTAAAAGCATTCAATACTTTTAAACTATTTTTATCGCATAGCTCATCTAACTCTTTAAATTCTTCTTCTACTTCTTTTTCCTTTCCTTTAAAAAGTGTTTTAATCTCTTCACTAATCATAACTTCCACCATCTATTCTTATTACTTCACTATTTATATAATTTGCTTCATCACTTGCTAAGAAAAGAACTAAATTACAGATATCTTGACAAGTAGCAAAACGATTAAGTAATATTTTTTTACTTTCTTCTTCGACAAATTTATTATCGAGACTATCGTCGATCTTCTTTATTTTATCTGTTAAAATCCATCCGGGTGCTACTGCATTTACGTTTACAAATGGTGCATACTCTTTAGCAACACACTTTGTTAAAATGTTAAGACCTGCTTTAGAAGCATCATAGTCCACTGTCGTTGAATCGTATTTATCTATCGAATTATTACTTGAAATATTAATTATTTTTCCATATTCATTTAGATACATTCTAGCACCTATTTCTTTACATAAAAGAAAAGGTGCAACTAAGTTTACTTCTAAAGTTTTCATAAAGTCAAATTTTGTTTTAGAGGCAAAATCCTTATTTATTTCTACAGCAGCATTATTTACTAAAACATCAATACTTTTGTAGTCTTCATATATTTTTTTAACTAATTCTTTAATATTATCTTCTTTAGATAAATCACATTTATATCCATAGCAACCATCTAATTCTGAAGATGGCTCTGTCGTGTTGTAAGTAAATAATACAATGTAGCCTTTTTCTTTAAAAGATAGGCACAACTCTTTTCCAAGTCCACTTGCGCCACCTGTAATTAAAACCGTTTTCATATAATCACCGAGCTTATTATAACAAATATCTCTATATTTTTAAAGATTATAAAATAAATACTTTGGTAAACAATATAACTAGGTGAGTTAATTGAAATATTATATTAATACTTTTTTAATTTATTCTATATTAGGTTTCGTGTTTGAAACTCTTATGAAATTATTCTTTTTTCCAAATATGAATAATGGTTTTCTTTATGGAACTTATATACCTATTTATGGATTTGGTGTATGTCTTATTATTGCCATTATGAGATTCGTTTTTAACAGAATTAAAGTTAAAAGGTTTATAAAAATAATTTTAGTTTTTTTAATATCAGCTTTTATTCTTACAGCCTTAGAGTTTGTGGGTGGCTATTTAATCGAGTTTATAACTGGAAAAATATTTTGGGATTATTCAAAACTCAAATTTAATATAGGACCCTATATTGCACTTGAAATAAGTTTTATTTGGGGAATTATGTCTTTAGTCGTTATCTATCTTTTAAAGCCGATTACGGATAAAATAATTAAAAAAATACCAAGTATCATCACTTACTTAGTATTAATTTGTTTCATAATAGATTTTGCTATTTCTTGTTTAAAAATCTAGACTGTTCACATACTTAATAGCATTCGTTGCTGCCACCGCTCCATCACTTGCAGCAGTAACAAGTTGTCTTACTTCTTTAGTTCTAATATCCCCTGCTACAAAAATACCATCTTTATTTGTCTTGCAGTCTTCACCGGCAATTATGTAGTTGTTGTTATCAAGATTAATTAAATCTTTAAAAAGTTCATTTTCTGGTGCAAACCCAATGGCTATAAATAGACCACTTATATTAAGGGTGTCGATAACATTTTCATTGTTTGTTATTTCAATACTTTCTAAAATATTTTCTCCAACAATTTTAGTTATCTTACTATTTAAAATTATTTTAACATTTTCTTTTTCTTTAAGAAGATTTAAAGTCTTTAAGTCTCCTCTAAAAGTATCTCTTCGATGAATTAGATAAACAGTTTTAGCAATATTACTTAGGTATAGGGCATCTTCTAAGGCAGTGTTACCTCCCCCTACCACTGCGACATCTTTATCTTTATAAAAGTTCCCGTCACAAGTTGCACAGTAAGACACACCTTTTCCAAGTAACACTTCTTCATTTTGAAGAGCAAGTTTTCTTCTTTTTAAACCTGTTGCAATTATAACACTCTTTGTCTTATAGACATTTTTATTTGTTACAACTTCTTTAATTTTATCGTCAGTAATTTTTTCTACTTTTTCAAACTTTATTTCAGCATTTAACTCTTTTGCTTGATTATAAAGTCTATTAGCAAGTTCTACTCCTGAGATGTGGAACAATCCTGGATAGTTTTCAATATCTATAGAGTTAATTATTTCACCACCATAAGATAAAGCCTCAAGTACTAAAACTTTTTTAGAAGCACGAGATGCATAAATCGCTGAAGTAAGACCTGCAATTCCTCCACCTATAATTATAATATCGTACATAAAATCCCACCTTTATAAGATAATTCCACATATTATTAACAACAGTGTGCATAAAAGTATCAAAGTAATACAAATACTTTCTTTAAATGATATCTTCTCTTTTAAAACTTTTCTACTTAAAAAATTAGTAAGTACTGTGTACATCGAACTGACCGGTGTTACGACAATCATATTTCCAAAATTAAGAGCAAATGAATAAAGAATATTACCTATAGGTGTAATTGCAGATCCCTTTACAATATCCCAGTTTACTTTCTTTAATCTAACAGGTGTAATACCAATAATAAGCATAAACATTCCACTAGTTAAAAGATACACTAATCCTTTATAGTAATAAAGTTCAAAAACAGAGAAATCCCCAATATATGCATTCTTCTCAAAGTATGTGGAAAATGCAATTAAGAACATATACACTAAAGAGAAAAATATTCCCCTTAAAGGATGTGGTGCTCTTTTTGTCTTCTTCTCACTTCTTGCCAGTACCACAATTGCAAGAGTAATAATTGTTGCTAGACCAATTTCTAAAAATGATATTTTCTCTTTTAAAAGAACTATACCTAATAATATATCGATTATTGGGTATGCTGCCATAATGGGACTTACAACTGATAATTTACCATTTCTAACAGCAATATTTACGACATAAGACGCTACTAAATCACATAAAATAATTGGCAAAAAAACGAGTAAATGGGAAAAATCAAAAGTTTTAAAAAGACCTATATCAAAGATAATTACTACAGCTAAGTAGATAATTGATCTAAATAAATATTGATAAAAGTAAACATTTTCTCTTTCTACTTTATTTGAAAGTTTCGTATATGTAACTTCTCCTATAGACCAAAAGATAGCTACTAAAATGGCAAAGACTAATCCTAAAATCATACTTTCACCTCTATCTTTGCACCACTATTATACAAAAAAAAGAGTAAATAATCTATAAGTATTTACCCCCTATTTACACTTTAATTGAAGTTAAAGTATTTAATTTCAAAAGTAGTCTTATTATCTTTACTTTCGACTGTTATTTTACCATTATCTTTTTCGATTATCGACTTAGTAAGAGAAAGTCCAATACCGACACTATCTTTGATACTATTCTTACCATTATAAAATCTTTTAAAAATGTTTTCTATGTCTTTCTTATCTATCGTAGTTCCATAATTAGTGACTTTAATACTTAAGAATGCACTATTTCTTTCGATATCGATATTTATTTTACTATCGTTTAAAGAGTGTTCTAAAGCATTTTTAATAATATTTGATAGAGCTTCTACTTCCCAGTTAAAATCACAGAATAATTTCTCACTTTTACCTTTAGTAACTATCTCGATATTTTTTAAATCTCTTATTAAATCTACTCTTTTTTCAGCTTCCTTAACAATTTTTAAAACATCATTTTCTTTTCTTTCAAATACCACGACATTAGCATCAAACCTAGAAAGATTCAGAAGTTCTTTAATTAAAAAGTTAATATTATTAATTTCTTTTTTAATATCTAATAAAAACTCTCTTTTTTTATCTTCTTTTAGATTATTGTTATCTAAAATATTATCTATTGATATCGACATAGCAGTAAGTGGTGTCTTTAACTGATGAGAAATGTTTTCTAAGTTTTCTTTTAATTCTTTCTTATCTTTTAAAGAGTTTTCACTTTCTTCTTTAAGCTTTAAAGTTATTTTAAACAAATTATCTCTAAAAATCGACAACTCATCTTCACTTTTATTTTCAAAATCAACTTTATAATTTCCCATCGATACTTCTTCAATCATATCATTTATTTCTTTTACTTTAGAATCCTTATATTTAGAGTACTTTAAGTATAGTGAAACTAAAAGGATAAAGAAGACTAGAGACAAGGAAACATTTACAACAAGTGATTCTTTATTTAAATTGTCATTTTCGATGATAACACTTTCATTAGTTATTCCATAATCTTTTAAATTTATCTTATTTTCTTTTGAGTTTAATATTTCTCCAATTTCTTTATTAGATACATTTGGATATTTTTCTTTAATTTTATAGATAATTTCTGCTATTTTATTGTTGTAATTATCAGTATATTTTTGATAGAACATTTTATTTACTATTAGCAAAGTTATTAGGAATAAAACAAATAAGATGATAGTTTTTATAAGTGTCTTTTTTAAGTATTCTTTGTTATCCATCTATTCTATACCCTACTTTCTTAATAGTAGTAATAAAGTCTTCATCTATTTTATCTTTTATTCTTTTTAAGTAAACCGTTATCGTGTGATCATCGACATCATTTCCTGTCCATTCCCAGATTTTTTCTAATATCATTTCTCTTGTTACAATTTTATTAAGGTTCACAAATAAAAGATTTAAGATGTTAAGTTCAAGACTAGTTAAATTTATCTTCTCATTATCTTTATAAACTTCCATTTTATCGATATCAAAAGAGATATTTTTTACTTTTATTATGTTATTTCTTTTGTTCTTTTTAATGATTCTATTGATTCTTGCTAGTAATTCTTTAGTAGAAAATGGTTTTGTTAGATAGTCGTCTGCTCCTAGATTTAGTCCTTTTACAATATCTTCTTCACTATCTTTAGCAGTTAAAAAGATTGTACTTATATTTTTATCTTTGATGTAATCTTCATAGAAGTCAAAGCCATTACCATCTGGAAGGGACACATCAAGAATAATAAGGTCTATATCACTAGTTAAACATTCAATAGCTGTTTTTATTCTATCTTTAACTAATACAGAGTAATTATTTTCTTCTAATGAAAACTTTAAACCTTTAGAAATATTTTCATTATCTTCGACAAGTAAAATCATAACTGCCTCCTAAAAATAGTATAAATCAATTTTCTTCTTTTGAATAGATAGATTACTTTTCGATATCCACAAGTTTGATTGGTTCAATTTCAAAGCTAGAATCATCTTTAATTGTTATAAGAGTAGCACCTCTTTGTTCAGATTTGTTTCCTATTCCAAAATAAGTTATGTAGTCAATTGATTTTCCATAAGTTAATCTTACACCTTTATAATTAAGAGAAAAATCGTTTAGATGGTCGTGACCTACAAATATTGCTTTCGTACTACCTTTTTCTAAGACTGTCTTAAATAAATCAGTTTTTTCTTCGTAACAAATGTTTTCTCTTTTCTTTCCGTAGATAAATTCCACATCTTCTTCATTTTTTTCATACTTCTTGTAAGCTTCTTCAAACTCATATAAAGGATAGTGCATAAATAACATTGAAGGAACATTTTTACTATTATCTTCGTTTACTTTATCTATTACTTTAGAGTACCAATCAATTGCTGTTTTAGGATTTTCTATTAAATATTCAGAATCCATAAATATTAGTGATGTATTTACTTTTTCACCATTATATAAAAGAATAACTTGATCTTTAGTATCACTATTTCCTTCTATTTTAGTTGGTTCAAGTAACAAATCATCTTCTCCTTGTTTAAAGATATCTTTTAACTCATCATTATCATAAAGATTATAAAACTCCGAATCGTGATTTCCTAAAACGAAAGTCCAAGGAATCCCAACATTATCCATAAATGTTTTAAGGTCTACTGCTGCCGATTTATTGTTAACATTTCTACTTAATAAAGATACAAATAACATATCCCCTGTTATTACAATAAAATCAGGCTTTGTATAATTAATTAATTAATTAATTAATTTATATACGGCATTTAAAGCTTTAATATCTTTATCGTAACTAGCTCGTGATCCACCAAGATGTAAATCAGTTAACTGTAATATTTTAAAATCTGTGTTTTCTTCATTATGAATTTCATATATTATTCCATTTTCATCACTATATTTTTCTCTTATATCTAACTCTCTATGAGTAACTTCTTTAAAGTTTTTCATTATGTAAGTAGATAGTTCGTGAAAAGTTCCAGTAAAGTAAAAGTAGATACCTATCAAAAGAAAAACGAATAGTAAAAGTATTATAAATATTTTATAGTGTCTCTTTATAAAAGATATAAATTTTTTCATTTTACACCTCCATATATAAAAGCATCTTATAGATGCCTTTATATGTTATTATTTCTTATTGTTTCAATGATATTTTGTTTTCTAATCTTACCAATTGAGTATTTCATTATCATTAGTACTATTATAACTATAAATATAATACAAACAAATATCGATGTAGTTGGTAATTTATATGGGAATTCGTAATCATCTGTAAATAGTTCAAAGATTACTCTACTTCCGATTAAACCTAGGACAAGTCCATAGACTAAACTCTTAAATGAATAGAATATTGCTTCTAGATTAATCATATTATTGAATTCTTTTTTAGTCATTCCCACACTCTTTAAAGTAGCAAAGTCTTTACTTCTTAATAACATATTAGAGTTTATCGTATTAAATACACTGGATACTCCAATTAATGTTACGACAATTATAAAGCCATAGACAATTATTGATACGATTAAAAGCATTGATCTCATTTGAGAAGCTTGTTCTTCTATATTTTCAATATAGATAGTTGTTTTGTTTTCATCTGACAATTCTTTAATATTAGTAACTAAATCATAAGGTTCATCTGAATCAAAATAAAGTGTTAAAGGAATTGCATCTACTCCTAATTCTTCAAAATATCCTTCTCTTCCAACCACAGTTAAAACATTAGTATCGTAACCACCAATTGGAAGTTCTTTAGTAACACCACCTACAGTAAATTCATACTTTTCTATACTATTTTCTTCATTTCCATATAAATAGTTATATAAAGTTATAGGATCTCCCTTTTTATAATTTGTTAATTTTATTGTTGCATTTTTCTTATCTGATGAATAATCTTCTACTTCATTAACAAGTATTACTGTATCTTTTACATCTTTATAGTTAAGTCCAATTCTTTCTGCATATTCTTTAAAAGCAGCGTCATTATATAACATAAAGTTTATATTAAATTTATCATCACCATAACAATTATCTTTATCTAATATATGTGAATCACACTTTAATTCTGGTGAAAAACTATTGTCATCATATGAAATTCTATACTCTATATAAGGTGTTTCTAATTTTGATACTTTATCAATTAATTCATTTAAGTTTTTAATTCCATCTTTTTCTTGTTCAGGTGTTCCTTCTATGTATACTGCTACATTGTAATTTGTCTCTACTAATTCAGTGTGCACAATATCTAGGGTGTACTCGATGAATGTTGATACGACTATGAAGATAAAGATACTTACAGTAAGAGAAATAATTGTTACACGATATTTCTTTTTACTTCTTTTTAAGTTTTTATATGAAAGTACTCCACCTATTCCAAATATCTTTTTAATAAGTTTTGGTGTTTTTAACTTTTTACTCTTTAAATTATCGGAATTTCTAATATTATTTAAAGGACTTACTCTACTTGCTCTAAAAGCACTTGATAATAGAGATAAGTAAATAATTAAGAAACTTAGTACAACTGAGATAATTATTGGAATAAAGGAAAACTTATAAACTAAACTCATTCCTTCACCAAAAAGACTAGCACTTTCCGCAATTGTATTTATAATCCAAGTTAACGATACGGTTACTAAAAGTCCAAGTAGTACTCCAGATGTAACACCGACAAGACCTAGAACTAGTCCTTCATATAGAACCATTTTCCTTATTTGTTTTTTAGTGGCACCTACACTAGATACCATTCCAAACATCTTTAACTTTTCCGTTATCGAAATAGCAAATGAGTTTCTAATTGAGAAAATACTTGTTACAAGAATTACAAAGATAATGATTCCTACCATAGTAGTTAGAACTCTTAGTACATCATCTGAAAAATCAAATACTTCCCATCTTAATAAATTCTCATTAACTTCATAACTTTTATATTTTTTAGAATGTTCACTTTTATAATCTGATACTCCTAAAAAGCTACTTATATCTTCTTTATAGTCACTTGGATTTTCTAAAGCTAAATAAGATATATATTTATCACTTTTTAAATTTGTCGTTATAATATCGTTATATCTATTAACAATACCTACTATTTTAACTTTTCTAGTTGTGGAATTTTGAAGATCCTGATTTGAATAAATATCATCATTTTCTAAGTCCCCAACCTCTAAATCAAAATAATCTCCAACTTTTAGTGAATATATACTTTGAAAATATCTATTAATTAATATTTCATTTTCGTCTTTAGGAAACTCTCCTTGTAATAGTGAGTAACCTAGTTTATCGAATGTTTTCTTATCCATTGAATATATATCTCCAGTGAAATTATACTCTTTTTCATAATATGTATATCCGACATTATAGATAGATGTTACATCACTAAATAAGCGGGTTGTTTTTATTTCATCTACTGTTTTTTCATCGACATTTCTAAGTCTTATGTGCCAGTAGCCACCATTATTTATTTCACTTTGCATTAAACTATTTTGGCCAGTGAAAAACATTCCACCGACAACCATTATTAAGGCACAAGATAGTATTATTCCAACAAGCGTTCCAATTGTTCTTTTTTTGTTTAATTTTAAGTCTTTTATTACGAGTTTTTTAAGTATCTTCATACTAATTCTCCTTTATATGACCATCTTCAAGAACAATTATTCTATCGGCAACCTTAGCAAGTTCCATATTGTGAGTTATCATAATTATTGTCTGTTTGTATTCTTCATTACTTCTTTTTAAAAGTGTCATTATTTCATCACTACTTTTAGAGTCAAGGTTTCCGGTTGGTTCATCTGCTAAAACGACTGATGGATGAGTAATAAGAGCTCTTCCTATTGATACTCTTTGTTGTTGTCCACCAGAAAGTTCATTAGGTAAATGATTTTTTCTATTGCTTAATCCCAGTAACTTAATTAAGTTATTAAGTCTTTCAGGTTCTACACTTTTATTGTCCAAATCAAGTGGTAAAGTAATATTTTCTTCAACATTTAATACAGGAATCAAGTTATAAAACTGATAGATTAGACCTACTTCTCTTCTTCTAAAGATAGCAAGTTTATCATCACTTAATTCATAAATGTTTTTTCCTCCTATAAATACTTTTCCACTCGTTGGTCTATCAACACCACCAAGCAAATGTAAAAGAGTTGATTTTCCACTACCACTAGCACCTACAATAGCAACAAACTCTCCTTGTTCAACACTAAATGAGACATTATCAAGTGCTACTACTTTAGTGTTATCTTTTCCATATACTTTTGTTAAACTTTCTACTTTAACGATTTCCATATAATCTTTCCTTTCTTAAATTAAGAGTAACATACGAAAGTTACAATAAAGTTACAAAAAAAGAAATTATTACTTATTGACATTCAAATAATAATTTCTATCTGCCATATCCTTTAGTATTTCTTCTATTTCTTCATCTTCATCACTATATTCTTCAAGAGCATTAATAAGTGAAGACATACTAGTATATGCCTGATAATTAATGTCTAGACTTTTTAATATTTCAACTTCTCTATTAGTTAAAACTATTTCTCCATTAATATATGCTAAAGAGTTCTTCTCAAAATCAATGTCATTAACTAATTTTTCAATATCGTATTCTTGATCCATAAGTTCCTCCAGCAAGATATTATAAGTCTAAATTAACTATTTAGCAATGCTACTACCTGTTCTTGCGTCATATTGTTAATATTTTTAGCAATAAGTAAAGCTTCATCATCAGTAAGAGTCCTTATCTTTGTTATACTTTCATCTTTGTCATTAGTCTCCGTATAAGTTATTCCACCTTTAACATAATTAACAACGAAGTCTTTAACTTCTTCTTCCTTTATTCCCATAAGTAAAGCAATAGCTTTTCGATAAAGATTCTGCTCTTCTACTGCTATCTTTTGGAATTTAGCATCATCCTTAATACCTAATTTATAATAATCTTCATATAATTTTGCACAATATTTTTGAACAGTACTTATCTTGTCTTTTGTATTTGCATTTAAATCTAAAGAAGTCTCATTATTTTGTATGGTTTTATCATCTTTTACTTCTGGTTGAGGACTAGCTACTTCTACTTTTTCTTGAACATTTGCTTCATCTTTAACTTCTATAGGTGCTTCAACTTTCTCATCTATTTTGTTCTCTTCCTGGTTAGTAGGTTCTTCTACATTTTCTATTTTACTTTCTTCAACTGCTACAAGTTCATCTGGATTAATTTCCACTTCATCAAGAGCTGAATAATCAGTATCACTTTTATAAGTATCTTCACCTAAAGTTATATCAGTTATTGTTTCTTCATCTTGTACCGTTTCTTGCTCTTCACTAGGAGCATCCTCAGTTTCAACTTTAGGAGTTACATCAGTACTTGTATTTTGAACAGTACCTACATTCATCGTACTTTTAAGACTATTTTCAAGAGGAGACCTTACATTACTTGGAACTTGTGGTTCATAACGATAAAAAGTGTTATTTTCAAGATATCTTAATACGATTGCTACAACTTCTTCATTAGTAAAAGGGCGATATGCCATCGTATATCTTCCATCAGGCATTATCTCATCATACTTTGTACCATACTGAATATACTTTAATATTTCATCATTAATAAAAGTTTCATTGACATTACATATCTTTGCAATATTTCTTCTATATATTTGGTTTATATAAGCATCAAAAGCAGCCTCTAGTACTTCATTTTTTTCACCCAAACGAGAAAGGTCATTATAACTTGCTTTCAATTTAGTTATGTAGTACTCAAGCATTTCAAATGTTCTATGCTCTAACTTTCTATTCCCCATAATTTATTCCTCTATTCTATAATAAGTATACAGAATTTTTTCTTTTTTTTCAACAAAAAAAGAGCATTACGCTCTTGAAACATATTTTCCATCTGAAGTTGAAACAAGTATTTTTTCTCCTTCTTCAATGAACATTGGAACTTTAATAGTCATACCATTTTCAAGTTCAGCATCCTTCATTGCAGTTGAAGTTGTATTTCCTTTAACTCCAGGTTCTGATTTAGTAATTGTATATTCAATCTTATCAGGTAAAATTAATCCAAGAACTTCACCTTCATAGAAAGATATGATTACTTCCAAGTTTTCTTTTAAGAATTTATAATCTTCTCCAAGTTGAGATTTCTTTAATTCCACTTGGTCATAAGTTTGCATATTCATAAAGCAATAAGAGTCACCTTGAGCATACAAGAATTGCATAGTTTGCTTTTCAATATGAGCTGTCTCTAACTTAACATTAGTATTATATGTAGTTTCAACTGTAGTACCTGTTCTTAAATTTTTTAATTTAGTACGAACAAAAGCAGAACCTTTTCCTGGTTTTACGTGTTGGAATTCTACTACTGTATATAAGTTATTATCAATCTTTATTGTTAATCCATTTTTAATATCATTTACACCTATCAAGTGATTCACATCCAATCTTTGTTATATTATATATTATTTCTTTTCTTTGTGAACTGTATGCTTTTGACATCTGTTACAATATTTATTTAATTCAAGACGATCTGTTGTATTCTTAACATTTTTTGCTGTAACATAGTTTTCTTCTTTGCATTCTTGACATACAAGAATCTTTCCTTGTCTATTACCTACTTTTGCCATCTTAAAATCCCTCCTTGGTTTTTACTGGTATTATTATATCAAACTATTTAAAAGATTTAAACTCTTAAATACTCAAAAAATACCACTCACGCTAGTTGATTATAGCATAAAATTATTAAGAAATCAAAGAATATTTATCATTATTAAGAAAAAAATAGCATTTAATCTCTTAAATACTACTCTTAAAAGTTATTTTTAAAGTAAATTACATAATTTTAGATATAGTTTATTGCATTTTTCCTGCGCTTTAGTATATAGTTTACTATTTAAAAGTTTATCTATCGTATACTTTTCCACAAATTGCCTTACTATATCTATTAAAGCACAAGTTACAAAAATAATTATTGTCCCTGCTAAAATATAACAAATGGGAATTGAAGTTTTTAAATAGTGATTAATTCTAAACCACTTATGCCATAAAAAATATTGTAATGGTCCGTCGTGTATCATATAAATACCAAGCGTTGTAGATGCAAATAAATTGATGACCCTATTCTTTTTGATATTGATATTAAGAAACATATAAAATACTGCAACACTAAGAAATAACATTGGTAATGAGTTTGGTGGCCAAAAATAAGCAACTTCCGTCGTTCCAATTTTAGCAAATATATCTTTAAATAAGAAAATTACAACTATTGCAAGTTCCATAACGATAAAAGAGACTACCGCTACTAATAAAGCTCTATGTTTCTTTTTGAAAAAATTAATTGAATAAAGTCTTATATATGCACCTATAAAATACAAGATAATAAGCCAGATAAATCTACTATAAAATAAGTAATGTTCTGTTCCATTATTAAATACTCCAAAAAAAGTAGGAATAAAAGACCAAAGCAATAAGAAAACAAGCAAAAGTTTTTTAAAGTCTTCTTTACTAAAACTATTTATAAGTTTATTGAAAAACGGACTAAAGATATATATAAGAACATAACCTGTTACAAACCAATATTTTCCAAAAATAATTGGAAAAAACCAAAGTATAGATTTAAAAGACAATATACCGGAAATATTTCCATATAATATTTCTGCAATTACTGAAGATACCACAAAATAAAAGTTAACTTCTAACATTAGTTTAATAAGCTTCTTCATAGAAAACTTACCTTTTACCATAAAGTATCCCGTTATTAAAACAAATATATTAGTACCTAGTTCACCAAAATAATAAAAAGATTTTACAATAAAAGAATTAAAGTTTAGAGATTCAAAAGTAAAATTACTCTTATATACATAGTGAAATGATATTATTAGTAACATTGCAATAATTCTAAGAAATTCAATATTGGATTTTCTTTCTTTAATCATACTTATCACCTAGTAATTACTAGAAAATTATAACATATAGAAAAATTATTGTAAATTATCCATACAGTTCATAAAATTTATTCGATATTCTCCTTGTAATTTCTTTGTGAACGTAACTTCTTGCTTCACTGTCACCATTTATTGCCATTATATTAGGAAAAGTTATGGCAATACTCATCTTTGGGTTATTTGCTGGGTAATAACCGACAAAGGCATTACTTACTGTCGGCGAATCGATAACTCCATCACCATTGCTGTCGTAAAAAGATTCACTTGTTCCTGTTTTCCCAGCAGGTGTTGGAACATTACCCATAAAGTTTCTTCCAAGACCAGAAGTCATCACTTCTCTAAATCCTTCTCTTACTCTGTTTATATACTTTTTATCGATGTTTAAAGTGGTTTTTTCTGGTTCATATTTATAAAAAACAGACCCCAAAGTATCAGAATTATCATTATTTCTTACTTCTAAAAGTAGATGGGGACTTACTCTTGTTCCTTTATTTGCAATTGTCGAGATATATTCAGATAACTGCATTGTTGTATAGGTATCATACTGTCCAATAACATAGTTTAAATATAAATCAGGACTAGAATTTGTTCCGACATTTCCGATGCCATCGATTGGAAGATCGATATTTGTTTTACTTCCAAGGCCAATTTCTTTAAAGAATTCTCGATACTTGTTAAAAGCCTCCGATACATCCGTCACCTTTTTATTGTAATAGTAATTTACACCTGCTACTTTTAGAGCTGTCTTAAACTGAAAAACGTTAGAAGAAAGACTCAAAGCCTTTATATCATTGACAACTCCTAAAGTCTTCCAAGAACACTTTTTAGGATAAGAAAATATTTTAATGCAACTATCGGTCATTGTCTCCCCAATTTTTATCGCACCTTCTTTATATCCAACCATAATAGAGGCTCCTTTTACGACACTTCCTGGAGTAATCGAATTAGTAATAACTCCTTGTGTTATATCGTAAGTTTCATATTTATTATTTACTTTTCTAATACCTCTTCCCGACATTGCCAAAATATCGCCAGTAGATGGATCTTTAATGACAACATAAACGCTATTAAATAAATTGGTATTGGGGTCACTCCTACTCCTAATTAATTCTTCATCGATGATTTTTTCTATTTCTTTTTGAAGTTTAATATCAATAGTGAGTACTAAATCTTTACCTCTTTTACTTTCCGTTAACTTAACTACTTTATCGTTAACTATCGTATAAGTTCCCTTTTCGCCTTTTAAATATTCTTCATATTGCTTTTCTAGATAGCTACTTCCCACGCTATCAGAAAGCTTGTACCCAAGAGATAAAAAATAGTCTTTATCTTCGTAAGGAATCGAAGAAATATTTCCTAAAATGCTTTTAAATGTATCTTTGTATAAATATTCTCTTTCATAGGTATAGTCTACGAAAATACCATCTAAGTCATCTAAATTATCATTAATAATAGACAACTCTTTATCCGATAAGTTCTTTTTAATTAACTTCATACCATAAGAAAAGCCATTATTTAGAAGATAAAAAATATATGCCGCTTTCTTATCTTCTAGACTTAAGTTAAGACTTTCTACATCAATTCTTTCTAACTTTAGATTATAAAGATCATCACTACTTAATTTTCTTCCTTCATATTTAGATATTTCATCTTTAGTTATTAAAAAGAAAGTATCGTTCTTAGCAATATAAAAGTCTTTAATAATTTTATCAGTAACTTTTGAACAATCTATATCTATTAAGTCATTTAATTTATAAGAAAGTTCTATTTCTTCTTCTACAGTTATTTTAGAAGGCTTCAAATAATAGATAAAAGGAACTAGTTTGTTATCTACTAGTAAATTATGATTTCTATCGTAAATTCTTCCTCTTGGAGCATAATTTAAATAATATACAGGGTTATTATACTCTTCTAGTTTTAAGGAATAGTAATTTTTATCGACAATATCAATATAACAAATAGCAAACAACAATATTAAAAAAGAAAGACTTAAAATGTATTTAAATCTTGAGATTCTTTTATCTATAATAATATTTTTCTTCTTGTTCTTCATACTTATCACAATATTATTTTGTGTAATAATACCAAATATATTTAATATATTTTATTAAGGTGATATTGTGAAATTTATATTTAAAGAGTATATAAATAACATTACAGAAGATGATATTAAAAAGTTTGCAGAACAAGAAAAAGTAACTTTAACGGATGAAGAAACAAAAATTATTTATTTATATTTGAAAAACTACTGGGAAGATTTATTAGATGGTGAAACAGATGTTATTTTTAAAGAATTAAAAGAAAAATTAAGACCTGATACTTACCTAAAAGTATTAGAAGTATATGATAAATATAAAAAGATGCTTAAATAAAGCATCTATTTTAAATTTCCATTAAAAGTTTTAGTTCTAATCATTTCTATTTCTTCCTTATATGGTGGATATTCACCAATCCAAGGAGTTTCTAATATTTTTGGAATATTATCAAGTCTATCGTTATAGATAACATTTATTAAATTATCAAATCCAATCGTGCCATAACCTAGATTTTCGTGTCTATCTTTATGAGCCCCTCTTATATTTTTGCTATCGTTTATGTGAACACAGTGGACATATGAAAGTCCAATTTTTTTGTCGAATTCATCAAGTACTTTATCAAACTCAGATATATCGTATCCAGCATCATTCAAGTGACAAGTATCAAGACAAACTCCTATTTTAGTTTTATCTTTAACTCCATCGATGATTCTTTTAATCTCATCAAAATTTGTTCCAACTTCACTACCCTTGCCAGCCATAGTTTCTAAAAGTATGACAACTGAACTATTAGATTCATTAACTTTATTCAAGGCAAAGATAATATTGGAAATACCTTCATCTACTCCTAATCCAACGTGGCTTCCAGGATGTAAAACAAGATATTTAATACCGATTTGTTCACACCTTTTTATCTCTTGCTTCAAGAAATTTATAGAAAAATCATATTTACTTTCTTCTTTATTATTAGCAAGATTAATGATATATGGAGCGTGAACAATTACGTTTGATATATCAATATTGTTTTCTTTCATTTTTTCTAAAGCTTTTGAAGTAGTACCATCATCAATTTTACTTCTTAAAGTATTTTGAGGAGCACCTGTATAAAACATAAAAGTATTGGCATCATAAGATAACGCTTGATTTAAAGCTCCAAGCAACTGATCAGAATTTGAAAAATTAACGTGGCTTCCAATAATTAACATATACATCACCATCTAAATTTTATAATAAATGAGACAAAAAAACAATCCTTTCGGATTGTTAATTATTTACTATTCAGTTGTTTTGCAAGCACCATAGATTACAACAGTTGTCTTTGGAGTACTATCAGATTTAGCAATAATCTTTTGTAATTTTGCAAAATAATCAGTTGTAATACCTTCACCAGCAGATCCTGGAGTTATAACTTTATTAGTTCCAGATTTGTACTGATTTGTAAAGAATGTTCTAATATCACTAGTAGATCCTGCTGCAGTATTTTCTTGATTAGAACCTGCTGTTTTTCCAGAATCGTTTGGAGTAGTATATAATAAATCTTCTCCTTCATTCTTCATAGTTTTTTCTGTCATAAAGTCTAGTCCGTATCCATCGCTATCTTGACTTATGAAATAATAGTGGAATGTTTTACCATCTGTTGTAACACCAACATATGCATATGTCCATTCATCACCAAATGGAGATTGTCCACCTGAGTCTAGACCAATGCAACTATTTCCTGCATTTTCTCCTGTTCCACCTAACATTTTGTCTCCAACTGGTACTAAGTATAATGTATCAGGTGAGTTAAAGTTCATTGCTTTACCTGTTGGTGCTTCAGTTGTTACAGCTGATACGAATTTTGAAGCTGTGTTTACATATGTACTCTTTCTTGAGTTTGTGATATAAGTTTGTACTGCTGGAACTGCTATAATCATCAATATACCTAAGATAATGATAACTGCTAACAATTCAATCAAAGTAAAACCTTTTTTGTTTGTTTTTTTCATTTTTTCTTTCTTCCTCTCTTCTTATTATTGTAATTTGATTATAATACACGAAATTTTAACAGTCAATAATTAGAAATAAACTTTACAAAAAAAAAGACTTTAATGTAAAGTCCTTTAATATACTATAACATTTGTTATCGAATTGTTTTTCATCTCTTGAGCCAATGCTGTTTTTATTCCTTGATAATAACCAGTTGTATCTCTTAAGTAATCAATTATTACTTCGTCTCCTTTAACAACTAAATCATATCTACCACTCGTATCAAGATTTGAAGCCTTTGTAAGATTTATTCCTCTGTTACTTGACACAGAATCGTCATCTAAGTTTTCACATTTTCTATCAGTACAAGATACAAGATGTACATAATACATTATTTCTGAATCTGCTCCACCAGTTATTGGTTCATTTGTAACAACAACAAAGGAATCATCTAATGAATAATAAGTGTCAAATGAAGACACTTCAATGTCTAGATTTTTTAAACTTGATAGTTTAAACACCAAAGCCGTGTGACTATCAGGCCACTCATACTTTGTATCACTTCTTATTGTATACTCTGCAGATGTTACAGCTCTTTTTGCATCTTTAATAAATGAATCTCTTTTATTTTTATCAAGTGTTGATACTATATTTGGAATTGCAATAGTCATAATAACACCCAAAATAATTACAACAGCAAGTAACTCTATTAAGGTAAAACCCTTTTTATTCTTCAATATTTTCATATCATCACCATACCTTAATACGATTATAATATTAAAGTAAAGCTTTTTCAATAAATTAAATAAAAAAAAGAGACTGCTAGACAGTCTTTATTTTTGTAACATACTCATTAAATTAACTTTGAACATATCTTTTTCAGGATTACTTTTAGAAATCATAACACCTTTATATGTTGACAACTCAGCACGATGTCCTTCATCAAGGATACCTTCTGGAGTAATATTAGTTAATAAGATAATATTCTTATCTTCATAAACTGTATAATGAAGTCTAATTTGTCCGTGAACCTTTGCAAACAATTCTGCAGTTGGTAATTTTAACTCATAAGATTTTGTATGATCTTTTTTAGATACAGATACAAGTTCACCAAGGAAATTACCATTTCTTATTTCTGGATAAAATTCGAATGTCAATTTTTTATAAGCGAACATATTATATTTTCTTAATGTTCTTTCTTTTTTTCTAAAGTCATTCTCATTTTGATATTCAAAGATATAGCATTGTTTCATAGTATTCAACCCCCTACAACCAAACATCTATAACCCCAATTTTCTAGATGTAAGGGTATTATAGCACAATTTAGGCAGAAAGTCAAACATTTTCGTATATTTTGCACATTAAGCTACCTCTATTAACATCTTAATTCCTGTTTTAGTTGAGTCTTCAATTTTAACATCAGTAAACGATGGTACACATACAAGATTAATCCCAAGAGGTGCTAGAAAGCCTCGACATATTATTATTGATTTTACAAGTTGATTAAGAGATCCTGCTCCAATCACTTGAACTTCTACTTTGTTATTTTCTTTCAAGATATTAGCTAATGCTCCAGCTACATTATTTGGATTTGATTTACTTGATACTTTTAATGTTTCCATAATTATTTTTCCTTTCAATTAATTATATGAAAGGAAGACAATTTTAGAACTTTTAATAAAAGAAAAAGATGACTCTCGTCATCTTAGAATTCTAATTTTTCAATTTCTTCTTTTTTCTCTTCAGCAGGTGCTGTTACTGCAGGTGCAGGAGTTTCTACTGCTGGAGCTGGTGCTGGAGTTTCAACAACTGGCGTTTCAACTGCTGGAGCTGGAGTTGCAACTTCAGGTTTAACATCTGTTGCATTAACTACTTTAGGAATTGGAGAAGTATTTTCAAGTGGATTAGCTCCTCCATAAATTTCTCTTGGTTTTTCTTCTAAAACTTCAGCCTTTGGAACCTCAGGACTTGCTCCACCATAAACTGTTGGAGTTTCTACTGCAGGTGTTACAACTGGTGCTACTGCAGGAGCTGGTTCACTAAAGTTAATCTTTTCTTCTACTGGTGCAGTTGCTACTTCTTTAACACCATCACCTTCTGTTGGAACAACAACTGGTGTTGCTTCAGCAACATTTTCAACTGCTGGAGCTGGTGCTGGAGTTTCAACAACTGGTGTTTCAACTGCTGGAGCTGGCTCGTGAGAATTATCTTCTGGTGTAGCTGTAGCTGTAGTTGTTTCAGTAGTAGTTGTAGTTGTTGTAGGTTCTTCCTTTACCTCGCTTGTATTTTTACTATTCTTTTTTCCTTCTTTTAAGAACATTACAATACCAATTAGTAGGAATAAAACTCCTAATATAATTAATATTCCTGCTGGTGATGTAACAAACTCTTGAAAATCAAAAACAAATAAATTCATATTTTTCTATCCTTCTTCCCTAATCTATTCTAATAAAATAATAACAAAAAATAAATCTTATTGCAAGTGCTTTTTTATATTTTCCTACTAAAGATTTTAAACCCGTCAATTTTGGGTGGAAGATACTCAAATTTCATCAATTCTTTTTTTACAGGATGAACAAATTCTAATTTATATGCCCAAAGTGCTATTTGCTTGTTATTTTCTTTTCCGTATCTTTGATCTCCATATAATGAATGCTTTCTTGATGAAAATTGAACTCTTATCTGATGATGTCTTCCTGTTAACAATTCTATTTCAACAAGAGATAAATTATTACTTTTATTTTCTTCTATTACTTTGTAGTTTAATTTTGCAATTTTTCCCTTTTCTTTAGTAGTGACAATCGTATTACCATCATCTTTTTTTAATAAGTAATCTGTAAATGTTCCTTCTTTTTCATCTAATATTCCTTCAACGACAGCAAGATATGTTTTATGAAACTCGTGATTTTTAATCATTTCTGTAAGTCTAGATGCAGCCTTAGAGCTTCTTGCAAAGACCATTACTCCCCCAACTGGTCGATCAAGCCTATGAACAAGCCCTAAGTAAACATTACCTGGTTTATTATACTTAACCTTAATGTAATCTTTTAGCATTGAAAGCATATCTTTATCTTTAGTAGAATCACCTTGACTTAGTACATTAAAAGGTTTAACTGCTACAATTATATGGTTATCTTCATAAAGTATCTTTATATCATTCATTTCCTATAAACCTCGTACATATTCCACAAGGAAGAACTAATTTGCTATTTTTAATAGGTATTCCAATTTCTTCTGAATATACCTTTCCTTTTTTTTCTTTGTTGACAGTAAGTTCTAAAATGTTTTTAAAAACTTCTTGAGAAAGTCCTGTCGTATAAGTATTTATTATGAAGAATAATGGTTTGTCACTTAAAAGTTCATTACATAGTTCAACTAAACCATACAAATCTTTTTCAATATCCCAAACTTCGTTATTGGCGCCTCTTCCATAACTTGGTGGATCCATAATTATGGCATCATACTTGTTGCCTCTTCTAATTTCTCTTTTAACAAACTTTACTACATCATCAACAATATACCTTACACTTGCATTTTCAAGTCCAGATGATTTGACGTTTTCTTTAGCCCAGTCGACCATCCCACGAGAAGAATCAACGTGAACTACACTAGCTCCTGCTGATAGACACGCAACAGTGGCTCCGCCTGTATATGCAAAAAGGTTAAGAACTTTAATTGGTCTTTTGGCATTTTTAATTTTTTCAATCATAAAATCCCAGTTAGAAGCCTGTTCTGGAAACAATCCTGTATGTTTAAATCCCATCTGTTTTATATTAAAAGTTAAATTTTTATAATTAACTTTCCAAGTGGCAGGTGTACTCTTTAAATTTTCCCAATTTCCTCCACCTTTATTGCTACGATGATAATGAGAATTAATATTGTTATATTTCTTTAATAAGTCACCATTATCCCATATTATTTGAGGATCCGGTCTTAGTAAATAGATATTTCCCCATCTTTCAAGTTTTTCTCCACAAGAACAGTCAATAAGTTCATAATCTTTCCAATCATTACATACTAACATAATATCGCCTCGAAAAAATTGTATCATAAAAAGAAAAGAAAAAGAATATGTTAACTTCTAAACATATTCTTAAGATTTAAACTTGCGTCAAATATTTCTTTCTTTCTCAAATCTTTATTTTCATTATTAAGTTTATTAATTGCCTCTTTTAAACTTACATTATCTTTAACCATAATATCGACAAGTTGTGATTCAATCGAAGTTTTTTCTTTCATTTCCTCTTTTATTTCATCTTTTTTTTCAAGGATAATTGCATACTCACCTTTTTCGATATTTTCATCTATCAAAAGTCTTTGATAAACATCTTCAATCTCCCCAAAAATACCTCTTTCGTGAATTTTAGTTAAGTCTGATGCAATATAAACATTAGCATTTTTAAATATTTCTTTTAATTTTTCGATTAGTTTAACTATTCTTTTTGGTGATTCATAAATAACAAAAGTATGTATTCTACTTTCTTTTATTTTTTCTAGTTCCTCATTGAACTTCTTATTATCCTGTGGTAAAAAACCGATAAAAACAAAATTACTGGTATCGATTCCTGATACTGATAATGCTGACACAACTGCACTAGCACCAGGTATTGCCAACACTTCAATATTATTTTGGTGAGCTTCTTTTATAAGGATGTACCCAGGATCTGATATACAAGGAGTTCCCGCATCTGTTACAATAGCAATGTTTTTACCATCTAATAAATCTTTAATTAATTTTGTACTTTTTTCTTTTTCATTAAATTTATGATAAGCAACTAGTTTATTTTTTATTTCATAATGATTCAATAATTTAAGTGTTTGTCTTGTATCTTCACAAGCAATTAAATCGACAGTTTTTAAAACTTCCAGAGCTCTTAATGTTATATCATTAAGATTACCTATAGGAGTTCCAACAACATATAAAGTTCCCATATTAATCGCCAAACATTATTATTAAATTATAAATTATGAAAATTGTTCCTACTATCATAATTGCTACTGAAAACCACTCAAACGAATCTAACTTTCTTTTTTTCATTCAAATCACCTTTTACTTATCATCTATATCTTAACATATATTATTTTATTTATTGAATTACTTTTTTAATTTTTTAGAATATTTTGTTATCTTTTCTTTAACATTTTGAAAATTTATTCCTGAAAAATGGAAATTTGGGTAAGCTTTTATTATTCTTCTAAAGTATGAGCTGTTCTTTAAAAGTAGATTTTTAACTCTTTTGGATATATCTTCAGTTGCATCTCTTCTTAAGTCGTGGAAAGTTTCTTTTAAGTTGAACATCGATGTTACTGATATCACTACATCTAATATGAAAATAATTAACACTATTATAGATAATTTATTAATAGTCTTTATAGGTATTTTATCAAATATTGAAAACAAAAATGGATTGATGTAATATACACCGAGACACCCCAATATTCCAAAAAACAGTAAGTTTCGTAAGCAAATTCTACCATTCAAGTTAAACTTTTTTTGAGAATAATCCCACCATCTTGCATTAAATATTTTTTCTAGAAGCCAGCTTGCAAAATACTCAAGAATAGCACATAAAAACATTCCAAGAAAAAACACTAGTACAATACTATTGCTAAACCTTGATAGTACTAAGTGAATGCCCACTCCACCTACTCCATATATTGGGCAAAAAGGACCAATTAAAAAGCCTCTATTGACAAATCTTCTTAATTGCACAAATTTAAATATAACTTCCATTAACCATCCAAAAAATGAATAAATAGTAAACAGCAAGAAAATATTTAGCATTAATATCATTCCCTTTTTTAACATATTTATATACAACTTTTATTACACATTATTAATTATATTTTTTTAATTTGTTATAGTCAACAACTGCAAAATATAAAATAAAAACCTTGATTAAATCAAGGTTAAATACAAATGGTCGGGAAGACAGGATTTGAACCTGCAACCCCTTGGTCCCAAACCAAGTGCTCTACCAAATTGAGCCACTTCCCGAGCTATAAAAAAATGGTGCGCCCGAAGGGATTCGAACCCCTGACCTTTTGGTTCGTAGCCAAACACTCTATCCAGCTGAGCTACGAGCGCGTGGATACAAATTCAATTAAAATGGTGGCTCCGAATGGAATCGAACCATCGACACAAGGATTTTCAGTCCTCTGCTCTACCGACTGAGCTACAGAGCCATAAATGGCGGTTTCGGCGGGGATTGAACCCGTGATCTTCTGCGTGACAGGCAGACGTGTTAACCACTGCACTACGAAACCATTGGTTGCGGAGGAAGGGTTCGAACCTTCGACCTTTGGGTTATGAGCCCAACGAGCTACCAGCTGCTCCACCCCGCGATATGTAAAAAAATAAATTGGCGGAGGAAAAGGGATTCGAACCCCTGCGCCGATTGCTCGACCTCCCGGTTTTCAAGACCGGTCCCTTCAACCAGACTTGGGTATTCCTCCAAAATTAAGTGGTGCCTAAGGCCGGACTTGAACCGGCACGAGCTATGACACTCGCAGGATTTTAAGTCCTGTGCGTCTACCTATTCCGCCACTCAGGCAACTGTCTTTTTTTCGTTAAGACTATTTGATTATATAACAATTTTTTTAAATAAGCAAGTATTTTTTGCTTTTTGTTGCCTATATTAGTTATTTTATTAAGGGATTTTATAATTATTCCTCAAATAAATTTTAAATTGTTATAGTTCTATTAAAAATAAAAAGCCTAAAAGGCTTTTCAATTCATAAATGGTGTCCCGTTGGAGATTCGAACTCCAGACCCTTTGATTAAAAGTCAAATGCTCTACCGACTGAGCTAACGGAACAAATATGGCTGCCTCGGCTAGATTCGGACTAGCGCATGCGAGAGTCAAAGTCTCGTGCCTTACCGCTTGGCTACGAGGCAATCCTGGTGGAGAGAGATGGATTCGAACCATCGAACCCGAAGGAACAGATTTACAGTCTGCCGCGTTTAGCCACTTCGCTACCTCTCCAAAAAATGGTGCCGAAACCAGGACTTGAACCCGGAACCTACTGATTACAAGTCAGTTGCTCTACCAATTGAGCTATTTCGGCACAAAAATATGGTGGAGGATATAGGACTCGAACCTATGACCCCCTGCTTGTAAGGCAGGTGCTCTAACCAACTGAGCTAATCCTCCAAAAATATGGACCCATCACATATGACAATATAAAATATAACATTTGAGATGGGTTTTGTCAACAAAAAAATAACTTATATATCCTTTTTTTTGCTATTTTCTCCTATTTTCTCATCAATCCAATATGGTAATTTTTCCTTTAATGTCTCAAAACCGTGAATTGTTTCTTTTATCTTTGCATTTTTTTTATTTCTATAATCGATATCTTTAATCGTTAATTTTATTTGATGCTTTTTTTCATCTACATCTAATATTTTCACTTTTAATGTTTCACCAATTACAGCAAAATCAGAAACATTTTTTACATAATCACTTGAAATTTCAGAAATATGAATAAGACCATCATAATAATCATCTAAAGAGACAAATATGCCATAAGGTTCAATGCCTGTTACATAACCTGTAACAATATTATCTTTTTCATACTTTGCCATTAATACACCTTCATCGATGATTATATCAAGATTTTTTTATTTTAGCAATTACACTTTACTTAATTTGATTAAAAATATATAATTAGTTTGGTGATGAAAATGGATATAAACAAAAGGATTATAGAGGAAATTGAAAAAATCAAACCTTTTCTACAAAGTGATGGTGGAAACATCGAATTTGTAAAATTTGAAGATGGCAATGTCTATGTTAAATTAACTGGTGCTTGTTCAGGATGTTCATTAATTGATGTAACATTAAAAGAAGGAATTGAAGAAATACTCGTTAATGAGATTCCTGAAGTTAAACAAGTAATTAAAGTAGATTAATTATAATATTTAAGAAAGGTAAATTATACCTTTTTTTAATTTCTTCAAATATTTCTTTTATATAAGTAATATATCCTTCTATCTTATTAACAATTGTATTATAGTCGTCATAATTATCTTCTATTTTATATATATCAAAGTAATATGTAGGAAAAATAAGTCTAGCAATTAAAAATAAAATATCATCTTTTGTAAATTTTAAAGTAAAGATTTTATTAAAGTCTTCTTTTTTATTTAATGTAAAGTAAGCATATTTAATATATTCAGAAATGCTGTTAACAATTGGGCCATAAGAATTATTAACTGGATTATACAAATCATATATTGTCTCTATCTTATAAAATCTATTCATTGAAAAACCATAAGTAATATTATTGAAATTAATTTCTTTAGCAATAGTAAAAGAAATTTCAGCAAGACCTAAAAAATAATCGTGATCCATATAAAAAGCACATTTAGATGTTTTAAAATAGTTCTCAAAAAAATTTATTTTATTTTCCCAAACTTGTAAATAATTTATTTTGGAAGAATTTAAAAATACTTTTATATTAGATAGCTCAATTACATCTTCTAAATTTATATATCTATTAATTAAATTTTCATTTATTTTCATAAGAAGATACTGTCTTCCATAAAAAATAGATATTGGTTCTTTATATTTGTTTAAAATTATTTTATGAAATTTTAAAAAATTCTGTGTAAAAAGAAGAAATGGTACATTTACATCTTTAAATTCTAAAAACAAGTATTTTGTATTTTTTTTTATAAAGTAAATTCCATTATCGATTCGTTTTTTGTTTTTTAATTCTACTAAATTATAAAAAAGAAATAAAACTTGTTCCAAAACTATCACCAATTAATTTTATGATAAAAATAAAAGAATTATAAGCAAAGAAAAAAGGAAGCATTTACTTCCTAAGCTTTTTTCATTACTTGTTCACCATATGTAAGAAAACCATATTCAGGAGATTCATCACTTGCAGCTAATTCATCTCTTAACTCTTTTAAATATTTATATTTATTACTATGTCCTGCATTTAATGATGACATTAATTGTTTGAAGTGAACATCTCTTAATTTTATTTTTCTTGCTTCAGCTACTTCACTTAAATATTTATCATTAAGATCAAGTTTCATTACATTTGGACCAAGTTTAGTTGTTAATAAATCTTCTGGTTTTTCTGCAACTTTTCCTACAACTGGTTCTTCTTGTTCAGCTAACATTTTAGCTTGTTGTTTAGCAGATTCTAATACTTTTGCTCTTTCGTTTGCTTTGTGAATTAATATTGCTTGCTCTGCTGCTCCTTCTCTAATGAAATCTTCAGTAGCGTTTTCATATACTATTTGATTTGCAACATCAGCTTGTGTAGGAGTTACTTCTTTCTCTTCTTCTTTAGCAACACTCAACATCTTTGCTTGTTCCTCAGCACCTGCTACTAAATCATCGTGTTCTTTTTGAGCTTGTAGCATACGAGCTTGTTCTTGAGCACCAGAAACTAGTTCTTCCTTTTCAGCTCTAGCTTTAAGTCTACGAGCCTCTTCTTTTGCTCCTTCTACTAAGTCATCGTGTTCTTTTTGAGCTTGTAACATACGAGCTTGTTCCTGTGCTCCAGCAACAAGTCTTTCGTGTTCAGCTTTTTCTTCTTGTTTACGTGCTTCTGCTTGTTCTCTTGCTAATTTTTCTTTTTCTGCTTGGGCTTTTTGCGCTCTTAATTCTTCAAGTTCTTTTCTATCTATAAAATAATTCAATGTTTGAAGCATTTTTGCTTGTTCTTCGGCACCTGCATAAATTTCTGCAAGTTCATTTTGTTTATTTAATAATTTAGCTTGTTCTTGAGCTCCTAAAAGAAGTTCATCAAGTTGATTTTGTTCAAACAAAATTTTTGCTTGTTCTTCAGCACCCATTATGATGCTTTCTCTTTCTTCTTTTTCCTTTGCTTCTTTTAAAGCTTGCGCTTCAGCGAGTCTTGCTTCTTCAGCTTTACGAGCTTCAAGAGCTTTTGCTTCTTCTTCTAAAGCTCTCTTTTTTTCTTCTTCTTTTGCTACTTCAATTTGTTTATTCGTATCTATAACTTCAGGTTCACTAGTTATTAAAGGTTCAACTGTTATTGTTTTAATGCTTGGTTTTGCTGGTTCAGTTGCTTTTTCTTCCTTCTTTTCACTTTCTTCTAGTAAACTTTCAACAACTCTTCTATCTGCTTCTCTTTCTGCTTCTGCAACTTTCTTATAGTTTTCAGGATTGTTAAGTCCAAATAGAATTTGTTTTTCTCTTAAATTATCGATAATTTCTGATACTTCTGGATTTGAATAGTAAGCATCAAGTTCATCTTGCTTTTGATCGTGTTCATCTTTGCTAACAGGTTCTGTAACTCCAAGAATATCTTCGATAAGATTTTGGAAAGTAGTATTCTCTTCTTTCTTTTGAGAAGTTACTCTTTCTTGAGCAATTGATTGAACTCCTGTTATATCAGCAAGCATATTTAGTAAGTTAATTTTTCTTTCAACAAGTCCTTTATTAAATGGTGAATTTTCTCCACCTAGACTGTTAATCATCGTATCTATTTCAGTTAATTCATCACCAATTTGACCAATTAAACTTCTTTGTTTGATATCTCCTGCTGTCAATCCTTCTTGTACTTCTTGAGTAGGTATTACAACATTTTCCTCTTCCTCACCTTCCATAGCAACATTAACTTCATTTACTACAGGTGCGCTTGTATTTTCGAACAAACCTCTCCAATTTGCTTTCTTTGTCTCTGTTTGTTGCTCTCCTAATAAGCTTGGATCAGTTGCATCTAACTCATCGGCTAATTTATATAAATCTGATTTTTTAGAAATTGTTTGATATACTTTTCTATAAAATGAAGGTATGCTTAAAGCTTTTGGAGTATATCCCTGCTTTACATTTACCCCAAAATTTTGTCCTAATGTTCCAAATCTTCCTGTAAGTTTTTGAACATCTAATCTTAAAACATTACTTCTTCTTTTTACTATACCAGCTGAAGTGATTTTTGCTAGTCTATTCTCTTCGTCTATTCTAGCTGCTCTTTGAGCCTCTGCCTTAGTATCATTTAGAGCATTATCTCTTGCTTGTTGTTCTGCTTGAGCAGTTGCTTCTATAACATAAGCGCTTAATATTCTATTGTATTCAGAATTAAAAGCTTCTAAGATTTTAGGCATATTGGCTTTTATATTCTTTCTAAGTGATTGCTCTGTTGCTGGAGTAAATCTTAGTTTACTAGGTTCTCCCCAACCAACATGTTCTATTCTATTTCCCCTAGCGGTTATTGTAGTTAATTCCAATACATTGCTCATAAGAACACCTCCGTATTATTTTTTTATTCAACTGGTTTTGATAATTCTTTTAAAACATTTTTGATTCTTGTCCATTCCTCTTCACTGTCAACACTTCCAAGTCTTGGATCTCCTCCATCAGTTCTATCGACTGATGCAACATAAATAGTTACATTACCATTATCATCGGTTTCGTTCTTTGTATAAACCATATATTCTGTGTTAGTATCCGTAAATTTAAAGGATAATAAGACTTCAACCTCATCAATTGAACCATCCTCAAGAACAATTGACATTATCTTTTTCTCTTCATCCATATAAATAGCCTCCTTATTCTTTATATAACAATTTTATCACATTTGTAATTCTTTTCAACAAAATTTAATTATTTTTTTCTTTTTCTAGTAGAAAATACTTACATCCATAAGCACAATAATCTTTAATATATTCATCCAAAGTGCTTATTTTGTTGATTTTATTAGCATTTTTACTCTTGTCATCATAAAAACCTTTAAGTCTTAATTTACCATAAGAATAATCACCAAAGATATAATCGTATGGTTTAAAGTAATCCGTTGCAAGTGTCGATAAAGTTTCTAAATCAAAGGCATTATTTTCATCTTTAATAAGGTTATAATCTTGTTCTAGTAGTTTTACTTTCTTCATATTCTCACCATTTTTTATTATAGCATATTTTTCTTTAATATAGATTAGAATTTTTAGAAAATCCTCCAATAAAGTAATTTGGTATTGTTCCATTAACTAAACTCATAAATATTGGTATTTTGTTTTCTATTACTATTTTATCGTTTACAAAAGGCATTGTTATTTGTTCGCTTACTCTTACATTGATATAAACTGTTACCATAGCGTTATTAATTCCGTATTCAATAACATCAGTAGTAATGTATGATTCATACTCTCCAGTAAGTGATAGCTTAATAGGAATTTTAGGTCCTAAATTAGATAATAAGTAATTATCTGTTACTACTCCACTAGGAACTTCAATTACTATTCCATCTTTATCGTTTACCCCTGTCGTTAAAATATTTTCTCTTATATTTAACTTACTTAAATCACCATATTCTAACATATTAAACATATTATATACTCTATCTGTTATGGAATTGATTAAGTCATTAATAACTGCTGAATCATAAACGATATTTTTAATTTCATTAGAATCGTCTTTAACTATATCGTATATATCGTTAGCATAGTAATTGACTTTCTCACGAACATAGGCATTATTTACTACATATTTAGTTATTTTACTTGCAATCATATAGGTGTAATCCTTTAGTTTTCCTTTAGTTCTATTATTGATATAACAGATATTAAGTATTGTAAGTATTACGATAATTACATTAATAATTAAAAACTTTTTACCTTTAGTCATTATTTCACCAGTAAAATATATGAAAAAAAGTTATCTTTTAGATAACTTAATTTAACTTTATTATATTTTTATGCCAAGCATTTGTAGGACAAAGTAGATAACTACTGCAAGTACTACTAAAAGAATTATCGAAATAAAGATTATTTTAGGAACATTATATTCACTTTCCTCTGAGACAATGGTTTCTTCATTATCCGGCTTAGTTGTATCATCTTCATCGTTTTCTTCTAGTAAATCATTTTTAGATAATTCCAAAGATTTAGTATAGAAGGAGTTAGTGTCACTTTCTTCTTCTTTATTTAAATTAGCTTCTGCAAGTTCTTCAATTTGCGTTTTAGATAGTTCACTTTCAAGTTTAATATCTATTGTCGTAGCAAGAAGTTCACTTAATAATTCTTTTTCTTCTTCATCTTTAATATCATCGACCATCGTTTTAGAAGTAATTGTATCTATTAACTCTTTAAGTTCTTCATTGTCTTCTTCACTGAAACCTTTTTGGTACAAATACTTTTTATTAAGATTTTTTAAGACGTTATAATCTTCTTCTTTATAATTTCTTCTTTCTTCTTTTTCTATTTCAGCTTCATCTTTTTGTCTATTCTTTTTAGCTTCTTCTAAAACTTTATTTATATCGTATTCGTGTGGTTTCTTTTCTTCTTTTACTTCTTCTTTTTTCTCTTCTTTTGGAGGTTCTTCTTGTTTATCTTCTTCCATTATTTCTTTAAATTCTTTTACTTTTTGATAATCTCCTCTTTTAAGGTTATTCATATCAAGTGAAGATAAATTTATTTCCTCGTGTGCTTCATATGTAGGAATTTCTTCGTAACCTATTTTGCTGTTTAGTTCATCATAAAGCACTCTGTTTTTGGAAACTCTAGATCTAGAAGTTGTTTCTTCGGTGTCATTATTTAAGTCTTTATATCTATCGCTTCGTCTTTCCATAATAATCAGCTCCTACTCCTACACCCACATTCTAGCATAAATAAGAAAAAAATGAAACAATTCAGTCAATAATGTGTGTAAAGCATTGTAAAAATAAATTGTAAAGTTAGACATTATATTGTATAATCTAATATGAAAGGAACAATGATATGAAAGCAACAGTTAATCACGACGTTTGTATCGGTTGTGGAGCTTGCACTGCTGTATGTCCAGAAGTATTCAGTTTTGATGCTGAAGGTAAAGTTGTAACTGCACCTGTAGAAGATGCTAACAAAGAAGCAGTAGTAGAAGCTAAAGAAGGATGCCCTACATCAGCTATAAGCGTTGAAGAATAAAAAAATAGTATTTTTGGTACTATTTTTTTTCTTTGTTTTTAGCAAGTGCATATAACGTTGTCACTTCTTTATGATTTAGTTTTCGATATTCTCCAGATTTAAGACCTGTTAAATCTAAAAAAGCAATTCTTTCTCTTTTTAATTTTAATACTTGATGATTAACGGCTTCGAACATTTTCTTTACTTGATGATTTTTTCCTTCGTGAATTGTTATTTCGACAATAGAAGTATTCGTTTCTTTATCGGTTTTTCTTACCTTTACTCTTGCGTTTCTTGTTTTAACCCCATCAACTAAAACACCTTTTTTTAGTGTCATAAGTTCTTTAGGATTCAACATCCCTTCTATTTTAGCAACATAGCATTTATCTATCTCGTTTTTAGGATGCATTAGTAAGTTAGCAAATTCACCATCATTTGTAAGTATTATTGCCCCAGTCGTATCGTAATCTAATCTTCCAACGGGGTAAATTCTTTTGTCTTCTTTAATCAAATCGACAACTGTTTTTCTTCCTTTGTCATCACTAACCGCTGCTATTACTTCTCTTGGTTTATTTAAAAGATAGTATACTTTATCTTCCTTTGCTATAGTAACACCATTTACTTCTATTAAATCGCTTGATTCTACTTGTGTACCAAGAGTTAATACAACTTTACCATTTACTTTTACTTTTCCGTTTAAAATTAATTCTTCAGCTTTTCTTCTTGATGTAACCCCACTATTTGCAATTACTTTTTGTAATCGTTCCATATCAATCACCTAGGAAGATTATAACATATTTCTAAAAAATAGAATTAAAAAAATCCTTCAATACTTCTAAAAATCCCTTCTTTTCCTTTTCCTTTGTTTTAACATAGACATTTTCTCGATAAACTTCTTCGTCTTTAAATACAACATATATTTCTCCCACCTTATCATTATTTTCATAATCATCTAACTTGTATAAATCTATGTAAGTTTTTATATCTTCTAATTCATCATCTCTTAAAGGATAAGAAAAACTATATTTAACATATAAATTGTCATATAAATCATTTTCAAAATTAGAATTATTTTTATCTATTACTTTAATGCTGTTATAGTTAGAAAAAACATATTCATAAAGTGACTCTTGTGTTTTATAGTGATTTCCATCATTTAAAGTGACTGCTACTAAATTTAAATCATCCTTACTTGCAGTAGACACAAGTGTTTTACCTGCTTTAGGAGTGTACCCTGTTTTTCCACCAGTTGCGTATTTATACTCTGTAAGTAAAGAGTTTCTATTGTACCAAACATAAGATTTTTTATTGGTTGTTACACTCCACTTCCTCGTGCCGGATATTTCAACAAAATCCATTAAAGTATAGGCATATTTCATAAGTATTGCCATATCGTAGGCTGTAGAATAGTTTTCCGTGTCATCATCTAGTCCGTGAGGATTTTTAAATACTGTGTTGGTCATTCCTAACTTTTTAGCTTTTTCGTTCATCATTTTAACAAAGTTCTCTTCGCTTTTACCTACGTATTTCGCAATGCTTACAGCAGCATCATTACCACTTCTTAAAATAAGTCCATAAAGTAAATCTCGAAGAGTCATTTGTTCCCCCACTTCAATATAGATATTTGACCCATACATTGGAAGAACTTCTTCTCCAATTGTTACTACTTCATTTAAATTCTTATTTTCGATTGCTATAACAGCAGTCATTATTTTAGTAGTAGACGCAATAAGTAATTTTTCATCTTTATTATTTTCATAAAGAATTCTTCCACTATCCATATCGATGACGACACTGGCTCTAGATGTATCAGTTAATGCATAGACATCTAAAGAAAAGAAAAATAATACCAATACTAGTACTACTTTAGAAAGAATCTTCACTAAAATCACCTATAAAATAATATGAACAACAACTCCTTTTTAGTAGAAAAACTTGAAAAAAGTCCATTGAAATTCGCTGACACTAGTGACACTATTTTTCAATGAAAGAAAAGAAGACTATTTCTAGTCTTCCTTAATAAACTGTTGCAATTATATCGGATTTCTTTAAAATCCCGACTTCTTTATATCTGCTATCGATACTTTTATTGATATTATCCCCAATTACAAAGTATTCATCTTTTCCCAATTGTATTTCTTCTTCGGCAATACCTGCAACTTCAATTTTATCAATTTTCTTATATTCTTTATCATTAATATATAACTTTCCATCTTTAATTATTATTTTATCGTTTTCTACACCTACTACTCTTTTTACCATTACAATACCATTTTTAGTAGCAACAACAACATCATTTCTATCTATATTTTTATAATTTTTATTAATAAAGATAATATCGTCATTTTCGTAAGTCGGTTCCATTGATTCACCATAGACATAGGCAATTTGGACAAAGTAAGTAGTAACAAAATACGCTAAAAGACCGGTAACAATTATAGAAATTATAAATATGACAACAGATTTATTCATTTTATCACCTTATTTCAATGTTGATAAATAATTCATAAAGTTTTCTTTGTTTTCTAGTGCTGTAGTTGTAGGACGACCTAGATCGCTTCTTGCTCCAATAGATGATTTTACTTCGATAAATGTCAAAGTTTTATTCTCTTTAGCTTTATTTAAAGCATCATCTAATTCCTCGAAGTTTTTAGCACTATAAATTTTCTTGTATCCACAAGCTTTAGCAATCTTACATAAATCAAGATTACTTGCTACTGTAGGCATTCCTCCAACAGTTTCGTGAGCACCATTATTAATTACTATGTGAACTAAATTCTTTGGTTTATTATTTCCAATAACAGCCATAGAACCCATATGCATTAATACAGCTCCATCACCATCGATACACCAAACTTTAGTTTTCTTCTTGTTAAGTGCTACTCCAAGAGCAATTGATGAAGAGTGTCCCATAGAACCTACTGTCAAGAAATCATACTTGTGAGATTTCTTTTTCTCTTCTCTATATTCAAATAATTCACGAGAAGCTTTACCAGTTGTAGATACGATTGGATCTTCTCCACTAACATTAGCAATGTGCTTAATAATGTCTTCTCTAGTCATAACATTATCATTTTGATATTTAACTTTTTGATCGTACTCTAAAGCACCTTTTTTAATAACGAAGGCAACATCTTTTCCTTCTTTTAAAACTTTGTTAAAAGATGTCATTTGCTTTTTCAAATCATCGACAGTTGTTTCACTATCAATTACAAAGTACTCTATTCCCATTACTTCTAATAATTTTAAAGTAACTTCTCCTTGATAGATATGTTGTGGTTCATCGTGAACACCAGGTTCTCCACGCCATCCTATTACAAAGATCATTGGAATTTTGTAAACTTTTTCATTTAGTAAAGATGCAACTGGATTAATGATATTTCCTTCTCCACTATTTTGCATATAGACAACGGGAACTTTTCCTGTTGCTAAATGATATCCTGCTGCTAAAGCTACACAGTTTCCTTCATTAGCAGCTATTAGATGATGTTTACTATCTATTCCATAAGTATTCATTAAGTAATCACAAAGAGGTCTCAATTGTGAATCTGGTACTCCTGTGAAAAACTTTTTATTTAAAACACTTAAAAAATCTATAACTTTCAACTTATTTCCTTCTTTCTATTTCTTTAAATAATCTTTCATAAATAATTTTTATATCTTCTCTTTCTAGTTTTACCGGATTATTTTTTAATCTAGTTACATTAACAGAATCAGTAAGTAAATCTATATCTTTTTTATTGCAAGTAACATCGTATAAGCCTAAATCATCTACTAGGTTTCTAATATAGTCCTTTACTTCTTCTAAAGAAGCGCATCCTACTAATTTTGCTATAGACTTAAATGTAGACTCTAGATATTTCTTCCCTCTTTCATCGATACATTTATCAGTGTGTTCAATCATATAAGGGAATAATTCAGAATTTACAAGTATAGCAGCGTGACCGTGTGGTATTCCATAAAGACTAGTAAGTTTATAACACATAGCGTGACCTGCAGTAGTCTGTGTTATGTTTATTGCTTTTCCTGCATAGTTAGAAGCTTCAAGCATTGCTTTATAAGTTTTAGAATCATTTTCTAAATAAGTCTTCATATTCTTTAAAATAAGTTTTAAAGCCTTACTAGCATAAGTTTTACTTTCTTCTGTGGAATTAACTGACCACATAGATTCAATGGAATGAGAGAAAGCATCCATCATTGTTGCTTTTTTTCCATTTAAAGGTAGCGTTTCTAAAACAGTACTATCAAACAAAACAAGATTTGGAAGTAAATAATTACTTGTTACAGATTGTTTATTTCCTTCATAGTAGATTACGGCATATCTTGTTGCTTCACTTCCTGTACCAGCAGTTGTAGGTAAAGCACACAAAATAATATCATTATCTTTTATTTCTTGTTTCAAATAATTTTCTTTAGTATCCATCGTACTAAAAACTTTTATACATTTAGCAACATCTAAAGCACTTCCTCCACCTATTGCTAAGATGAAGTTACTTTTACTTTTCTTAAATACTTCAATGCCCTTACAAACTTCTTCATAAGTTGGATTAGGTCTATAATCAGTAAATATTGTTAAACTTATACCAAGTTCTTCTAACAATAAGATAACACTTGGTTTTTCTTTGAACTGATATGCTACTACAAATACATTTTTTACTTTATTATCTAAAAGATATTTTTTTAATTTTTCTAAGCCAGTCTTTTCTCCTAATGTAATTTCCATATTTACTCCTAATAATCTTCTGGTATTAATGTAATAATTTCTTTAATTGAAATACATTGATCATCTACTTCTTTAGCACGATGATTCTTAAGAATTGACTTAGCTACATTTTGCATTGCAGGGAATCCTGCTCTTATTAACTGGTTAGCATATATTACAATATTTACTCCACGAGCTTTGAATTCTTCTTCTGTTACTGTATTAAATGATGTAGGAACAACTACTATTGGAGTTGTCTTATCTTTTGCTCTAAATTTTTCAACAAATTCAAATATTTCAGCAGGATCTTTCTTTCTTGAGTGAATCATTATAGCATCAGCTCCAGCTTTAACATATGCAAAAGCTCTTTTTAAAGCATCATCCATACCAGCTTCAAGTATTAGACTTTCAATTCTTGCACAAATCATAAAGTCTTTTCCTTTTTGTGCTGCTTTTCCTGCTCTTATCTTTTCACAGAAGTTTTCTATTTCATCTTGAGTTTGTTTTACTTCTGTTCCAAATAGTGAATTCTTTTTAAGACCTATCTTGTCTTCGATTATTACCATTGATACTCCCATTCTTTCAAGAGATCTAACAGTATATACGAAGTGTTCTTTAAGTCCACCTGTATCTCCATCAAAGATAATAGGTTTAGTTGTAACTTCCATTATATCTTCAATTGTTCTAAATCTTGATGTCATATCGACAAGTTCAATATCAGGTTTTCCTTTTTCAGTTGAATCACAAAGTGAGCTTACCCACATTGCATCAAATTGTTTTAAGCCACCTTTTTCTTCTTCGACAGCTGTTTTTTCAACAATTAAACCTGTAAGACCACTATGAGCCTCCATAGCAGTTATAAGTCCTTTCATATCAAGAACTCTTTTTAATCTTTGAAGTCTAATATTTGGAAGAGATAGTTGTCCTCTCATCATATCATCTATATCTTGATATTTTTGTTCTTTTGAATAAGGATATTCAACTAATTTTCCTCCATAAGTTGCTAAGTATTCGATAACTTCTTCTCTTATAGGTTTTTGGTAACCGCTCTTCCAGTTATCGCCGTGAACAACATAATCAGGTTTATATTTCTTTAAGTTTTCAATATAACTTAAATCTTTTTGTTCAACTACTTTATATACTCCTTCGATATTTTGATATAGTAACTTTCTTTCTTCGAAAGGTACTAGTGGAAATCTTTTATAGCTACTTACTGCTTCATCAGATAAGACTCCTATAATAAGTTTTCCTAATTTTTTTGCTTTGTTTAATATAGCAATATGACCACCGTGAATAACATCAGTAGACATACACATATAAACTATTTTTTCTTTTTTCTCCATTACTTCTTTTCCTTTCTTTTACCCTCTGTAACTCTATCTGAAACGACTCTTAAGTCATCCGGATTATCAATTTCATTACATAATCTATCTTCAACATCAAATGGTGTTAAAACAAGTTCATCAGTAATAACATTTAAAGCATTTTCGGCATAACAATTAGTAACTCCTCTTTCACAGAATGTTTTAATAGATTCCATCCATTTAGCAAAATCTTTTCTATTGAATTTGTATAGAGGTTGTGCTGCCATTGCATCTTCAAAGAACTCTATTCCTACTTTTTTAATTTCGCCATTTTTTATAACAGCTTTAAAATCTTTTTCAGGAAGTGGTAAAGTACTACTAACTGTCATAGAACTTTCTTCTCTATCTAATAAATCCCTAAGTACATCTTCATCAAAAACTAAATCTCCGTGCATAAGTACTATATCATCATCAAGATCATTTTTAGCATTATACATTGAGTAAATGTAATTAGTTTTATCATATATTGGATTTTTTACAAATTTTATATTTAAAGGTAAATCTAAACTTTTACAATATGCAATTAAAACATCTTCAAAAGGACCAGTTGTCATTACAACATCCGTAATTCCGTTTTCAGATAAAAGCTTCAATTGTCTACTTAAAATTGTGTCTTCTTCTGTTATTTCAGTCATACATTTAGGATGACTTTTCGTAATATCTCCCATTCTTTTTCCAACCCCAGAATTTAATATTAATGCTTTCATCTTCTACCTCCTAGGAATATTTTACCTTATTTTGGGGTAAAAAGTAAACAAAATAAGCAAAATACTAAAAAAAGACAGAAAAAAAGAGAAATAATTTTTAATTCTCTTTAATACTTTTTCTTAAGTAGAACGAGTCCAAAGAGACCGACTACTCCAATTATACCAGTTGTTATATATTTACTTATTGAGTCATAAGTCAAAGGTGAATCTTCAATCTTCTCAAAACGACCCACAAAGACTACTTTATTATCAGGCATATCGAAGGCACCATCAACTACTTCTACATCTTTTGTTTGCCAACCAAGGAAACGATAACCATTAACAATGTCACCAGCTTTTAAACCATTCATTTTAACTTTAGAACCTTTTAAGTAAGACTCTACTTCAGGTGGAAGGAATCCATTAGGAGACTCACCATCAATTACATATTCAACAGTGTTACCCTCAACCACTTCATAAGGATTAGATGGTGTTCCATCACCACTAGACACAACCATAGAATGTTTTAGAGAAATCATTGGAAAAGCACCAGAATCTATGTAACAACTCCCTGATATTGACTTACACGAAAAAGAATCAAATGTTATAGTATCACCTTCAATAAGATATACTCCAGTTCTAATATCCATAGGAGTCATAGTATAAATAGAACGATTATAACGATTTAAATAACTGTAAGGCTTTCTCACACGCAATTTATTATTGTCTATATTCTCAAATGGGCTTCCAGCATAAATAGCTTCTTGCAATGTTATAGTAGCAGTTGGATAAGTTAATTTCCCGTTTCCATTTTTGCTATTAACTGTAAATTCATCATTTTTATTCACACAATTTAGTGATAGACTAATGTCCCCATAATAATATCCACCACCTCCGTGTGAATCACCCGAAATTAACTCTTCTGTTATTGTATTATTTTTATTATATGGTTCACCAATCTTGCTCCTGTCATTGCACCAAATTGTATCTTCTAAATACTCTGTATTATCGATTAAATTTTCACTATACCACTTATCAATAACATTCTTCAATTCTGAATCATTTTTATTTGTTGAATTCTTGAATTCATTATATATATCATCTGCTTTATCTCCGTCTGCAAATGTTAAATAATTAAGTTCATAATCATCATAACTATAAATATAATTAACTTCATTACAGCTATTATTAAAATCATCACAGAAATAATGATGCCCTCCCAAAACCTTTTTAATATTTTCTTCAGCATTTACAGACATTAAAGGTATATTAATAATATTTTTTAATTCATAATGTCCATCTTTATATTCAACATCATTTGAAAATACTAGATTTATTTTTTTAACATCTTCATATGTAAAACCATTTGATAATTCTAAATAGTAGACATCGTCATAATCTTCTTCATAAGTATCCAAAAGAATTAATCTTACTTCACTACAGTTTTCCAAAACGCCATCACAATAATATAATGGTGTTATAGTTTTTAAATTTTCTATGCTATCACCTCTATTATGATGTTGAGCATTTTTTAATGTGTATCCTGTATCCTCAGAATATTCTACTTCTTCACTATAATAAAAATCTATATTTGAAATATTTGATTCTACGCCAACATAAATGTTTTCAGATAGATTTTCAGCCAATTCGTACCAATTACGATTATCAATAAATTTAATTAAACTATCGACATCTATTCCATACATATATGAGATGTTTTTGTCATTTTCTATTTGTAATTTCCAGTCTTTTTCTGGACTTTCACATTTTCCGTTCTTGTCTGATGAACCGTTATAAATCAGTTTTACTCCTCCTGTTTCTGTTGTTCTTACTATTTGCCAGCAGAATCCTCCAAATAAGACATTATTGTTATCTATATTTCCTCTATAATAATGGATTGGATATAAGTCATCTTTAGTACTTGCTATTGTGTATACTCCTTGTCCATTTGTGCTTGATGCTCCTTTAGTGAAATCTATTCCTGTATCACTATCTACATACTTACTTCTTATATTATCTAGTACTGCATTTTTAGCAACCTCATCATAAAGTGAATTACTATCATATGTTCTTATTGTATTTTGTGCTTCTACATTACTAGGTATAAATATTTGACTAATTATAGTTAAAATTAATAATAAAGTTAATACTTTTTTTACTGCTTTCATACACATACTTCCTCTATTCTTTTATTCTTAACTTTATTATAAAGTACCCCCCCCC
>CANRDN010000009.1 GCA_947629375.1 uncultured Bacilli bacterium | reverse complement strand
TAAAAATCTCTCAAATCCTTATAAACAAAGGGCTTGGGAGATTTTGCTTTTTAAAAACTGATAAATTCAAGATTATATAAATTATAACATACAAATTGTTTTTTTACTTTAAAAATAACAACTATTACACAAATTGACGAAAAAAAAAGAAAACCTTTTACAGTTTCCTTAATATTTTAACTTTAATACTTTTTTGAAGACATCTTTTCTTTCTTTCATAACACCTTCAAAATATTCAGCAGTTTTAGGCATTAGAGAAATTTGACTATTTGGCTGAGAAAATTCCTCTAAAGCTTTTCTATATTCATCATCAAGAGCTAATCTTTCAATTAATTCTTCACTTTCTGGGTAATTTATGAATAGTTCAACTAAGTTTGGATCTAATCCATCATACAAAGAATCTTGTACTTCTTGAGCCTGTTCTTGACTTTCAAATAATAATTCTGGTTTATAAGGCCAAATTGGAGTCCATATTGTATTTGGTGTGTGAAGTAATACATTTTTATGGTCTACTCCTAGTATTCTTTCATTATCGTAAACTTTACTTGGAGAGAACCCTTTTAATTTAGCATATCCAGTCTCATCAATTACTAAAGATTGTTCTCCTCCACTTTTAATAACTGCATCATCTCTTAATCTTTGCTTGTAGTTTAATCCCTTTATCTTAGGTATTTCAAACCCGATATTATATGGATTTCTATCTACCTGCATCAAAAATGAATCAGCAATGAAAAGTCTTATTAAGAAATCTTTACATTTTTTAAAAGATTCTTCATCTAATTTTTGCTTAAAGAAATCTAACATTCCGTCCAAAGAATAACCATATCCGACTAAGTCTGAAATTTCAGATTCAAGTAATTCACTTACAAGATAATAGTTATACATATTTCTATCTTGAAAGTTATCAGATAAAAGTCCAATTTTTCTCTCTCCACCATTTATTTCATCTGGCGTACTTGTTCTTACTGATGCAATCTGGTAATCAACTGTATCAAGTCCTAATACTTGAGAACCAAATTTACTAAAAAATTGCTCAGTAAATAGACGATAATCATTTCTTACTTTAAAGTATTTTAATTTGTCGTCAATTTCATACCACGTAGGTTTTTCTTTTAAATATTTCTGAGAAAGTAAAACCTTTTCTTTTAAATCTTTCATTGGAATTGTAGAACACGTAAAATGTGGTATTAATGCTTCATTTAATTTCATAATATCACCTAACCCCTTGATTGCGTGTATTATACCACAAAATCAAAAAAATAGCAACTCCTACTAGAATTGCTACCTATATTACTTCAATTTTTTTCTTAATGTATAAGCTTTATATGTATTTTTTGCAAGTTCTGCAACAGTCATTTGACCTACTCCACCAGGAACAGGAGTTATATAAGATACTTTGTCTTTAACGGAATCAAAATCCACATCTCCACAAAGTTTTCCATCTGCTTGTCTATTTATTCCAACATCGACAATAACGGCTCCTTCCTTGACTGCATCTTCTTTAATTAATTTTGCTTTACCAACTGCTACTACTAATATGTCAGCATTTGATGTGTAGAATTCTAAGTTTTTAGTTTTTGAGTGGCATAAACTTACAGTAGCATTATTGTTAGTCATAAGACTCGCAAGTGGTTTACCTACCAAATCACTTCTTCCAACTATTGTGACATTCTTGCTTTCGATTGGAATGTTGTAATATTTTAATAAATCGACAATTCCTTGTGGTGTACAAGGTACAAGTGAATCTTTATCGTGAACTAAACATCCGGAATTAATATCTGTCAACCCATCAACATCTTTACAAGGCAAAATTCTATTTTGAATAACTTTAGAATTAATTTGTTTAGGAACAGGCATTTGAACAAGTATTCCATCAACATTTTCATCAAGATTTAATTCATCTATAACTTTTAATAATTCTTCTTCGGTAACATTTTCAGGTAATTTAACGTGTCTAAAATCAAAACCTAAATCCCCAGCCATCTTTTCTTTTTGTCTTACATAAACTTTACTGGCTTCATCGTCCCCCACTTGAACAACTGCAAGACCAAGTGGTCTTTCTAAATTGCTTACAAGTTCTTTAACTTCTTCTAAAACTTTTTGTTTAACAACTTTACCATCTAATAATTCCATAAAACCTCCTATTGAATATCTAAAAAAATTATATCATATTTGAAACAAATTTTTTCTAAATGTTATAAATATATGTATCAAAATTATAAATATATGCATAATAATATAGATGTAATGTAGTAATTAAATAGTTAATATGTAGGATATATCTTGATATTATTAAAGTATATGCTATTATTATAAGTGTAAAGGGAGATGATTTTTTGTGGCTAGTATGACAAGTGCTATAAACATCAATGTAGATAAAAAAATAAAAGACGAAGCAACTGCTATTTTAAAAGGATTAGGCTTAAATATGAGTACATTTATCAATATGGCTTTAACCCAAGTAGTTAAAAAAAATGGTGTACCTTTTGAAGTGGTAAATCCAACACCTAGTAAACAATTATTAGAAGCATTAGCAGAAATCGAAGAAATGAAAAAGACCCCCGATAAATACCCAAGTTACGACAATAGAGAAGATTTAAAGAAAGCATTATTATCAGATGACTAAAGACAAATACTTTTATTATTAAAAAAAAACATAAAAGAAAAATTACGATAAATATTACCGTAATTTTTTTTCATAATGGGGCGAAATGTGAGGATCGAACTCACGCATACCGGAGCCACAATCCGGCGTGTTAACCACTTCACCAATTCCGCCATCTTTTTAAAAGACTACTTTATTTTAGCAAGTTTTACTTAAAATAGCAAGAGTTTTTTTCTTCTAGACATTTGCCCGTTCTATATTTGCCTAAAGGCATACATTATGACTGGGAGGATTTTATGAATAATTACAATTATTTTGATACTTTTAATGATACCTTTATGATGCCAAATAATAAGATGTATCAACCAGATACTAGTGCTTTATTTGGACCTTACGAAGGATACTTAAAAGGAAATTTATTTAGAAACTTATATAATCAATATAAAAATTACAAACCTGCAACTTTAAGATTTAATTCAGAGAAAGAAGAAGCTTTATTTAACTTGAGTGAAATGGGATTTGCTATGCACGACATAAACTTATACTTAGATATTCATCCAGAAGATCAAAATATGGTAAATGTTTTTACAGATTACAAAAACTCATATAACAAGTTACTTAACGATTATGAAAGAAAGTATGGACCAATAACAGTAAATGACGTTAGTGATAATAGTGTTCCATTCAGTTGGGTTCAAACAACTTTTCCTTGGGAGGTTAGATAATTATGTGGCAATATAAAAAGAAATTACAATATCCAATAGATATTAAGAAAAAAGATTTAAGAATGGCAAAATACCTAACAGAACAATACGGAGGCGCCAATGGTGAACTTGCAGCAGCACTTCGTTATTTGAATCAAAGGTTTACAATGCCAGATAATCGTGGCAAGGCTTTACTTACTGATATTGGTACAGAAGAACTTGCTCATATAGAGATGATTTCAACAATGATCTATCAATTGACAAAAGATGCTACTATCGAAGAACTTGAAAGCATTGGACTTGGACCTCATTATGCAGAACACAATAAATCATTATATCCAACAGATGCTAATGGTGTACCTTTTACAGTTGCTTATTTTGCTACAACAGGAGATCCAATTGCCGACTTATATGAAGATATGGCAGCAGAACAAAAAGCTCGTGCTGTATACGAAAACTTAATAAATATGACAAATGATCCCGATATCTTGGGACCACTATTATGGTTAAGGCAAAGAGAGGTAGTACATTTTAACAGATTTAAAGAACTAGCAGAAATATACGAAAGAGAATTCTCTAAGACAAACATACTTCGTTAATTTAAAAGGAAGAGATATCTTTCTTTTTTTTGCAAAAAAAAGAAAAGTATACAAACTCGTATACTTTTTTCTTTAAAACTTAAATTTATTCGAAGAAATCATCGTAGTAATTATTTTCTTGATTGTTGTTATTCTCAAGATTTAAATCTACAGTTGGCACTGGTTTTTCCTCTGGTGGTCCCATAAATTTGTTCATATTTTCTTCTTTTACTTTTCCACTATTTAAATCACTTAAATTTACAAAATCTCCACTTGTACTTGGATTTGTACTTGTATTAGTATTTTGATTATCATTTTGTTTATGTACAGAAGCCAAAATATTATCTTGGAAAGGTGTTGCATTATTTTGTGGTTGTCCAAACATATTATTTGAGTTATTCATATTATTGTTCATATTAAGGAATGATTGATTATTTCCTTGATTCATAAAATTATTCTGTGAATTATTATTACTCATATCTAAGAAAGAATTACTAGGATTTTGATTTTGGTTATTATTAAAATTATTACTTTCAGAACGAACATCTTTAATAACGGATTGAATATTTGATAAATTATTTAATTTGTCAAATGTTGGAAATTCATCAACAATTTTACCATTTTTTATTCTCATATCTTCACTTATGAGATTTCCAACTATATCGGAACTATCTATCAAATTTTTTGGTGAGTCCTGTAATTCTTCAGTATACATTGGTGCTCCAAACAATGACTCAACTGATGATTTAGGAGTTGGATTATTTCCTTGAAGAAAGAAGCCTCCTTGATTGTTTCCATTATTGTTATTTACTCCAAAGAAACCATTATTCATTGAAGAATTTTGATTCATTGAATTATTAGAAAAATTATTTGGTCCATAAATATCTGGAATTTGATCTAATTGATTATCTTTTTTCTCTTCATACATTGGTGCCCCAAACAATGATTCACTTGCACTATTATTTGAGTTGCTTGGTGGGTTCAAGAAACTATTTTGAGAAGGTCCCGTTGGTCCTGGTCCTGACATTGGTGGCATTCCTGGATTAAATCCTTGTTGGTTTCCTGGCATTGGTCTCATTCCTCCATTTCCAGGCATTGGTGGCATTCCAGGGTTAAATCCTTGTTGGTTACCTGGCATTGGTCCCATTCCTCCATTTCCAGACATTGGTGGCATTCCAGGGTTAAATCCTTGTTGGTTACCTGGCATTGGTCCCATTCCTCCATTTCCAAGCATTGGTGGCATTCCAGGGTTAAATCCTTGTGGATTTCCTGGCATTGGTCCCATTCCCCCATTTCCAGACATTGGTGGCATTCCAGGATTAAAACCTTGTGGATTTCCTGGCATTGGTCCATTCATATTCTGATTATTTCCAAGAGGGCCATTATCAGAATTTCCTTTACCCATAAGCATATCCATTCTTTTAGCATTTTCCATTTCTTCTTCACTCATATTTTGATTCATTGGTCCATTATTAAATCCACTATTTTGATAAGGACTATCTTGGTGAAAAAAGTTATTATATTTATCAAAATTTTGAGTGCTTATATCTTGTCTATTTGGTCTATTTCCATCATTCCACATATTTCTTCCCTCATTCTTATTTCTTTTTCTATTATATGTTTCATTTTCTTCTACTTGTTTTCCTTGCATATCGAGTGTGCTTAATATTGGTCTTCCAAGTAAATAACTATCGTCAACGCCCTGCTTTAATTCATCTGTTATTACATAACTAGTAGGCATCATCGGTCCCGTATTTTCTTGTCTTTTTATTACATCTATATTACCAGATAATAAAATGTCATCTATTTTTGAAACATTCTTACCTCTATTAAGTTTTTCTTTAAGTCCCACCGAAACATCTGTAGAGCCAATTCTTGCAAATTTCTTTTTTCTCATATTTGCAGGTAATTTTCTATTTTCTTTAGCATCAGTTGTATCAACAAACTCCGGTACATCTTGCAAAGTAGATGTCACATCTGTACTTAATCCAATTATATTTCCTTTGTTTCTTTCTACTTTTTTTACATTTGAACTTATTATATTCGCTGCAGATGTATTATCTCCCATCGATTTACTTTCTTGCCCTTCCAACTCACTTCTTGTTGGAGCATTATCTTTTCTCCATTCTTCGACAGGTTTTTCACCCTTTTCTTCGAGGATAATATCATTAAACATTTTATCGAAGTTAGGTAGTTCTTTCTTTATAACATCAGGATAAATATTTTTCGAGTTTTCAATAGCTTTTCTTATATCAAATATATCCATATACGGTCTATTGTCGTATACTGTATAAGAAAAAGCTTGCTTTAATAATGTTAAACATACATCTGGGTATCTAGAACCAAGTGCAAAAACTCTTTTATATTCACTTGTTATGTCTACTAAGAAACTCATAATTCTCTGTTGAATAAAAGATGTATATTTCATTTTTCTTCCAGTTTGTTTTTCAAACTTAGGAAGAGTTCCCATCATTATCTGAATTGTTTCATCTCTTGAAGGTTCTGGTACTTCGATCTTTTGAAAACGCCTTGTGAAAGCTTTATCTCTTAAGATGTATCGTTCATATTCTTCAGTTGTTGTTGCACCGATTACTTTAATACTTCCACGACCTAAACCTTCCTTAAAGATGTTGGCAAAGTCAAGTGAAGATGAATCGGTAGCTCCGATTAACATATGTATTTCATCGATAAATAGTATTAACTTTTCTTTTGTTTTAAGTTCATCAATCATTTTTTGAACTTTACTCTCACCACTTGGCATTGTACCTAAAAGTGATGCGGTTTTTATATTTATAATTTCAAATCCCCTTAGGGCTTCTGGAACATCATTTTGTTGAATTCTATAGGCAAGTCCTTCGACAATGGCCGTTTTACCTATACCAGGCTTACCAATTAATATTGCTGACTTTTCAGGTGTTAGCAATACTAGAATAAGTTCTTTGATTTGTTGATCACGTCCGATAGCTGGATTTGTTATAAACTCTTCTTTAGTTACGTACGTTCCATAACGATCAAGGACACTAAAATTGGCTTCGAAGTTAATCAAATCCTTATCCATAACGTAAGCCTCCTATCATAAATTATTATAACACATATACTTCTATTAAATAAAGACTAAAAAAGAAGGAAATTTATTCTTTCCTTTCCTTTTAATTTACTTTTTACTTTTTAAATTGTGAGTTATATAGTTCAGCATAGAAACCATTCTTCTTCATAAGTGAATCGTGAGTTCCCTGTTCTATTATGTTTCCTTCATTCATTACAAGGATTAAATCAGCATTTCTAATTGTTGATAGTCTATGAGCGATAATAAATGATGTTCTTCCAATTGTAAGTTTATCCATAGCCTTTTGAACTATTTCTTCCGTTCTTGTATCGACACTTGATGTTGCTTCGTCAAGAATTAGGAATGGTGCATCTTTAATCATACCTCTTGCAATGGTAAGTAACTGTTTCTGTCCCTGACTTATCGCATCACTATTATCTATCTTAGCATCTAACTGTTTTGGCAAAGTCTTGATGAAATGGTCAACTCCAACAGTTGAACAAGCATCCCATATTGTTTGGTCGGTAACAGTATTATTAAATGACAAGTTTTCTCTTACCGTTCCTTCAAATAACCAAGTATCTTGAAGTACCATAATAAATAAATCGTGGATGTTTTCTCTTGTCAAATCTTTTGTTGATACTCCATCTATTAAAATATCACCATCATTTATTTCATAAAACTTCATTAATAAGTTAACCATTGTCGTTTTACCAGCACCAGTAGGTCCTACTATAGCAATCTTTTGACCAGGTTTTGCTACGGCACTGAAATCTTTTATGATTGTTCTATTTTCATCATAACCGAATTTAACATTCTTAAATTCAATTTTTCCTTTAACTTCTTCTCTGTTAAGCTTTTTCTTTTGCGTTTCTTTAGTTAACTCTGCTTCTTCAAGGAACTCAAATACTCTTTCACTAGCTGCTGCAGTTGATTGAAGTGCCGTCATTGCTTGAGCTATTTGAGAAAGTGGATTTGTAAACATTCTTACGTAAATCATAAATGCGACGATAACTCCGAAAGTTATGACATTGTTTGAAGTTAGTAATGCACCAACGATACATACAGCAACATATCCTAAGTTACCAACAAATCCCATAATTGGTCCCATAAGACCAGATAAGAACTGACTTTTTCTATTACAAACATATAGTGCATTATTTAAAGAATCAAATTCATCAGTTACTTCTTTAACAGCATTATAAGATTTAACAACATTATGTCCAGAGTATACTTCTTCGATATGACCATTCATAAAACCTATTTGCTTTTGTCTTTCAATAAAGTATTTTTGACTCTTAGAAAGAATGATAGCCATAAAGGAAAATCCCACTATACTTGCAACTATTGCAGTAATTGCCATTATCCAGTTTGTGTAAAACATCATTATGGTAGATCCCACTAGTAAAGTGATACTAGTTACTAAAGTAGCAAGTGAGTTATTCATATTTTGAGCTACTGTATCGACATCGTTTGTTACACGAGATAAAACATCTCCTGTTTCATTGTGATCAAAGAACTTAAGTGGCAATCTATTTATTTTACAACTTATCTTAGAACGAAGAGATTTAGCAAAATTATTAGATACTGTCGTCATAATAAATGATTGTATAAAGCTTAATAAAGCACTAACTAAATAAAGTGTTAAAAGTAAGAAAAAGATGCTTTTTACTTTATCAAGATCCATTTTAGGTTCTATTATCTTCTTTATACTATTTGGAAGTTCATCTAAAAAAGATAGATTTTCTTCACTTAATTCTAATTCTTCTTGTTTTTTATCACTATTTTTAAATTGTTCAATTAGAGATAGAACAGTCTCTTTATCTTCTTGTGATACTTTATCACTTGTTAATATTTCTTGTATTTTTTCTTCTGTTATTTGAGGTTTTATTCCTTCTGTTATCGTATCAGTCATTGTAGATAATTTATTTGGTGTTACTAAACTTAATATTGCTGATACAAGAGCGATAAATAGCGCTACTATTACAAGGTATCTCCATCTATCTAAGCTTTTAAATAATTTTTTCATAGAGCCAGAGAAATCTTTAGACTTTTCCGGTATTCTTCTTCCAGGTCTAGGCATTTTCCAACTCCTCCTTTGATAATTGTGATAAGGCAATCTCTTTATAAACTTCACAATTTTTAAGAAGCTCTTTATGAGTACCAATTCCCACACATTTTCCTTTATCGAGAACTACTATTTTATCGGCTTTAATAATTGTACCTATTCTTTGGGCAACGATTAAACTAGTAGCGTCCTTCGTATATTTTTTTAATTCTTTTCTTAAAGTAGCATCTGTCTTATAGTCAAGAGCTGAAAAAGAGTCATCAAAGATATAGATTTCTGGGTCTCTTGCAATTGCTCTTGCTATAGCAAGTCTTTGTTTCTGACCACCTGAGACATTAGTTCCACCACGAGCAATATGAGAGTCTAAATCATTTTCCATCTTTGATACGAAATCGTATGCTTGAGCAACTTTTATCGCTTCTTCTATTTTCTTTTTACTAGGTTTTCCTTTTCCATTGTCACCATATGTTACATTATCCTTGACACTCCCTGTAAACATTACAGCTTTTTGAGGTATATACCCTATCTTATTATGTAAAGCTTCTTGAGTATATTCTTTTACATTAACACCATCTACTAGAATTTCTCCTTCGGTTACATCATAAAATCTGGGTACTAAATTAATAAGAGTACTTTTTCCACTTCCCGTTGAACCGATAAATGCAATAGTCTCTCCTTGGCCTACTTTAAAGCTTATATTAGAGATAACATCTTCATCAGCATCAGGATATCTAAATGAAACATTTTTAAACTCAACTGTACCTTTTTCTTTTGTTTTACCATCAAATGTTCCATCTTTTACTTTGTTATCTTCATCTAAAACTTCATTGATACGCTTTGCTGAAATTTGTGCTCTTGGAATCATCATAAATATCATTGCAAGCATTAAAAATGACATAATAACTTGCATTCCATAACTTGAAAAGACAACCATATCACTAAATAAAGTAAATTTGCTCATAAGTCCTGCTGAACTTATTAAGAATGCTCCAATAAAGTATATTCCAAGTGTTAATGAATGGTTTACAAGCATCATTACTGGATTCAATATAGAAAACATTCTTTGATTGAACAACTGTGTTTTAGTTAATTCATTATTTATTTTTTCGAATCTTTCTTCTTGATAATTTTCAGCATTAAAAGCGTGTATAACTCTAATACCGTTTAAATTTTCACCCGTTACACCATTTACTTTATCGATAAGTTTTTGAACTTTAGCAAATCTAGGTAACACAATTATCATAAGTATTATAATCGTCGTTAGAAGTACCACTACTCCACCTGCTGTCAAAAGACTCCATTCGATACTTTTATTTAGTATTTTTGATACAGCCCAAATAGCCATAATTGGTGCCTTAATCATCATTTGAAGTCCCATAGCTACAGTCATTTCTATCTGCGTTACATCGTTAGTAGTTCTTGTAATTAAACTGCTTGTAGAAAATTTCTTTATTTCTTCCATTCCAAAACTTTCTACTTTATTAAAGATTCTACTTCTAAGTTTCAATGATAGAGATGCAGCAAGAAGGGATGCAAAATAACCAATTATAACTGCTGTTACCAAACTACCGAGAGAACATAAAAGCATATATCCACCCTGTTCTAGAATCTGATTCATCGTGCCAGATCCAGTTTGAACATATTGAGTTATCTTACTCATATAATCAGGAATCTTAAGATCTAAATAAACTTGAGCAACCATAAGGGCAATACAAACGACTATTATTAAGTAATCTTTTATATTAAAACTTTTAAGTAATTTTATCATATAAACTCCTTTCTATCACTAAAAAATGACAACTATATAAATATTACTCTTTTGCTTTTTTAGTGTCAATAAAAATGGGATTATTTACACATTTAAAAGAGTAATCTCTATATTCTATTTCTTAGTGTAAAAAAGTTGCAAAAAAAATAGAGTTGCCTCTATTTCTTACTTAAGTCTATTCCAAAGAAATCTTTTGCAATTGCTTCCCTATTCGGATAGTCTTTTTCTTTGACTGCTTTTTCAAACATTTTTCTATCGTACTTTACTTCTTTTTTCGTTATTTTGACACTTCTACCATTTACTTCTACTATAGTGTAAAAAGTCTCATCATTTTTTCTGCATCCACAACTTCCAGGACAAGTTAAAAGACTTCCATTACTTATTTGAAAATCATCGTGACTATGCCCCACAAACATATAGTCACTCTCATACTCTTTAGCAGACTCAAATATTCTATCATCAGAAAGAATTTCTAAACTTTGAAAATAATCTTTACTTTCATTTAATAAAAAGTGACAAAAAGTAAATAGATTTCCTTCGATTAATTCTTCTCTACTCATTGGTAATTTATCGATAAAATTTATCTCTTCTTCATTTAAACTCTTTTTGACATAGTTATGATGTTTTTGATCTATTGAACTTAAATTTTCAAAAATAGATTCATTTAACTGATAGATTTCGTGATTACCTTTTACCATCTTAATTGTAGAATCCATTATTAAATCTAAACATTCTTTAGAGTTAGGTCCAAACCCAATTATATCTCCAAGACATATTACTTCATCAAACTTATCATTATCTATATCTTTAAGTATACTTTCAAGTGCTTGTAAGTTTCCGTGAATATCACTAAATATAGCTATTTTCTTCATAATTATCAATCCTCTTCTACATTTAATATTCACACATTTTATTTTTATTGTCAATAAATTAATTTTATGTTAACATATATGAAAAAAAAGGAAGATATTATGTTTGAAGATTTTAAAAGTTATTTGAAATATAAAAAGAGTTTAGAAAAAAGATTAGATGATACGATTAACTATTATGATGAACATTGGGAACAGGATCCGAATGTCTACGAGTTTATGACGCTTGCTTGTGATACTGCTAATATGATTTGTTCTCGTTATTCAATTGACGATTATTACGATTTATCAAATGGGCTTTTCCCTTCTTCTATCTTTGCTAAGATTGGATGTCTTGGTAATATTGTAAAAGAAAGAATATTGAGAAATGATTTAGGTGATAGTGAAAGCACTCTTTATAAATTAGTCGATGAAATGACTGAATATTGTCGCTCTTTTCATAAAATTAATAATACTCAAAAGAAAGCCTTTGAAAGTGTCGGAGGAATTTCTTTATATATAAAGCAACGAGAAAGATACTATAAATCATTTATGAACCCAGAGAAACCTTGTGAAGCTCCTTTATATGTATATCGTAATTTTGAAGAGTTTAATAACTTGTTAGTAGTCAATAATTTAGCACAGTACGATAATATTTCTAAAGGTAATAAAGATGAAATAATGGACACAAGACAAGAAGCATTTTTAGAAATAGAAAAACAAGTAAACGGTGTGTTAGATGTTGACCACTCTTATCAAAGAACATTAAAAAAATAAGGCATTTCGTTATGAAATGTCTTTTTTATTCGTTTTCCATTATGGCAGGAATTACTTGTTTTTTACGAGATACTGTCTGTTCTAGGAATATTCCTTCATAGATATCTTTTTCAAGCGCTCTCGATAAAAGATTTTTAGTAGCAAGTCCATCACTATAGAAGAGATAACTTCCATTTCTTAAGATATCCGTAACCATAAGTAGAACAAATTCCATTTGCGATGAATTTTTTATTTCGTTTAAAGCTTCAATAAATTTATCTTTTCTATCTAAAACTTTTTGAGCATCCATCATCGTCATTTGTGATACTTTAAATTGATTACTTCCATTATTGAATGTTTTGATATCTGTTTTAATTAAGTCCATCACACTTTTATTATCGATATTAGAACTTGCATTAAATATATCAGTTGCATATTCTTTATAATCTAATCCACTAATTTTTTCTAGTTCTCTTACCACTATTTTATCTGTTTCCGTAGTTGTTGGTGAAGTAAGTGCTAAAGTGTCAGAAATTATTCCACCTAGCATAATAGATGCGATATCTTTAGGTATTTCAATTCTTGCTTCTTGATACAAAGTAAAGATTATCGTATTAATACTTCCAACAGTCATATTACGGAAGTTAATTGGGTTACTAGTAGAAATATCCCCTATTTTATGATGGTCAATTACTTCTAATATTTCAGCTTCATTAAGACCATCTACACTTTGACTAAATTCATTATGATCGACTAAAATTACTTTCTTTTTTTCTCTATTTCTTATATCCGTAAGACGAAGAAGTCCTTTACATTTTCCTTCTTTATCTACTACCGGATAGTTATTATATCCAAGATGTTTTGATTCTTCTAAAAAGTCATCATAGTAATCCATCTCTTGTAAAGTAAATGCTCTATTATCATTGAATAAAGTACTTACATAATTACTTAACATAATCTTTTTTACAGTTTTAAAAGAGTTATATGGTGTTTTAATTATATTTACTTTATTTTCTTTAGCTATTTTTAAGTGTTCTTCTTTTATCTCTGACATCTGAGTTAGAATTACTAATTTTACTTTGTTTGTAACGGCAGCTTCAATAATACTATTTCTATTGCCGACAATCAATATGTCTTCATTTGTAAAGTTAAATTCTTCTAAAAAAGTTGCACTTTTATAAGTAACCGCGTTCACTGCTCCATATATTTCATCATCGAATTTTAATACTTCTTGAGCTTCTAGTGACTTTAAAATATTATCATAAGAAGTTCTTAAGATATTATGAGTTGAAAAACTCTCTTTTAAAATCATTTTAGCTGTAATAATATTTAAAAAGTTATTGTTACTATCGACAATTGGAACTCCTGTTATGTTGTTTTGTTCCATATATAAATAAACATCTTCAATAGAAGATTGTTTACTTAGATAGAAATCTTTATGATAAAGAATATCTCTTACTTGTAATTTGACATTATTTAGATATCTTGGATGTTTAATTTCAAATCTATCAAGTATATATTTAGTCTCATCATTTATTTCCCCTAGTACTCTTGCTTCATTATAAATACCTTGTTTCCTTTTTAAATAGGAAAGCGCAATAGCACTCGTTACCGAATCAGTATCAGGAAACTTATGTCCAAATATATATACTTTATTCATATTATCACCCTTATATTCTTTTTATTTAAAATGGCATACGCATATTTCCATTCGAAATTTGTTTCATCATTTTTTTCATTTGATCAAACTGAGTAAGTAATTTGTTGACTTCTTGAACAGATAATCCACAACCTTTAGCAATTCTTGTTTTTCTACTTGCTTTAATAATGTCAGGATTTTTTCTTTCACTTGGTGTCATTGATTGAATAATAGCTTCGATATGACTTAGTTGTTTAGGATCTATATGAACATTATTTAATCCCATTTTAGATGCTCCTGGAATCAATTTAATCAAGTTTTCTAGTGGTCCAAGTTTTTTAATTTGTTTCATTTGTGATAAGAAGTCTTCTAAATCAAACTTACCATTTTGCATTTTTTTAGCAGCTTTTTCAGCTTCTTTTTCATCTATTTCAGATTGTACTTTTTCAACAAGAGATACGATATCTCCCATTCCTAAAATACGACCTGCCATTCTTTCTGGGTCAAATGTATCAAGCCCATCCATCTTTTCACTAGTTCCAACAAATTTTATAGGAACATTAGTTAAATGTCTTACAGAAAGTGCGACACCACCACGAGTATCACCATCTAATTTAGTTAAGATAACACCAGTTAGTGGAAGTTTATTATTGAATCCTTCAATAACATTGATAGCATCTTGTCCCATCATAGAATCTATTACTAAAAGAATTTCTTGTGGTTTGACACTTGTTCTTATTCTTTCAAGCTCATCCATTAATTCTTCATCGATATGAAGTCTACCTGCCGTATCGATTAATACATAATCGTACTTGTTTTCTTTAGCATAATTAATGGCATTCTTAGCTATTTCTACTGGGTCTTTCTTACCTTCTTCGTAAACCTCAATATTTAGCTGTTTGCCAATTTGTTTTAACTGGTCGATAGCAGCAGGACGATAGACATCACACGCTACTAAAAGAGGTCTTTTAGCGTGCTTCTTTCTTAATAAGTTAGAAAGTTTTCCAATCTGTGTTGTTTTACCACTACCTTGTAGTCCGACTAACATAAGAATAGCTGGATTTCCCACAAGATTTAAATCTTCTTGTTCTCCTCCTAGTAAGGCGGTTAACTCATCTTTAACTATTTTTACGAATACTTCTCCTGGTTTTAAACTTCTTTGAACTTCTTCACCAAGAGCTTTTTCTTTTACTTTATTTGTAAATTCTTTAACGACAACATAGTTAACATCAGCTTCTAAAAGCGCAAGACGAATCTCACGCATCATATCACTGATATTATTTTCTGTTATTTTCCCTGTTCCTTTTATTTTTGAAAGAGCGTTTTGTAATCTTTCCCCCAAGCTCTCAAACATTTTATCACCCTCTAATTAATTATTATGCACTTTTCCAGTTTGTTACTATATCACTATTTGAAGAAAGCGGTGCAGGATCTGGCATATCTAGATGTACTATAACCGGGATTTTAAAGGCTGTTCCAAATCCTAGACAAGTTCCAGATTGCAAACTTTTTTGTTTATCGACAATATCTGAATTGATATTAGGTATCATCTTTCTTATATACTCTTCATCACTCGGATGGTTTGTTTTGAATATTAAGAAATTAGAACACTGCGATATAACTGTATCAGATAGTTCAACTGGTCTTTGACTTATAACTCCAAGGATAACTCCATATTTTCTTCCCTCTTTAGCAACACGCTCGAAGATGTTATATCCGATTAAGAAATGGTCATTATCGTTTTTGATGTATCTATGCGCTTCTTCGATGATTATATGGAATGGTATACTTCCCTTTTTAGGTAAAGTCTTAGCAAAGTCAAATATAATTCTTGTATATATTTTTGTTATAACGGATGCTAAAGAGTCATCCATATCTTCTGGATTTATAATTACTATTTGACGCTTTTTGTTATCCTTATATAATGTTGCACTTAGGAATTGTTGAACATCTACTTGTTGTGGATAATCAAATATCTTACTTTGTTCACTTGTTATCAAGGAGTGAAGTCTTACTCTAACACTTGCTGCATCGGCATAAGTGTTCGGATTATTATACCATCCTTCAGAGATTAATGTAAAGTCTAAAGCTTTCTCTAAGTCTTTTAGATTATAGAAAGTTAAATTTCTTGGTTCATAATCATCAAGTTCATCACGAACGAAAGATGATGTGTATTCTGTAAATAAGATTCCTTCTGTAAATGTTCCAGTTTTATCAATATGGAAACAATCTCTAAATTTTCTTGTGTATCCAACTCCTTGGATATTAGCATCCATATTGAAGTTAGCTGTTGGACAAGTTTCTACAATTTGGAAAATGTCGTTTTTCTTCTTTACTGGTGTAGAGTCACTAAATAAGATTGAAATAATGGCCTTGGCAATTAAATGGTCCTTATATGTTTCACTCATTTGTGAAGATTCGGCAAAGATTCTAGCAAGTTTCAACATTCTTTCGACAATTGGTAATTGAGAATGAGCACTCGACATAAGAAGTAATGCTAAATCGTTGGCATTCAATAGCCATAAAGGAATTTTTAACTGTTCATATTGCGTATTTGATTCGCTTGTTGTAAATACCCTATAGTCATATCTTGGATCTATCTCAGATAGTTTTGAGAATGCATTTGCATACTCTCCTGAAACATCGAAAATAATTATATTGGCATTAAGAGGTGGATTGTCTTTATTTTGAAATACATTTTGTAAAACTCTTGCTGTACCACAAGATTTACCACTTCCAGAATTACCAAAAATAGCAAAATGGTTTCCAAAGAAGTTATTGATACTTAGGCATACAGGTGCTCCATTATAGAACGGGCTTCTTCCTAAATACATAGCACCAGGATTTGTCTGTCCTAAAATAACAGATATTTCTTGATCATTAACTGGTCTTATCTTCGCATTCATAAGTGGTTTTCTTATGATACCACCGAACAATTGACCATTTGTAAATTCCCCAAGTAATTTTATTTCTACCTGAGATGAGTTTACTTGAGATATTTCACCAAGTAACTCTTTTTCTTCGTCTGAAATTATAACGTGAGAACTTAAAATATTATTTGTTATTGCAACGCCTTGTACTAAATCTACAACAACATTTGTTTCACTAATATAAGAAATCTTATCAAACATAATATCACCTCTAAATTATTCCTTTTATTTTTTCTATTAATTCTTCATCGACTTTATCTTGAAGTAGTTCAATTATTTTTTCTTTCTTTTCTTTTAATTTTAATTTATCTTCTAATTCTTGTAATTTTTCTTCCATTATTTTCAGTTGATTATGAACAGCATTTCTCGATACACTATGGTTTTCAGCAATTTCACCTAAAGATAAGTCTTCCCAGTAATATGCTTCATAATATAACTGTTGTTTTTCGGTAAACAATTCTTTATAACAATCGTATAAGCTATTTAAATATATTTTTCTATCCATAAAGCACCTACATCATATCTTTGAATAAACCATAAATATATTTTTCAATATCAAATACTTGTAGGTCTTCTTTTCTTTCGCCAAGTCCAATATATTTTACAGGTATTCCAACACTTTCTTTGATGGCAAGTACGATTCCACCTTTAGCAGTTCCATCTAGTTTAGTAAGTACTATACCAGTTACATTAGTAATTTCTTTAAATGCTTTAGCTTGACTTATACCATTTTGTCCAGTTGTCGCATCAATTACAAGTAATGTTTCATTTGGTCCATCAGGAATTATTTTACCGATTACTTTGTTAATCTTTTCAAGTTCTCTCATAAGATTAGTTTTATTCTGAAGTCTTCCTGCTGTATCGATTAATACGACATCGACATTTTCTTCTTTAGCCTTAACAAGTCCATCGTAGATTACACTCGATGGGTCAACGCCTTCTTCTTTTCCAACGAAGAGAGAATTTGTTTTTTCTGCCCACTCTTCAAGTTGCTTTGTTGCTCCTGCTCTAAAGGTGTCCCCTGCAACCATCATTACTTTTTTTCCTTCATCGTGAAGTTTAGAAGCAAGTTTAGCAATCGTAGTCGTTTTCCCTACTCCATTTACTCCAACAAACAAAATAACAGTAGGTCCCTCTTTGGCATAATTAATTTTATTTACGATAATCTCATCACTAACATAAATAATAAATAATTCATCGACAATTACTTCTTTTAAGTATTCAACATCTTCAATATTTTCTTTACTAACTCTTTTTCTTAATCTATCCATAAAGTTCATAACTGTATCTACTCCAATATCAGCCATAATAAGGATTTCTTCAAGTTCATCGAAATATTCGTCATCTATCTTTTTATGTCCATTAGTTAAATTAATAAGTTTAGATACAAAGTTTTCTCTACTTTTAGAAAGACCTTTTTCATAGACTTTAACTGATTCTTTCTCGATAGATTTATTTTCTTCTTTAACTTCTTCTTTGTTTTCTTCTTTATTTCTTTCTTTAACTTCTTTTTTAGTTTCTTCTTTTACTTCTTCAATATGTTCTTCTTTAGACTCTTCTATTCTTTGTTCTTCTTCAACATTTAATGAAGACTCTTCATTTTCTTCGTTATGTTTAAACATATTTTTAATTTTGCTAAAAAGTCCCATTATTAATCACCATAATAAGTATATCAAAAAAAAGATGAATAATCATCTTTTATTTTAAATCTTTTACTAAGTTTTTCTGTCTATACATTGTTTTAGTGAGAAGTTTTTGACCTTCGTAACCTTCTACTTCATCAATAGAGTAAAGTGTAGTATGCTCTATTTCTTTATACATTTTCATAAAGATATCTTCTGGCACATATTTTTCTAGGAATTCTTCATTAGTTTCATCCTTTGTATAGTTATACCAAGTTGTTGTATCATTATCTTCTTTCTTTTCTTTTTCGTGCCATTCAGTTACTTCATAAACTTTAAATCCATCACTTTGATATCCTTCTACAACATATTCTCCACATACCAAGTTTACGAATTTATTTCCTTGCTTATCAACTTTGATATACGATAATTCTTTATCACAATTTTCACTAGTGTTTAAAGGATTTTTAACTTCTTTAGAATATCCCTTTTCAATTGCTTCACTCAAGTAATAGATATTGCTTCCTTTAGGATATTTATCTTTATACTTTGAAAGATCAGCTGAAAACTGTATAGCAACATCTTCAAAGAAAGAATAATTTTTAATATTATCCATAAACATTTTTATTCCAAATGCAAAAAGTACTGCCAAAAGACCAAGCATAGTCATTAATTCAATTTTACCAATCCCTCTATTATTTATCTTTTTCATAAAGTTCATTTACCTTCCTTCTAATATCATTATCAATACGCTCAATTGTGGTAATACTTACATCTAAAGACTTTTTATAATTACCTTTATAGAATAACATTTGAGCTTGATTAAGTCCACTATCGATGTTGATATTCTTACTTCGATATCTATTACCATATATGATTGAATACTCTGCTAATTTAGCTGTCCTTATCATATCATTTGTCGTATTAAATAATTTTAAAACTAAATCGCGTGATGTGTCAACCCTTGTATTTAATGTTTTAATAACAATAGGTTTTCTTTCTAGTTCTTTTATTATTTCTAATATTGATTCATTAGCTTCTTGTAATTGTACAAAATAATTATCAGAGATAATTGGAAGTTTATAACTTCTTATTCTTGCTTTAGATTGTTTTAATAATTCTTGTATTTCATCTAATTGTTCTCTTGCTCTTGCTTCATCATCGTATAGATTTCCTAAATTTTTAAGAGATACATCTAACTCATCAGAAATTCCATTCAATCTTTCTACAAAATCTTGTATGACAATTGAAAGTTCTGAGAAAGGTGTTTTCTTTCTTGGAGCAGATTTAAGAAGTGCTTTATATTCTTCATTAAGTTTTTGTGTTTTCTCATTAACAGCATCAATTGTTTTAACATCGTTATCTGTTAAGTCATACATACTCTTTATGTCATCCATTTGGGCATATATATTGTTCACTTCTTCTGTTGTCTTTTCTAGTTTCTTATCGAATATTTCTTTAGCATCTTCATAAGTCTTCTTAGCTTGTTTTTCTATTTCAAATTGTTCAAATAATGAATCCAAGTACTCTAACATCGTCTTTAATTCAAACATACAGTTTTCAAGATTCATTACTTTAATTCTATCCAAAATCTTATTAACATTCTTTAAAGATTCTTCGACATTATATTCAATCTTTAAATGTTTCAAAGGAAACTTTTTAGCTTTCATATCACTATAAATTTCCGTTATTTGTTCTATCTTCTTAGGTATTACTCTATTAGCTAAAAGTACTAAATCTGGAACTTCTTTAATAACTACTTCCATATGATCTATCATAATGTCTATTCCTTTAACAATATGATATACTTCTTGATAGTCATTTTGTTCCATATAATATTCAAAATCTTGGAATAATTTTTCGATATTTTCAAACTGCAATTCAATAGGATTTGCAATTTGTTCATACTCTTTTTTATTGGCATTAAAAGTATCGTTTAACTCTCTATATTTTGCTTTTAATTTAATTATTATTTTACGATATTTTTCTTCACTTAAATTTACTTCTTTAATTTCATCCAACAAGTTTTCAATTGCTTGTCTTGCTTTATAAATTTCAATTTCCGTTTTAGCAAGAGTAAGCGTATAATCCTTTATATTTTTCTTTTCTAAAAGTGTATCAAGATCAATAAGCATATCGTTTATTTCTGGAATATATAAAGCTTTAATATCTTCGAAAGTCGTAAACCACTTTTTATATTTTTCTTCTGCTTTTTCATTTTTAACAATCGTTTCTAGTTTTGCAAGTTCTGATGCGACAGGTGCACTTTCTATTTCATTTTTCTTTTTATCTAATAATTCAAGTTCTTTTCGATATTCTTTAAGTTTTTTTCTTTTAATATAAGTAAGGACGATTAAAACGAGTATAATTGCAATTACTATGTATGCAACTATGACTAATGCTACCTCTTTCATTTAATCACCTCTATCTTCTTATAACATTATTCTAACACATATCATTTATATTTTCATTAATTTTTTTAAAATTAAGATTTTATTGACTTTGAGGTACTTTTAATATATAATCTTTATTGCATATTCAAACAGCAAGCATTTTATGTTTTTAATGTGTTTATTAAGTTTATTAGTAACTTTTTAAAGCTGTTTTTAGTGAACATATTAAAATAAACTCCCTAAAAACAAGGAAATGCATAGTCTTTTGTTTATGTAATATAAATAAAGGAGGAATTTTAAATGTCAAGATATACTGGATCTAGTTATAAACAAGCTCGTAGAGTTGGTTTAAGTTTATTAGAAAATGGTAAAGAACTTGCAAGACGCCCATATGGTCCTGGTCAACACGGTGCTGATAAACGTGGAAAACTTTCTAACTATGGTGTTCAATTAAAAGAAAAACAAAAAGTTAGATTTATGTATGGACTAAATGAAAAACAATTCCGTAAGACATTCGAAGAAGCTGGTAAGATGAAAGGTATCCACGGTGAAAACTTCTTAAGATTACTAGAATCTCGTTTAGATAACTTAGTTTATCGTATCGGATTTGCAAACACAAGACGCGCTGCTAGACAACTTGTTAACCACGGTCATATTTTAGTAAATGGTCAAAAAGTTGATATTCCATCATTCAAAGTTAAAGTTGGTTCTATTATAACATTAAAAGACAAAGATAAAGATCTTAAAGTTGTTAATGAAGCTTTAGAAAAAGTTGTATCTCGTGTTGAATACTTAACTTATGATGAAGCTAAAAAAGAAGCTACTTATGTTAGACTTCCTGAAAGACAAGAACTACCTGCTGATATTGATGAATCATTAATAGTTGAATTCTACAATAGATAAAAAGCCTTTGGGCTTTTTTATTTTGCTAAAAAAACTCGTCATAATAAACGAGTTTTATTTTTTTACTTTTCTTTTGGCAAGTTCTCTATCAGGCTCATTAAGATAACTTAGTAAACAAGAAGATAGTTCATCGGGACTACAAAAAGTTTCTTCCTTTAAATTATGGTTTAAAAGATATCGTTCTTTCCAAAGTCCTTTTCTTAAGTTATATATTCCTCTTCTAATGCTGCATTGAGTAGCAGCTTTGGTACGACTATTTGAAATCTCCATATACGTTAGAGGTTCCCCATCAAAACCAAATCTTTTCATTAAAGTATTTTTTTGTTCTTCAGTACAATAATTATCCATTAAATACATAAGATAATTATGAAGTTGCTTAAGAAAAATATCTTGGTCCATATCTTCAGATACGACTAAATTTGAATCAGTTAAATTGTTACTAATATCTTCTATTTCTTTTGGTGATAGAAGAATTTTTTTGTAATATGCTTTTTTTAATTCTTTAGCAAGTTTACCCTCTCTAACTAAGTCATCTAGAACTTTGTTTAGGATAGATAAGTTATCTTCAATACTTTCACCATACATTGATTCTCTTTCTTTATTAGCACTATGAAGTTTCCAAAAGAAGTTTACAGATAACCCCGTAATTTCACTAATCCCGTGCATAATATATCGATATATCAAATGATAGGTATTAAATCTAAATGTTTTTAAATCACAACTTTTATTTTTTGTTACAGCCATAAACAATCCCTCATAGCCATAACTTGCAAGTATATCTCTATCATCCTGAAAGTCTTTAAATTTATCAATATTTAAGATATAATCGACCATCGGATAACAAATTTCTATTATTTTATTTCTTGTTTCTATATCTCCAGTTTGTTTATATAATCTTAACAAACTAGAAAGATTTTCACTATTTTCTAAATCTATATTACTTCTATTTTTCAAAATATTGCCCCCTGAAATTATTGTTATTTACATTCAACTAAGAAGTATTTTTTCTTACCTCTTCTTAATATTATGTATTTTCCTTCTATTGCATCTTCTTTAGTTAAAGTTTTTTCTAAGTCTGTTACTTTATCACCATTTAAAGAAATAGTTCCACCAGTTACAAACTCTCTTGCTTCTCTTTTACTAGAACATATTCCTTGGTCTACTAAGAAATCAACTAAATTAGTATCTTTATCGAGAATTTTCTTTTCAGTATCTTTAAATAAAATATCGATATCTTTTACAGTTAAATCTTTAACATCACCACTAAATAGTGCCTGACTCATTTTTAAAGCCTTATTATATTCTTCTTCACCGTGTAAATCTGTTATTATAGCTTTTGCTAAAGCTTGATGAGCACTTCTTCCTTCAGGATGTTCTTTCTGTTCTTTTTCTAATGCTTCTATCTCTTCTTTAGATAAGAAAGTAAGTTTCTTTAAGTAATCAATAATCATTGAATCTTCAAGATTAATTAAATATTGATATAATTCGTAACTAGATGTTTTATTTTTATCAAGCCATAAAGCATTGCCTTCTGTTTTTCCAAACTTTTTACCAGCTGAATCAGTAACAAGAGGCATAACCATTCCATAAGCTTCTTTATCAAGTTTCTTTCTTATAAGTTCTATTCCAGAAGTAATATTTCCCCATTGGTCAGATCCTGCTACTTGAAGAGTTACTCCCCTATTTTCGTATAGATATAAGAAATCAAGAGCTTGTAAAATCATATAAGAGAACTCAGCAAAAGTTATTCCTGACTCCAATCTTGTTTTTACTTTATCTTTAGCAAGCATATAGTTAACATTGAAATACTTTCCATAATCTCTTAAAAAATCAACTACATTTATATCTTTTGTCCAATCCCAGTTATTTACTACTTCAAAGCCGAATAAATCTTCAGCTTGTTTTTTTAATCCTTCAAAGTTATGTTGAACTTCTTCTTTAGTAATCATAGGTCTTTCTGAATCAGGTTTAGGATCACCAATTAATCCAGTTGCACCCCCTACTAAAAGGATTGGGTGATGTCCTGCTTTGGCAAGACGTTTAGAAATTAAGAAAGAAGAATAGTGTCCAATATGCATAGAATCAGCTGTTGGATCAGTTCCAATATAGAATGTTAATCCTCCATTATTTAGTTTTTCAATTAAATCTGGGCTAGAAATATCTTGAATAAGTCCACGCCACACAAGTTCATCGTATAATTTCATATATTTTCCTCCTATAAAAAAGATGCTATAAATGTAAGAACGAAATTCCGTGGTACCATCTTACTTTATAACATCTGTTATACACTCTATCTTTTAACGCAAGAATACGTTTTAGCTCCAGATATGTATCTTCATTATTAATCCCTTAAGTATTTCCATCTTCCTACTCTTTCTATAAAGTTCATAATAACTACTATTATCCTTCATTGCTAAATATAAATCTAGTTTAGCATATTTTTTAAATAAATCAATTATTAATTGCACATTTTTTATTTTTATGATAACATACAACCTATGTGCAAACAGATAGGAGAAAAGATGAAAAACTACGATGAAATAATAAACAACTTTTTAAGAAATCAAAATAATACCCCTCTTGATTCACAAAGAAATGTCTTTTCAAAAGAAGAATATGAAAGACTTTTAGATGAAGTTACTTTGATATTAAAGCAAAATAAAGATAAAAGTATCGACGAATTAAGAGATATACTTTATGAAAAATCAGGATTAGAAAGAAAAATAAGAAACTTTTTCTATGATAGAAAGAAAGCTCCTGGAGCAGTAATTGGTTTTGGAACGGATAATTATGAAGAAAGATTAGTAATCGGTAATCAAGAAGAAATAGCAACAGATAATATGGGTAATCCTATCTATTCTCCAAAAGAGATGAATGTCGATACGATATTTGATTTAGCATCTTGTACGAAGTTATTTACAGCAGTTGCAATACTACAACTTGCAGGAAATGGTGAGCTTTCTGTTAGTGATAATATAACAAAATATTTGCCACAATTTCATCATCTTGGTAATCACACAATCTTTGATTTGTTAACTTTTCAACCATACTATACAGAAAGAAGAATTGAAACAGCCAACAGTTTTGAAGAAGCGGAAGAAATTCTTTTTAATGCTAAAGCATATACACCAAGTGAACTTATGGGAAGAGATAGATATAATGATTTTTCTTCAATGATTTTAAAATACATTGTCGAAGAAGTTACGGGAATTCCTTTTGCTACATATATAGAAAAATATATTTTGAAACCAGGTGAAATGGAAAGTACTTATGTAAAAGTTCCAGATGAAGAAAAAGATAACACTGCTAGTTGTAACTATAGTTACATCGTTTTAAAAGATGGTACACTAGATTGTAAATGTTTTTCTCGTAAAGGAATATCTTCAGATATAAAAGCTGTTAAACTAGGTCAACCAGAAGGTAAACTTCCAGGGCACGCTGGTATATTCTCAACTTGTGAAGATATGACAAAATTTGGAAAAGGTCTTGTAGATGGAAGAATACTACACCCTGCTCTTACTAATGAAATGGCTAAAAATAGAACTAATTCCGTAGTCTACTCAGGAGGAGTTAGTTATATTCCAACATATGGATTTCTATGTAATTCTAAAAATCCTAATAGATTGTTTTCTGATCTGCATCAAGGATTAAGTGGAAACTCTCTTTCTCAATCAGGATGGAGTGGAACACAAGTAACTGTCGATCCTTTAAATAAAATTCATTTAACATATCTATCTAATAGAGTACATAATAGAATTGTCTCAATGCCAAACAATTTAAGAATGGCATTAAGAAGAGATGGCTTAGGAGCTCAATATTATGGAAGTGCTTACATCGATTCAAGTCAATATGCTTTTGAAAGAAGAGAAATTACCAACGCTTGTCTTGAACTTGCTATCAAAGAAAAGATGTTAGAAGAACTTGTCAAATGTGATAAAAAAGATGTAAAAATAAGAAAATTAAAACCAACCAGATAATGGTTGGTATTTTTTTATGCTACTGGTTGTTTTGCAGCTTTAGCATTTTCAAGTTTTGTTACAACTTCTTTTGTTACTTCAGCAGCTTTTTCTTTTAATTCTTTAGCAGTCTTTTCGATTGCAGGAATTCCTTTTTCTTTAGCAAACTGTATTAAATCTTCACATTTCTCTTTTAAAATTGCTCCTTTTTCTTTAGCAAATTCTAAAACTTTTTCTTTATCTAATTCAGCTAAACTCTTCTTTATTTCAGCTATTTTTCTTGATGCAGCTTCTTTTAATTCTTGAACATCAATATCTTTGATTTTCCATACTAGTTCATCGAAAAGCTCTTTTAAGTCTGCTCTTGTTTCACTACCTTTTTTTGGAGCATATAAAACTCCTAATGTTGCTCCTACAGCAACTCCTGCAACAAATGTACCTAATCCACTCTTACTCATAATCTTCCTCCTCTATATGTTTTTTCTTTTTCATTTGTTTTTTTAATTTAAATAGTTTATTAACAATATTTTTAACAAAACCTGCTAAACCACTATTAGCTTTTTTAATTGCATCTCCAATATCTTCAATTGCATCAAACATACTGTTTAATTGTTGAGATTTGTTTTCTACATCATCAAGTAAAACATTAACTTTTTCAACTGTAACAACTAGTTTTGTAACTAAAACAATTATTACAATTAATAAAACTGCTCCAAGAAAATATAATAGTATTGGTAAAAATTCTCCTAAAAATTCCATAGACATTACTCCTTATCCTCATACATTGAATCAATTAAATCAAATAAATTTTTATCTTCATCACTTGGTTCATCATCTAATTTCTTTTTCTTTTCCACTACTTTAGATTCTGTTTCTTTCTTTTCTTCTTTTTCTTTTTCAACTTTGTAATCTACATTATATTCTAACCCTAAATCGTTAAAATATTCTTCAGCATCTCCTACAGTAACTGTTTTAACAGTTGGAGATTCTTCATCACTTAAATCATATAACAAGTTTTCTTTTTCTTCTTTTGGAGTATCTGCAATATCTAGTAAATCGTCTTCCATAGATGCTGATATTTCACCAGCAAGATCACCATAAGCTTTTTCTCTTACTAAATCTAAATCAGCTTTTTTATTGGAAAATTGGGATAATCTTACTTCTTTCTTAGTAAGTATTTCCTCTTTTTTATAATTTTTATTTAATATTCCATATATTGGAGAAATAATTGGTGAAGGTGTAAATCCGTGTTTTTCTTCTTTTTCTTCTTTATTTTTTCCACCTTCATAAAGTCCTTCATAACTATTATGTTTTTCTTCACGAGTCTCTACTTCTGGTTCATTATAACTGTATTCTTCATACCTATATTCCACTGTTTCTTTTTCTACAGTTTGAGGTGCTTCTTCAACTTTTTCTTCCTCTACTTCTTTTACAGGTTCTAATTCGATTGTTTTTTCAACTTCAAAGTCTTTATCATCGAAAGCCATTGGAAAGCGATGTTCTTTTTCTTGAGGTTCTTTTTCTTCCTCGTAGTTATCTCTATCTTCTGAATGTCTTTTTTCAGTATCTCTTTCTTCATCGTTTTTCTTTACTTCCGGTGTTTCAATTTTTTTAGCTACTGTAACTTTTTCTCTTGGTTCTACTCTTTCAGGTTCTTCTACTTCAACTGGTTCTTCTTCAAAGAAGACATTTTTTAATTTTTCAAATAATCCCATATTAGCACCTTCCTATCTGTTAATTGACCCTATAATGTCTTCATCTTTCATTTCATTATTTTCATCATAGGTACCATATTCTTCTATAAAATCTAAGAAGTCTCCTTCTTTTCTTTTTGACTCATAAGTATCATAGACCTCTTCTTGATAATCTAATGTCTTTTCTCCAATTAAAGTATCAAGAATAACACGGTTATAGTCTATAGAAGATAAAATTGTAATAATATTTTTTAAAGCATATTCTAGATTTTCTTCTTCGACATATGTCTCTATTTTAGAATAATTGTAAACAAATTCGATATAGTATTTTTCATCTTCTTGTTTCTTTATTTTAATATACCCATCAATTCCATTATAAGATAATTTTTGGGAAAAGTATAGGTCCTTATCAAAAGTAGTCTCTATCTTTTCATTATGGAAATAAGATACTACATCAACATACAAATAATATTTATCACCTTGAGAAGTTAAAATGTGATTATTACCTTTTTTGGTTTCAATAGTGAATCCTCTTGGTAAATAATACTTATAACCATCAAAATAATTATTCGCATTTTGTACTTTATTTTCAAGTGTATCTTTAATCACTTCATTTATATCATCTTCTGTTAGGTCTTTTATTTCACAACCTGTAAACAATATAAGCAAGGTAAACAAAAGAATTAACTTTTTCATATTTCACCTACTTTAAATTATTATATCAAACAAATAATAACTTCAATATAATTTTACCACTTTTTCTTACTTATTGACATCTTTTTTAGCTAATAAATAATTTATTTTAATGCCTTTTTTTGTAAACTTTTCTTCATATTCAGTCATTATATTATCTTCTACATCGCTGTTGTGTAAATCAAGTGAAACTTTATGGAAAGAATATCCATAAGAAGATAGTGACTCTAAAGAATATTCAAATAAAGAAACATTATCTGTTTTCATAACTACTTCACAATCATTTTTAAAGATTTTATCGTATCTTGTTAAAAATGTTTTACTAGTTAGTCTTCTTTCGCTATGCCTCTTTTTAGGCCAAGGATCAGAGAAGTTTAGATATATTCTATCTACTTCTTTTCTAAATGCTAAATCGATATCTTTTGCATCCATTCTTATTAATTTTAAATTATTTGGTAGTTCTTCTTTTCCCTCGATTTTTTGAATAGCACGAGCTAAAATGCTGTCAAACTTTTCTATACCTACAAAATTGATATTAGGATATTTTAAGGCATTTTCTAAAATAAATTCGCCCTTACCCATTCCTATTTCAATATATAATGGATTATCGTTTCCAAATAAGTCTTTCCATCTACCAAGATAATCTTGATAATTTATTATTAAAAGTTTAGATCCCTTTAGTATTTCTTCTTTATTTTTGACATTTCTAAGTCTCATCAAAATCACCAGTAAATATTATAACATAATAGAGTAATTTACAAAATAATTATCGAATATCACTTTAGAAACAATCGCATATAATAAAACGAAAGAGGAGGATATATGAATAATCAATTACCATATGGTTTTATGCCACCATATAATCAAAATAACCAATATGAATTAAGAATGCTCAACGAAAGAGTTGACACTTTAGAAAGAAAAGTTAAAAGACTTGAGAAAAAAGTATCAATTTTAGAAAACAATTCTTACCAAGTACCTGTTCCTTATGGAAATAAAGAACAAGATTATCCAAATAACTATATGATCTAACAAATCATTCATTAATGGTTTGTTTTTTTCTCTTCGTATAACATCTCACTTGGAGATATGGTTATAAAGTCTTTTTCTTTAATTCTTTTAGATAAGAAACTTTTAAGTTTATCATTTTTAATGTTACTATTTCTAAGAAGTAAATATTCTTTTTTCTTATCACTTAATTTATCAAGCATTTCATTGTAATAAGAACTTTCAAATATATCCATCATAATATCTTTTACATTCTTCATCATATAATCTATCATATCGTTACGATCTTTTTCTTGTAATTTATAAAGTACATTAATAATATATTCTTCTATTCTCCAAGAATAAAGATAGTATTTGTATTCATCTAAATCTATAGTTAAATAGTTTTTATAAGTTTTTAATCTTTCATCTAAAAGTTTAATAGCGTTTATCATATCATATTCAGGTTTACTTCTCATTATGGAACCACTTCTTATGTAGTAATGATAATAAGGCTTTCTAATATATTTAAAGTTTTTTACAGCAAGAAGTGCTACTCCATTAGTATCAAAGTCTTCGTATTTACCAGGTCCATAAGTTAATTTCATATTTTCATAGATTGACTTTTTTATTATTTTATTGCACTGAGAAGGCATAATAGTCGTATATAAAATACCTTCATAAACTGATTTATCTTTAAAAATTCCATCGAGTGCTGGTGTTAAATAACGCATTTCCTTATCGTATGTATTCCAATCATAGATAACCATATCGATATCATCTTTTAAATATTTTAAAGCTCTTTTATAGAAGTTTTTATCTATTCTATCATCTGAATCAACAGAAGAAATATATTTACCTTTAGCATTTTTAAGTCCTAAATTTCTTGCACTTCCTGGTCCTTCATTCTTCTTTTTAAAGTATCTCATAAAGTTAGAATACTTTTTTACATATTTTAAGATTATTTCTTCACTTTTATCAGTTGATCCATCATTGACAAAGATAATTTCCATCTTATTTATTTTCGCTCTTAAAATTGATTTAATCGTCTCTTCTAGATACTTTTCTGAATTATATACAGGTACAATTACAGATATTAAATAATCGTATTTATCTTTTTCTTTTAAATTATTTTCCTCTGTAAATGCTGAAATACTTTTTAAAGAAGAATTGGAATACTCTTTTCTAAACTTTTTATATTCACTTATTATCTTATCTTTACTTTTAATAACATCTTCTATTCTTAACTTTATTTCATCGATACTGTCATCACTTTTCATAACAAGCTTTTCTTTTAAGTAAGAATTACCATCAAATAATGAAGTGTTACCAACAATACATAAATTTTCTTTATCCATTGATTCTAGTATTTTTAAGTCGTCATTATTAGAGAAATTTATATATAAATCGACAAGACTTTGTTCAAACTCATCTTTATCTTTTACCCACTCAATATTAAATAACTTTAAGAAGTTAGAAACACTTTTTGTTTCTTTTTTTATTTTTACTTTTCTTTTCGTAAGTGTTATTGCACTCAATTCGTTATAGAAACTGTGATATAAATTATCAGGACAATTTATAATTCTTATTGTATCATCGTGAGCATATAACATTTTTGTAGGTAAAATATCAAGAATAATATGCGCACATTTTATCTTATCTTTATATGTTTCATACATCGATTTATCAGTAAAGCCTATTTCATCTATCTGTTTATCTTTATACAAATTATAAATATTTATAAAGTTATCATAGATTTTTTTATTTGATAAACTTCCTAAATCAGATGTACAAATAAATTTAATATTATAACTTTTTTGAAATGAATTAATTAATTGAAGAAAAATGTTATCGTAATCTAAAAATATTATGTTTTTAAAGTTATTTTCTTTGATAAACTTTGCTGTTTTCTTTACAGATTTAGCATCATTTTTTAAAACAATACAGTTCTTAAAGTTATAAAGGTATCTTTTTAATTCTTTTTGACTTTTAACAATTAGTAAATATTTTTCGTTGTAGTTTAAACTTTTATCCACCTAAAACACCTCCTAAATTTATTTAATCTTTTAGAAAATCTTCTACTTGTTTTTGACATAATTTCATATTTTTTTCTCTAAAATCTTTATATAACTTTAAGATTTTATTTTTATTAGCGATTGCTTGTAATATTTTTTCTTTAATTTCTTTTGGATCTGTTTCGTTGTTTACAACAAGATATTTTTCAAGCTCTGAATTTTTGAAGTAATGATGGTTATTTCCCGTAATGCATATTGTACCAGCATCAAAGCTTTCTAAAGGAAGCATTGGCGAGCACTCTGAAAAAGTCACATAAAGATTAACAGTATTTTTAGACATTCTTTTAATAAGTTCTTCTCTTGGTAGTGATTGCTCTTTACCTTCAATTTTTAAATTAAGCGTTTTAGCATACTCCACTGCTCTATCATTTAGTGGAACCATATCGACAACCGCATTATCGATTAAAGATGCTGCTGCTAAAGAAGAGAACATATTTTTACGCCAATCTTCAGGACTTGCTGCATATATTCCAATTCTAATTTTCTTATCTTCTTTTTTATCTTCTTTTTCTATTTTAACATCAACTTTATTTGTTATGAATTTAACATTAATATTTTGTTTTTTATAAAATTTGAAAAGACTTTCTTTACAAGTTGCAAAAGTATTTATTTTCTTTTTTCTTGCAAGTTCAATTATCTCTTGATTACGTTCCCAGCCGTATTTATCTGAAACTTGAGAATTACTTCCGTGCCAAAAGACTTTTATTTTAAGTTTTTTCTTTTTACTTTTTAAATAAAGAATTAAATCTTTATCACCTATAGACATTGCACTGAAGATTACTTGTCCGATATTGTTATTAATTATTTCTTTTCCGATTCTTTTAATATCTTTACTTCTATATATTTCTCTTATATCCACAGTATTTGTGAATAACTCTTTAGTAGCGCTCGTTACTCCCATAAAAGTACCATTATGTATCGCAATATAAGGAGCATCTTTATTTTCTTTTATTTCACTAATTGATCTTTCGATGTTATCAAGATATTCCTTAGTAATTAAAGCTTTCTTTCTTCGATATTTTACAACAGGAAAAAGGACTACTCTTCCTACATTTTTAGCTCCTCTATAGACTGATAATACTCTTTGAGTATTTTTTCTTCCCACGCGTCTTATTAAATTATTCTCTACTCTTTCTTTAAAAGGAATCCAGGTTGCATCAAAATAGTGAATCATACAAGTGTTATCTGTAAATAAATTATTTTCTCTATTATATGAATAAGGATAAAAATAATCACGAGGATAGATTGTTATATTATGTTTTAATTTTTGAATATTTTTATCTTTTATATTAAAACCTATTTTATTTAATATTTCTGTTATAAGGATTGGAATAGCAACTTTTGGTGCATCTTCTTTATTAAATTTATCAAAGCTTCGATATTTTTTTAGTAGTTCTGTACTCAAATAACCATTTGGTTCTTTTTCATACCATACAGCAGAATTAACTTTACCTGAATCTTCTACTCCCAAAAAAGCTTCATCTTCTAATAAAGAATCAATCTTTTTTATAACTTCGACATCGGTATCAAAGTATATTCCACCCATTTCATTTAAAGCTTTCGTTCTTGCGTAATCAGCGACAAAAGCCCACATTTTATTATCGTAAGCATCTTTTATAAAAGGACACTCATCTAAGTTAACATTTTCTTCGTTCCATTTAATTATTTCATAATCCGGGAGATATTTCTTCCAGCTTTCGATGCATTTTTTAGTAAGTTTTGGAATTGGCTTTGGGCCAAACCAACAATAATGAATATATTTCTTCATAAGCATTTCCCCCAAATAATATTATTTATAAAACCATTATAACATAAGAAAAGAAGAGTGACTATGCACTCTTTCTAAAAATTCTTTTAAATAATTTTGATAATCTTCTAAATACTTGAACGATGATACTTATAACAAATCCAATCGTACACTTATAGATGTTTTTGAATAGTTCAAAGAAATTAATAAGGAATACAACAACTATATAAAATTCATTTGCTAAATGATGTTTTACAAAGAATCTTTCAAGTCTATCGAAATTAAGGAAAGAAATATGTTTTATATAGAATCTGATATTTCTTGGTTTTTCTTCCTTATAAACAGTTAAATTATATTGTCTATTCAAATAATCGTTTGTATCTTTAGAAGCAACTAAATATTGAACATATAATTCTCTTGCAATATCTAGGTTATCACTACTATATTTGCATTTAGATTTCTCTTTAGCAAATTTTTCGAATTCTTCATCAAACTTTTTATACATACTTTTAATATTAAAGTTATGAACAATATGTTGACGACATTCTTTTTTGTATTTATCTAACTTCTTAATTACTTTTTGTATTGCTGTAACATAGTTATCAATTTCTTCCGTTGAATATTCAAGAGTAAAAGCATCTTCTTCGTTTTGTAGACAAGGAACAATTACTCCTACTTTATCTGTTATTAATTCCTTCTGTCCACCAACATCACTTGACACAACTGGTATTCCAAGTGCTAAAGACTCATAAGAAGTTAAGGCAAGTCCTTCTTTAATTGAACAATTTAAACTTAAATCACTGACCATATAGATTTCACTTGGAGTATCACTCTTACCTAAGAAGTTAATATATTTATTAACCTTTTTCTTCTTTGCATATTTCTTAATCTTTTTAAGAAGTGGTCCATCCCCTGCTACTAAGAAGTAGACATCTTTATTAACTTGAACTAATTTTTCTACTATGTTAATAAATAAATATGGCCTTTTTTGATAATCGATACGAGCAACAAAATTGATAATTGTCTTATCTTTTGGAACTTTATATTTTATTAACAGTTCTTCTTTATTATATTTTTTAGGATTAAATTCTTCTGTATCTACACCAATATAAACTGTTTCTATCTTTTTTCTATTTATACCAAAGTGATCAATTAATATATTTTCACTATTTTTATTGCAGAAATAAGTCTTATCGATAACACTTGATACACCGTAAGTATCACGAGAATATCCACCATTTCTGTTGTACCACTCTTCCATATGAATATAATCTAATATTGGAATTTCAGGGAATAAACTTTTTAAATAAGGAAGCATTGCATATCCAGCACAACTATTAGAATTAAATATTATATTTATGTTTCTTGATTTTATTAGGTACTCTAGGAAAGCTGGCCAATCTTTTCTATCCAAAAAGGCAGGAAGTTCAAAAACAGAATCACTTATACTTTCAAATTTCTGTTTCCAACGGTATTCCGTCTGTTGAGTTGTCACTACAGTAACACTATATTTTTCTTTATCAAGTGACCCAATTAAATCTAGATTGAATTTATCAGCTCCCCCTAAAACCATCCACGGAAAGATAAATAATATATTTATTTTTTTAGTTTTTAATTTAGGAACAACAACACTATTTCTTAAAATCATATCCCAGTTATAAGTTTCTCTTGGATATTCTATAGCATCTACATTTTTAGTTATAGTCTTAACTGTATCTTTTATCATTTTATTGGCTTTTCGGTTGTTCTTTTTAGACTTAGTAAGTTCACCATTTGTTTTTATTCTATACCAAAAGCTATTGGTACTAATATGAACTGGATATCGTCCTTGAGCAATCATTTTTAGCCACATATTCCAGTCTTCATACATCTTTTTTTCTTTAACATTAAACCCATTAACAGAGAAAAAGGCTTCTTTTCTAATCATTGCCGTTATAGTTAAAAGGTTCTCATTTTTCATAAGTTCACAATCGAAATGATTCTTCCAAACTAGTTTCTTAGCACCGAAGTTTACTATATCGGTATAAGCCCAAGACGCGTCTTTATTAACTTCTAAAGTATAATAAAGCATCTCTAAATAATTGTTATCGATTAAGTCATCATCATCTATGAAAACAAAATATTTTGAATTTTTATTAGCTTTTTCTGCTGCATAGTCTCTTGCAACTGCTTGTCCTTCGTTTTCTTTTTCATATACTTTTATTCTTTTATCGAGACTTTTTACTTTTTGTAAATTCTTTAATGTAGTTTCATCTTTACTTCCATCGTTTACAATTATCCATTCAAAATAAGGGAAAGTTTGGTTTAAAATACAATTGGCAGTCTGTTCTAAATATTCTCCATAGTAAACAGAAGTTATTATTGTTACTAAAACATCATTACCATCATATTCGACTTTTTTTAATTCCTTTCCTGGTTGTAAATCATAATCAAACATAAATTACCTCCCCTGTTAAACATAATAACTATCTTAATTATACAGGTAGTTATAAAGCTTTTCAAGAAATATAACGAAAGAAAAAGAAGAACTATTTGTTCTTCCTACTCTGTTCTTAATGCCTCAACTGGGTCTTTCTTACTTGCCATACGAGATGGTATCAAACCTGCAATCATCGTTAGAACTACCGAAATAATTACAAGTATTAAGCCACCAATCATTGGTAATTGAGAAACATTTGAAATATCTACGACATTCTTAATTATTATATTAATTGGAACATTTAAGATAAGAGTAATCACAATTCCTAAAACTCCTGCGACTAATCCAACTATTAAAGTTTCAGCATTGAATACTCTTGAAATATCTTTCTTACTAGCACCGATACTTCTTAGAATACCAATTTCTTTAGTTCTTTCAAGAACACTTATGTAAGTAATTATTCCAATCATTATAGATGACACTACTAAAGATATACTTACAAATGCCATCAAAATATAACTTATTACATTTACTATTGTCGTAACTGAACTCATCATTACTCCAATGAAATCAGTATAACTTATTTGATCTTTTTCTTCGTGAGAAGCATTATATTTTTCTATTATATCTATTATTTTTTCTTTACCATTAAAGTCTTTAGGATAAATACTTATTGAATCAGGATCATCGATATTTCTAATTCCTAATTGCAATAAATTTGTTTCGTATGTTGCAACATTTCCAACTGTTGTACCAGCGTCATCGAATCTTTTTCCTGTAAAGACATTTATCTCTGGTTTTGCTAATTGTTCTTTAGCAATTTTACTTTCATTAATCTTTTTAATTGTATAGTTAGTTAAATCAGTTGTATAACCTACTCTTCCAGTAGTACTTATTGTAGATTCTTCATTAACTCTAACAATACCAACGATTTCTATATCTTCTGCTTTATCAAGTATTTTCTTCATATATGCTAAATCAGCAGAATGATCTACCCATCTATTACCTTCTTTAGTATAGTAATCTGTATTTAATACTAATTTATATTTAAGTCCTACTATATCGTCATAATCAAAAGATACTTTTTCTGACTTTATCTCCTTACCTTCTAAAAGAGCTTTCATCATTTCACTAACTTGTTTTTGATCTAGAAGACCCAATGAGAATAAAGCATAATCACTTATTTGGTTATCTTCATCGACAATTAAGACAACTTGATTATATTTCTCTGGCCAATGACCTGAAAGTAAATCATATTGATTATTTAATAATTCTTGATTATTTGAAAGTTCTTGCCAAGAATTCCATTCTCCTGCATTCATCGTTCCAAATTGATCAGACATTCCTTGAAGTCCAAGTGCATCAAATACTGTACTTGGGTTAGATTTAACGATACCATTCTTATCATACTTATATAAATTTATGGCAAGATTATAACCATATTTAATATCACTTACATATTTTTTTATGTCTGTCTTATCACTTTCAATAAATGTTTTAAAATCTTTTAAGTTATTTGTCGTTATTCCACTTGATGCGGATGAAAGCACATCAGTCATTATGTTGTTTGAATAAATTTTTCCATCAACTTGACCTTTAGTACTTTTATTTTCACCCATCAAAGTAAGCATCATATCTGTTCCATTTACTGTCGTCTTTTGAAGAGTTAATGGGTATGAAGATAAAGTATCCTCTTCTACTCTATTAATATACTCTTGAACACCATTTGATAAAGATAAGATAAGAGCAATTCCAATAATACCAATTGAACCTGCAAAAGCTGTTAAAACCGTTCTTCCTTTTTTAGTCATCAAATTATTTAAACTTAAAGAAAGTGCTGTCATAAATGACATATGTGTCTTATTTCTTTTTGATTTAGGACTTCTTACTTCTTCATCTTTTCCATCGAAAGGATTAGAGTCATCAGTTATTTTTCCATCAAATAATTTTATAATTCTTGTTGAATATTTTTCTGCTAAATCAGGATTATGAGTAACCATAATTACTAATTTATCTTTTGCAATCTCTTTTAATAATTCCATTACTTGGATACTTGTTTCAGAATCAAGTGCTCCAGTTGGTTCGTCAGCAAGTAAAATATCTGGATCATTTACAAGTGCTCTTGCAATAGCAACTCTTTGAACCTGTCCTCCTGACATTTGGTTAGGGCGTTTATTTATATGTTCTTCAAGTCCAACTTTTATTAAAGCTTCTTTAGCTCTTTTTCTTCTTTCTTCTTTTGATACTCCAGAAAGAGTTAGTGCAAGTTCAACATTTTGTAAAGCACTCTGATGAGGAATCAAGTTATAACTTTGGAATACAAATCCAACTCTATGATTACGATAAGCATCCCAATCTTTATCCTTATACTGTTTTGTGGAAATTCCATTGATAATTAAATCTCCATCTGTATATTGATCAAGGCCTCCAACAATATTTAATAAAGTTGTCTTACCACTACCACTTTGTCCTAAGATGGAAACAAACTCACATTCACGGAATTTTACACTAAGATTATCTAATGCCATCTGTTTAAAACCTGCTGTATCATATACTTTACTAACATTTTTTATTTCTAGCATTTTCTCACCTCATATCTCACTATAACATTATATAAAAAAAGCAAGAAGAAAATCAATAAAAACGATATTATTTCGTTATTTTTACACAATTGAAAGAAAAGACCTGCTAGTTAACAGGTCTTTGTTATCTCAATACGCGTCCATTATGATAAAGAGATATCAATCCATTTGTACTAGATGTTACTTGATAATTTGGATCGGATACAGGTTTATACTCAAAATCATAAGTTCCTTGCCAATTTTTTCTTAAATAAATATAGTTATTAGCAAAACCTTCAATATTACTTAAATATTGATTGTATGGAAAATTACTATCGTAAACATATAAAACGAAGTCATCATTATCTAATTTTTCAATAGCATAAGCATTTAAAACCATTTTATAGTTTATACTGTTATCTGTACTATCAGCAGTTCCTAGTGCAATTGTAATAATATGATGTTCTTTTTTAAAAACATCTCTAATAGCATATATAGTAGAAGTATCTATTTTATTTATATTTCTATATCCTATTTCTGGACTTAGCAAAATGGAATTGAATTCATCGGTTTGTACCATCAACTCTTGTATTAATTCTTTATCTCTTTCATAGATATTTTCACTGTTAATATCTATTTTTGCATTTTTCCCAACATCATTATACTCTTTTTTGTATTTTATCTTTTGCAATTCGACAGAATCAGATAAATAGTTATAAAGTTTTTTGTTGGAAATTATTTTACCAAAATCTTTTTCCTTTAGATATGTTCCATAAGTATCACCATTTTTACTTAAAGTATCATTATAAATTTTTTCCGTTAAGAATGCTATTCCTGGTGCTAAGCTATCATATGTTTTGTCATTATCAATTACTCCAAAATTTATAAATTGAAAAGCATTTCTATTAGCTCTAAATCTTGAATCACCAAAAGTAAAATCAACATTTACTCTAGTTGGTCCCAATGTATATCCACTACTTTCATTATCTACTGGATTTGATGGCATTTCATAATATGAATTGTTTATTAATTCTCCTATTTCATCTTTATCACTTATTCCATCACCATCTGTATCTGCTTCTGTTGGATCTGTTTTAACAAGATTACCAAGATAGTCTCTAAATCCGTGCTCCTCTAATCCGTCAGGTAGTCCATCACCATCTGTATCGATGTTTGGATCATATCCTACTGTAGCACCTGTAATATGTTCAAATATTTCACTTACTTCATTTTCTCTTATATTAAAGAATTGTCCATCGGTTTTTTCAGCTATTTCTTTTAATGGAAGGAAATCAGTTTCATTTACTGTTTTATCTGCTAATCCAATAGAATATATAACTATATTTAAACTTTTAGCTCTTTCTATTATAGAGTTACTATTTTTCTTTAATTTTGAATCTTCGCCATCTGTTAATAAGATAATTACATTTTTACCTTTATTATCTAGTTTTTCTATTTCATCCATTGCTTTTTCTAAAGCTAAACTTGTTTCAGTAACACCATTATGTTTAAATTTACTTAAAGCAGTATTTACTTTACTTGTATCTTGTGTGAACTCCAAAAGAACATTTACATTTGTTTCATATGATATGATGGAAAAGTAGTCTCTATCAGATAAAATTGATACTGTTTCACGAACGGCTTGAAGTCTATCATCACTTTCATCATTATATGACATACTTCCAGAATCATCGACAATCATAGAAACATTAAAGAAATCATCTTCAGTACGCACTTTTGCAAGGTCTCTTTTCCATATTTCTTCCCACTGTCCTGTGTCAACAACAACAAAACGATTAAATTTGTCTAAATCAAAAGTTATGGTGTTTTTTATACTATCTACTTTTGACTCGATTTCTTCGACATTATTTGTCTCTTCATTATAAGCAAAAATCCCAAGTCTTGATTCATCAAATTTCATATCGAGAGCCATATCATTATAATTTATTGTAACTTTTCCTTTTTTTAAGTTATCTTCATTGAAATTACCAGATAGGTCAAAAGAAAATCCCATACTTGCTGCTACCTTACTAACTTCAACATCTTTATTGTTAAGTTCAGTAAGTTTTAATTTTCCAAAGATATTACCTTTTACACTATATTCTACTTTTACTGTTTTAACTATGTTATCTTTTATTTTAAAAGTCTCTTTTCTATTAAAGATATGAAACAAATCAAAATAAAGTAACAAAAGAATTACAACAAAAAGTACAGGAATCAAAACAGTAGTTGCAATTTTTTTTGCAGGTTCTAAATATTTTTTCATTTCTCTTCATCTCCATTTATAAGTTTTTCATATTTTTCATAATTTTCTTTAGAGATTAAGTAGAATGCTTTTCCCTCGTCTTCTTTCTTTATTGTAATAATCATTTCATTATTACCTAATACATAATTATTTGCTTTTTTATAACCATTGTTATCTTTAATTAATAGAAGAAAATCATTGTTTGTAATTTTATATTTTATTTTTCCTACATAGTTAGAAAATGTTATCTTATTTGCACTTATACCAGTTGTGATAGAAAAATATGCACTAGTTATTCTTCCCTTTACTTCTGATTCAACATCATCAGGCATTTTGGTGATAATAGTAGTGTATTCTGCTTCTTTGTTTAATACTAAACTTTCATTATATTTTTGATTTATGTCAAGTTTCTTCCTTATTTTAGAATAGTCACTTATAGAGTCCCCAGATGTAGAAAATTTGTTAGGATCACTATTAAATATTTTAACTTCTTCATTATCTGTTAACCCATCATTATCTGAATCTTTTATGTATGGATTCGTTTTATATTGTATTTCCTCAGCATTAGTTAATTTGTCCCCATCATAATCAAGTTGACTATATTTTGGGTCACTTAAATCGATATTTAATTTTTGATTTACTAAAGTTATGTTTTTATTGCCATTTAGTTTGTTTCCTTCAACATAACCTTTTCTTGTTTTGTAAGATGGATATGAAACGCTTGCATTTCTATATGTAACTAAAGCAATGACAAGAACAAGTACAGAACCTAAAGAGATGTTTACAATCTTTTTAATTTTATCAAATTTAGAGGAATTATATACATTCTTTAAAGTTTCAAGAATGTTCTTGCCTTTTTTTATTGGTGTTTCTTCTGGTTTATCTAATTCTACCTTAATAGATGGTAGAGGTATTGTCGATGTGTTTGGTTCTTTTGTCTCTTCAACATACTCTTCGACATAAGGAGGTGCTTCGTTTTCATCAACTAGCTTTTCAATAGGTTCAACTTCTACTTTAGGTGTTACAGTTTCTTCTTTTGGCAATTCATTTATTGCTTTACCACATTTAGGGCATATTAAAACGCCTTCTTCTATTTCAGTGCCACAATATTTGCAAATGTTCTTTTCCATACACACCACTCCTATTATAAAGTCATTATAACACAAAACCTGTACAAATGCTATAAAACTACGATTATACTAATTATTTTTTTAACTTCTTGAAATAAAAAAAAACAAGAACTATTTAATAGGACTTATCCTAAATGTCTTGTTTATTTTTTTAAACAACCTTATAAATATTTATAATAAGGATTATCTCTAGTTATTTCCTTCTGTTTTTTTAAAACATCATTTTTAATGTTATCTAGATATTGTGGAATTAAAGACTTATCTATTGAAGATAATTTATCAATGTTTTCTTTAATCCTTTTAGTATCAATAACATCTTTTTTCTCCATACATTTCTCTATCATAAAATCCCTCCTACTATAATAGTTCAAATGCAATTATGCTTTATTTTAAAAATAGTTTAAGTCACCTCTATGTGCTTCAATTTTAGTAGGGTTTTCTTTAAATGCTTCTTTAAGAGGCTTTATCATTCCTTTTGCTTTAGAATCTTTTATAATTCCTTTTACTTTTAATTCTTTTGCTATTTGATCAAATTTCTTCCTCATTTTTTTCCATCCCCTTTTCTACCCCAACATTCTAGATTATAATATAACATAGAGAACATAATCTTACAAACAAGTTTCGTTAATTATTTATACATTATCATTGCTGAAAAGCAGTAAATCTGTTCATCTTTATAGATTGAGATTGACACTTGAAATTTAATATCCACTATTTCCTTATCTTTGTTATCTTCTAAAAAGTTATTAATATCTTCTTCTAAATCTAACTCGTGAGATTCATCAAATAATTTTACTTTCATTTTATCACCGAAGAAATAATAACATTTTTATTTGTCAAAAAAAGAAGAATTATTTGTCAATTCTTCTTAAAATATCTCTTGCGGCGATTAGTCCAGTTGCAGCAGCTGCTACTATGTTACCAGCTTTTCCAGCGCCATCTCCAACGAAGTAGATATCTTCGTTTTCAATTTTCATATTGTTATCTGTTGTTATCTCATTACTAAAGAATTTTATTTCTGGTCCATATAGTAATGTTTCATCGTTATTAACACCAGGTATAATTTTATCAAGAGTTTCAAGTCCTTCTAGTATATTTAAAATGATTCTATGAGGTAGTACTAGTGATAAGTCTCCCGCAACACAATCTTTTAAAGTTGGTTCAACAAAACCTTTATCAATTCTATGCCACTCACTTCTTCTTCCTTGCTTTAAATCTTTTAAAGATTGAATTATAGGTTTTCCTGCTCCTAAAACGTTAGCAATTCTTGCAATTGATTCACCATATAATCTTGTATTTGTAGTTGGATGAGTTAAAGTTACTTTAGAGATAAAAGCAAAGTTACTATTATTTGATTTAATATCTTTTAATGAGTGTCCATTGACACAGATATATCCTTCATAGTTTTCTTTTGTTACGAATCCACCAGGATTTGTGCAGAATGTTCTTATTTCATCACCGTAAGTCTTAGTCTTTATAAAGATTGTAGGGTCGTAAATAACATTAGTAATATCGCTTAAAATTTCTTTTCTTGTTTCTACTCTAACACCTATTTCAATACTTTGAGATACATATGGAATATTATATTTATCTGCTAATTCTTGAATCCATTTTGCTCCTGTTCTTCCAGGTGCCACTACTACATATTTAGCTTTTATCGTGTTTTCTTTCTTTTGACTTTCGTAGACTACTTTGTAATTTTTATCATCCTTACTTATATCCAAAACATCAGAGTGCTCAAATAAATCTACACCTCTATCTTGAAGGTAGTTTGAAATACCATCGATATATCCAGGTAGTTTATCACTTCCTAAATGTTTTTGTTTTATTATTAGTAAGTCTGCACCAACTTTAGAAATATTCTTTTTTATCTCTTCTGCTTCATCCATATTAGTTGGATAAACTTTGCTATCCATATTGAACTTATTAAAGATTTTTTCGGTATCGTCAATTAAATCGTAGGCTTCCTTTTGACCCATATACTTAAATAAATCTGTCTTACCCAGTTTTGGAACAAAATTTAGTTTTCCATCAGAGAAAGTTCCAGCTCCTCCAAATCCTGATAAAATTCCACAAGGCTTACAATTTTTGCATTCTGTTTTATTCTTATTCATTGGACATACTCTTTTATCGGCTTTTAGTCCACGGTCTAGAATTGCAACTTTTAACTTTTTGTTTTGTTCTACAAGTTCGTACGCAGTAAACAGTCCTGCTGGTCCTGCTCCTACTATTACCACATCGTACATAAATACCTCCTTATTTAACAACAATATTTACTATTTTTCCTTTTATAACAATTACTTTTACAACTTCTTTTCCATCTAGATGTTTAATCACATTCTCTTCTTTTAAAGCTTTTTCTTTAATAACATCTTCACCATCATTTACATTTATTTTAATAGTAGCTCTTACTTTACCATTTACTTGAACAGCGATTTCTTTTTCTTCTTCGACTGTCTTTGATTCATCAAACTCTGGCCAATTTGATTCACATATTGGAGAGTAACCTATTTCTTCATTTAATTCTTCTGTTATATGAGGTGCGATTGGATTTAATAATGTAAGTAATAAGTTATAGTCCTTCTTGGTAATCTTTTCTTGTGAATCATAAGCATTCGTTAAAATCATAAGTTGGGAAATAGCTGTGTTGAATCCTAAGTTCATTAAGTCTGTTTGAACTTTTTTAATAGTTTTATGGATAATTGGCTCTAATTCTTTAGTGTATTCATCTTTATCCACAACTTTATCTTTTAATCTTGTTACTTTATCTAAGAATCTTTTACATCCTTTTAAGGAATCAGTACTCCAAGGAGCATCCTGAGTATAGTCACCCATAAACATTTCGTATACTCTTAATGTATCTGCACCATATTCGTTAACGATATCATCTGGATTTATAACATTTCCTTTAGATTTACTCATCTTTTGGTTATCGCTTCCTAAAACCATTCCGTGACTTACTCTTTTCCAAATCATTTCCTTACTTGGAACAAGTCCGATATTATATAAGAACTGTACCCAAAAACGAGCATATAACAAGTGACGAGCTGTATGTTCCATTCCACCATTATACCAATCTACTTTCTTCCAGTATTTCATAGCATCCATACTTGCAAATTCTTTATCATTTTTAGCATCCATAAATCTTAAGAAATACCAAGAAGATCCTGCCCAGTTAGGCATCGTATCTGTTTCTCTTTTAGCAGGATTACCACACTTTGGACAAGTTGTATTTACCCAGTCAGTAATCTTAGCAAGTGGGCTTTCTCCATTATCTGTTGGCTCGTACTCGGCAACATCTGGAAGTAATAATGGTAAATCTTTTTCATCCATTGGAACCCATCCACATTTATCACAATAAATCATTGGAATTGGTTCACCCCAGAATCTTTGACGAGAGAAAATCCAATCTCTCATTTTGTAGTTGTTAACACGTCTTGCTATTTTCTTTTCTTCAAGCATCTGTGTAATTTTTTCTTTAGCTTCTTCGACAGTTAATCCCGTAAATTCTCCGGAATTAATAAGTTTGCATCCTTTACCTAAGTAATCATATTTTTCGAAAGCTTTTTCTTTTATGTTTCCACCTTCGATAACTTCTACTAAGTCAAGGTTATGAACTTTAGCATATTCATAGTCCCTTTGGTCGTGAGCAGGCACTGCCATAACAGCACCAGTTCCATAATCGCCTAAAACGAAGTCACCTAAGAAGATTGGTACTTCTTTACCGTTAATTGGGTTTATAGCTTTTATTCCTTTAACTAATACACCTGTTTTACCTTTATTTAACTCTGTTCTATCCATTGAAGATTTCTTTTTAGTTTCTTCAATATATTTTTGTACTTCATCTTTATTTTCTACTCTAGGCATCAATTCTTTAATTAATTTTCCATCTGGTGCGATTACAAAGAACGTTATTCCATAAACAGTTTCGATACAAGTAGTAAAGATTGAGAACTTTCCTCCACCTTTAATTTCAACATCCATTTCAACTCCTGTTGATTTACCTATCCAGTTTATTTGACCTAGTTTTACACGATCAGCAAAGTCAGTGTCATCAAGACCTTTTAACAAGTCTTCAGCATATGTACTCATTCTAAGCATCCATTGTGATTTTTCTTTTTGCACAACTTCTGTTCCACAACGCTCGCATACACCACCTGCTGCATCTTCATTTGAAAGTACTGTTTTACATTTAGGACACCAGTTTACTGGAATTGTATCTTTATAAGCCATTCCGTGTTTATAAAATTGTAAGAATTGCCACTGTGTCCATTTATAGTACTCAGGGTCTGTCGTTGAAAACTCTCTATCCCAATCAAAAGAGAAACCTAAAGTTTTCATCTGTCTTTTAAATGTCTCAATATTTTTTTTAACTGCTTCCTTAGGGTGAATATGATTCTTTATCGCATATTCTTCTGCTGGTGCTCCAAAAGCATCCCATCCCATTGGGAATAAAACATTATAGCCTTGAAGGCGTTTCATTCTAGCAATTGCATCGTGAGCTGTATAACTTCTAACGTGACCTACGTGAAGCCCTGCTCCACTAGGATAAGGAAACTCTACTAATACATAGAAAGAATCCTTTTTGCTATCGTTATAAGCTTTAAAAGTTTTATGTTCATCCCAATAATTTTGCCATTTCTTTTCTATTTCATTTATATTATTCATCTTTTACAAGTCCTTTCTTTTTAAAATAATTTCCCGCAAATTTCAAACTCACTAAATATATAGGAATAATTAAGAGTACTGAAACAATTATCTGCAGGAGAACACTATCTCTAAATATAAGTAGTACTGCAAGTGATAAAATCGCTATATCTATTCCCAGTATCAGTCCAACAAGTTTTAATACCCCTCTTAAATTTACTTTTTCTAAGTCAATTTTATACTTCTTAACAAAGTATTTTACTTCTGAAGGTAATCCATCATAATCACTTACTTTTTGATTCTTCTTATTTTTTATATGTCCACTTTTATCATACCTTGTAACAGATACGAAATAATAGACGATATATACAATCAATATTGTTATAAAAGTTTCTATCATATTTAGACCTCCAAAAAAGAAAAAATATCCATCCGCTAAGGACGAATATTTCGTGGTACCACCTTAATTCAGAGAAAATCTCTGCACTCTACTCCTTTAACGCAAGAATTACGCTTTGCTCTTTTTCTTAAGACAAGTTCATAAAATTAGTATTACTAGTTTCCACCATCTCTAGCTCTCTTTAAATACTTTTTTTACTACTACTTCTTAAAGCAAATTACATTGATTATTATATTAAACTTCTTGCATATATTCAAGTATTTGTTTAAATAAATTAACAAAGGATTTATCCAAATTTTGTCTCTTTAATTTAATAAGACGCATTCTTTTTTCGTTGTATGCTAAGTCGCTAAATAGTATTTCGGCAATTTTTTCCTTCATTGTTGTTTCAATCTGTAAATCTTGTAGAATTGACTCGATATCTTCGCTTATAACGTGTACTGCATCTATTTCGATATCTTTTCCTTTACAGTTAACAGTTAACTGACCTACTGTCGATACGCCATCTATTTCAACGATGAAGTCATTTTCATCGACATACTTATTAGTAACTTGGATTTGTGTTGAATCGAAATATACAATTACATCATCAGAGTACTTTGTATTTCTAAATCTAATTTTGTAGTTTCTCTTTGCAGGTACAATACCTGTTTTTCCTTCGATGGATCTAATAATTACTGTATAGTTATTTGGTAAGTAGTTGTAATCTATTTCTGTTATTAGATAGAATCCTTCTTTATATAAGCTACTTATTCCATCATCTTCATACATACGATATGTATTGTTTTGTCCTGGGAAGATGTGGATTTCTATATCAGTTGGATTAGATGTGTTATTGATATTGCTCTTGTTAGAAAGTGGAATTATACTTCCCTTTTTAGCAAAGATTGGATAGTCTTCTTGTTTATAGAAAGATGTGTACTTTTTATTACCTGGATATCTTTTTCCAGTAGTAAATTCGTACCATACACCATCTGGTAAATAGAATTTATGAATCGTTCTTTTCATTATTGGGTTCATTTTATTTATTATTGGTGCGACTAGAAGTTCACTTCCAAAGAAGTATTCAATCTTATAGTCATCATTATCATATACTTTAGGTAAGTAATAATAAAGTGGCTGGAAGATCATAGAACCTGTCTTGTGATATTTATATGCTTCTGTATATAGATAAGAAGTAAGTCTATGTCTTAGTCTTAAATATCTACATACGATTGCTTTAGTATTTACATCCCATTTCCAAGGCTCTCTTTTATAGTATTTTCCACCAGCTGAATGGAATCTCATAATTGGAGAGAATACTCCAAGTTGAATTGATCTAATATAAAGTTCTGGGTCTTCTATTCCTTCTTTAAATCCACCTATATCGTGACTCCACCAACATACACCTATATTAGATGCTGAAAGGTTAAAAAATGGTGTTGATCTAAAGTTTGCCCAAGATACTTTAGATTCTCCTGCATAAAGTACAGGATACTTATGAGCTGCTTTTAATGAGTTTCTTGCAAGAATCATTCCACGTTTTGCTGGATTTCTTGAAAGACTGTTGAACATATAGTTATTAAGAACCCATAGTTTATGAATGTTTTGAACATCTCTTGAATCGTTCCAGAAGAAATCTACTCCCATCTCTTCTAGTGGGATTAAACCATACTTTAAGATAGCATCCAACATTTTAGGATTTAACGGGTCAATTGCAATTAATCCATCTCTATTATCACCTAAGAATGCTTTTACATCTTGATATTTTGCTTCGTGAGGATAAAAACCATCTTTAGGATTTATCTGTAATCCTACACGAATACCTTTCATATGCAAATCATTAAGTAATGTTTTAGGGTCAGGTATAAGTTTATTATTAAATGTATAACCTGTTTCTAAACCTTTATAGGCATCAGTATCTCTTATATGCCAGTCTTTATCAAATAAGAAAACAGATAATGGAATATCATTTTTTTCAAAATTAGCCACAAGTTCTCTTATTTCTTGTTCCGTATAAGGTAAATCTCTACTCCACCAGTTTCCTAAAGCATAACGAGGAATTAGTGAAGGCATACCTGTCAATTTAAAGTAATCTTGAACACAAAGACCAAAATCTTTGTTATAGATAAATACATAGACATCAAGATTTCCTTTAATAGGATTTTCATAACATCCCATTTCATCTATACGGAAATTTTCACTATCATCAAAAGAAACCATACCGTCAAGGGAGAATAATCCTCTATTTTCCTTATTTTCCCCTTTAGCGATTTCAGTACTTATATTGGAACCAAAATAGTTTTTAGCTTCAGGGTGTCCATAATACCATACTGCTTCTGTATTTTTTACTTCTATTCTCAAAGTCTTAGTAGGGTTTAATCTTGTACCTCTAAAATCTAAATCTTTAAAATAAGTTAACTTGAAATAACTTGTTTCTACTTCTAGGAATTGTTCATCTTCTTTTTTGGAAAACTTAGGTACATCAAAATCACGGAACGAAACTAGTTCTGTTTTTAAATCATTGAATGTTGAAGATGGACTGTACTCTAGTCTTACTAATCTTTCTGTAAGTATTGTTATTCTAAATTTTTGACCTTGTATAATGGCCTGTGGTTTTGATCTTAATTCTGCTAAATTAATATGAAAGTTATCACCAAAATCATACATATCTATCACCCTTTATTCTATATATTAATATATCATAAATTATTTGGGAATTGTACTCCTAAATAACAAAAGTATCTATAAAATTGTGTTATAATATGAAGTGGTGATGTTATGTCTTGCTTTAAATATAGTGATTCGAATAAAAGATACTATACTTTAGATTATTATTATAAGAAAAAGTATGGTTGTAAAATAGCTAAAATAAGTCTAAATCTAGGTCTAACTTGCCCCAATAAAGATGGTAAGGTTGGTTTTGGTGGATGCACCTACTGTTCTAAACTAGGAAGTGGAGATTTTGCAGGAGACCCTTTATTACCACTTAAAGAACAATTTGATTCTGTAAAAGAAATGATGTTAAAAAAGTGGCCAACTTGTAAGTTTATCGCCTACTTTCAAGCTAATACTAATACTTATGGGGATTTAGAATATCTAAAGAAGAATTGGGAAGAAGTATTAACTTATCAAAATGTCGTTGGAATAAATATTTCCACAAGACCCGATTCTATTTCAAAAGAATGTTATGACTATTTAGAAACTTTAAATAAAAAAACAGACTTAATCGTGGAATTAGGTCTTCAAACAACAAATGAAAAAACAGCTAAACTAATTAATAGATGCTGCAGTCTTAAAACTTTTGAAGATGCCGTTAAAGAATTAAATAAAAGAAATATTAAAATATTGGTACATATCATAAATGGTCTTCCCTACGAAACTAAAGAAGATATGTTAAATACCGTTAAATATTTAAATAAATTAGATATTTGGGGAATAAAGATTCATATGCTTCACATACTTAAAGATACAGCAATGGAAAAGTTATATGAGAAAGAGCATTTTCATATTTTATCAAGAGATGAGTATGTATCAGTTGTATGCGACCAGCTTGAAAGATTAAGAGAAGAAATAGTTATCAATAGAGTAACAGGTGACCCTAAGATAGATGATTTAGTTGAGCCTTTTTGGTTAACAAAGAAATTCTGTGTTTTAAATGAAATAGATAAAGAATTTGTAAGAAGAAATTCTTATCAAGGTAAAAGAAAAGATGAGGACTAGCAGTCACTCACCTTTTTTCTACCCTTTTCAAGTCTCAATCCTTTAAGAGATAATTTTTTGTATTCTAATTCTTCATAATCTTCATTTTTTCCTACAAAGCTTTCTAACTCTTTTGCTCCTACCGATACATTTCTTCCATCTACATTAAATGAAAGGCTATTATCTTCATTTCTAATAAATGGTACTAGTCTAAAGTAAATTGATGAATCTTTGTAAGTAATTATTTGCTGATTATTATAATCGACAAATGATAAATTTGGTGAAGATTCAATTACATTTTTTAATTTGTCTAGGTGTTCAACATTAATTAAGACATCTATTTGACGAGGATAGTTTTGGAAAGTATGATGATTTTTTAAGTTTGTTCCGACATTTGAAGCATAATAGTAATCAAACCCTGCAAAAATATAGCTACATAATTCTTTAAATGCTTCTTTATACTCATTTCTTGATCTTTTAGATGGTAAATCATCATTATTGATTCTATCAAATACTCTTTTATTGTTTCTTTCAATTAATTTCTCTCTCAATGTCTTTAAATATTCTGTACTTCCACTCTTACTTATAATTTCATTTATCATTTTTAAACGCGTTATATCGTTATGCATTGCCATTCCCCCTTAAAACGCCCTATATTATAACACAAATGTTTGAAAATTGCAAACAAAACCCAAATTACAAAAAGAAAAAGTAGATAAAACTACTTTATTCTACTTCTTTTTTCCATAAAGAATGTTTATTACAATATGAATATAAAGTCATTCCATTATGATATTTAAAAGTTGCTTTAGCTTTAACACCAGGTTGTAAATATTTTATTTCTTCGTAGTTATCTGATACTGCTGCAATCCACTCAATATAATGATCTTCTTCCATTACGTGATTTACAACAACTTCTATTACATCATCCTTTATCTCGTATGTTGGAATATGTTTTTCTACAGCTGCATCAACTGAATTTGGAGTAATTTTCTCCATTTTTTCTCCACAGCACTCAAGTCCACATTTACAATTACAATCTTCAAAAACTTTTACTAAAGCTCCGCAAGATTTACATTTTCTTAAAACTAATTCTCTCATAAACTCTCCTTTTCTTATAAAATAATTATACCACGATATAACTTCTTGGGAATAATAATTAAATCATATAAAAAAATAATCACATAGTGACTATTCTTCTGTTACTTTTTTAGTTTCTTTAGCTTTTTTATCCTTGTTTTTCTTAACAAGACCAAAAGTTACTGCTGATGCTACTGCAAGAAGTGCTGCACCAACTGCAACCTTTTTAGTTTTTCCCATTTTACTACCTCCTACATAATTAACTTTTTTTGACACCTTTATTATAATATGTGCTAACACATTTTACAACTTTTTTATGTAATATACTGTAAATAATATTGTTAACTTCTTTTTAAAATAAACTTGGAAATAATTTTAAATATTATAAATACGCAAAGATTTACTAACACGATAGTAGATCCGGTTGGTGTTGCTTCTAAATATGAAGTAATAAGACCAAAGACAAATGAAATAAGAGATATTACAACACTTGAGATAACGACACTTTTAAATGTTTTAAAAATCTGCATTGATGAAAGTGTTGGAAATATTATTAGGCTCGATATAAGTAAAGCTCCCATTACTCTCATACCTAGAACTACTACAATTGAACATAAACTGGCAAAGATTACATTGTAAAGATTTGTCTTAATTCCAATAGACCTGGCAAACTTCTCATCGAAAGTTATGGCAAATATCTTATTATAAGAGAAAATATAAAGCGCCAATACTAATAGGGATAAAACTATACTTACAAAAACATCTTTTTCATTAATAGAAACTATACTTCCAAACAAGTAACTATTAATATCGGTATTAGCACCTGTAACCGATATAACAAAAGTACCTATAGCAAGAGCTGATACGGATATAAGAGCAATCATTGAATCTCCACTGATTTTATTACTACTGTTAAGCCTTAAAATAAGGAAAGATACAACAATAACTATAGGAATAGCAAACTCTAAAGGAGCAATACCAAATACACTAGCTAGAGCAAAGGCACCAAAACCTACGTGGGATAACCCATCCCCTATCATCGAATTTCTTCTTAATACTAAAGAGACACCTATTAAGGAAGCACATAAAGATATTAATAATCCAGCTATAAATGCTCTTTGCATAAAAGAATAAGAAAACATTTCTAAAATATCATTAATCATTATGGACTCTCCTTACAAACTCATCGATACTTCCAAAGAAGATATCATCTTCTCTTAAAGATAAAACTTTATTTCCAATTAAATTGTTGTGATCCAAATCGTGAGTTACCATAAGTATCGTAATTCCGTGTTCTTTATTTAGACCTACTACTGTGTCGTATAACTCTTTTTTAGATTTACTATCTAAGTTGTTAGATGGTTCATCAAGTATTAATAGTTTACTAGTGGCACACAAACTTCTTGCCAAAAGTACTTTTTGTCTTTGACCACCGGATAAATCGCAGAAGCTCTTATTCTTTAATTTTTCAATTCCTAAAAGTCTCAAATTATATAGAGCTGTATCTTTATTTTCTTTAGTGTAAAAAATACTGTGAGATGAATTTAAAGTTCCAGATAGAACAATTTCCATAACAGATGCTGGAAAGTTTGAATCTACTTTTGTTTCTTGAGGCATATACCCAATAAAGTTCTGCTTTAAGCCGTTATAGACAACTTTACCCTTCATCGGTTTAATAAGTCCAAGAATTCCTTTAATTAAAGTGCTTTTTCCACTTCCATTTGGACCTACTATACAGATAAAGTCTTTATCTTCTATATTAATATTCAAGTGCTTAAGAACAATATGTTTATCATATCCTAAAGTCACATTTTTTAATTCTATTAAGCTCATTAGTTTAAAGCCTCCTTTAATACTTTAATGTTTCTTTTCATAAGGTCTATATAAGTAACACCATTATCAAAATCTTTCTCTGAAATATTGTGAGCTGAATGTAGTTCTAATACTTTAGCACCTGTCTCTTCAGCAATAGAGTTGGCAATTTGTCCGTTAGATAACTCAATTTTTAAGATAACTTTAATGTTATTTTTTTTAACCTTGTCAATTAAGGAAGAAATAGTTTTAGAACTTGCCTCCACTTGTTCAGAGCAACCACTAAATGCTGCATAGTACTTTAATCCATATTGATTTGTGAAGTAAATAAAAGGAAATCTATCTCCAAATATTAAAAGTTTATTCTTTGATTTAGAGACAATATCAGTTATTTCTTTATCAATATTTTTAAGTTCATTGATATATTTTTGAGCATTTTTAAGATATATATCTTTGTTTTCAGGGTCTTTATTTATTATTTCATCTTTTAACATTTCAACTATTTTTATGGCGTTAAGTGGACTTGTCCAAATGTGTTCGTCATCTTCTTCGTCACTTTCAGTTTCTTTTTCAAGAATTTGGTCGTCATCTTCCTTAAGTAAATCGACACAGTCCATAAGCTTTATTATTTTTACATCATTATTTTCAATATTATTTAAGATATCTTTTACCCAGTAATCGGATTCTCCTCCAACATAGATAAAAATGTCGCTTTTATTTATGTCGACAATATCTCTTGGAGTAGGGTCATAGTCGTGAGTTTCACTTCCTGGTTTTAAAAGCATTTTTACTTCAACATCAGTATCTTTTACAATTGCTCTTGCAAAGTCATATGAGGGAAAACTTGTCGCAATTATTGTAAACTTATTATCATCTTCTTTTTTAACACAAGAAGTAAAAGTAAGGCTCATTAAAACTAAAAAAGACACAAAAAGTAAGTTCCTAATTTTATTCATCTTTTTCACCACACTTTTCACACAATCCATTTATTATTATGTGATTTTTACTTGGATTAAACTTATGTTCTTTAAAGATATGAGAAGAAAGTTTTCCAATACATTCACAATCGATATGTTCCATCTTTCCACAATTGTCACACTTAAGATAGAAATGATTTTCTTTGTTGCACTTTTCTAAATATTGATAATAAGTCGTGTTGTTACTTCCAATATATTTGCTGATTAGTCCGTCTTTTTCTAGTTTATTTACAAAACGATAGATAGTAGTTAATCCAATTCCTTCTAGTTCATTATAGATATCTTTAATAGTGAATTCTTTGCTATATCCTTTGATAACTTCTAGGATTCTATCCTTTTGCTTAGTACTATAACTATTGGTTCTTTGCATAATATCACTCCAATTTGAAAATGATTTTCATATTAGATTATACACATAATTAATTTTAATGCAAGAAAAAAATCAAATATTGAATTTGATTTTTAACCAAGTCTATCTCCATTTTCTGTTTCTTTATCAGGAACAATCAAGACCACACCATCTTTACTATAGGTACCAAGTACTAAAACCTCCGACATAAAGTCCGCTATCTGCCTTGGAGGAAAGTTTACAACGGCCAAGATTTTTTTACCAATTAAATCATCAACAGTATATAAATCAGTGATTTGAGCTGATGACTTTTTTATTCCTACCTCTTCTCCAAAATCGATAACTAATTGATAAGCTTTCTTCTTTGCTTTTTCAAATACTTTAGCTTCCTTAATCGTACCTACTCTTATATCTAATTTTTTGAAATCATCAAATGTCGCCATAAAACCTCTATTTAAAAAGACTCATAGAGTCTTTATCTTTTCATTCCTTCAGATTCAGAAACTTCTGGAACATCAATTCCATATCTGCGTTTTAATCCTAATGCTGACATTTCTCTCATTTTATCATATAGCAAAGGAGAAGTATCTTTCGTTCTAGAGTTATCTAATCCTGCTATAAATTGTTTTGAAATTTCTCTTTCAACTTCATCATATGTCATTAAATTAGGAAATAATGATTTACAACTATCTGATAGAACTATATCTCTATCATCGAAATGAGCAAGTGAGTTTGGTATAATTCCTAATCTTTCAGGCCATTCTGTATTTACAGCATAATAGTTACGCTTATATTCTTTTGCCATATTTTTAGCATCAATACCATTAACTTCAACATATTCTGCCATTCCTAAACGATCTGGATATCTAAATACTGTACTAGCACTTGCGTGATATGCAAATTGAGGATCTGATGGAACATAACCAAATTGCCATCTTTGAGGACAATGTGAAGAAATAGTCTCTCTTAATAGAGCACTATCATCTTTTCTACAACCAAGTGGAGAATAATCTTTATATGTTGAATAAGATAATTGAATACCATCATTTGTATATAAAGTATTTGTATAAAAAGTGCTTAAAAGTGTCGGAGTTCTATTTGAATCAAAAGGTGCTAACTTTTCAGCAAATTCACCACTAGTAGTTTTCTTATAATCATCTAAATTATACATTTCTCCAGTATAATTAGTAACTACTAGATTATCTCCTTCTAAATGAAATCTCACTTGATCAAAAGAAATATTATCTTGTAAATCAGGATTATGATTTATTGGTGATTTTCTAACTTTACTTCTTAAAACCAATTCCTGACCATCATTTGAAATTTCGATATAAACGGGAACATCTACGTTAGGCTCTGCTGCACTACCAACTACTGCCATTATTGCTTGTTGCAAAGATGATAGAAAAGCAGGATTATTCTTTATACCATCTGCTAACTCTTTGCCGTGATTATTAATAAACAATTCACCGCTTGCATTATCCCCGTTTTTAAAATACATCATATATTCTTTCATACTTTAACCTCTTTTCAATATATTTTTTATCTATTTTACTGATTTTAGTATATCATCATTGTCTTTAAAAGTGTACACTATTGTACTTTATATTTACATTTATATACATCGTCAACTTCTGTTAATTATTTTATTTCAACAAGTTCGTATTCAGTTGTACCAAGTCCTAAAGATTCTGCATATTCAGTAATATGTCTTCCTACTCTTGTGTCAATTCTTTCCATCATTTTAGTGTGACCTGGATCTGTGCTATTCCAAATCATATCGATAAATGCTTGATCGTTTGCAACAGGATCAGTTGATGCAAGTATTCCTAAGTCTTTCATAACTGGGTCTCCTTGATGAGCATCACAATCACAGTCTACAGATATAGCATTCATAACTGTTATATATAAAATTGGCTTATTATTTTCTTTTAAGTAGTCACTTACTGCTTTAGCAGCTTCTGCCATTGATTCAATAAAATCTTTTTGTTCATTTTTCATTGACCAAAATTCATTTGGATCTTCTGTTTTACCACAAGAGTGAATGTATGCTTTACCATTACGAGAAGCAATACCTATTGATTGATTCTTCAAATTAGCTCCAAATCCTCCCATAGCGTGTCCTTTTCCGTGAGCAAGGTTTAAAATTGAATCATAGTTTTTAAAGTTCTCTCCAACTATATCGTATTCTAGGTGTTTTCCATTATGAACAGGTATTTTGAATTCTCCATCTCCATCCATAATATCGACATCAGCAAAAGATGTGAAGCCGTGTTTTTCTGCTACTTTTAAGTGATCTTCTTTATTTGTTCTTGCACCAGGATACGCTGTATTACATTCAATTATTGTACCATTTAATTTTTTAACTAGAGGTCCAATTAAATCTGCCTTTAAGTATCCTTTAGCACCATCTTCACCAGTTGAAACTTTTACTCCTACTTTACCTGTAAGCTTTACTCCTAAAGTTTCATACATCTTAATTAAATTTTCACTATTTATTTCTTTACAAAAATATACTTTAGATTTTTCCATAATATTTCCTTTCTTAATAATATTATAACCCATTTTATAAAATTAAAGAAGTAAACTTATGTTTACCTCTTACTTTAAATTTTTATTTTAATTTCTTGCAGCCCCGTCAACTGATAATATTTCACCAGTTACATAACTTGCCATATCACTTGCTAAGAATACAAAGGCATCTGCAACTTCTTCTGGTTTTCCAATTCTTCCAAGAGGTATTGTTCTTAAAAGTGGTTCTACCATTTCTTTTGGTAATTCTTTAACCATATCTGTTTCTGTAACACCTGGTGCTACTGCGTTTACTCTAATGTTATATTTACCAAGTTCACGAGCAAGCGACTTTGTAATACCATTTACAGCGAACTTACTAGCAGGATACATTACACCACTAGGTTGTCCATAAATACTAACCATTGAGCTTGTATTAATTATTACTCCACCTTTTTCTTTCATATAATCAACTGCAACTCTTGAACAAGTATAAACAGCTCTTACATTTAAATCCATTACTTTGTCATACTCTTCCATTGTATGTTGATCAAATGGTGTTCTGCTAGACATCCCAGCATTGTTAACTAAAACATCAATCTTTCCATATTTATTTTTTACTTCTTCGAATGCTTTTCTTACTTCTTCCTCACTACTTAGATTAGGGAAAAGACCCATTACATCATAGTTTGCATTTTCTTCTTTTAAAGAAGCAAGTGCTTTGTCAACTGTCTCTTGTCTTGAACCAAAGAAAACTACTTTAGCACCATTATTTAAAAACTTTTTAACAATTGCATAACCGATACCTCTAGTACCACCTGTTACAATTGCTACCTTTCCTTCTAACATTTAAATCCTCCTATATTAATACTTTTATATAAAGATACTCCATATTTTTTTAAATACTTTCTCTATCCTTACATTTGAATTATAACACACCAAAGATAAATTAGTAAATTTCAAAAACAAAATGTTGTCAACGAGTGTAAAAAAAGATTGGATTACCCAATCTTAGTATTTTGCTTTATTTGATGCTTCGTGTCTTACATCATTATATACTACTTTACCATCTGTTCTTGTAATTGCACAAGGTATTTCATCGTGAATTGCTGCTTCTAAATCAGCATCGTACAAGAATGGATAAGGCATATCTTTATCAGTTGCAACACTTTCAGCATTGAACAAATCATCATATTTTTTAATATCAGCACAAGAAACGAAACAAATTACATATTTAACCCCATTAGGTTCAGTATGTTCAAATATTGGTAAGCTTCTAATGTCAAATGTTTCTCCAGGTCTATTTTTTAAGAACTCTTGAACAGCTTTTCTGACACTTTCTGGTACTTCCCCTCTCGAATATTCATATTGATCAAATATCAAGTCACAGTTAATATCATCATAAGAAGTTGATTCATAAGCATTATGTGATACTTCATATGGTAATGTAAATATTGGGAAAGGCATCTCAAAATTATATTCTACTCCATCGGCATTTTTTCTTATTGAACTTTCTTTATCATTTACAGGTAATACCATATAAAGGAAATGTGTTTGTTCAAGTGGTGAATTACCCACTACTTTTGCCCCAAGTGTTTTATTAATATCTTCTTGAGTATCTCTTTTTTCACGCAACTCGTATTCCTTATTACTATCTTTAATTAAAATTCTGAAGAATAAATTTTCTGGTAATTGTTTTATAATATCATCACTTAATGTTTGATCAAATATTTTAAATTTGTACTCATCGTAACTCTTATGAAAAGGACATTTTGCCCATTCTCCATTTATAAAAGATAATTCAGTATAACTTGGTGTACATCTACTTTTATATAAATCTACATAATTTAAAATATATTTTCCATCTTCTGTCATTTGAACATATTCCGCAATAATTGGATGAATTACGTGATCTGGATATACAATTGCTATTTTTCTAGTTTCCCCTAATTTAGTAGGTTTAGTATCATCAACTGTCATAATGTAGACCTCCATATTCTACCTATAATTATAACACAAATAAAAAAAGTAAAAATATAAATTTACTTTTTTTAAGGAAAATATGTAAAAATTTTTTTATTTTTTATTAAATCTTTTTATTTTTTCTTTTGCTCCTGAAGTTTTAACTACATCAATCCATTCTTCTCTTGGTCCATATGACATTATATCTGTGACAATTCTAACTCTATCCTTGTTATGAAGAACATATTCTGGTGGTACTAGTTTATTGTTAACAACAGCTCCTACCATCGTATTTCCAATATCTGAATGAATTTTATAAGCAAAATCTATTGCTGTTGCTCCTTTTGGAAGTTCTATAATTTCTCCTTTTGTAGTATAAACATATATCTTGTCAGCAAATAATTCTGACTTTACTCTCCTAACAAATTCTTGATTATCAGAAAACATTTTATTAATTTCAACAAGTGAATTAAAAAATTGATACTTTTCTTTTAGTTCTTCTTGCATTGCATCTCTACTATTTCCTTTTCCAATATCCCAATAGGCAGTTAATCCAAAAGAAGCAATTTTATCCATATCGAATGTTCTTATTTGAGTTTGAATGAGTCTTTCATCAGGTCCAAAAACAGTCGTATGTAAACTTCTATACAAATTTGTCTTTGGATTACAAATATAATCTTTAAATTTATCGTTTATCGGATGATACTTTTGGTGAACTAATCCTAAAGTTTGGTAGCAGGAATTTACATCATTAACAATTATTTTTAGAGCAAATAAATCGTGAATATCAGATAGTTTGTATCCTTCATTTAATCTTTTATATATACCATATATGTTTTTAGTTCTTATCTTCAAATTATTTATAATCTTATTGTCACTTAAGGTTTCACTTATTGTTTCAGCCATTTCATTTAAACTTTCCTTACTGCTTTCTTCTACTTTTGTCTTTATGTTTTCAATTTGCTTATATTTATCTGGATATAAATATTTAAAAGACAAGTCTTCTAACTCTGATTTCAATCTGTATGCCCCAATAAAATATGCAAGAGGAACAAATATATCCATAGTTTCCATAGCGTTTTCTTTTTGTTTAAATTCTGATTTATACTGCAATGTTCTCATATTGTGCAATCTATCAGCTAACTTTATGATTATTATTCTTGCATCACTCGTAAGACCTGTAATGATTTTTCTCGTGTTAGCAACATTTTCATCATTTTTAGAAGAGAAATTCAATTTACTTATTTTAGTTACTCCATCGACTAAGTTTGCTACATCTTTATTGAACTCTTGAACAATTTCCTCTTTAGTGATGTCGGTATCTTCCAAAGTATCGTGTAATAAAGCAGCACATATTGTATCTGTATCAGCGTGCATTTCAGATAGAATGTAAGCAACATTTAATGGATGGATGATATATGGTTCCCCACTTTGTCTTAACTGGCCAGAATGCAACTTTTCAGCACAACTATAAGCTTTTTTAATCATTTCAATACCATTTTCGTTATATGATTTTACATTGGATAATAAATCATTTAAAGTAATTTGATTCATAACATTCACTCCTTTCTTGGTACAACACAGACTTATATAAGCTTAATTTTTTTCACTTAAAACAAAAAGCCCGTAAAAATCTATATAGAAATTTACGAGCTCAATATTAAAGCCATTTTAAAGCAATCATTTATTTTAATTTTATGCATAAATCTAATCTTCAAAATATTTATTTTTTTCAACCAATTATCTAATAAAAACTCAATCATACAAAACTGCCTCACTAAATAATTGTATTAATATTACTATGATTTAAAATAAAAATCAATATTTTTAAAATAAATTTTTTAATTCTTTAACTATGTATTTGAAATAATTAATTTTACTGACATTATCTTCTACTATTAAGTCACTACTTTTTACTACTTTGTTGTTATAAAGAAGATCTATATGCCCTACTTTTTCTCCACTTTTAAGTGGTAATTGTATATCATCTATTTTTATTTCAAAATCGTACTTTATACTTTTATCTATTTTTTTATTTAAGATACTTAAGTCATCTTTTAATTTGATATCGACTGTATCTTTAGTAGCTTTATCTAATTTTACTGTTTTAACTACTTCACCCTTAGGTTTTATTAAATCAAGTTTATAGTTATCGAATCCATAATCAAGTAGTTCCATCGTTTCATTATTCCTTACTTTGCTTTCGTTTTCTCCAAGGACGATTGCCACTAATCTTAAATCATCTCTTTTAGCAGTAACTGCCATCGTGTACATTGCATCATCTGTAAATCCTGTTTTAAGTCCATCTGCTCCTTCATAAAATCTTACTAATTTATTTGTGTTGACTAACCAATATTTATTTGGAGTATCAGTTCTTATGTAATCTTCATATAAAGATGAAAATCGAAGTATTTCTTCGTGTTTTAATAATTCTCTTGCAATTATCGATAAATCGTAGGCACTAGAATAGTTTCCTTCTTCATCAAGTCCTGTAGAGTTTACAAAGTTAGTATTTTTTAAGCCTAATTTTTTAGCTTTCTCATTCATAAGTTTAACAAAAGCTTGTTCTGTTCCTGCAATATATTCAGCTAAAGCTACTGTCGCATCATTTGCACTTGCAATACTCATTCCTTTAAATAGGTCTTCAACACTCATCTTCTCACCAGCTGATAACCATATTTGGGTTCCACCCATACCAGATGCATTAGCGCTTGCTGTCACGATATCATTCCATTTAATTGTTTTATCTTCTATTTTTTCCAAGACAAGGATTTGCACCATCATCTTAGTTAGAGATGCGATTGACAATCTTTCATCCTTATTTTTCTCATAAAGGATTTCTCCAGTTGACACTTCTACAAGAATTCCAGCCTTAGCATTTTTTAAAAGATTATCTTCATTTTGTGCAAATACTAAACTTGTATTAGTAAAAAATAGCAAAAATAAACATGTAAAAACAAATATTTTTTTCATATTACCTCCATTAAAAAATATGATTTTAATGAATCAATTATGTTATAATTATATTAGAGGTGAATATGGCAAAGAAAGGTAAAAAGAAAAAGAATCTATTTTTGTTAGCAGATATTCTTTTAGCAGTTATTTTAATAGTTGTAGGCGTTATAATAATCAATCCTTTTAAAAGCGATAATAAAGCAAAAGATAAAGAAGAAGTAAAAGGAACTGATGAGAATCAGAATGAGGGAAAAGATAAAGAAATAGTTAAAGAAAAAACCGAGGAAGAAATAAAACTAGAAAAGTTAAATAATATCAATGAAAAATTAGATTTCTTTAAAATGGAAAATCTTGATAGATATATTGCATATAAAGAAAAGAATCCAAATTTGGACGATGAAACAGTTGTCGTTTATGTAAATATTGGATTAGACCAAGAGTTTTACACTAATAGAAAAGATAGTCCTTTTAAAGATACTAATAAAGTTATTACAAATAAGTTTTACTTTTTAGGTGAAAATTATGTTCCTAAAGATTTAGTTAAAATAAGCAGTGCTAATTCAGCAAGAGAACTATACTTACAAAAAGATGCTGCTGAAGCTTTCGAGCGTATGGCAAATGATGCTAAAAAAGAAGGATATACAATAAGGGCAGTTTCAACTTATAGAAGTTATAGTTATCAACAAGGTCTTTATAATAACTATGTTAACCAGGATGGAAAAGCTGCCGCTGATACTTATTCTGCAAGAGCTGGTTATTCAGAACATCAAACAGGGCTTGCTGCTGATATCGACAATGCCAATCTTTCATACACTAGTTTTGGTTTAAGTAAAGAATTCAATTGGATGCAAGAAAATTGCTACAAATATGGCTTTATCTTAAGATATACTAAAGCTAATGAATTTATAACTGGTTATAAGGACGAACCTTGGCACTATCGTTATGTTGGTGTTGAAATAGCTACTTATATTAAAGAACACCCAATGACTTATGAAGAATATTTTGTAAGATTCTTAGACAAATAAAGAACTCACGATTTGTGAGCCCTTTTTATTTTTCTTCAATTGTATATGCATCTAAGATGCCATAATCGTTTTCTTCCTTATTATAGTAGATAGTGCACAATGTATCTCCTTCTTTTACTCGTTCACCAATTTGTTTATTTAAAAATACACCAACACTATAATCGATATTATCATCTATATAAGCTTTTCCACTTCCAAGAGCATTTGAAACAACACTTACTTTTAAAGCATTTATTCCAGTTATCACACCACTCTTTGGAGATTTAACTTCTAATTTATTATCACTTATTCTCATATCTTCTAGGCTTCCACCTTGATATTCAACAAACTGATTAAATTTTTCTAATGCTTTTTTAGAATTTATAGCGTCAAGTACTTGTTCTCTAGCATCAATTATAGATATATCTTTACCCATACTTACCATATTGCTAGCTATGTCTACACATAAATCGTACAAATTATTTTTAACTTTACCATCTAGAAGTTCAGCAGCTTCAGCAACTTCCAAAGCATTACCTACGCATACTCCAAGTGGCGTATTCATATCTGATATTAAGCATCTTACTTCTTTATTGTAGTTATTACCAATTCTAATTAACAAATCTCTTAACTCTCTTGCAGATTTTTCATCTTTCATTAAAGCTCCGTTACCACATTTAATATCAATTAAGATTTTATCTGCTCCACTTGCTATCTTCTTACTCATAACGCTGGCAGCAATTAAAGGAATTGATTCAACTGTACCTGATACATCTCTTAATGAGTAAACTATTTTATCAAGGGGAACTAAGCTTTCTGTTTGACTACAAATAATCATTCCAATATCATTTAACTCTTTTAATATTTGCTCTTTAGTAGCTTCTACTCTAAATCCTGGGATACTTTCTAGTTTATCAATTGTTCCACCAGTAAGACCTAAGCCTCTTCCACTCATCTTAGGTACTATTAATCCTAAAGAAGCAACGATTGGTACAACTACTAATGTTGTTTTATCTCCTACTCCACCTGTAGAGTGCTTATCAACTTTAACTCCAGGGATAGATGATAAGTCAAGAACTTCTCCACTCTTAATATATATATCTACTAAATCAAATACTTCCTGATCAGTCATACCATTAATAGTTATTGCCATAAGTAAAGAAGACATCTGATAGTCCTGTACTTCTTTATTTAAATAACCATTAAAAGCAAACTCCAATTCTTCTCTTGTAAGTGTTTCTTTATTTCTTTTTTTATCGATTACATCAATAATATTCATAAGGCACCCCTCCTATTATGAGTTAATTATAGCATACATTTTTTTAATTTTAAAGAAAAAAACATATTATAAAATATGTTAGTGTACTTTTTTCTCTATTAGTTCAATTGTTCTTTTAGGATCTTCTAGTAAACTGCTATATAATGATGAATGTTTTCTTAATTCTTTAATCAAATATATTTCTTCTTTTGACATCCTTATTCCATATTCTTCACTATTATCACTTACCACATAAGTATCAGTTCCAATTAAATAATCTAAGTCTACTCTAAAAAGATTAGCAATGTCCACAAGAGTTTCAATTGATGCCATTCTAGTACCATTTTCATAGCTACAAATACTTACTTTTGTTACATTTAATTGTTCTCCTAATTGTTGTTGAGTTAGTCCAGCAGACTTTCTTAATTCTTTAAGCCTTTTACCAAACATTACCATAACCTCACCACTTTCAACATAAATTCATTATATTGAAATAGTAATTTGTTTTGTTTAAAGTTAACTAATAGCAAACTTTTTAATAAAAAAAAGAAGACTATTCTTTATCGTCTTTACTTTTACTTGATAAGAACGTCACTCTTTCTGCAATTACATCAACATAATATTTTTTCTCTTCATCAGTTTCCACTGTACGACTTTGAATTCTTCCTTTTATACCTACTATATCTCCTTTTTTACAATACTCAACAGTAGACTTAGCAACAGAATCCCATAAAATGCAGTTGATAAAATCACTTTCATATTCCCCATTCATATTTTTAAAACTTCTAGGAATGGCAATAGTTATTCTAGACATTTTTTTGTTGGTTTCTTTTTCAACAAGTTCAGGATCTTTAACCAATCTTCCAACTAAAACGACTTGATTTAGCATTTTTTCCTCCTTTCGCTAGGTAATTTACCATAGGAAAAGTACTAAAACAAATCGACATTTTTGGTAATTTTTAAAGGAAATTGTCCTAATATCATAAATTCTTTAAAAGAAATGAGCATTTTGTAATATAAGATGTGATAAGATTTATTAAATATAAAGTTTTTTTAAAATGTAATTTTTCAGTATTTCTGTCCTGAAATGCTATCTAATTTTTTTTGATTATCTTACTTATATAAATTGACTATCTAAGTTTTGTCAACACTAAATTTATATTAATATTATACCACGACTAAAAACACGAAAATATGCGT
>CANRDN010000008.1 GCA_947629375.1 uncultured Bacilli bacterium | reverse complement strand
TCTTCTGTTGGATATAATCTAAATACATATGCTTTATTAATTAACATTTTATTACCCCCTAACAATTACATTATAATCCAAACGTATGTTTCAGTCAATAAAAATTACTTTTTATAGAAAATTCCTTATAAACAAAAAAAGTTCCAAAAAGGAACTTTTCGTTATGAAGTGTTAACTTCATAGACTAATAAAATTCAAAACCCCCTGAATTTTACTAGTAAGGTAATAATTAAGATCACGGCAATTTCATAATTATTCCTTTACGACTTAATATAGTAATTGTTTTTTACTACTATGTCAAGAGTAAAGTTTATTATTCGTATCTTACACGTTTTGCCACTACAAGTAAGTATTTATCTTTATATTTAATGTAGTTTTCACTATGAGAACAAGTTTGAAGTATTAACACATCATCAGTTTCATCTACTGAAACTCCTGTATCATATAAAGATTTATTTTTTAAATATGTAATATGTTCTAACCAAGAAGAGTCAGTCTTAAAGTTTAAATACATATAAATTGGTTCTCTTGTTTCTACATATACAGAAAAGATTTCATAAGTTCCTACACCATCTTCATCTTCTAAAGTTATATATTTATGTTCATTATAAAAATCTTTATCGTAGTATTTTTCTAATTCACTAAATGGTACATTTAATTGGCTACTGTCACCATTATGTCCATAGATGATATTTTTTCTACCACTATTTATATCGACTCTATAATCGAGATAAACAGCTCCTGCTACATCTTCTTCTTTCTTTAGATTATGATCAAGATAATAATCGTTATCGCTATGTTGTACTACTACTGTATTAATATCAGTACCATCTACTTTAACGACCCCTACTATTTCATCGTTATCATATTCTTCCTTTAAACTTTCAATATATTCTTTGTGAGGATTTGATAATTTGGCATCCGTTCCTGGATGATTAACATTATCGTCTTTTACGTCATCTTTATCGTCGGTATCATCATCATCTTGAACAACAACATTAGGTTTCCTATTATTAGCAGATTCCTTAGAATCGTTATTGCTCGCAAAATAGAAAATAGTACCTCCAACTGGTATTGACACTACCAAGGCCCCTATTAGTATTCTCTTTACGATTTTGTTCATCTTATCACCTCATTATTAATTATAAAGGAATATTAACTAACTTGTAAAGATGAAAAAAATTTACAAAAAGAAAAAGAACCTTAAAAAGTTCTATTTAAGCATCTCTAAAAGTGTCTCTTTATCAGTTAATCCAATGGATCTTTTTAGCTCTTTTCCGTCCTTAAAAGCAATGACACAAGGAATACTCATTATCCCGTATTTACGAGCTAATTCTTCGTTTTCATCAGTATTTACTTTATAGACATTATAAGACTTACCAATCTCTTCCATTACTGGTGAAAGCATCTGACAAGGACCACACCAATCAGCATAAAAATCTACTAAAACAGTTTCTTTACTTTTTAATACAACTTCATCAAATTCATTACTATTTATATGTTTAACCATAAAAACTCTCCTTCTTATACTTTTATTATACTTTAATTTCCCTTCGATTTGAATTCTAATTTTAATTTTTTACTTCCAAAAGTATTATCTAACTCTTCTTGATTTTCTTCTTCTAGATATTTTTTTAGAGATTCTCGATATTTTTTTAAATCCTCAATACTAGAGTTATTTATTATTTCTTCAAGAGTTATAGGAATCTCATTTTTCCTTGATACTTTTTTATAAGTATGTTCTTCTAGTAGAGCATCATCTTTTTCTAGTTCTTCTTTAACTTCATTTCTTTGTCTTTCATAGTGTGGTGTCATCTTTTTAATTATTTTATTTACTCTAATACAATTATATCTTTGTAGAATAATACAATAAAGATTTATGATAGTACACAATATAAAGAATAAATTTATTCCATTTATAAGAGAAAATAGACAAGGAATCATTGCAAGAGAGTGAATTGAAGCGTTTAAATAAAGCATTTTTTTAAATTTAACTACATCTTCCATACTATTAATCTTACCAATATTGTAGTTAGATTGAGAGTTCAAAAAGTCGTGCCTTTCTTCATCAGTCATCTTGCTAGCAGAACGATAAAGCAACAAATCTCTAAGTTTTAAAACAAAAGTTTTGAAGTGCTTTATGCCAATTTTCTCATATAAATGTAATTCAAAATCTTCTCTATTTTTCACCATAAACCTCATTCCTTTGAATATTATATAGATTATAGTGATTTAAGTCAAAGAAAAGAACTATTTTTATAGTTCTCTTGTTTTTTCATTTGTTTTTAATACTACACCTTTTTTCTGTTGATGCTTTAATTTCATTTTATGGATACCCCATTTAACAACAGCCCCAAAAGATATTAAAGCCGTTATTACTAAGGCACAAAGATTAGGATTTGCTACAAGAGCATTCCACGCAACGGAAACAACGCCAGCAGAAGTTTTAATTAGACCTGCAAGGGCTGGATACTTAATTGATTGTTGTCCAAGCCAGTACATAAACCCGTCCTGTTCTATTCCACCTAAGAAAACTGCAGCTTTATTTGTAGCAAAAAAAGTAAGTGCTGTGGCAATTTTTCCTTTATTACGTGCCATTAACTCTTTAAAAGTCATTTCTCCTTTACTTTTTTCTTGTAAAAATTCTTTATTTACATAAGTTACTTCTTCTGTCATATTACTCACCACCTGATATTAAATTATTTAATACTTGATTAATTTTGTTCCATTCATCATCTCTTAAAACATCGTAAAGATGAAATCCACTATCATTAGGGTCGTAACTAGAAGCATATAAATTTATATTATCATCTTCATCCTTAGTTTCATCAGTATATACAACATAGTTCTTACCATTTTCTTTATTCAAAAAAGTAAGAATCGTCGTATATTCTTTTTCTTCACCATTTTCATTAAGAATAAATTTTCCCTTTTCTAATTCTTCTTGCATACCTTATCTCCTATTAAGATAATTGTATCATAAGTATTAATTTTTAACGAGAACTTTTGTTCCTTTCTTTACATTATTGTAAACTGTTTCTGCTGTTTCGTATGGAAGGTTGATACATCCGTGACTTCCATTCTTTTTGTAGATATTACCACCAAACTCTTTTCTCCAAGAAGCATCGTGCAATCCTTGATCACCACTAAAAGGCATCCAGAAACTTACAAAAACATCGTAGGAAGACATATAATAATCTCTCATTTTTCTATTTATTTGGAATAATCCAATATCTGTTGGCATTGAGTTTTTTCCGGTAACTACTGATGCCGTGTGGAATGGTTCAGCGTCCTTATACAAAGTTAAAAGTTGAGAGCTAACATCTACAACGACTGCAACATCGCCAAGGTTTTCAGTAACTCCTCTTTTAATATAACCACTTCCATTTTCTGATGTTACTAGGTAGTAACTATCACCACCACACAAGACATTAGCAAGTTCATATTTAGGTATATCGCAAAGTGGTTCTGTAAAATACTTATCTTTATAAATCGTACTATCTTCTTTCATAGACACTAATTTATATACTTTGTTTCCAACGACATCTTTAGTACTTTCTCTTACAAATTCACCACTTATATAGGCGTATCCTCCGTCATATAAAACTTCATACCAATTATTATCAAGTTTTCTTATAAACTCAAGAGAGTTATCTTCGTTTAAAAGACCTAGTTTCCTGCTGTCAGTTGTGGGTAATTCTCTTATATTGACACTTGTATTTGCAATTATAATATTTTTCTTTTCTACTTGTAACTCTTCTTTTGATAAATCAGCATAGTCACTTGATATATAGGCAGTATTTCCTTTATATTTTACTTCGTACCAACCGTTTGATGTTGTACCTACATACTGCAAAGAATCTCCTTTTTCTAAAAGGCCTAAAATTTCTCCATCTGTTGAATTAGTACTTCTAACTCTCACATTATCATTTGCAATAACTATATTAGAACCTTTTTCTATACTATTATCTAAAGGTGTTACATAATCCCCACAAATATAAGCAGTCTGTCCATTATAGATTACTTCGTACCAGCCATTAGGAAGAAGAGTAACAGATTCAATAATATCCCCATTATTAAGGGTTGTTATAATCTTGCTATCTGTATTACTATCAGTTCTTAAGTTAACTTTAGTAGTCGTCATAATATATGTTTTATTTCCTTCTGCCACTGTTTTATTTAAAGAAATACCACCTAAACCAATAGCACCTGCAAGAATTAAAGAAATTGCTTTTTTATTAATTTTTAATTTGTTCATAATATCTCCTAAAATTAGTTTTTATTATATAGATGGTAATATTAAAAGTAAAGAAAAAAGTATCAAAACGATACTTTCTACTTTTTGTTTTTATTTTTCTTATTAACATACAAGAATATGAATACTACTCCTGCAAGACCTAAAACTGAAATAACTAATACAAAGATATTTTCCATAATTGCATCATAAGTATTCGGATTATCATCTTTTGGCTTTTCCTTGACATCTACCTTAAACATTTGTGTTGCCTTGTAGTTTCCATTAGGGTTTAGAGTTTTACCTTCTACTTCTGCACCTATTATTTCTGCAGTGCTATCTATTATTCCTTTGTCATTTTCGTCAACTTTATATACTGCTTTTATCGTAACAATTTGATTTCCTTCTAATATTGGTATTGTTGCAATATGATCTGAATCTAAAGTATAAGTACTATCTTCCACATCTTCTACCAATGATGCCTTTTCATTTTGCTCTTGTATAACAACATTTGATACAGCAAAATCATTTTCATTTTTTACTTCAATTTCAAAGCTAACTTCGTCGCCATTTTCATATGAAGGCTTCTCATCTATTATTGATTTAGTAATTGATAAATTAAAGATACCAGGCAGTTTTTCCCATTCTCCATATATTGTTATATCTTGTTCAGGCATTACAAATTCTTTATCATAATACCACCCTAAGAAATTGTAATCAGATGCTACTGGATCTTTTTCAAGTTTTACTTTTTCACCTGGTTTATATTGTTTAACTGCAGGAAGTAATGAACTAGCACTAGGTGGCATAACGCTTCCTTGAAATTTATATTCAACTTTGTAAGAAATTTCTTCAAATTTACCTACAAACTCTACATTCTTATTTGGCATAGAGAAAGCTTTTTCACTATTTAATATAACTCCATCTTTTGTTTCCCAGCCTAGGAATCTATAATCGTTTAGTACATCGCCTGCTTTTAAGACATCTAGGGTTACCATTGAACCTTCATAATATTCTTTAGTACTTGGTAAAACATAACCACTTGGAAATTCTCCATCTATTTTATAACTTACTCGATATTTTGGAATTGCTGTAAAGCTCCCTTCGAATGTTACATTTTGTTTTGGCATTGTAAATTTACCATCTACTACCGCAACATCAGATGTTTTCCATCCATTAAACTTATATCCTTCGAGTATCGGATCTTTTTCTAGTCCTACAATAGAACCATCACCATAACTTGATATAGGTGGAAGTTCTGGTGCATTTTCAGGACTTCCTTCTGCATACTTATATGTTACTGAATACATTTTTAATGATTCTTTTCCCATCCATACGTGTACAGTATTTGAGTTTTCTGTTTTATCCTCTTCTGTTGCAGTTGCCGTATTATAAAAGTCCCTTCTTACTTCCGTTTCAGAAGTTGTTGGGTCATTTATATTTGGTGTTGTTGTCTTAATTCCTACAGTTAACTTACATCCTGCTTGAAGATTTTTAACAGTAAATGAAACAGTTCTTGTACTATTATTGTATTTTAATCCATCTACTCCATCTACGACATACCCAAGACACGGTGTATCAGGGTCATTTTTACTTACTGCGCCAATACTTCCATCTTCTGAAGTTTTAAATCCAGTAAATGTTAGTCCTTCAGGAAGTTTATCTTCGACATAGATATAATCACTATAGACATTTGGTAGATTACTACCAGTAGATTCTATTCCATTTACATCCACTCCGTCATAAGTAACATCTAAATAATAAATTAATTCAGTATTTTCTTTTACTTCTACTCCATCTTCTAATATTTCGGCAATTGTTGGGCGAAAAAATATGTAACCTAATACTAGAATCGATAGCATTATAATAGTCCATTTTTTCATTAACATCATCCTTTCGTAATGATAACCAAGAAAAGTAATACTAGAAAAATATTACTTTTTTCATCTACCATTAATAATAGTGGAAAGCTACACCATAAAGGCATAGCTTCACTATTTAATTTTAATAATCTTGTAAATCAACAATATATGGTTGTTCAGGTGTTCCATCCCCTGATGAGTACAATGTGCCAGGTTTAAGTGAAACGGCAGGACGCACGCCGTACGAAGAGGTGTACACGTAGTTGTAGTACAAGCTGCCATTCGAATGCACGAAGAACTCGCTAGCGCCGCTGTGGTAGAAGTTATAAGGGGACGCAAGCCAGTAGGACCCGTTAGTATACAAGTAATATGTTTTGTTTGTCGTTGTACTATATGCACCAGCATATCGTGCTTCATCCATCGTTATTGTTCCAACCGGGTTAGTTAATTTGCCATTTCCTACCTCACCACTAACAGTAAATCTATCATTTGGATTACTACAAGTAAGTGACGGCTGTGAATTTCTTCTGGCATAAGGTGAAAAGTACAAAGATTTAGATACACCATCACCATCTTTGTCCAAGCCACCATAATCACTTATTGTTCTATCATTACACCAAATTGTATCTTCTAGCATACTTCCATAAGTGCCTTTCAAATTTTCTTCATACCACTTATCTATTTCAGTCATTATGTTAGATGGTGTTGAATTGTCACTTTCTGTTGTCATCTCTTTTAGTGCTTCATCTATTTTCTTGCCATTTTCCAGGTCTATGTAATAAGCACTAATTTGAGGAATGCCACTATTAGTTATACTTTCAGCATAATATATATAACTTACTGTACTACAAGTATCTTTATCACTAAAGCAAGTATAATGATATCCATTTGCTCCTGCTATTTTTTGATATTCAGTTTGAGCACTACCAACAAGACCTTCAAAAGTATTCGTAAGTTTGTAAGTTCCATCTTCATATGTTACATCATTTCCATATATGATTTTGGCACTACCTACTTCATCAGCTGTTTCTCCGTTTTTTAATTCAGTTTTTGACATACTACTATTTGCAGTTGCAATAACATAATATACTGGACTGCAACTTGTCTCTATATCACTTAGACAAGTATATTTAAACTGATTTTCTCTATATGTATCTGACCAAAATTTTTGTGTTGGATTCTCTAGTGTATACATTCCAGTTACAGGGTCGTATGTTACTGTATCTGAATACCAATAATTTGTTTCTGTCATACCACCAGTAATTGTTTTTGAATGTCCTGTTGTAAGACCTGTTATATCCATAACTTTTTCTTTATATGTATAAGCAGTTCCATACTTATATCCAACATATGCTGGTGAGTTATAGTTTTTATTGAAGGCTGCTTTTTTTATTATTCTTTCATCATTTGTTCTTCCTTCAGGGCACTGATTATTAAGTGGTGTTCCATTATAAATTAATTTAACTCCACCTGTTTCTGTCGTTCTTACTATTTGCCAACAGAACCCTCCAAAGATTACATTATTGTTATTAACTTCTCCTCTAAAGTAATGAATTGGATATCTTTCACCTAATGTATCAGCAATTGTATAGACGCCTTTACCATTCGTATCAGAAGAATTTTGATTGAAATTGATTCCAGATGATCCAGTAAATTCACTTTTTTCATTATCTGGTACAGCTTGTTTTGCTACTGCTCGATACAATGTTAATTTTTCATTTATCGTTCCTTCCATACTCTTCTGTAATCCGAAGTTTGTCCATAAAGAACGCACTATAACATCATTTTGTGGCATTACAAAGGTTTCATCATTTACCATTTGTACAGCTTCTTTTACTTTCCATCCTTTAAACAGATAATCTTTACAAGTTAAATTTTCTCCTTCAATTTTTACTGATTCAAAAGCGTAGTGTGTTTCTTCTTTTGAAAAGCTACTTGAACATCCACTTGGCATATTACTTTCATACTTTACTTTATAGCCGTGTTGTAATATTGGTGTATTTGAAAAAGTTGTATTGTTGTTCTTACCATCTATAGTACTTTTTACTTCAACATTTTCATTAGTTGGATAATATCCTGGTTTTTCTTTTAAGTTATTATTAATTTTAACATCGATATCCATTTCAACTTCATTTCCAGAGTGAAGTTCTCCTTTATTGAAATGCCATACAACTTTTTGTTTTCCTCCTTCTACTTGTAAGGTAGCTGTACCCTTTGTTGTTTTTATCTTTGTATCATCTTCTACTGTGTAATAATCGTTATCTATATAATCTGTTATTTCAAAAGTATCATAGGCCATTGGTGAAAAAGCTGCATCAAACATTGCATTATGTAAATCATTTAAATGTGCTTCAAATTGTTCATCACTTATTTCTTTAATTTGAGACATTATTGTTTCACCCATTTCGTACTGGATTCCACATACTCTCATAAATGGATATTTTATTTTTAATTTTTGATACTCTGCAATTTGATTTGGTGTGTTAACATTTGGAAGTCCATCTGTTAAGAAAAGTACAACTAATTCAGTATCATCTTTTTGTGTATAACCCTCTAATATTTCTTCTGCTTTCTTTAATCCATCATAGTAGTTTGTTGTTCCATCTACTGTATTGGCTTCAAGTTTATTGATCTCATCAAGAAGCATTCTTTCATCATTTGTGAAATCCGTTATTAACTTAGCATCTTTATCAAAAGTTATAAAAGCAATTCTACTATCTTTGTCTTCTAAGATTTTTGGAACAAGTTCGTTGCCTTCTTCTCTTACTTCTGCCATTCTTAAGCCAAGCATACTTGATGAAGTATCAAAAACAAATACAACATCTCTATGCAAGTAATGGCTTTGTACTGTTGTTTCTACATCAAAGTGAATTGTTGCAGTTGATAATGCTGTCCAATCGGCACTCTTTTTTATATGGTAACTTCCACCAGCACCAGAACTAAAATCATCTGATTCAAACTCAACTTCTTTTACTCCTTCTGTATAAATACCTAAACTATTTAAAAACTTACGAGTAACCGTTGAAAAAAATCCTGTCTTAGTCTCAATTAATAGACCTCCAAGAGTAACAAATAAAATTACGATAATAAATATTTTTAAAGTTAATTTTTTATTCTTTTTTAACTTGTTATTATTCATCTCTTCACTTCCAATAACCATCTACACTATTCTTATTTTAATTATAAGGTTACTCATATGTGATTGTCAATTTTTGACATTCTTTTTTTTATAAGTTTACATCAAATAAAAAGATGACCTAAGTCACCTTATAACAAAAATAAGAATATATTCATAACATAACCTACTAGGATGGCTATTATAGAAATTGGAATACTATATTTAAAGTATTCTTTATTGGACACTCTGTAACCATTTCGTTTCAATAGTCCAATTGCGGTTATATTGGCACTTGCTCCAATCGGCGTTATATTTCCACCAAGAGTTGATCCCACTATCAAGCCATAATATAGAAGAATTGCAGGAATTCCTGAGGCTTCCGAAATAGAACCTATTACAAATAACATTGTAGCAACATATGGAATATTATCGATGAAGGCTGATACAAGAACTGATATAACTACAATCAAAGTGTACATAATAAAGGCATTATTAGTACCAATTGTTGTAAAGAACTCTCCTATCTTATCGATTGCACCTGTTTCCTTTATACCTCCAATTATTACAAATAAACTGGCAAGAAGTAACAAAGTTTCAAAATCAATCTCTCTAAATGTCTTAAGAACTGCTTTAACTTTTTTAGTTCTAATAAGTTTAATAAATAGACCAAGCAAGAAATAAAAGACACAGATATAACCATTTATTAAATCAGGTGTATTTGGAATAAAGGATGCTCCTATCAAAGTTAGAACTGTCATAACAAGTAATATAGTTGGAACATAATCTTTAACCCTTTGGACTTTGCAATCTTCTATTTTTCTATTTTTCTTTCTTATTATGTAATACAATACAAGAGTTGCTGCTATTAAGCTAATCTGTACGATAAAGAATAAACCAATTCTTCCTTGATAAAAGAAGAAATCCATAAAGTTCATATCCATAGCACCAGCAAGTAAGATAGATGTAGTGTCTCCAACTAGTGTAGCAGCACCTTCCAAATTAGAAAATATTGATATAGCAAAGACAATTGGTACTGGGGACACTTCTATTTTTTTAGCAACTTCAAGAGTTACTGGTACTAACATAAGAACCGTTACAACATTGTCGATAAATGCCGAAATTATTGCTGAAAACAAAGCTAAAGTAATAGTTAAGTTCTTAATATTTGTAGCTTTTTTAATAATTATATCGGCAAGCATATTAGGCATTCTTGATTCGACAAACAAGCTAACTGTACCCATCGTTCCAAAAATCATAAGTAAAACGTTAAAATCGATACTTGCAATTATCTTATCTACTGGAAGGAACCCAAGTATAACAAATAAAAGAGCTGACCCAAGGGCAATATAAGACTTATATTTTGAAAAAGAAAACATCAAAACATAAGTAAATATAAATAACGCTAAAGCATAAACAATCATTTATTCACCTACTTATTTTAATAATGAAGAATCGAATCCATCAGTAACATAGTTCTTACATTTTATATAAACTTTCTTTTCTTCCTTATTTACTACATATCCATCACAGTAAGAATCAATTTCGTAATCTTTTAGAAATTCTTTATTTATATAACCAGTGTTAACTAATTCATCCATACTTACTACTTCTTTATTATTAGTAACAAAATAGTGTTGAGAATTAGTTAAGACAATTTCTTCCATTGTTTCATAGTAATTTTTCTCTTTTACCTTTGCTTTCTTTTCTTCTTCTGTAGAGTCACTTTGACATCCTGTTAAACTAAAAAGAAAGACAAAGCATAATAATAACTCGAATATCTTTTTCATATCTTTCTCCTATATTAATATCTTATCAAAAAAGGACTTTTAAATAAAGTCCAAATTATAGATATTTACTTTTAAAGTAAAGTACTAGAGGTTCTACATCTAAGTCCTTACCACAAATTCTTTGACATACTTCATTTATGTTATATGAACCACCATATTTATGAATTGATTCGTTTAAGAACTTCGTTATTTCTTTTATTCTTCCCTCTTCTAGAATCTTATCGACATCCCCTAGTTTTTCATTTACTAAGTTAAGAAGCATTCCATCGAAGATTGACCCTAAAAGATAAGATGGAAAGTATCCAAAAGAACCATCTGACCAGTGCATATCCTGCAAAATTCCTTCTTTGTAATTATCACTTGAGATACCTAAATATTCTTGATATTTTTGATTCCAAATGGTAGGTAAATCATCAAGAGGAATGTTTTCATTGAAGATATCTCTTTCTATTTCGTACCTAATTATGATATGAAGGCAGTAAGTTAATTCATCTGCTTCAGTTCTTACTAAAGATGCCTTAGCGTTATTAAAATTATCTACAAATTCATCTAATGTTAAATCGATATTTAGTCTTTTCTTTATTTCATCGTAGATAGGAACAAAGAAACTTTTTCTTCTTCCTAAGATATTTTCAAAGAATCTTGATTGGGATTCGTGCAAAGCATATTTATTGACATCGTATGTTTCATACTCTGTTAGATTACTTCCAATATTTTGATCAAATATTCCGTGTCCACCTTCGTGAACTATCGTGCTTATTGAATCGATTGGATTGTCATTATTGGAAAAAGTAATTCTTACATCATTTTTATTTAACTTAGTTGTATATCCGTGAGTATATATTCCAAGAGCGCCTCTTTCGTTATCGAAACCAATATAATCTAAAAGAAACTTAGCAAAAGAGATAAACTCACTGTCATCTAAAACATTTTTAACTTTTTTTACATTCTTTTCTTTAAGATTTTTGACAATTGGAATTATTTCTTCTTTTAACTTATCAAATAAGGAATCAATAAATTCTGACTTTATTCCTTTTTCATATTCCCCTATCATACAATCATATAAGTTGTCAGTATCAGGATACATAAAACGATAATATCTTTTAGTATACTCGATAACCTTTGTCAAATATGGTTTAAAAGTCTCATAATCATTATTATCTTTAGCTTCTTTCCAGACATTTAAGGAAGTGCTTCTAAGATTACAATAGTCTTCATAAAAGTCTTTAGGAACTTGTCTAAATTTATAGAAATCTTCTTTTAAATCATTTATATAAATTTGCTCTTCTTTAGATAAAGAATTAAATTCATCACTATTTATTAAGTTAATTAATAAAGTCAATAATTCTTCACTTGTTTCAAGTTCATAAGCTTCCATTTCATACTTAGTACTGACATTTATTAAATAGTCGTAACTCTTTTTAGGTGCTACTGTATCCATATCCCATCTAAGGACTGTGATTAAGTATCTAAGTTCTCCTATTCTTTTTAAATATTCTTGTAACTTTTCTTTATTCATAAACTCTCCTATATTTAATATGACAAAAATCTAATTATTTATGATTCTTGCTTTCTATTTTTTGTAATTCAAAGCGATATTTTTGTTTTACATCTTTATATTTTTCGTGATCTACTTCACTTAAGAACATATCGATAGGTCTTGCGTAAAGTTCTCCATCTCCATATAAGCTTCGATAAATAACTAATTTTTCATCTGTCTCTGAATGAGTTGCTACGTCTTCGACAAGATAGTAGTCACCCTTAAAATGCTTATATATTCCTTTTATTACTATTTTTCTCATATATTTTCCTATCCTTTATTTATAAGTATAACTCCTTTTATTGTTTCATCAAGTCCGTTAATAAACTCTTCACCATCTTCTTTACTTCCTACTACTTCACCATAATGGATTGGTACAGCTATTTTAGGCTTTACATAGTTAGTATAATTTATTGCTTCAGATACATCCATCGTGTACATTCCACCAATTGGAACAAATAAAATATCAGGTGCAACACTCCTTGCATCTACTGTATCATCAGTATCTCCCATTACATAATATTTATAGTTATCTAAATAAAGAAGGTACCCTACCCAATTATTTTCTTTAGGATGGAATTTTTTATTATTGTTATATGCTCTTACTGTATCAAATTTAATATTATCAAGTGTGTAACTTTTATCTGGTTCAACAAGTAAAACATTATCACTTTTAAAACTATTTAAAACTTTATCTTTTAAAGAATATGGCACAACTATTTTAGTGGTATCCTTTTTTACTTTGTTAATACTTTCTAAATCGAAGTGATCAAAATGATCGTGGGTAATAAAAATTATATCAGCATCCTTATACTCCTTTTCAATTTTAAATGGGTCAAAATACAACACTTTATCTCTTGTAATTTTAATACTACTTTGTCTAAACACTATAACATTATCTAACATAATATCCTCCTATACTTTTAGTACTTTTTTTAATACTTTATTGTTGTACATTTCTTCATCAGCATTGTTTAAATCAACATCTTTAGTTCTATCTCTTTCAATATTCAAATAATATAAAAGATTATGGACATACCATTCAATTTTCATTGAATCAAAACTTCTTTTCCAATCACTTGGGAAAAGTTCTTCATATCTACATAAAACTTTTATAATGTCATCTCGATCTTTTTCGTCGATTATCGAAGAAGAATCTAATATTTTGAGACAAGGGTCTTCTATAGAATCTCTAGCATCTAAAACCAAGACATCCCCATCTTCTTTATTATTTAAAGTTTTTAAAAAATTAATATCTCCAATATATATTTTACCTTTACTATATTTACCAAAATAATTAGAGTTCTCCATTATTTCAATATTAGGTTTATTTAGCTCATTATCCTTTTGAAAAGATAAAGAGATAAGTATTAAAGATATCATTAATGCTTTTCTTTTTGCTATATTTATCATATTATTACCTCTTGAAAAGTTTTTAATTATATATACTTTAAGTATTCAATTACTAAATTATCCTTTTTAGTATGATTAGTTACTCCAACGAATTTATATTTACCATATTTTCTAACACTAAAGACATCATTTTCTTTTAGATTAATCGATGATTTAGTTAAAACTTCATAATTTAAAATTACTTCTTTATTTTTTATTTTTTCTATTATTTTATCTCTATTGGTTCCTATGACTTTTGATAAGACATTATCGATTCGAAGACTTGAGACAATTACTTCATTCTTTTCATAATTTCTTTCGTAATCTTTTAAGTAATCTAAATCAATCTTTGTTAAAGAAACGCTTGAGGACCCAATAGTTTTTAAATTATCACTTATAAAACTACTTAATTCGTCTAGAACATAAAAGTAATAATTATCTTTATCGATTATGATATCTCCTAAATAACTTGAAGAGATATTAAGAGCCATTAGACTACCTAAAATGTCTTGGTGTCTTAATGGAGTAAATGACTTAATTTCGAAAAGCGTAACACCAGGTATTTTATCACAATAAAGTATTACTTTCTCACTATCTTTGTATGGATAATAAACTTTATAACTTCCTTTTCTTAATTTTGCTGTTACTTCTTTAAATTCTTTCTGATCTAAAAATAAAGTACTTTTTTTATTTAATATTTTCTCGACACTATTATCTATCTTATATAAATCGGATTTCATAATCATTCTTTATCCTTATCTTCGATACTTTTATTTTTACCTGTTAAAAGTGCAGTAAGACTATTTAAGTTCTTTATTTGATGAAAAGAAACCATTTTATCAGATTTAGACATAATCCTACCTTCAGGGTATTTACTTCTACATAAAGAATAACTGAATACTTTCGTTCTATTTGCAGAATCCTTTATCATTTGTTGGATGTTTTTAGGAAGTTTTAAAAATAAGTCATAGTTTTTAAGTTCATCTTCTTCTATTCTTTTAGTTCTTGTTACTGGAAGTGGATACATATGGTGAATTATACCATCGATTAATATTTTTGCTTCCTCTTCATTTTTAAATTCATCTTTATACCAGTAAGAAGCATTTATCGCAGCTTCTATTGGATGTCTAAATCCGTGTTTATGAGAAAACTTTTTAACTTTAGTATTTTCCTTATTATTTTGCCAAGGAATTGTGTATAAGTCGTGAAAAAGAGCAATTTTAACAGCAAGATTAATATTTATATTTTTCTTTTTCTCCTTTTTAGAAAGTTTATAAGTAATTAAAGCATCTTCTAAGATGTGCTCACCTAAGGTAATATCACTATGATGAAGAAATTCTTTAGTTAATCTTCTTTGAAATTCTTTATGTTCGATAATTGGATTAACAATTTTTAAAAACTCTTTTTTCTCATTATCACTTAAAGAGTATTTATTCATTAAATTATTAAGTTTTTCTTCTTGCATAACCATATTCCTTTCTATATTTTATTTTCTTCTTGATACGAGAAGTGCAATTATTGGATATATCTCAAGTCTTCCTAAAAGCATACCTATAGACATAAATATTTTAGATAAGTCACTAAACATTGAAAAACTTGGAATATCAAAATAAAGTCCAACATTACCAAAAGTTGAGAAAACAGCATTTATACTAGTCTCTAAAGAAAATCCATCAAGGGACACCACAAACAAGATGATGAGTATAAGTAGAATATATAAAAACATAAAGCTTTTGGTGCTCTCTAGAGTTTCCTCTTCTACTTTTTTACCTTCAAAAGTTATCATTGACACACTATTTGGATGAACAATCTTTTGAATATCCCTTTTTATTATTTTAAAAATTAAGATAAGACGAGATACTTTAAAGCCACCACAAGTACTTCCAGCACAGGCAGATACAACCATCATAAACAATATCCAAAGCCTACAAGCAGTCGGATAGATATTGACATCTCCAATACTGTAACCAGTACTCGAAATAAATGAGCTTGCATTGAAAAAGCCATTTAATAAAGCTTCATTAATACTTGAAAAGATATTTATCGAATTCATAACAAGTAAAAATACTGTAAAAAGATAAAGTCCGATATATACTTTTAATTCTTCACTTTTAAAGGCACTTTTGAAGTCTTTAATTAAAATCAAGAAATAGATGTTAAAGTTAACTCCAAATAAAAACATAAAGACTGATACGACTATTTTGGCCATTACACTATAAGTTGCTACACTTGTACTTAGTGGACTAAATCCACCAGTACCCGCTGTTCCCATAGATATTAAAAGGCTGTCAAACACAGGCATTCCTGATATTAAAAGTAAGATAAACTCAATTAAAGTAAGAGCAAAATAGATGCCATATAGATAATATAAGGTCTTTTTAATACTTGGAACTAATTTTGATACAGAAGGTCCTGGCATCTCGGCTTTAAGTAGATACATCGATTTATCACTTTTGGCAAGAGGAACAATGGCCATTACAAAAGCAAGAACTCCCATTCCACCAATAAAGTGCATAAAGTCTCGCCAAAAAAGAATACTCTTCGGTAATATTTCGACATTATCAAACATCGTAGCACCTGTTGTCGTAAATCCTGAAACTGCTTCAAAAAAAGCATCGACAAATGATAGATTGGCATCCACCATAAGCGGTATTGCACCAATTAAACTTATAACTACCCAAGATATTGTAACTATCTTAAAACCATCTCTTGCAAATAAGTTTTTTCTATCACTTTTAAGTCTCGTTAAAAGAAATCCAAGCGCTAAGGTTTCTAAAGCCGTATAAAGAAAAACAAGAGGCAATTCATTATAGTAAAGTCCAACTAAAAATGGAAGAATTAATAAGAAAGAATAACCAATTAAAACTTTACCAATATATTTATATATTAATTTGTTTCTCATATTCTACCTCAAAATGTCATTGATATCTTTTAATTCTTTTTTCTCAAGAGCAGCAATAATTACTGTATCTTTTTCTCTTATATCATCGTTTCCTGAAGGGAAGATAATATTCCTGCCTCTTAAAATAGCTGTAACTAAAACATCTTCATCGATATCGATATCTTTAAGTTTAACATTTAACTTTTTAAAGCCCTTTTTAACATTAAATTCCAACATTTGAAAAGATTCATCGGCGAACTTGTAAATAGATTCACAGCTACTATTACTATTGCTACTATTTTCCATTGCTCTTACATAACTAACTATTTGATTTGCAGCAATTTTATGTGGTGTTACAACTGCATCTATATCAGCTTTTTCTAAGACACCATCTAGATTTATATGATTAACTTTAGTAATTATTTTAGGAACTCCTACCGTTTTAGCAAACATCGAATGAATTATATTTTCTTCATCGATATTATTTAAAGATATAAAAGAATCAAAGTTTTCGATATCTTCTTCATACAACAAATCCTGATTTGATACATCTCCATTTATTATTAAAGCTTTAGGTAGGGTTTCACATAGAAAGTCGCATCTATCTTTGTTTATTTCTATTATCTTTACTTCCATCCCCATCTCTATTAACATTTGAGATAAGTAAATACAAGTAGTAGATCCACCACTTATCATTACCCTTTTACTTTTGCTTCCAACTAAATCTGCAAACTGTAGGAATGAGAAGATTTGATCTCTTGTACCTGTAAAATGGACTTTATCCCCTTCTTCAATACGATAATTACCTTTTGGTATTATGGTTTCACCATTTCTTTCAATTGCACATATTATTACTTTTTTCTTAAGTTTTTTAGAAAGTCCATTAAGAGTCAATTTAGCAAGAGGGCTATTCTCTTTAACTTTAATGGACACCAAAGAAATTCTTCCCTTAAAAAAAGAAACAGTATCCAAAGCATTAGGAATACTTAATAATCTTGCTATATGAGTTGCTGTCATATATTCAGGATTAATAATCATAGAAAGTCCTAAATCTTCTTTTAATAAATTTAAAGATGAAGAATACTCTGGTGTTCTAACACGAGCAATAGTCTTGTTAACGCCTAATTTTTTACCAAGAAAAGAACACATTATGTTTTTTTCATCTTTATCCATAACAGAAATTAACAAATCAGAGTTTTCAATACCTGCTTCTAATAAAACATTAGAGTCAAGTGCATTTCCATTGACATAGAAAACATCTTCATTATTTACTATTGACTTATTTGTAAAAGCTTTATCATCTATTATCGTAACTTCATTACCATCTAATGATAATTCACGAGCTAAATACTCACCGAGTTTTCCTATGCCTGCTACTATTATCTTCATCTTTATCACCAAATGATATTATATTAAAAAAAATGTAAATTGTAAATCATTTATAAAGCTGTTAAAAAATCATTTATAAAGCTGTTAAAAAGCAAAGTAAAAGAAAAAATCTATTTTAAGTTTTTTTCTAAAATAGATTTATATTTTTGAGTTTTAATAATCAATTCCTTTGATTTGTCCATTATGTTTGTAATCTAACTCTTTTTCCTTTGCCTTTAATTCATTATTGTAAAGTAACTTCAAGTATTCTGATAATTCTATTTCCCCACGCATTGAAAAGTTTGATCCAGAACGATTTAAAATTACCATACCATTATAAGAATCAATATATATTGATTCATTATGTGAATATTCTTCTTCAATTATATCTTCACTAAAGTAATCATATTCATCAGAAAAATAATCCTCAAATTCTTTACTTTTCTTGTATTCTTTTATTTCTTTTTTTAATGCCTTAATATATGTCTTTATATCGTTAGCAAGAACTTCATAGTCAGTATCTAGCTTAATTTTAAAATCTAGTTTATTTATTTTTTTATTGGCATTTTCTATTATTACTTCCATACAATCACTATAAACCTCATAATGAGAACCTATTACAGATTGATCGAACATTTCATCCTGAATATATCCATAAATACTGCAAACAGTTTTAAATTTATCATTAAATTTAACCGTACCAGTTGAATTTCTTTCATCATCTTTGATTAAAGAATTAACTGTAACCTTATAGTCAACTCCTTCAAAATTTTCATCTAAATATTCTTCGAAGGCATCTTTAACATAGTTCTTATCTACATCATTTGGGTCAACGCTTTCACAAGAAGTAACGAATGCAAGCATAATTATAACAAAAAATAACATTTTCTTTTTATTCATCATAATCCTCCTCATTGCCATCTATATAAGTTATTGTGCTATACATTTTTTTAATTTCTTTTTGGTGTTTGATATCATAATACTTTTCTTTAACAGAATAAACAAATCGGTAGATTCTTCCATTATCTTCTGTAAACAAATACATATCGGTATATTTATTTTCATTAAGAGTTAACTTATACCAAGTTACATCATTTATTTCAAGTTTTGTTATATCTTCAATAACATTACAACCATCATTACAATTATCTTTTATTCTATCTACATAATCACTTAAACTATAGTAGCGTAAAAAGTCAGTTGAAAGGGTTTCCAACGATGCTTTTCCATCTGATACTTCAAAGACTTCTCCAGTATTATAATAGCTTCCACTTTTGTGATCACAGTTTTTATTACATTCTATTTCAAATTTACCAACATCGTAATGACTCGTTCTAAATATATTGATAATACTATAAATTCCATTAAAACGATATAATAACAAGAGAACTAGAATAAACCCAACAACGACATATACAACTATCATTGGCAAATCAGTTTTTTCTCGCTTTTCTATATGATTTTTATTTTCCTTGTTATCTATATTATCTTTCAAATTAGCAGCACCACAATTGCCACAAAATTTATTATTTTCATTTATTTCATTACCACATTTTTTACACTTCATATCATATTCACCTAATTTGATTATATCATATAAATGCTTTTCTTCTAAGTTTCATAAGTAACACTTTTTCTACTTTACAATATTTACTTCTAATAAATAGAATAACATAAAATCATTTCATTAATTTTTTATCATATTATTATTTTTTTCTTTTTCTAATTCTTTAAGGCTTTTCTTTGGAGTTGGTAAGTCTTCTGGCATAGTTCCTCCAAGTTCTTTTATTGTCTCTCTTATTTTACTTCCAACTTCATAATGTGTTTTGTTTGCATCGTTCTCTGTTTTAATTCCGTCTCTTTTTAATTTTTGTTCTGTTTGTGTGATTCTAAAAAGGTTAGCTGCTAGCTCTTCACTACCCATATTATCTAAAATATCTTCTCGATATCTTAAACCTTTCCTTTTAGCAATGTCATCAGCTGTTTCTCCATTATATAATCCTTTATATCCATAATTATGAAATTTGTCAAAGTTTTTGACTCCCGCATTTTTAGCAGCAATATTCAATGAATAATTTCCTTTTTTTGTTAGGTTTCTTTTATAAAGTCTCTTTTCATCTTCAGTTAGTTCATTATATTCTAATTCAGAAATTTCTTGTTTCCTTGTCTGAACAGCAAAATAAGTTTGAGCAAGAGCGATACTTTCTTTTCTTGAATCACCATTTTGAGCAATTAAATAGCAAGCATATCTCGACAACTTATAATCGTCAACCTTTTTGATAGCACCTTTAGGCATATCTATCGTTTTGTCGGAGCCGACAAAATGATAATCAACTACATTATTACTTACTTCACACGCAACTTTTGCCTTCTTAATTATTCCTTCAAATTTTCTCCATTCTTTGTAACCCAAGGCAAGTTGAAGTTCTCTAGCCTCCCAGTATTCAGCACCAAACTCATCAATATGCTTAATGCTTTCAAATGTCACTATTGTTTTCTCTAAATTATTCATAAACAAAACCTCCTTATATTTGAATTTTTATCCAACATTAGTTCGATATAAGCATTATACTATGTGAACATATGTTTGGCAATACTTTTTTTAAAAATTTTGTCAAAAAAAACAAACCATTTATCGGTTTGCTTATTGACATTAGTTTTTATCTATATAATTAATTATTTTTTTGATTTGTATCATCATTTCCATACACTTCTTCAATCAAAGGAAATGTGCTCCAAGCTTTTGGCCATCCCGCGTAAAATGCTAGTTGTGTTACCACTTCGACAACTTCATCTTTTGTAATTCCGTGTTCTTTTCCAATAGCAATATGACTTTTTAGTTGAGGAAATAATCCCTGAGCAAATAAGGCTGAAATTGTTATTAAACTTCTATCCCTTGCTGATAATTTATCCTCTCTACTCCATACTTCTCCAAATAATACATCATCGTTTAATTCGGCAAACTTAGGTGCAATATTACCTAACTTCTCTCTACCTGCTGTTTGTTTTTTCATAAATCATATCCTCCTATTTTTACTATATCCATTTTTCAATTATATTTCTTGCATTCTTGCAATCTGTTCCTTTTATAGCGATGCTATCATTTAATATATTTGCTCCAACACATATTTTTCTAACATCATCTACAACATTTGCTAAACCTGATCCTTCGTGAGTTGTGACAACTCTAATTACTTTACCTGTAAAGTCTAAATTTTTTATTGCTGTTTCAACTTCTGGAGCATAACTTCCCCAATATACAGGTGTCATAATGTAAATAACTTCATATTTAGAAATATCGTTTATCTTATTTTTAATAGGTGCATTACCTACTCTTTCTTTTGCTTCTTCAATACATTTATTATATTCTTTACTATAAGGTACTAATGGTTCTACTTTAAATAAATCAGCACCAACAATATCTCTTACATACTCAGCAATATATTCAGTATTTCCTTTGTCAATATAGCCTACTGCATAATTTTCATCAGCTCTTGAAAAATAGATAACTAAACTTTTTTTATTTTTAAATTCACTCATACGTTCTCCTTTCATAATTCTAATACTTATTATCTTCTTGATTTAATATTATTATATCATAATAAAAGCAAACTTTTTACTGTTTGCTTTTATTAGTATTTTTTAAATTTTTATTAGCTCTTAATATCATATAAATAGACATAAAAGTGTTTATTAAACAAGCAAAAGCTCCCATTATACTAGTCATTATTATTTTAAATTCGCTTTCATTAGTGCCAAATTGTGAGACCATAGCAACTTCTAAAGAAATCATCGATATCATAGCAACAGTTAAATTAATACATTTACTTGATGCTAAAAGTGGGCTGTGATTCCTTCGATATTTAATTACATTAATAATTGCACTTATTATTAAATAAAAATCATAGATAGCAACAATATAGATAATAAATCCAGCATAAGTTATTTGTTTGTTTTGTCTAATAATTAGAACAATTATACCAGATAGAACTAAGTTTAAAAGCAATAGAATTATCCCCGTTAACTTTAACTTTTTATATTCTTCTTGCAAATTTTTTCCTACTCCATTTTTTATATTTTTAACTATAGATAATTTCATCAAAGACAAAATCAAGTAGTATACAGCAAAGGTTATAAACCACCAAGACATATAATATATTCCTGTTCCTAGCTTAAAAATACCATAAACAAAGTGAAGAAAAGTGGCAAATCCTAGACTATACTTAGTTATTAGGAGTTCATTTTTCTTGTATGCTTGGTAAGGTTTAGACTTCTTTATAGCCTTATTACCAAATTTACAAACTTTACAAAACCAAATACAAAATATTATTAAGGCATAAGTAGATAATAAATAACTTACATATGCAAGAGATGTATCTTCTAAATGACAAGAGAATACATAGATAAGTAAACCAAAGCCAAGATTAAATAGAACAAAACCGATTTTATTGTTTGGAATAAATATTTTTTTCAATATTTCTCTCATAAATCACCTAAAATCAAAAAAGAGGATTTAGTAATCCTCATATTACTTTTTATTACCTTTAATATATGAATAAATTGGATAATTTAATACGCATACAAGTAAACCGACAATACCTGTTACAATGCCTATTAGTAAATCTGTTTGAGATGGGTCACCCACCATTACTTTACTCATACCAAATCCCATTACTAATGCACCAACTATACCTATAAACCAAGTTATTACGATTCCCCAGTTTACTTTTGTATGTTCTTTTTTAGGATGATTGTTTCTATATACCGGAATAATACAAAGGAGAATGATAAATCCTAAAACTGCTACAACAACACCTGCTTTTAATAAATCCCATTCTGATATTAAACACATACACATACCTATTGCAAATACTAAACCACCAATTGTTCCTAAAATAATTTCTAATAAAGTTTCTTTTTTCATAGTTACTCCTTTTAATTCTTTTTACTTAATTTTTCTTTAATTTCTTTTTGAATTTCTTCAGTTGATTTTGAGTATTTCTTTTGTTCTTGATGTCTTTTTTCTTCTTCTTTTTTTAATCTTTTTTTGGCCTCTTCTACTGTTTCACCATCTTTTTTTAAGAAAGTATCGACAAATTTATCTTCAACCTTCTTATATCCTCCAACGACACTATCTTCAACTTTCTTGTATCCACTAACAACACCTTTTTCAATTTTCTTATTAGCATCCACTATTTTAGACATATTCTAACTCCTTTCAATAACTAGACACTTGTCTTTTTATTACATTTTTAATATAATCTAAAGAAAAAAGAAATACAATCAACAATTTATAGACATTTGTCCAATTAAAGGAGTAAATATATGAATACACCAAATAATAAAAGAAAAAAAGAAACAAAAGATAAAATCAGTAAAGTTTTTGTATCACTACTTCAATCTAAAGAGATAACGGAAATTTCTGTTACGGATATATGTAAACTTGCTAAAATAAATCGTTCTACTTTTTATGTTAATTATCTTGACATATATGATTTAGCAGATCAAATCGGAGAAGAATTAAAGCAAGAAGTGTTATCTTTATATGAAGAAGAAAGAGAAACAAATCATAATTCTAACAATTTTTTAAAGTTATTTAAACATATAAAAGAAAATCAAATATTTTATAAAACATATTTTAAGTTAAAGATGGATCAAAACTTCATTATTGAAGATTATGATTATCATTTATCTAAAAAATTATATGACGATAAATATATAGATTATCATATGGAGTTTTTTAGAGCAGGCCTTAACGCCATTATAAAGAAGTGGCTCGATAATGGATGTAAAGAATCTCCTGAAGAAATAGAAAGTATTTTAGTATCTGAATACAAAAAAAATACCAACATCTAAAATTGGTATTATTTTTTGTCTTTTTTCTTTATTCCATTTATTAAAGTTCCTACTACGCCATTTTCAATAATTCCTTTAGTTATTCCCTTTGTATCTAATCCCAAAGTTTCATCTACAAGGTTAATAGCATCTTTTACTTTTTCAGAACCTCTTTTAGCCATTGTTGTTCCTGTAGTTGCATCTATTATTTTAGTGTTGGCTTTCCTTGCTTCAAGCATACCACCAAATGATAATGTAAGATTTTTTTGTTTACATTGAATAAAAATTTCTTCTCCCTTTTGCTTACTTTGTAACTCATTATTAAATACTTTTATATCACTAAGATTAATTGAATCAACTAATTGTTTACTTTTTTTAAAAATGCCACTTTCTTTTTCTATAACTATCTTTTTTGAAGTAATTAGAATATTAGCATTAGTGACATTTACTGAACCTGATTTGTATCCACCTAAACCCTCATACAATATTACTTCATCTTCATCAATTTGATAATTCATAAAATACCTCCACTATACAACCTGTTTTTTTCGCGAATTATATTAATAATCGTAGTACAATTTCACTAAAATTTTATTTTTAATATATACTCATTTTTTGACTTATGTTTTTTCCAAATGATACTTATAATACCAACAAGAAAAATTATTGATATAATTCTTTTTATAATTTTTTTCACTCTAGCACCTCATAATATAACTTGCAATTTTCGCGAGCTAATAAAGTTTATATAAAATACATAGTTCATTATAATGTAACACTATGTTAATGTCAATTTTAAACTTCCCTATTTACTTTCTAAAAGTGCAATACTTTCAATATGATAAGTGTTAGGAAACATATTAACTAAAGTTACTTCTTTAACTTCATACTTATCTTTCAAGATATTTAAATCTCTTGCAAGTGTAACAGGGTCACACGAAACATAAATTATTTTTTTAGAATTAATATCCAAAACATTTTTAATAGCATTCTTATCTAGTCCTGCTCTTGGGGGATCAATAACTACTAAATCGATATCTTTAAATTTATTTTTTACTTTTGAAACATCATTGCATAGAAAGTCAATATTTTTAATATTATTTAACTCTTTATTGTAGTTAGCATCTTCGATAGCTTTTTCATTTATTTCAATTCCAAATACATTTTTAGCTTTCTTACTTAAAAACATTCCAATTGTACCCGTACCACAATATAAATCTAAGATATTTTCATTTCCTTTAAGGGATGCATAATCTAAAACCTTGTTATATAAAGATAAAACTTCTTGATAATTTACTTGAAAGAATGACTCTAAGGATACTTTAAATAATAAATCCCCTATCCTATCGATTATATAATCATTACCACATATTATTTCTCTTTTAGAGTTATCAACGATAACGATATTTTTGGAATTTAAATTAGATTTAAAATATTCTTTACCGATGTTATCTCCTATAAGTCCTATTAATACTTCATCTTTATAATTTACTCTTATTATTACTTCTTTTAAACTGTTTAAATTAAGAGAGTTTAGTTTTTCTATAACTTCATTAATCTTTTCTTTTACTAATAAACATTTATCTATTTTAATAACGTCATTTGATTTATCTTGGTAGTAACCTAAAACACCATTCTTAACTTTTAAACTTACTTTATTACGATAGTTAAATTCTTTACCATATAAAATTTCTTTAATGACATTATCTAGATTAGAAAAGCGTTTTAAGATACTTTTTACTTTATTTAATTTGAAATCCAATTCTTTTTGGTATTTCATATGCATCGTGTTACAGCCACCACACTCAAAATAATATGGGCATTCTGCCTTCTTTCTATCGGCACTTAAATTTTTTATAGATTTACTTTCACCACTTAAATATTTACTTTTTTCAGAAGTTACTAAAACATCTACTTCTTCATCTTCCAAAGCATTAAAAACAAAACAAGTTTTATTATCGATACTTGTTACCCCTCTTCCAAAGTCATCAAGCCTATTAATCTTATACATAATGCATCTCACCTCTTTAATTTTATCATTTAATTATTAATAAGTATATTTATAAATTTAATTTCAATAATAATAATGGTGATTCTATGAAAGAAGAAATTATTAATTATTGTGGTAACTCAGAAGATATAGTAACAAGGACAATAAGTAAAAAGGATTATGTTTTAGATATTATTTTTTGTGAAACTTTATCTGATTCTTCTTTTATAAATGAACTTATTTTAACGCCTTTAAATATTAATGATAATAAAAATATAAGTGAAGTAATTACTTCAGGTGTTTTAAAAGAGATTGATGACAGTCTTACTGCCGCTGACGAACTGTTTTTAGGGTACACGATTATCATTTTAGATAATAATAAAATCTATGGAATAGAAACGAAGAAAGACTTGGATAGATCGGTTTCGGAAAGTGAAGTTGAAGGTTCTATTTCAGGACCCAAGGATGCTTTCTTAGAAAACTTTAATACTAATGTTGGACTAATTAGAAAAAGAATAAGAAATAAAAATTTGAGACTACGGACAGTAAATTTAGGTAGCGAAAGTAATACTAAAATAGGTATCTGCTATATGAATGATATTGTCGATAATGAACTTTTAAATAAAGTGTTAGAAAAAATTACTTCTATTAAAAACGATATTATTATCGATGGTGCCTACTTAAAAGAACAGCTATCCCTAAAGCACTTATTTCCTGATGTCAATCAAACAGAAAGACCGGACCTTGCTTCCTACGCACTTTTAGAAGGAAAGATTTGTATAATTATCGATAATTCACCTACTGTTTTAATTATTCCTACTTTCTTTATCGACTTTTTTCATACCGCTGATGATTATTACCAGAAAAGTATCAATACAACTTTTATAAGAATATTAAGAGTTATTGCCTTTATGATTGCAATCTTTCTTCCAGGTTACTATATAAGCATTACTACGCATAACCCAACTTCTATTCCAACTACTCTTCTTTTAAGTTTAATAAACCAACATATAGCAGTACCATTCCCTGCTTTTTTTGAAATTCTTTTAATGACGATTGCTTTTGAAATATTAAGAGAAAGTGATGTTAGAATCCCTAATAAAGTTGGGTCTTCAGCATCGATTCTTGGGGGCTTAATTTTGGGGGATGCGGCAGTAGCTGCTGGTATTATTTCACCTATTATGATTATAGTTGTTGCTATAAGTGCCATTAGTGCTTTCGTGTTTCCCTATAATTCTATAGTCAATTTAATAAGATATTATCGTTTTTTTATTCTTCTTTTAGGTGCCTTATTCGGTATATTTGGCCTTTTTATCGGCCTTGTCATATTAATATCTAATATTTCATCTATTACTTCGTTTGGTTACCCTTACACCTACCCCTTTGTACCTTTAATTAAAGAAGATTTAAAAGACTCTATTATAAAAACAGAATCCCAAAGCAAAAGAAATCCGTTGTTAACAAAGAAAAGAGAGAGATAAATGAAAAAAATAATAATATTTATTGCCGTATTTTTCCTTTTAGGCTGTTCTAATTATTATACTGATATAAATAATCTTGCTATTATTAATGAAATAGCCATTGATTATGATTTAGAATACAAAGTATATGTTAAGGTCTTAAAAAATGATAAAGAAAGTGATATATTTATCGAAAATGGTAAAACTTTAGATGACTGTTTTTCTTCCCTTAATAACAAGTTAACTAAAAAACTATATCTAGCTCATTTAGATTTACTCGTTCTTTCAGATAATTTGGATAAAGAAAATTATAAAGATATAATTGAGTTCTTTTTGAGTTTAGAGTCTTCTCGCAATACCTTTGATACCATTATCACAAATAAAATAACAGAAGACTTCTTAAAGATAGATTCTAAAGAGATTCAAAATCTTTTAGACCTATCTATTAACTCTAATGGGCTTGCTAAAAATAAGTCTTTCGATAGCATCATTAAAGATATTTTAAATTACCGTCTTTCATACATTCCTTATATCGATAGTGAAAATAAAGAAGTTTTAGGACTTAAAAGTATCTTTGAAGAAAATAAATTATTAGATAAAGACTCTTCGATCACTGTTAATTTTAGTTACAATTTAATCGATAATATTACTTTATTAATCGATGATAAATCTTATAAGCTAGAAAGCTGTAGTAGCACGAACTTAATTGATGAAAATAAAATAACTTTAAAAGTATCTTGTAATTATAAAGGTTCTTCTAAAGATAAAGAAATAATTAAGACATATTTAAGTGATGCTTTTTATAAGCACATAAAAGAAAACAGCAATAATTATTTTTTCTATCTTCAAGATAAATATGGCAAAAAAGGACATCTAGAACTTCTCTATGACCTTGATATTTCATTAATGAAAGAAAGTTCAGGTGATTATTTTATATAAGGACAAATATACTTCTTTTGAACTAGCAATCTTAATTTTTATCCTTCTAAACTCAACTTTTTCTACAGTGATTATAAATGTTATAAAGAATCATTCTATTTCTGAAATAATTGTTTCAATACTGATTTCATTTATTCTTGGACTAATCTATTTACTGATAATATTTAAAAACTACAATGAAGATTTAATTGAATCTTTAAAAAGAAAAAGAATTACTTCCATAATTCTAATTACTTGTGCATTCATAATGGAATTATTCTTTCTTGTAAATTCTTCATTAATATTTAAAGACATATTACTTCCAAGTATCGATAATAAAATAATTATTTTAGTTTTTCTTTTAGCAGCATTTTTTCTTGCATCTAAAGGATTAAAGTCTTTAGTTATATCATCTAATCTTCTCTTTATTATTTATCTTTTAATTATTCTTATCTCTTTTTCTTTCAATATCTTAAATGTTGACCCCATAAATTTATTACCGATTGAATTTAAGATAAATAAATTGCCCTTTATGAGTATTTTTCTATCTACTATTTCCCCTTTACTTTTTCTTTTAATAATCCCTAAAAATAAAATATTAAACTTTAATGATTATAAAAATAAAGTTAAAAAAACATATGTTATTTTCTATATATACTTGTTTACTAAAATTCTCTTTATAATTTCTATCTTGGGAATAAAATACTTAAGTATAATTAAATATCCAGAAATAACCATTTTAAAATCTATAAATATTTTTAATTTCTTTGAAAGACTAGAAGAACTCTTGATTATCAATATCTTTATCGAAAACTTTATTCTTGTATCACTTGCTCTTCTTTATATAATTACTCTTACAAAAAATATTATTAATTTTAAATTTACGAATTATTTAGTACTTCTACTTATCTTTATCCTATCTATAAGCTTTAACAATATAAGTTTGACTCTATTCTATATCTCTAACATTATTTTTATCATTGTAAATTTATTTAATTACAAAAGAAAATATCGATCATAGTCGATATTTTAATTTTTATAACTTGTGGCAAAATTTATTACATCTTTAGAATAATTGTTATAAGATACTTTATCTTGGAATATAGCATTTACAAGTATAGTTTTATTTTCATTTCCTACTGCTACTAAGATATAATCATAACTATCTTTAGTTCCTTCAAATATGTAATAATTATCTTTTTCTTCTGAAGAATTAATAGTTATATCATCAGAAGTTTGTAGATCTTCTAAATAAGTTTTTTGATAATCTTTTTCGATAAACTTATTATAGTCTTCTTCAAGATAATCTAGTTCAATATGTATTTTAGAATCAGAGTCTGATATTTCATAGACATTATCAAGAGATACAAAGTCCCATTCAAGTGGCATTTTAAGTTTAAATCCTTGATAATTGATATATTGATATTTTGGTTCTACTTCTACTTCTTTTATTTCTACATCAGAGCACTTTCCACTTGCTTTTTCTTCTTTAAAGAATACAAAGTAAGATAAAACTAGTAAAAGTACTAAAATAACTAGAACCAATAAAATAATCACTAGATTCTTATGATCTTTTTTTTCTTTTTCGATTACTGAAGAAACAATTACATCTTCTTTTTTTGTTTTGTTTTTATTACTCATATACTACACCTAACAATTTCTATTAATAATATACTACAAATTCCCGTAATATGCATCAATCATTATTTCTTTTAATTCAGAAACAAGTGGAAGTCTTGGATTAGCATTAGTACATTGATCTTCAAAAGCTTTATCAGCAAGGCTGTCACACTTAGACATAAACTCGGCTTCATCAAGTCCATAGTCCTTAAATGATTTTGGAATATCCAAATACTCGTTCATTTCTTTAATAGCATCTATTAAAGCTTGTACTCCTTCTTCCACTGTATTAAATTTTAAACCCATTTTGGATGCAAGTAAAGCATATCTTTCGTTAGCAATATAGTGTTCGTACTTAGGGAAAGATACAAACTTTGTAGGCATTTTGGCATTATATTTAATGACATAAGGAAGAAGTATTGCATTTGTTCTTCCGTGAGATATATGAAACTCGGCTCCTATCTTGTGAGCTAGAGAGTGATTTATTCCTAAGAAAGCATTAGTGAAAGCCATACCTGCAATCGTTGAAGCATTGTGCATTTTTTCTCTTGCTACATAATCATCTGGATTCTTGTAAGACTCTTTTAAATATTCAAATACAATTTCACAAGCTTTTTCGGCAAGTCCATCAGTAAAATCTGAGGCCATATTAGATACATATGCTTCAATACCGTGAGTTAATACATCCATTCCAGTATCAGCTGTTTGAACTTTAGGAAGACTCATAACGAAATCGGGATCTACTATTGCAACATTAGGTGTTAATTCGTAATCGGCAAGTGGATACTTCATATTTTTCTTTTTGTCAGTGATAACTGCAAAAGATGTAACTTCAGAACCAGTACCACTCGTTGTTGGAATAGCTACTAGTTTAGTCTTCTTACCTAAGTCGGGATAAGTATAGGCTCTTTTTCTTATATCCATAAATTTAAGTTTCAATCCTTCGATGTTGGCATCAGGATTTTCATAGAATAACCACATACCCTTAGCAGCGTCGATAGCACTTCCTCCACCAAAAGCAATAATGGTATCAGGTTCAAAAGACTTCATTCTTTCGACACCCTTCATTATCGTATCAAAAGATGGGTCTGTCTCTACTTGAGAGAATACATCGATATGGACATAGTTAAGTCTTTTAGATAATTGGTAGATTATTTTATCGACATAACCTAGTTTAACCATTGATTCATCAGTTACAATGAAAGCTCTATTTATATCGTGCATTTGTGATAGGTATTCAATGGAACCTCTTTCAAAATAAATTTTATTTGGTATTTTAAACCACTGCATATTTACTCTTCTTTTAGCCACTCTTTTTAGATTAATAAGATTGACACTTGAAACATTAGCAGTTGTAGAATTACCACCAAAAGTACCACATCCCAAAGTTAGTGATGGCATATTAGTATTATATATATCACCGATAGCACCGTGAGTAGATGGTGAATTTACAATTATTCTTCCTACTTTTACTCTTCTTGAGAAAGCATCAATTATTTCGTTGTTGTTTGAATGAATTACTGCTGAATGACCTAGTCCACCATACTCGATTAACTTTTCAGATAGGCTTATACCTTCTTCGCTATTATCAACATTAAAGTACGCTAAAACGGGGCTTAATTTCTCCATAGAATATGGATGCTCTTTGCCAACACCATTTTCTTTAACTACCAAAATCTTAGTACCCAATGGAACACTAAAACCACTTGCTTTTGCAATATTATACGGTGATTGCCCAACAACGGCGTTATTTAAATCGTGAACTCCCGTAAACATATAATTTGTAAGAAGTTCTTTTTCTCTATCATCTAGGAAATAGCAGCCATACTTTTTCATTATCTTTTCAAACTCATCTTTTATTTCATTATCGACAATGACTGCTTGTTCACTAGCACAAATCATTCCATTATCAAACGATTTAGACATTATTAAATCAGTAACACTGCGCTCCAAAGTCGCTGTTTTTTCAATGTAACAAGGAACATTACCAGGCCCTACTCCAAGAGCTGGCTTACCACACGAATATGCTGACTTAACCATATTAGTACCACCAGTTGCTAAAATTAAGTTGACATCTTTATGCTTCATTAACATTGTCGTTGCTTCAATAGATGGTTTATCAATCCATAAGATAAAGTCTTTAGGTGCTCCTGCTTTGACACCGGCATCTCTTAATATTCTTGCTGTTTCAAGACTACATTGTTGTGCAGATGGATGGAATCCAAAAATAATAACATTTCTTGTTTTAGCAGATATTAAAGATTTGAACATAACAGTAGATGTAGGATTAGTAACTGGCGTAACACCTGCGATAATTCCAACTGGATCTGCCACTAATTCTGAATCTTCTTCTGGATTATTCTCGATTATTCCTACTGTCTTATCGTGTTTGATGCTGTGATAAATATATTCAGATGCAAACATATTCTTGATGATTTTATCTTCATAGATTCCACGTTTTGTTTCATTTACAGCAAGGCGCGCTAAATACATATGGTTAGATAATGCTGCCATTGCCATTTCTTTTACGATATTATCAACTTGTTCTTGATTAAGTTTTAAAAACTCTTCACTTGCTACTTTGGCTCTTTTTACCAAATCTTCAATCATTAATTCTGTCTCATTCATACTGCCAACCTCTCTACCATAATAATTATAATACAAATAAAACACAAAAAAAAGAAAAGTTTAATCTTTTCTTTTGAAAACTATTAATTTACTTAAAACATAATTTGCTACAATTACAATCACTTGGACTCCAATTTTCGATATCCTATCACTTAGTGACATAATATCTACCAAAACAAACATAAGATCAAGTTCTAAAAGAAGAGTTAAAATTCTCGATGAAATAAATGATACAAACTCTTTAAGCTTGTTATCTTCCTTACTTTTGAAGACATAAATTCTATTTGTAACATATGCAAATAAGACTGCCAAAATCCAAGATAAGACAGTACAAATCATATAGTTATCTATAACTAATCTTAAAACAAAGTAAGATACAATACTTACAAGTGTCGTACAAACTCCAAAGAATAAATAATTTACAATTTCTTGAAGTTTACTAGATAGATTTCCATAAAAATTCAATAATATTGCTGTAATAAAAACTAAACTAATCATAAACCCTCTACTTAGTAATTAGATATTTAAAAATATCAAGTGATAGCAAAATGGCATCGTGCCTTAAGTGCTCATCTGTTATTGTAACATAATTATTGGTAATTACTTCAACATCTTTTAATTTATCTTTATCTAAGATAACTGGGTCTTTTTGCTCTAATGTTTCATATTTCTTTCTTATGTTTTCTTCTATTTCGCCATCGTTAGCAATAACGACATCTACTTTTCTATTTCCTAAATATTGATTAATTATTGAAATATGCTCACTGACAGTTAAATCATCAGTTTCCCCTGGTTGCGTTACCATATTACAAGTATACATTATAGGAACGCCTGTCTCTTCTAGGACATTTATAATTTCCTTACATAATAAATTAGGAATGATACTTGTAAAGATACTTCCCATACTTAAAATAACAAGGTCTGATTCTTTTATGGCATTTATAACTTTATCATTTAATTTTGGTTCATTTAAATAATGAACTTCTTTTATTTTAGATGGATATAATGTGATATTGTGTTCACCTTCGACAGTTGTACCATCTTCCATCGTAGCTACTAAAGTTACTTCATCATCAGTAAGTGGTAATATTTTTCCTTTTAAATTGAAAACTTGACCTAAAGCTTCTACTCCACTAGACATATTACCAGTCATATTGGACATTGCTGTTAAAAGTAAATTACCGACAGGATGCCCATTTAAATCACTAGTAGTGTTAAAACGATAATTAAGTAATTTCTCAACGAATGGCCCACTTTCTGAAAGTGCTGTTAAAACCTGTCTCAAATCTCCCATTGCTGGAACGTGAAACTCTTCTCTTAATCTTCCTGTACTTCTTCCATCATCACAGACAGATACTACAGCAGTAATATCAATTGGAAATTCCTTAAGTCCTCTTAAAAGAGAACTCATACCAGTTCCTCCACCAAGTACAACAACTTTTTTTCTCATAGTTCCTCCTTTATTTTTTATCTCTTAGTGTTCTAAGAGAATTCAAAATAGCAATTATTGTTACACCAACATCGGCAAATATAGCAAGAGCCATTGGGGCATATCCAAAAAATGCTGCTACCATAACACATAATTTTACGACTAAAGTAAATGAAATATTTTCTTTAGCAATCAATTCTGTCTTTTTAGAAATATTTATTGCATCGATTATTTTACTTATATTATCATCCATTATGACGACATTGGATGCTTCGATTGCTGCATCACTTCCAAGTCCTCCCATAGAAATACCTAAGTCACTTCTCGAAAGTACTGGGGCATCGTTTATTCCATCTCCAACGAAAGCAACACAAGAATCATCTTGCTTTAACTCTGTTAATTTTTTAACTTTATCTTTAGGCATCAATTCATAGTAGTATTCATCAATACCGACATCTTTTGCAACTTCCTTAGCAATATCTTTAGTGTCTCCGGTTAACATAACGGTTTTTATATTTTTGCTTTTTAAAGTTTCGATTGTCTTTTTCGTGTCCTCTTTTATTATATCAGATATTACGATATGTCCAAGATAACTATCTTTCTTAGCAATGTGGACAACTGTTTCATAGTGTTTACAATTCTTTATTTTAATGTTTATGCTGTCCATAAGTTTTTTATTACCTACATATATTATGTCTTTATTTACTTTAGCTTTTATTCCAAGGCCAGGTAACTCTTCGATATCTTTTATTTTACAAGAATCATTTAAATTATCGTATTTATCGTAAGCTTCTTTTAATGAGTTAGCAATCGGATGATTAGAATTTTTTTCAACGTGAGCTGCTAGATGAAGTAACTCTTTTTCATTATATTCTTCCGGGTGAATTGCAACAACCTCAAAAGTTCCTTTAGTAAGTGTTCCAGTCTTATCGAATGCGATTGTCGAAACTTTAGACAGTTTTTCTAGGTAGTATGCACCTTTAATTAAAATTCCTCTTTTAGAAGCACAGCCAACTCCACCAAAATAAGAAAGTGGAACGGATATAACTAAGGCACAAGGACAAGAGACAATTAGGAAAGTTAAACTTCTTTTTAACCATAAAGCATAATTACCTAAGAAAAGTGGTGGTATTAAAAATATTAGTAGAGCAAGTAAAACAACAAGTGGTGTGTAGACTCTTGCAAACTTAGTGATGAACTTATCACTTGATGCTTTATTTTCAGTAGAGTTCTCAACCATATCTATTATTTTGGATGCCGTTGATTCCTCAAATAACTTCATTACTTTGATTCTTATAGAACCATTAATATTAATACAACCTGACATAACATAGTCACCAACATCGACACTTAAAGGTGCAGATTCACCAGTCAACGCAACGGTATTTAAGCTACTCTTTCCTTCGATTATTTCTCCATCCATTGGAATCTTCTCACCTGGATTTACAACAATAATATCAAAGACTTTGACCTTGTCAGGACTAACTTTTTTAACTTTTTTATCGTCTCCTTCTAAATTTGCATAGTCTGGTCTAATTTCTAAAAGAGCATTGATTGATTTTTCACTATCATCTTCAGCAATAATTTCGAATAACTCACCCACTTGAAAGAAAATTAAAACGAAAACTGCTTCTAAAAACTCCGGTTCCGAATTAGGTAAAAAACCTATACACAAAGCCCCTATTGAAGCAACACATAACAAGAAATGCTCATCAAAAATCTCACCATTTTTAATTCCCATAAATGCTTCAATATACACATCATAGGCAGCTACCACATAAGGAATCAAATAAAGTAAGGCTCTTTTTTCGATACTCAAAGTTAAAAAATAATCTAACAAAATAGCAATTCCAAAAGAAATTATTGCTATAACTAATTGAATAATTTTATTTCTTTTTTCTTTTGACATATTATTCTCCTATATTTATTTAAATTATCTTAAATTCAACAGATACATTACTATTATCGAGTTCCTCTAAATCAGTAATGTGACCTATTTTAGTATAATGATAACTGGTATTAAAACTTTTATAAAAGATAACTAGACAATCATCACCATAAAGCATAATATCTCCTTTAGATATTTTACCTGTATAATTATTAGAAGCTTTTATTGATTTATCCATATAAAAATACTTTTCATTGTTATTTAAATCCGTCATCTCTACTTGTAATGGCATTAATTTTAATAATTCTTTAACTGTTTCATTATTTTCTAAAACTGCATCATAAGATTTGTTGTTTATAAGAACTTCTAAATTATAAATTTCTTCTTGTTTTTCCTTATCTTCCATATTGGATTTCTCCTTTTTTAAATCATCTTTTGTTAGGATTTTGTAGCCTACTATTAAAAGTACAATAAGTACAATAGATAGTAATACATAAATTGTTTTCTTATTTTTCATAAAATCACCTATTAAAGTCTTTACAGACAATTAGCTTTTTACATAAGGCATTCCATTTTTAGAATAAACATCGTATGCTCTTGGTGTATTAAATATTCTTGCAAAAATCAAGTTATATAAATCATCAATAAGTATTATTGCAAGTAAGATACTAGAGATAGTAAGTAATACCTTTTTATTTACTTTCTCAGCTAACCAAAACAAGATAGGAACTATTCCATATATCAATAAAAGTCCAGAAATTCCAAAGAATGTCACGCTTCTTAAGCAGACAAATCCTCCAATATTTCCAAAATTCCATATTTCAGTGTTGTAGTTCCAGCACCTCCATCCATCGAAGAATGTGTACATAACATAACCTGAAAGGAATTCTAGCAAACCACAAATAATAAAGCCAAGTAAGAAAACTTTTATAGGGCTTTTACGATATTTAAAAGTTAAGAAATATATTCCAAGAGCACCATAAGCATAAATATTAATCCAAGGAAGAAAGTTACCACCACGCCAATAAAACTCCTTACATCCTCCATTTAAAAAGTAAAAGATAAATTCATAAACCCAGCCAAAAATACCTGAAATAACTATCATTAAAAAGATAATTGATATTTTTTGAGACAAATCGAACTTTGGTTTTTCATCTAAATATTTCTTATACATATCAAAACTTCCTTTACAATTTATTTTCTAATCTATTCACATAATATTATTATACCATCATTATGTTTGCATTGTAAAAAGAATTGGAAATATATTAAGATGATGAACCAGTTTTTTTCTAAACTATTTATTTTATTTTTTTCACTTTTTAGATATAGATTTAGTACTTATATTTTCTTTCTCAAGTTCTTTAAGGCTTTTCTTAGGTGTAGGTAATTCTTCTGGCATAGTACCACCTAACCTTTCAATTGTATTTCGTATCTCTTTTCCTACTTCATAATGTGTTTTATTTGCCTTACTTTCTGTTTTAACATTATCTCTTTTTAATTTTTGTTCAGTTTGAGAGATTCTAAACAAATTAGCAATCAGCTCCTCACTACCCATATTATCTAAAATATCCTCTCGATATCTTAGTCCCTTTCTTTTTGCTATATCATCAGCGGTCTCTCCATTATATAGCCCCTTATATCCATAATTATGAAATTTATCAAAGTTTTTTACTCCAGTATTTTTAGCAGCAATATTTAAAGAATAATTACCTCTTTTTGTTGAATTCCTTTGATAAAATCTTTTTTCATCTTCTGTAAGTTCACTATATTCTTTTTGAGATAACTCTTGCTTTCTAGTTTGAACAGCAAAATAGGTTTGTGCAAGAGCAATGCTTTCCTTTCTAGAATCCCCATTTTGAGCAATCAAATAACAGGCATATCTAGATAACTTATAATCAATTTCCTTCCTTTTAGCATCTGATCCTATAGATACCATTTTGCCGATGTCGGCAAAATGGTCATCAATGTTGTTATTACTCAATTTACAAGCGTTTTTAGCCTTATCAATAACAGTTACAAAATTACTCCATTTTGAGTATTTAAGAGCAATCATTAGTTCTCTAGCATACCAATATTCTTGATTATATTCATCTAAATGTTTGATACTTTCAAATGTTTCAGTTGTTTCTTTAATTTTTAAATTTTTTCCCATTTTAATTCCCCCAATCTTACTATTAACTTTTTATACGTATTTGTTTTATCATTTTTTATTTTTTATCTTTAAAGTTTTATCTTTATATTGATAATTTAATTTATTTTGATTATTAATAATAGATTCACCAAGTACATTTTCAATATCATCTCTTGTGTTTTTAGCAACCTGTCCACCAATATGAGCAACTTTTATATTTTCTTCTAATCCCTTGGGTTTCTTTTTCATTGCTAGTCTTTTAGTTACTTCTTCACCAATATCAGTTAGAGAAACTTCTAAACTATCCATATTATCACGAAGTGCCTCTTTACGAAGGCCTTTAAACTCTTTATATTCTTTTGCAGTCATTCCTGACCAAGTTTTATATATTTCATTAGTTAACATAGCATATTCTTTACTTTCTGTAATACCATTTTCTTTCCAAACATCTGTAAGTTCTTTTCTATCTTAAATATTTTGTAATCTTCTATTAATCCATTTATCTTCATAACCTTTTGCCTTATATAAATCAATTGCTCTTTGTACTGCTATTGATGGATCAAACACTTCATCTACTCTTTCACTACCAAGTTTTGCTAACCATTGTTTTATAGGTTCAGCGTTTTTACTAGGAATAGATTCAATAATTCGAAACATTCCTTCAATATCACAAACATCAGTTAAACGGTATTTACCATCATTAGCTTTCAACTTCAACTGTCTAGTAATACTAGACAGTTCAATTTTGTCTTCTTTTAAAACTTTATTTTTCAACCAATTCCAATATTTTCTGGGTTCTTTACTTTCTGCTAAAACACCTACTATATCAACAACACTGATATAATATTTTTCTTCTTCCTTATCCCAAATTGTTCTAATTGTTTCATTGTTAAATATTTTATTAACCAAATGCATTCTATCTTGATTCATAATGCTACCTCCTTGATAGAAGCATTATACAATACAAACATATGTTTGACAATACCTTTTCAAAATTTTTTTAAATATTTAAAAAAGCAAACTATTTCTAGTCTGCTCATATAAATTTCCAACTCATCTTTTTCGTTTTTACCAAAGTCAAAAATATTGCCTATAAATTATTTCAATTATTAAAATTCTTTTTTACTAAATATTTTTACTGATATTTTATAAGATATATAAACCATAATAACAGCTAATATTATTAAAATAATTATTAAGTAATCTTCTAAAAAAGTTAAAGACTTTAAAACATTAGATAAGTCTACATATTTTAATAATAAAGTACCTGCTATAACTGTACCAAACACCAACAAAACAATACCAATTCTTGCTTTTTCAACACCAAGCTTATAAATTATCGGATACATAACACTTAAAACTAATAATGTTCCAAAAACTGTACCAAACATTGTAACTAGAATTTGTTCATAGTTAATAGATTTAGTATTAATATAAGAAATAAGAAATGATAATAGAGTTGTTATTATAGCAACAATAAAAGTCATTAATATTGTTGCAACATATTTAGATTTCACACTATTTTTTCTTCCATTAGGTAATGAAATAGAATAAGCATCCCATTTGTTATAATTATCATAACTGAATGTTGAAATCATTATCATTACACACATAAATGGTAAAATAAACGAAATATCCATCTTGTCCATTAATCCCATAACAGTATATATAACAATTAAAATCGCTAACAACTTAAAATTGCTTTTAATCATTGCTAAATCTTTTTTTATAAATCCAATCATTATTCTTCCCCCTTAATCATTAATACCATAAGATCATCCAAAGTTATTTTATCGATTACAGAAATATTATATTTAGCTTTAAATTCTTTTTTATTAGGAACCAATACCTCATACTCATATTTTGATTTCTTATATTTTATATAATCTTTTTTATTAATTTTTTTGAATTCTTTTTCCGTACATTTTACTATTCCATATTTATCTAATAATTCATTAGTAGTTTTAGATAAGACAATTTCTCCATTATTTATAAAAGTTATATAATCGGCAATATGCTCTAAATCAGCAGTAATATGACTAGAAAGTAAAATTGAACAGTCATCTTTTTCAATAAATGTTTGAAATATTTGGATTATTTCTGCTCTTGCAACCGGATCAAGTCCTGAAGTTGGCTCATCCATTATTAAAAGTTTAGGATGATGAGAAAGTGCGGTTGCAATTTCTAGTTTTTTTCTCATTCCTTTAGAAAAAGTTTTAATTTGTTTATTAGGTAGTATAGAAAATTCTTTTAAATAGTCATTAAACATTTTAGAATCCCAATTTTTATAAATACCTTGCATTGTAATGTTTATATCATTTGGGGTAAGAATTTCAGGGAAAAACATATCATCTAATACAACGCCAACATTTTCTTTAATTTCTTCATCAGCTTTTTTGTTATCTAATCCAAAGATTTTAATTTCACCACTATAAGATTTAATTATATCCAATATAGCTTTTATTGTTGTAGTTTTTCCTGCTCCATTCCGTTCTAGTTATTTAGTATTCACACACTTATAGGAGTGTGAAATTATGAATTGTAAAAATTATAGAACAAGAACAAAAAAAGGAAAAAAGTTCGGGTATTGTACTTTATACCGGAAAGAAGTACCAATTTTTTCCTGTAATTGTAATAATAAAGAATATAAACGATATAAACCCTTAAAATCACGTTCAAACAAGCTTGATAAAAAAGAAAAAGAAAGATTTAGTATAATTTATCCTAATCTAACTAAATGTTGTGAATGTGGCTTAAAAACGGGTGATTTTGATATAAGATTAAATATATACACTAGAGTTGAAAAAAATGAGATATTTAGTGGGGCTTATAGAGGTTTATCAATAGAAGATGGTATGGTAGCTCCAATGTGTATTTTTTGTCATAAACTATTTCATAAAGATACTTTAATGAATCTTACTTACAAAGTTAAATTTCAAAAAGAATATTTAGAAACACACACACTAGAAGAATTTATAAAAAGATACGGACAGGACTATATATATAAACTAGAGAAAATTAGAGCAAAAAAAAAGAGGTAGGGACATAATTGTCCTTACCTTTTTAATTACATTTTTTGTAAAGCACTAGCTTTATAAAATCCTGTTGTACCTGTAGAGTTTCCAACTTGGTATGGAAATTTTCTTCCAGCATAAATTTTTAATATTTCTCTAGTCCAACCAATACTATAAGCTGTATTAGAAGATCCATCACTTGCACCATTACCTGTTCCAATTATTTTAACTTTATCACCTACATTTAAAGAACTATTAGTGTTGTTAGTATTATTGTTAGTTGTTGTTTCAGTGCTTTGTTTAGTATCTTCTTTATCTTCTTTTACTTCTATTTTACTAAAACCATTTAACCCTTTTTCTTTCATTATTTTTGGATAATCAATATAAGCATAGTCTTGGTCAACTGTGTAATCTGCTATTTTAGTACTTCTTAATTTGTTTGTTTCACCACCGAATTGCCATAAGCCACAAACTGGTGTACTTGGTTTTGTTTTACCCCAATTTGCTATCCAATTATCATATTTACTTGTTTGTTTTGTGTCAATATAGTTCTTAAACCAATTTGAATTAGCATAGATTCCAACATAGTAACCTTTGCTTTCTAAATATTCACAAAAACCTTTAATAGCATTTGTTATAGCCGTTTTTCCTGATGGTTGTTGCCAGTGAGTATCTTCTACATCTATATATATTGGATATTCAAACTGTTTTCCTTTTAAGCAATTATTGTACATAAATTCTGCTTCTGCTTTACCTTTTTCATAAGTGTTAGCGCAACTATACCAATATGCCCCAACTGGAATATTTAAGTTTTTACACTGCTTATAAAAAGTCTCAAATTGAGTATCTTTGCTTTTTGATGTTCCAGTTCCGTAACCAGTAACACCACCACGCAAAATAATAAACTTAATACCCTCATTTTTTGCTTTAGATAAATCTATACCTTTTTCATAATAACTTATATCTATTCCAAAAAGCTTTTCCATTTTTATTTACCTTCTTTCTTTTTTATTTTTTTGTGTGAACTAAGTCATATAATCCACCAACTCCAAACGATGCACCAAAACAAATTAATCCAGCAATTAATAGATCACTTACCAATCCTGTGCAGATAGTTATTATAGTTGCAATAACACCTATTATTAGGTTTTGTATAGGAATAAATCTTGAAGGCACTATATTATCTTTAAAGAAAACTCCTAATACTCCAGTTATTACTGCTGTAACTACTGCTATGATAACTTCGACTGTCATTTCTATCGCCACCTTTCATTTAACTTTTATCAATTAAGAAATCTTGCATCTCTGTCTTTAATTTCTTCAATTTTTCAATGCCATTTCCAGTCACTTCGTGGTCGAGTAAAGCTATCATAGATTTACACATCATACGATTCGTTTGCTCAATTGAAAGCAACCTTTTATTATCGTTATCAAGAAGAGCATCGTGCTTCTCTACTTTTTGTTTCAAATTTTTTGCAGGACTGCCTAAATTTTTAATTATTTTAAACGCCTCGGCAATTGTAATTATTCCCCCTGCAACACCTAAAACTAGTTCCCAGGTTATTGTCAAAAATACCACTTCCTTTTTAAAATTTTTATTTTTAGCCAAATTAAAAAACATCTTAAATGTTCCTTATTAGCTTTAGCAATTATTAATTCTCTTTCTAGTTCATATTATCTTTTCATATTTATTCAACAGCCTTCCATTTTCCATAGGTTACTGTATGCAAATGATATGCGACATTTGATGCAGATGTAAATCTCAATAACGATACATATCCTGCGTGTTTTAAATTCGTACTTTGGCAAGCACCAAGCCAACAATTGTAACCTTCTCTTGCAACTGTTACATCGTGACTTATAATCTCAGTAAATTCAATTGGAAAACTTCCCAAATTAACAGTAGCATTTGAACCTGTAGTATATCCATTACCCCAAGCTTCAGTAATATTGACTTTACCAGAAATATTTTTAAATGCCATTGCGTAGCCATTTTTAAATTTAATGTACGCACCATTTCCATTTTCACCCATCTCTTCAATATCAATAATATTTTTGATTGCATCTTTAATATATTCAAGAACATCGACTTTGTTTTGTCTCTGCGTATCAGCAACAACTAAATGCCCGTTTACTTGAAAGTCTTCTTTTCCTGCTTCGAAAGTATGAACTCCTCGACCAACAACTTTAGAATCTTCTGCTGTAGTGAATAAATCTTTAATCAATAAATATACATTTGCTTCTTGGTTATATTCTAGCTCTTGTGACAATTTGTACTTGTCAAATTTAATCGCATTATTTTCAAAGGTGAATCCATTTGGAATCTCAATATATGAACCATCTTTTCCAACTTTGAAGTATACTTCTGGAATGTTGTTTATTCCGTTGTAACTTTTTGATGTGCAGATAATATCAGCAGTTAATAAAATCTCACTTGAGATTTGTGAAACTCTTTTAAACTCGAACGATTTAATTTTTATTGGTTCATAAGGCAATAAAGTCTTCTTAACTTCAGCATTTGCTGTGTATCCTCTTGTGTCAGTTACTGCAATCTTAAATAAATCTGTTTGTACCTTATCTAATTGAATCACATAATTATTATGGTCATCAGGAGTGACTTTGTTATCGTTAACTTTAACACTGTCAACGAGAGCACCTTTAAAAGCTTCAGCTGTTATCGTAAATTTTAAACTACTTACATTTTGAACTATACTATCGTTTTGATTGCCACCAAACAACTCAATAACTTTAGCATTTTCTTCTACCACATCAAATTGTAGCGTTGGATTAGCATTTGATAAAGATGCGTTTGCTAACAATCTTTGAACTATACCTATTTCAGTTCCGTCCTCGCTATATGTGTACAAATTTAGATAAAAGTTTAATATTTTGGAATTTTCATTGTTATCTAATATATATATCTTTTCTAATTCGTCTTGTGTGAATTGAACCTCTTGTCCATTTTCTACATCTTCAATTGTTTTAACGATAAAGTCATTTGCTAAATTAGAAATAGTAACCTTATTAGTATAATTATCAACAAATTTGTTTATTGGAAGATTAAATTTACCTTCGACATTTTCAACGGCAAGTACACCCACAGCCCACAAAGATTGAATTTGTGGCATTTTTATAGAACCACTTAAATGACAGTAGCCAGGGTCATAAGTAGTATAAGATGATTTAGAAATATATGCAGAGACATTGAAAGATGTTTTACTTGGTGAAACAATGAAACTAATTGTTTTAATGTTATATTGTCCACCACTCATAGCAACACCAGTTGAATTTAATGATACATCAGTATCTTTATGTTCTTCTTCGTCTGCTGTTATAGAAACTGTCCAACCACCTGAACTAAATCTTGCCCCGTTATTGCGAATGTATAAATCTGCTGTACAAGGAACTCCCTTTAAGTTAGCATCATAGTCACCAACTTTTACAGTAATATAAAAGTCATAGTTCCTCTGAGGCGACTTAACAGAAATAGTCTTTGTTGTCATAAATCCACCTCCGTGTACGCCCAGCCAGTTCGTACTTCCCCAGTATCTGGGTCGACAAATTTCTCTTGTCTATGAGCACCAGCTGTAAGGAAATTAGTTATCGTTAAATTATCCATTTGTGAAATACTTCGTTTTTCTGCTTCGTTATAACCAAAGAATGCCAAGTAAGCACCTTGATCGTTGACAATGGCAAAGGTATCATTTGTTATTAATGTAGATATCTTTGATACATTCGTAGAAACATTGATACCATTTATGTCGATAGTGACTAAAGAGTTTTTAAGTGTTTCTACGCCGTTTTCAACCTTTTTTTCTATGGCTTCAATCTTTTCTGCATTTGATGTTATTGTTTCTTTTACAGTAGTAGTTAGTTCCGTTACATCTTCTACCGTACTTGTTACAGTCTGCTCAATACCATCCAGGTTAATTAATACTTCAGCCATTTGTGAATTAGTTTCATCTATTCTCTCTACCATTTGCCTTATGGATAATGAAACTTCGTCTAGTTGAGCTAGTATCTTTTTAATTTTCTCCTTAGAAGATATTCGTTCAACATTTGATTTTGTTACCACTTTTTCCAGTGATGTCTTATAGGAACCATAAAATCCATTTCCAAAATTCCACTCTTTTTGCGCAAAACTTCTAATACCATTTGCAACAATAATATCTCCAGTGTCAATTGCAGGGTCTCCCCAAATCTTAACTTCTAATCCCTGAAAGCTTAGTCCATTTAAAGCATTATAAATGTTGTCAACTTCTTCCTGTGAACAAGTAAATGGAGAATCTTGTGCAAGAAAAATCACTTCTCCAGCATTATTTCCACTCTCGAATTTTTGCGTTGCATTTTCATATATTATTCCAGTTATCGTCTTCAATTCATTGTATTTATAATCACCAACTTTGCCAGTTGGTAACTCAACAACATCGACATCTTTAAAACTTCTTATTACAAGCTTATTGTATCTATTAGTTTTTGCATATCCTGCGCTTCTTTCTGCTATAAATGATACATATTTTTTACAATCAATAGTATTGTCGTAAACATCGACTATTACATCTCCGTTTACAATACTTTCGTTTTCAAGTTCTAATCCACAGTATTCACAAATTGCTTTTAAAAGGTCATATCTTGTACACGGTAACAATTCACTAAAATCAAAAAAGACGTTTTCTAACTTTTTCATATAATCAACAATTGTTAACTTAGTTGAATTATTAGAACCATCTTCTTTTTTATCCATAAGAAAAGCGCCCAACGGAACGCTTTCTTCTACTTTATCAATTATTAAATTAAAATTTAAAACAATATTATTATAATCTTTAACATTTTTTAAAGCTTCATTATCTATTGTGATTACATATTGATTTTTTATTGTGCTTCCTAACGAAAAATTATTAGATTCAAATATTGCGTCTTTTTGAGATATTGATTTAATATATTTAGATTCGATGTCAGTATTATCTATTCTTACATCTAAAGTTTGTTTAGAATCCTCACTATAAATATTTTCTTTATACTGAGTACTAGTACTATATGCCATTTCTATTGACCATCAACTTTCTGTTTTTGAGAACAACTGAACGATACTTTCCATCTCGATTCTTCCGATTTAACTTCTTCATCTGTTGAAATTAAATCACAACTTCTTTTAGAACATCTAAAATTAGCTATTAGCGTTTTGCCACCTAGAATCGGACATTTTATTTCCAAAGGCATTGGATTATTCCAAGTCAAATCCATAAGTTCCTCTGCTTCTTTTTCAGTTAAATAATCCCAACTAAAACTAACTTTAATCATTCCTTTTGCTAATGTCTTATCAATTAAAGCTGCATCAACAACAGAACGATAACTATCTAAATCAATATCATCTATATTTATTTTAAAAGAAGAGGGAGATTTCTTAATCTCCCCATTATATTTCCAAACCATTTAATTACACTTCCTTTATTACGCTAACTCCCATACGCTCACTTTTATCATTTATATAGTCGATTGCATCGTCATAAAAATTATCTCCTGCTACATTTACAATCAACTTTTCAAATCTTGTTCCACTAAAATCAAATTCATTAAGAACATCTCTAAACGAATCTTTCATCATTGAAACTGGTGAAACTATTTCTGGATTATTTCTAGCGTTTGCATATTCACCTATGACTGCTGTTTGTTCTTCATAAGCAACTTGACCATATTGCAATCTTGGCAATTTTACCTTTTTAAGTTTTGGTATTGTAAAGTCAACTCCTATCAAATCCAAAATAGTATTCCCTATGTCTGCAAGTGGGTCTAGTAAGAACTTCAACGCATCAAGAGCTAGGTTAACTAAACTTTCAAATCCTGCTATCATTGCATTTATTATTCCTTTTAAGAAAGCCCAAATAGCATCCCATATTCCAGAGAAAATATCGCTGATTCCTTCCCAGGCTTTTTTCCAATCACCACTAAATACCCCACTAACAAACTTTGCAATTCCACCTATTACAGTAGCAATTCCACCTATAATTGAAGATAATCCATCAATAACAGGTTCTAAAATACTTTGTATTATATTTATTACACTTTTAACTACAGGTTCAACAACCTTCCATATATCAGAAATTGCATCAATGATATTATTAATTGCTGGAATTATTTTGTCTTCAAGTACTGGTTTTAAGTATTTGTCGTACATTTCTAATACCCATTTTGCAATATCTTCGGCAATTTCAAAAATATCTTTAAAGAAATTAAACACATTTTCTAATGCAACCTGGAACTCTTCACTCATAACCCACTTTAAAAGGCTTTCAGAAATACTCTTTGTAAACTTCAAAATATCATTGAATATATTAGAGATTGCTTGAAAGATTTTTTGTCCATTTTCTGAGCTTGTCCAAGCATTACTTAAACCTTGTGCAATTTGATCTATTACTGAAGAGACATTTTGTAAAATACCGAGTAAAAGTGTAAATGTTTCTGCAAAAGTTCCATTACCTGCAATTTCATTTAAACTTTCACCAACAACGATTATTACTTCTTGAATGCTTGCAAAAGCATCGGCTATTGTTTGAATAGCTTCGGTTCCTAAATTGTCCTCACTCCAAGCTTGAGTTAATGCTTTTGATATATTTCCAATAAGTTTAAATAGATTATTGAACATTTTCAAACTATTCTGAATAAGTTTTGTGCCTGTTCCATTTGTCCATACTTCAAAAATGCTTCCAAAAATATTTTTACCCAAATCAGCAACATTAGATATCATACTAACAAAACTATTAGTAAATTCTGTTCCAACACTTTGCCAAGCTTCAATGAATGGATCAAAGATTTTAGAAAAGATTTGTTTTGCTTCTTCAAAGAATTTATTTAATGGACCAATATCAATATCTTCAACAGTTAATGTTGTTGCCTCTCCTCCACCAGAATCGCTAGTGTTACCACTTGAAAGATTATCTATATCATCAATACCACTAAGTTGTTTTGCAGATTGTGATGTTTTTTTTGTTGATTCTGCTTGTTTATCAAGTGCTTTTGCATTAGCCTTTGCTACTAAATCAATGCCAGTTAACATTTTTATAAAGTTTGCTACTATGCTAACTAACTGGCTAAATAAACCAGCTACATACTCTAAAACTGGAGCCAACAAACTGCCTAAAACATTCCAAGAATTTTGAATAGAACCTTGCAACTGAGAATCAAAACTTAAATAAGATTGTGCGGCTCTACCAATCATATTAAAAGCATTTCTTACACTTAAAAGAGATAATGCAAATTTTTTAATTGATCCTATTCCAGAAGAGATGCTCTTACTAACACTACTAAATCCTTTACTAAATTCTTTTGTTAAACTTAAACCTATATTTGTTAAACTTGAACCTAGACTAGTTGTTTTAGATTTAGCTTTATCTGATTCACTTCCAACACCTTTAATTTTATTAACTAAAGTTTTAATAGCACTTACCGGTTTACTTACAACATTCTTTATAGTAGAAAAACTGTTTTTCAATTTATTTAATGGCGTTCCTGCTGTATTTAGTTGTTCTTTTATATTAGCGCCTAACTGAACAAAAGCATTTTTCCCAACATCTTTAATGTTTCGGAAAATTGATGAAACTTGTCCAAACTTTGTTTTTATATCTGTTGAAACTTTTGAAATGTTGTCTTTTAATGGTGAAAATAGTTTTGATGCTTTTTCACCTATCTTACTGAAAACTGGTGTTACTTTTCCAAATGAAGATTTAATTGATTCTGCTTTTGTTTTTATTTCACTGATTGCACCACTTAATCCATTTTTTATCTTGTTAGAAATATGAGCGATTGTAGGTGATAGTGCCTCAATCTGCATCCCAATTGTTTTAATTTCATCTTTTAAAGTTAAAGCATCGAAATTCTCTAAATTATATTTAAACTCTTCAGCTTTTTTATCAGCTTCTGATGTATCAAGAAGGATTTCGTGTTTATGTTCTATAACATCGTTATCTGTCTTTTTATCAACATTTGTCTCTTGTGAATCATATCCACTATCACTTGAAGATGGACTAGGCTTTTTTAATGATGCTCCTTTGTTCCATTCTTTAGCTAATTCCTTCATTTGTTTTCTATATCCTTCAAATGCTTTATTATACTCATTTTCAAAATCTTCAAGATCGTTATAATTATAAGAAAACTCTAAGCCGTCTATGTTCATTTGTATTTTTCTTATTTCATCGCCAGTTTCTTTAATATCTTTTTTAGATTTATTTAATTTTTTTGATAAATTATCAATCCCATCACTATTACTAATCTTTTGAAATTCTTCTGTAAGAGTTTTAGCATACTTATTTACTTTCTCTAACTTTTCTTTTAATCCGTCTAAATTACTAGAACCATTTAATCCATTAAAACCAGTTACATAAGAATTAACCATATTTTTAATTTCTTTTGTTACTTTTTTTATATCATCTTTAGCTTCATCTACTTTTGCTTTTACTATAATATCGATTTCTTCTAAAATTTGCTTATTATCCATAAGAACCTCCCATTATTTCATACTTCTTAAGATTCGAATTTGTTCTTCTGGAGTCTGTTGATGAGATGAGCTTACTTTTAATTCTTCTTTAAAAAGATTTTTAAAGGTTTCTCTAACAAGGCTTACATTTTTCGGTCTTTTTCTACCTATCACATTTATAATTTTTTCTCCTAATGCATCAAACAAAATGATATTTTTCTTATAGTCTTCTTCTCTTTGCAAAGAGTTGGAATTTACAAATACATACGCTTCTCTATATGTACAATTCCAAAATTCATTCGGTGTCATTCCATATTGATAGCATTTAGGTTCTATTTCATAAATAAGATCTTTAAAATCTAACCTTTGTAACCCTTGAACTCTTCTTCGGCCATTGTGTCCACAAATTTTTGAGCTGAATTTCTCACTAATTCTGCCATATCGATATCGTAAGCTGTATTGTTCATCTGTTTCTCCATTTGCTCTTCCGTCATCTTCTCTTTGAAAAAACCCATTTCATTTACAACCTTGGCAACTTCCATAAAAAGATCTTTATAAGATTTTTGATTTTCTTTTATCCAACTATCCATAAAATCGTATACATCATTAACACTTGAAAACATTTTATTGCCATCTGTTCCTTCAGCAAATTCAAGTATGATTTCTGCTAAAACTTTTACATTTACTTCGTTTGCACTTTTAAAAATTAAATCATTAAGATTTTTTGCATCTAATTTTTCTGTTAGAGCAATTACCTTTTTTGTTCTAGGAACTAAACAAAATTCTTGTCCCATATTTTGTAAAACTATCATTTCTTCCTCCTATAAAAAAATAAGGAAACCCTACTCAGTAGCAGGGAATCCTTCACTTTCTGAAACTTTACTACTTCTATAAATAGTAAGGTTTTCTTTTAATAAATCATCAATAGAAATAGTATCTAATCCTAGGTCACAAGCACCCGTAAAGTAAAAAACAAGTGGCTTTCCTTCTTCTATTGCTGTTTCATCTGGTAACTTAATAAACCAGTAATATTCTTTATTACTTTCTGACTTTTCCGTCAATTCCTTATGCTGTTTATGAGTAAATAGTAAAGGAATTGTCAGAGTTTCTGCTTTTCTATTACCTTTTGCTTGTTGCTCTTCTTCTAAATCAAGAGCATTGTAAGTTATTGCTTCTTTTGCACTTTTTAAAGGTGGAATCTCTTGAACATAAGCAACCTGTGTTCTTGCACCTTCCTTTGTTTCAGCAACCCATAATGTACTCAAAGTACTTACTTTTGGTGTTACTCCATTTTCCATATAATTTTACCTTCCTTCCTTTTAAAAATTTAAATTATATAATTCTTTCTAAACAATTAATTAATCCATTCCAAATGACTTCATATCGTCCACCATAACGATGCTTTTTTGTAATTTCATCATACATATCTACCGGTGTCCCAACTTGTGCCATATTACTGTTTCTTAATATGACATTTGTTTTCTGAAACATTTTCATTGCTTCATATTTTGAATTGGCCCAATGCTCCACAGTGATAGAAAACCTTTTTCGTATAGGAAAATTGTTTTCAGTTTTTAAAATGCTTTGCATTGCATTGCTAACAACTGTTAGTGGAAATTCTGCCGTAGCATCTGGATTTGAAAGTTCAACATTACTATTCTTTTCAATCAGTCTAACAGTGTATCTTAAAAAATCTTCAACTGTAAATTCGCTCATTCTATCACTTCCTTATTTCTTTTCTTAAAGCTTCTATGAACATACCTTTTGCTTTATTTTCAAGTTCAAATAGTGTTGGCCTCATAAATGGATAAGGCTGTGTAGAAAACATAATATAAAACTGCTCACCTTTAATCGATATTACTGGATTATTAAGTTTTCGTTCCACCATACTTACTGGCAAGAACCAGTAAGAGAAGTTACTTTTTATAAATGTTTCCGATGTTCCAATATGTGGCATCTCCGCTTTTTTACCCGTTCCATATTCTAAGAAAAGCGCATAATCGAAGTTTGTATACAATCTTCCAGTTACTTCAGAATTGGAACTACTAATTTCATAAGGAATTAAATCCTTATTTCGAGTTCCTCTTTTATTATTCAAAGCTATTTCCTGGGCCTTTTGCATCAGTACTTCCATAGCTTTAGGCAGTCCTTTTTCAATATTTTTTATAAAGTCTTTTTTAGACTTTACTTTAACATCTATTTTGATAATTATTCTCCGTGATATATTTCACAAGTATATGTTGTTTTTTTGCCAATTTTTGGTTTTGCAATGACAATATATTGGGGCGGTTCGATAGTGTATCCTTCAGAATCGATTTCTATTTCTTTTAGGGATACACCATCACCTTTGTTTAAATTGATATCATAGTCTATTAATAATTTAGTTCTATCATAATCAATCGTACCTGCTGAGTTACGATCTAATTCATTAATATCATCTTGTTTATTTAATCTTTTTTTATCTTTATATTTCCATCTTTTTTGAATTTCTCCATCAGTTTTACTTTCGACTGGAGAATAGAAATATACACATTTAAGATTAACTAACTTCATTAGAAATTACCTCTCCTAATGCTTAGAACATCTTTTCTTAATTTTTCTTCAATATCAACATAACCCGAACTCATACCACCCTCACTGCTTGATTCTTTTCCTTCGTCACCTCTGCGTAAATATGTAGCAATTACTGCTTGATGAACATATGGAATTAATTGTTTATCATTTTTGTCTCTGTTTGAGACATCGGAAGCAATACTTAGAAAATGATTAAATATATCTGTCAAAACTTCATCGTTTGCATCGTGATAGTTATCAGCTAAATCTTTTTTTATTCGTTCTATATTTTCGTTCATATTGCACCTCCACTTTTTTATCTTTTATTCTTCATCAGAATTACTAGCATCTGAATCTGTTTTTAATTCATCTTGAGCTTTTGCTTTCGTTGCTTTCTTATCTTCTTTAGCTTTTGCTGGTTTCTTAGATTCTTTTGCTTTATATTCAACGTAACGACTGTCCTTTGCAAATACTTCTGCAATAGCTTCCGTGTTTGCAATGTAAATTACTTTTGTTACTTTATCTTGAAATTTTTTCATTTTTTCTTTTCCTTTCTATTTATTCACTTGCTTTTTTAGAAACATAAATAGCAGATTTTTTATTGTTTCTTACAAATGCTGTGTAATATACACGACCTTCAACTAATGAACCACTTACACCTGGTGCATCAGTATGAATCTTATATTCTGCTAATTTAACAGCAAATGTTGTTGCTACTGGATGAGCTAGAATAAAGTTAACATTTTCAGGTAATAATCTAGAAGGAACTTTTTGGATGTTTACTCCATCCATTTCTCCGATTACACCTTTAATACGCATTTCTTGTCCAACTTCAGTATCTAATACAGCTCTTTCATCTGCTTTTAGATTTTTAATGTACATTGGATTTCCAACGCAAACTCTTCCTTCCTCTGGAACTGATGCTTCATCTTGTATAGCATTTGCAGTTGCTAACGCATCGTAAGCATTTGTTTTATCAATTGCTTCTTCAGCTGTTGTACCTGCACTAGTGCACATTTTGTCATACACATATTTATCAGTTTCAGGAATTACTTTTTCATTAATTTGTCTTGCTAAAGCCTCACCAGCGTTTAATGCTCCTAAAGTTTCATCTTCATCAGCTTTATCAATTACAAATGTAAATGATCTATCCTTTTCCATTGAAACTTCTTGAAGTTCTGTAGATAAATCTTTTGCTTCTCCATAACGATTTGTACCTTCAGTGTTTCTTCCGTAATCATTCATATCAGCAGTACCTACTGAATAGATTGAGATTGATTTTGCACCAACAAAATCATAATCACTATTTGTTACTAGTGAACTTTTGCTCTCTGTTGTAAATGTTTCATCAACAACAGGACTAAATTTTTTTGCTAAATTAATAGCCATTTTCTTTTCCTCCTATTTCCTTTTAGATTGATAATTTTTAAATCCTTGAAGGTATGGATCTTCTGTATCCTTTTTACTATTCACTTCTTTTGGGGCAGATTGTTTAAGTCTGTCGTTTAAGTAGTTAGATAAATCTTTACTTCTCAAATCACTCAATTTATCAATCTTTGTTTTTATACTTTCAGCTGTTTCTTTTGCAAAATCTATATCTTCGATATACCCAATTGGTAATCCTTTTTCAGATGCATAAGAGGTAGCTTCACCTTTTAAAGTCAAGAAATTAACCTGACTCTTGTAACTTTCAACTTCTTGAGTTGCTTTGTCGAGCTGATATTTTAATTTTTCTTCAGCATCCAATTTGGCCAACTTTTCAGCCTCAGTTTTTTGTGTTTCTGCTTCTTTAAGAACTTCTGCTTTTACTTTTTCTCTTTCGGCATTAATCATCTTATTGACTTCATCCCTAGTAAAAGTTTTTTCTTTCTTTTCAACAGGAACTTCTTTTGTATTCTTTTCTTCGTTGTTATCTACTTTTTCGGCAGTAGTCTCCACACTTCCACTCTCCTCTTCAGCAAATAGTTGAAGATTTAATGGCATAAACTTGTTATCTTTCATTGATAACCCTTCCTTTCTTTCACGGATAGAAAATATCCATACATAATTAGTTAGGCTAATTAATCCACACAAAAAAACCCGATATTTCTATCGAGTAAAATAATAAAATCGTCAATAACCAGTATTAACGATATTTTTGCCCTTTTACACTTGGTAAATGAGCTTTAGTGCTATTCTTATAAGCACTGTACCAGTAGCCATTTTATCACCTAAATAGTTGATGTATGTTAGGCACAACCCCATTCCGGGCAAAGTCAACTATAATAAATTCACTGCTGGTACACTACCTATAAAAGATAGTGTTATTTTATTATTTCTTTTATTATTTTTAATATTTCTTCAACATTATTACTTATATGTGGATTTATATTTCTTTTAATAGTTATATAAACATTATTTTTATATAATTCCACCCTAAAATTTGGAATATCATAGTCATAATATTCAAAACTAATTATTTTATATCCTGTATCTTCTTGAAATTCTTGTAAATTATCCATTGTTCCTCCATCAAAAAAGCACTCAAAGTGCTCTATTTTAATTATCTGAAAGTTTATCCATTATTCTTTCTGATTCATCAATATCTAATTTCGTAGTTATTTCTTTGTATAATTCCATTTCTTCTTTAGAATTTAAGTCTTTATCTAAAACTGTAATTCCTTTATTTTTTAGCATTTCTATATCTTCTTTTGAAAGTATTTTTACTGGATTAAACATTTTTCTTACCTCTCCCTCTGTATGTCGTTGTAATATTTAAATTCTCTTTATTTACAGCAACCATTTTTTTATCTTTAAAGAATACTTCACTATTATTTATAGTAGTATACCAATGATTTGTCGGATTTTCCAATATTTCTTTTATTTCTTCCTTTGTAATGTTTCTATCTATCATTCTATCAATCGTATGTAAACTTATTTCACTTATAACACCGATATCTTTGGCTTTAACATTTCTTAAATATTCTCTAGTATTCATAACTTTATTGTAATATTCTTTAAATGTTAATTTTTTCTTTTTTTCACCACTTTCAATGTTTTTATTATAATGTATACCTACTTCTTCTTTTTCTTTTAATTCCTCAAAATAATTGCCATTATTATATCTTAATTTTGAATATTCTTCAAGTGTACCAGGTACTTCACTAGGAATTATCTTTTTCATCTGATTATATTCAGCTAATAACTCGACATCAGGCATATCTATTAAATATGTTATTGTACTTCTACACCAGTGAAAATGATTGTTGATAGGAGGCAAATTGATTCCTTGCTCTAATCCTTTTACTGTATAAAGGACATTTTTCTTATCAACATCACTGTATCTATAAAATTTATTCCAATCATTTACATAGAAAAGCATATTATTCATACTTTCACACATCCTGGTTGTTCTTTTATCCATTTCAGCTATAAATCTTACTTTTAAATCTTTTAAATCTTTTTGACTTTTAAATGAATCAGTATATACAAATGGATCAGTATATACCTTATTTCCTAGTTGACGAGAAGTGGCAGTTAATACACCACTATATTTATCATTGCTTATAGATATAATTCTATTTGTCTGCTTGTCTATGATGGGTTTTAAATCTTTTTCAAGCAAAGGTCTATCATTTTGAATATTTACTAAAAGTTGCTTAAATACTTCTTGCTCACCAGTTAAGGTTAATAACTTTAAATATTCATCCCATTTTTTGTTATATGTTGGAACCCAAAGTAAACTCCAAATATATTCCCAAGTTAAAGAAAACTCTTTTTTGTTCTTTATGGGTATTTCTTTTTTAGCTTGACTATAAATATCTTCAGCAACTATAGTAAATACTTTTTTAGCTAAAAGATTCTGTTTTTGTTCTTGTTCCATAAATATTGAGTAAATAATTATTTCAATCAAGTCACTATATGTATAAGTGCTTTTTGAAAGTATTAGATACTCAAAATATCCAGTTAAAAGTCCTTTGTCTTTCCATTCTAATATGTTTCTATCTAGTCGTCTTTTTTCAGCTTTAGAAATTTTTTTATTGAGGTCGGAAAATGTTATATCGATACTATCAAATGCTTCTATTATCTTATCAATTGTTTCATTTCCTAAAGCATTAAATTTTTTTAGGTATTGTTTCAATGTCTTTTCGGTTTTATCCCATCTTTGTTGCAAGATTTCTTCATTTGACACTCACATCACCTACTTTTCTTTATCTTCTTCTTTATCTTCCTTGTCTTTTTCTCTGTTGGATTCTGCCTCTTGAATTATTTCATCTGCACTTTTGTTGGTTGCAATTTCATCTTGTCCTGTTTGTTCTTGTATAGTTGTATCACCAATATCTGCTCCACCTGATTCTAGCATCTGCATTCTTTCTATATTATTTAGCATATTTTCTTCAGCTTCTGTGTCTTTTTTGTTCTTCTCGTCTAAATAGTTATATCCAAGTTTCTCTATAACTGTTTGATTAGATAAGATATTCTGCAATTTAAGCATTGAATCAATCTTTTCATCATCATTTGCTGGTAAATTCTTTGGTAACTCAATATCTATATCTCTAAAGTCATACTGTGTATTTCTTTTAAGATTAATGCGTCCAAATATTAGTTCCCATCGTCTTTGATATGCCTTTTTAACTTCACTAATTACATTTGCTGTCATCATATTCATAATGTAGAACTTTCTATCAATTGCACTGGCATTTAAATCTGCACTATTAAATGCTAAATCGTTTGTGTTAGGGATTCCTGCTAGTTGGAACATCAAATTAGTGTACACTTTCAACAAATCAATTGCACCAGCGGTTTCCATCGGTTTCGTTAACCAATCAACATCACCGTTTTCTTGAACATATATTGTTCTAGCCTTTAATATTGCTTCGTCTTCTTTTTTTCGAGCTTCGTTTTCTATTATTTCTGTTTTTTGAGTTTCTGTTTCTTCGTCGTAAAAACTTCTTTCAATAGTTAATGGATTTTCTGGAACATATCCACTTACTTTCATTTTGCAATCTGTATCATTGTATTGATAAGTGTTTCTAATATTTTGAATCAATTGTTCAAAACAAGATACAACGTCCTCACAAGGCTCAAATATAGCACAATCTGTTTCAACTGCAATTGCTGGAACATCTCCCCAATCGTGATTAGAATTGTCAGTTTCCTCTACTTCCTTATAGTGATCTGTCATAGAATAAGTTTTTGTTCCGAGTTTGTCAGTTATTTCACACTTAATCGTTGTTTTTTTATCTATGTTTTCTTCTTGCCAAACACGAACTAATGCTATTAAATTAGCTGGTATTGAATAATCCCATATTGCAACTGTGTTCAACGGACTATATCGAGAATACACTATCTCATTAAACTCGTTTTCATATAGAATCTCATATCCACTTGTCATTTCTAATATATCGTGAATGAAATCGTGATGCTCTGTTTCATCATCATTATATCCAACTATATAATCAATAATCATTTCCATTGCTGTTTTATAGTTTTTATCTTTTATTTCTTTATCAAACAATTCTTTAAGTAACTCTCTCTTTTCATCTTCCATAACTTCAGTAACAGAATATACTGGCTTGGCACTTAAATATCCTGCTGAAATATCTGTTAGAAATTTTTCAAAAGGTACTATTGTATTTTCCTTGTTATCAGAGAACATTACAACACTATCTTTTGCTCCTCTTGAATACTTCTTGTGTAACTTTTTTCTTTTTTCAAGTATTGGATTTATAAGTTTAACTAATTTAGGAATTGTTTCACTTATATTTTCTTGGTCAGTTATTGTATCCAAATCACTTATTCGTAACATTTTAGTACCTCCTCCACATCAAACTTTTCTTTTTGAGTTATTATTATTATTGGTTTTCCTTTTGCAATTGATAAGGCTTTATTCTTTATGGTTTCGTATTCTTCTTTTTTCGTGTTTATATAAAATTTATGTCTGTTATCAATCCATAAAATACCCATTTTTTCCACAATAAAAGGAACCGTATTATCATTTGACAAATTATCAAATATAATTAGTTCCTCGTCTTCTTTTAATGGTAATAGACTGTATAAAACATCTTTTATATATTTCTCACTGTTGTCGGTTATTAATATAAAACTTTTCATTATATAACTCTCCTATTGCTAATTTCCCAATTTCTTCTTATTGTGTAATCTTCTAATCCATATCTTGCACTATCTATTGAGTGATTATTGAAATCAGGATATGAACTTTTAAAATTACCAAACTTATCTTTTTCATATTCGTATAAATCAAATTCCCTTGCTGTGTTAGGACATCTTTTAGGGTCTATAACTATTTCTTCTAACTCTTGTAAAAACTTAATCCCATATTCGACACTATCTGGTCCTTTTTTTGCACCTTTAACTCTTAATCCATAACTTTGTAATTCTGCTATACTTTTTGGCTCTGCACTATCACAGGTTATAAAACTTTTACTTATTTTTGTTTTCTTAATCTCAATAGATAACTTTTTATTGCTAATGCCTACCTTGTATATTTCACTAAAAATAAAAAGACGCTTATGTGTCTTTTCATAGTTCATTTGCAAATAGCAGTCAGGATCTACTGCATAACCAAAATCGTTACCATCCAATATATTATCAAAATGGCTTATTTCTTCATCTGTTATCTCTCTAAGAGTAATATTATTAAATATCTTTCCACCAGTTCCAGTTGCTTCACCTAAATATTCATTTCTATATGCTAATTCATTAGTCTTTTTTAAATGTTCTGCTTCTTGAATGAACTCTTCACCTAACCATTCAGCAGGAACATCCAGATAAGTACTAGAATGAACTAATCTATCTGGCCTATCATTTATAACTTCAGCATTTACCCAGGATTGCAACATTTTTGGTGGGTTGTATGAATAAAAAGCCTCATAATCTTTACCACCACGAAATAATGATTGAATTATACTTCTTATTTCTTCCATTCCAAAGAACTCATCAAGTTCCTCAAACCATAAATACTTGCAAAATCCTTTTTTAAATTTAGTTGATTTTAGTTTTTTATAATCATCCTTATTATTGCAAGAACGAAATAATATTGTTTGTCCTGTTGGCTTGTATGTTAATTTTAATGGGCTTACTTTTATATCCCAAAAGTCTGATACATCCAACATCTCTATTCCCCAAATTAACTGAGCATAAACACTGTCAGCTAATGTGTCACCAACTTTTCTCATAGCTACTGCATTAGAATGGATTCCATTTTGAGCATCTATCATCATCATTAATGGAATTACTATACCAATAAAGCTTGACTTTGTACTTCCACGGCCACCTTTTAACCAATAATGTGTGTGTTTGCAGTCTAAAGCATCATCTAATAAATCATAGAAATGCTTAGCTATTAAATCATACGGATTAATCATCTTTTGGTCTTTCGATGTTAATTATAGGTGGATTAATATTTTGTACTTGCTCTATTGGTTTTTCACCGATTGTATCTCTTATTAATTCATAAGCCTTGGTGTCACCTCGTAATGCTTTTTGATATAAAGCAACTGTTATTGCCATTTGATTATCAATATCTCCACTTTTTATTCCTAATTGACTAGATATTTGAGCTTTTAATTTTGTATTCTTAACTGGCATATTTAATAAAGATTCCAGTTGCTCTCTCATAGCTTTTCTTTTTCTTCTTGATTCAACACTAGCTTTACCACCATTAGACCCCCTTTTCTTTGCTTCTTCTTTGGTTAGGGTTTTAATAGGTTGCAAATTTTTTTCATTAGCCATCTAATCAACTCCTACTTAATTAAACCAGCTTTTTGATTTTGACTTACTACACTTCTTAAATAATCCAAATCAGTTCCTCTATATTTAATATTATTTTCGTTTAATATTTTAATTAATTTTCTTCTTTCATCATTTCTTGCTCGAGCATATGCCTGTCTTGAAACGCTACTTTGTTCAGTTATTGTTGCTTTTTGTAAAGCGCGTGAGGATGAATCCATATTCATAAAAGTTCCGATTTGATTTCTTCTACTCATAGAACCGGTGTCTTGTAATTTTACTTCTATTCCATTTTTTGATACACCTGTGACATAATATTTATTCCAATCTCTTTCATCTCCACCCTCGTTGAAATTAGAAGTAAAAACATCACCAGCAAAAAAACGATTAGTTCCTACTTGATAAAATGGTACATCAGTTGTTAAACCATCACCTAAATTCCCTTTTTTCCTTATTGAGCTGTTTGCCCCTCTTCCTCCCATATTTAATTCCTCCTTTTTTGTTGCATAAAAAAAGACACTTAATCGTGTCTTGATATAATTAGTTAAGCTCGGAGGGTGTGACAGTTCCCTCATCTCTTTTGACCTTATAGGTGTATAGAATCACTAAATCTCTACCTCGAGCTTTTTTATTTTTCATACAATGCTTTGTTTTTCTTTAATAGTCTTTTTAAATTTTTATCATTTATTATCCAACTTGTCATAATAGAATTTTTTGGATGTTTTTCATCATTAGTTGTATTAAGTTTTACAACAACATTTTGATTATCTTCTTTTAATTTTCGTATAAATAATAAAGTGTCCTCCTTTTTAGAATCTACTAATACAAAATTTGGATTATTTAATGTTGGTTTTATACCTCTTATTATTTTATCATAATCTTTTGGATGGTCTTTATAAATATGGACTGAGCGTTCATTCGTTAATACTATTTCATTTGTTGATATTATATCTTTGTATTTACCAATCATATTAATATCTAAATTCCCCATAGTTTTATATTCTTTAGGTTTCTTTATAATTGTTTTTAAACTACTACTTGCTCCTCTTCCACCCATATTATATCACTTCTTCCTGATTTTTCAAGTTTTTCATTCTTTCAGTGACTTCATTATCGTAATATCTTACATCTATGTTTCCATAGTCATAATCTATTTTGCCACCATAGACAAGAATAGTAGATGGTTCTATTCTTTTAATCAACTCATCTACTCCATTTTTCCATATTTTTAAAGCATCTTTACTCTGCTTAACTCCTATAGTAGAAATAGCCACGATACTTCCTTTTGGTATTCCGTCAAAACAAAATTCAAATGTTTCTTTCTCGGCCCAACTTAATGTAGGAATTACCTTTATTCCATTATCTTGTAAGAATTGTCCTATCATTCTACTTCTATATACATTCCATATTTTCATAGACATAGGCATATCCATATATAAACTAAAATCAGGACTTAATATACATTCATAATGTGATATATCATCTATATACTTATAGGGATCATTCCATAATCTTTCAAATTGATAATCATCAACAAAACAATGAATACCTGCTTTTGTGCTTTTACTATTTAACATATAATTAAATCCTATTAATCTATCAGGTATAAAGTTATCATTTTTGATTATTGGCATTTGGTAGAATCCATCTACTCGTGTATCATCATATAATTCTAAATTATAAGCATTATTAGTTCTTTCTCTTTCATTTGATTTATACTCTGCTACTTCTTCCTGTTCACCATTAAATATGTCAAAATCAAATAGTTTCATATCTATATCAAATATATTACTTAGTTCTTCATCTAACAGTGAATCATCCCATTCCGATTTCTCACTAACTTTATTATCTGCAAGCCTAAAGGCCTTTATTTGCTCATCATTTAGGTCATCAGCTATAATACAAGGTACTTTTTGCAACCCTAACCTTTTAGATGCTTTATATCTTGTGTGTCCTGCAACTATAATATTGTTTTTGTCAATAATTATCGGTACTTTGAATCCAAATTCTTTAATTGAATTTGCTACATACTCTACTGCCTCATCATTTTTTCTTGGATTGTTTTTATAAGGTTTAACTTCATTTATACTCTTTTCTATTATGTTCATATGTATTTACCTGCTATAAAATTTTTTAATTTACTTATTCTTACTTTTTATCAGCGTTACTGTCAATATTAACAATATTGTTACTAGCGCTATTTCGTTCAATCCTATCTTCATACGCTTCACACTCCCTGCTTCTTTTGCAACCATTGCATTTTTTGTTAAAACAATACTTTGAATCAAAAAAAATAAATTTATCGTATGATTCCTTTTTATTCTTTTTCTTCATTTTATCTTCCTCAATATGTAATCTACTTCTTCATAATAATCTTCTGTTGGAGGTGCCATTGTCATATTTAAGATATGAAACAACTCGTTTAAGTCTTTATAATACCTGTGATAACAATAATCCAGATAATTTAAATAATCGTGGCTTCTTCTGATTAAGATTGCACCATTGTTTAAAACTCTTGCGCCACCATTCCTTTTCTCTTTAATATGATGAAAAGTCAAATCTGCTGGATTAACTATCTTATAGTTCATCCAATCCCTGCCTTGTTCCAAAGGCTTATAGATTTCTAACATTGTTATGAGTGGTTCTTTCATATTCTTTTCTCCAACGAAAAAAGCCAACATTTCTGCTGACTCTTCAGTATTTAAAAAATACAGGGGTTTTTGATGACATCTAATATCGTGAGTTTTTTTAATTTCTCACAATATCAATATATCACATTTAAAGTGGTCATAAGTGGTCTTTTTTTAAACATTCCTGCTTTTTTTGTACCTAGCATAGATTTTTCGGCAATAATCCTTAGAGTAATTAACTAATTTGCTAATACTATACCAGGATAGATTTCTTGGATCTTGTTCTTTATAAAAGACAATAAGCTGTTCAGTTTGTTTATATTTTTTAAGAATCTTTAATTCATTATCAATCCAATTCATTAAATTCTGTTTTCTCTTGAAAATATAATCTAAAGTCTCATCAATTTTTTTGTCATCAAGTAATTCTATGTACCTTAGTAACCTATCTTCTCTTTTTCCTCCGTCTACTCGTTCAAATTGAATATCAGCAGACTTTGGAATTACCATATTTTTAGCAATTTCCTTTTGAGATAACCAATATTCGTATTCGTTGTCTAATTGTTCAAGTTCCTTATTTGCCGTTTTTAAATCCATATATCCTCCTTATTCTCTATCCTGCTACATTGCCCTTATTATCTCTTTCGTAAATTCTTTTTATATCTTCTAAAAGTAAATCTATTGTTATATTAGAATTTTCATCCATTTCTATTAAAGCTTCTACTAACATTTCAATCCCCAAAATTATAGTTGTATGTGGTGTACCCTTTTTTATATTTATTTCAGCCTTATTTTCACCGACTGTTTTAATTGTTATCACTTGCTTACCCCCCAACTATAATATTTCGATACTTTCATAAACTATATATGAAATATCTTGACCCTTGTATTGTTCTAATATTGGGAATTTTTCTAAATCTTTCTTTGGTATACCATTATCAAATGTTCGTACTTCTCTTGCAGACATTATGTCACTTTTTATAAGTTCTTTTTTTAGATTTTTTTCGATATAGTCATTTATTTCTTTATCGATGTCTTTATAAGTGTATGAATAGTTATAGTCAATCAGATTTCTTGCTCTTTCAATTATTAAGTCACTATCTTCTTCAACTATGCTTAATGATATATTGTTTTTGTTTCTTTTAAAGTCCATTAACTCTCTTCTTCTAATATCTAAATCATCGTAAGTTAAATAACTTTTTTCTTCATTATATAGTAGGTTGTGATTTATTAAATCATACAATCTCAAAATGTGATGATGCTGTTTAGGGTCATATCCCCATTTTTCAAACTCTTTATGTTTACTAGGATATTCGTGTGTGAGTGCTTTTCTTTTCTCATACATAGCATCTAATATGCTTTTTACATTTGGTCTAAATGATTTAAACAGTTCTTTTATATATTTATCACCTATGTAGTATTCAGTATCTATACTTTCAATATAACTGAAGTTACCTTTTTTAATAACATCATAGAAAGTCAATAAATCTTTTACATCAATGTTTCCATTTTTACATTCAATAGTTATACTTGTTACTCGTCTAAATATAACATCACTTAAACTAGGGAGTACAATTGCTTTAACATCTATATCACTTTCTTCATCATCTAAATTATAATTTTGACTACCATATAATCCAATATAGATTACATCATATCCTTTATCTTCTAATATTTTCTTATATTCGGAGAGTGTTTTAAAAATCATTTGTTTTTCCATATTATCTTTTCCTTTCTATAGCTTTTTCATAACTCATTACATTTACAACAGGAGCATTAGTAAGTAATGTTTTCAGTTCTTTCTTTTTGTCTTCTACTATTTCTTTGCACACTTTGTTGACTAAATCATCAAATTCCATAAATTCATCATATAAAAAATTATCTATAATAGTGCTAAAAATATTCCATTTATTTTGTTTGTTTTTTACATAAAATCTTGGCATTTAATCACTCACTTTCTCAACTAAACCAGCCTTTATTAAATCATATAAAATATCTAATTCTTCAATATGATATCTATTACTTTGAACATAAAGTGTTCTTTCTTCTTCAATAGCAATTATTGTATTTATATTATCTTTCTCAATTGTTAATAAATACGATTTATCTGAATTTAGTTTAAATCCAAACTTTTCTAATTCTTTTAAATCAACATTATCTTTTATCTTTAACATATTTATTTTGCCTCCTTACAATACAAATAAAATGATAATATTGTAATTGCTAATCCAAGAATAAATGTTATTGTATTACCTGCAAACAATAAACACATTAAACCAAATGCTGGTATTAAAATTTTACATATATAATTAAAAACTATATTAATTTTTTTCATAATCCCAATTCCTTAAGAGTGTATCCTTTATTTAATTTCATTCTTTTGTACATAGTGTTTTTTTTAAAGGCTGGAAAAAGCATACTATCGTCTCCTCTAAAATAAATTCTTATGTATTCATAATCAAAATTACCCCAACAACACAATTTTTTAATAAAAGCAACTTTATCTTTAAAAGGTCTAATAACATCACTTAAATATTTTCTTTCGGCATCATCAAGTACAAGTATTGGATCTTCTGCTTCTAAAGTTAGTTTTATTTTTGTTTTTTCTTGTAATTTATTAAATGTTTCCTTTTCTTTTTCATTTAAACAATTGTAAACTATACAGTTAAAATTTAAATGATATTTTTTATCAAGACATTCAGTATAATATACATTTCCAATATAAACTTCTTTTTCTATTTTCATTTTATTCTCCCTCTTTTAACATTTTTTCAATTTCTAATATTGTATCTATATAATCTTGCTCACACCATTTAAATCTATTTTCGTATTTATGATATTCTTTTAAAAAATCTTTTATTTTATCAATAATCTTATTTTTTTCTTTTAATTTGTGTTGCAAATTATTATATTTATTAAGTAAATCTAAATAAACATCAGTATCTATTAAATCTAATTTTTCAGTATCAGTTTCTATTTTAAAATGCCTTGTTTTACTCCATACTTCTTCTTTTTTCATTTACACATCACATACTCCTAAATAATCTAACAAATCACTATAACAGTCTCTACATAAACAACATATCTTTTTAGCTGCTGTATCAACAGTTTTACTTATTGTTACTCTCTCATTTTTGTATACAATTTTTCCACACTTGCAACACACTCTACCATTATTATTAGAAACTTGATTTATAAAAGAATATAATTCTTTATCACTCATATTTCTTATATTGTCAATTTTATTCATTTAATCACTCCTAAATCTTCTAATGTTATGTCTTTATCATTCATTCCTATTATTCCTTTCTTCTTTAGTGATTTCCCTTTTTATTCTTTTACGCAAAACTCTATTTTTAGTTCTATCTTTCTTTCTTGTATGAAATATGTCATCAAAATATAAATGAAAACTAGATTTATATAATTTACTTTTTAGATTTCTAAAACTTCTTTGCTTTGAATTGTATGTTCTACTCATTATTAATCCTTTGGCATTTCGTAAACAATATTTTCAGATTTTTGTGATATAGTAGCAATTCCTGTATAATTTTTTACTTCTTGTTTTTCAATTTCTTCTAAAGTTATAATTCCTAAAATAGCATTTTGTATTTCGTCCAATACTTCTAATGCTCTTTCTTTTGTTTTATATGTACCTAATATTTCTAAATTGTCATAATAAGTTCCAATATAGTGTGTATTATTTATAAAACTATATTGAACATTTGAAATTTTTGCTAAAGCTTCTTTATCTTGACTTCTTATCCATAAATCCATTATTTATCACCTGCATTTTGTTTATTATATTTCCAATTATTAACTTTAACTCCAAACTCATCAGCCATCTTTAAAAAGGCTTCTTGCTCTTCTTTGTCTTTAAATCCTACTAAAATGTGTGGTGGTGTTGGTAGATATTCTTCTGTAGGTCTCCAAATATGCAAACAGTGTTGATGCATATTTACATAGTCTTCTTCTTTAGGGTGGTACTCTACGCAAGCTTCATCTTTGTTCCAGAATATATCTTTCATTCTGCACATTTGGTCCCAACTCGGTGTCTTACTTGGCATACTTACTGATAGATGTTCCCAACCCAATTGATAACTAAATATGAAGTTTAATCTTTTTTCACTAATAGAATCGTAATAGTAACCACCCATTCCGTCATTTTCAGTTTCTGCTGTTATAAATAAATTTCTAGTCTTTCTTATTTCTTCTAATGTTTTCATCTTAAACCT